>JAHEDT010000033.1:11281-34376 GCA_024641085.1 Geobacteraceae bacterium | reverse complement strand
ACACTTTCAAGGGCAAAGATCTGGATCGCCATGTCGGCCGCAGCAAGCAGAATTTCCTGTTCATTGGCCAGTTTGTCCATGTGCTTCTGGACCGCGGTTCCGGCCAGGATGAGAAAGAGCGTCTTGAGGTTTTTCAGAAGCGCTTTTTCGGCGGCAAAGGTGACCGTTGTATCCAGTTCCTCGAAGCTCGGGGTCATCAATGCTTCGAAAGCCTTCATCGCCTCGGCCTGCAAGGGAAGCTCCCCCTTCATCGACTTGCGCAGGATCATGCCGGGAATCAACAACCGGTTGATTTCATTGGTCCCCTCGAAAATCCGGTTGATCCGTTCATCACGATAAAAGCGCTCGGCCGGATACTCGCTGACGAAACCGTACCCACCGTGAATCTGCACCACCTCGTCGACGACTTGGGCCAGTACTTCACTGCAGAAGACCTTGGAAATAGCACACTCCGTCGCGTATTCCTCGATCCCCTTCTGGTACTCGACATAATAGTTGTCGATCCCCTTGTCGATTGTGGCCAGCCGGGTATCGAGCAGCCCGGCCAGCCGGTAGACCAGGGACTCGGCGGCAAAGATCTCCGCGTTGAGGTCGGCAATCTTCTCCTGGATGGCACCAAACCCGCTGATCGCCTGGCCGAACTGCTTGCGTTCGTTGGCATACTTGACGCCGACCAGCATCGCCTGCTTGGCGGCACCGGTGACGCAGGCGCCAAGCTTGAAACGCCCGACATTGAGCACGTTGAAAGCGATCTTGTGCCCTTTGCCGATCTCGCCGAGCAGGTTGTCGACCGGAACCTTGCAGTTGTCGAGAATGATCTGGGTCGTCGACGAACCCTTGATCCCCAGCTTCTTCTCTTCGGCACCGACGATCAGCCCCGGGAAATCCTTCTCGACCAAAAAGGCGGTCAGGTGCTCCTTGTCGATTTTTGCGAACACCGTGAACAGGTTGGCAAAACTGCCGTTGGTAATGAACTGCTTGGTGCCGTTCAGGATATAGTACTGGCCGTCTTCGCTCAGCACAGCTGTCGCCCGTGCGCCCAGAGCATCGCTGCCCGATCCCGGTTCAGTCAGGCAGTAGGCGGAGAGCCACTCGCCGGTGATGATCTTTTCCAGGTATTTTTGTTTCTGTGCCGCCGTCCCGTAATAGACCAGCGGCAAAGTACCGATCCCGGTATGGGCCGCGTAGGCGACGGAAAACGAGCCGGCGGGGGCGATCTTTTCACCGACCAGCATGCTGGTCGCCTTGTCGAGTTCCAGGCCGCCGTACTCTTCGGGGGCATCGATCATCAGCAGACCGAGCTCGCCGCACTTGCGCATCCCTTCAACCACCAGATCGAAGTTCTGTGCCTCGATCTCTTCGAGATTCGGCAGGATTTCATTTTCAACAAACTGCTCGGTGGTTTCGGCAATCTGCTTCTGCTCATCGGTAAACTGCTCGGGAGTAAAAACATCTTCACAAGCCACTTCAGCAATTAAAAATTCACCGCCCTTGAAAATTCTCTCAGCCATGGTTCACCTCTTCAGGAGACATAAAATTTTGCCGTCGGGCTTCTCATGATACCCGTTCGAAAATCCCGGCCGCGCCCATACCGCCGCCGATACACATCGACACCATACCATAGCGCGTTTTGCGCCGCGTCATCTCGTGCAGCAGGGTCGCGGTCAGCTTGGCCCCGGTACAACCCAGGGGGTGGCCCAGTGCGATGGCCCCGCCATTGACGTTGATGATCCCCGCGTCCAGTTCCAGCTCCTTGATCACGGCCAGCGATTGGGCGGCGAAGGCTTCATTGAGCTCAATCAAACCGAGGTCGCCCTGCTGCAGACCGGCCATCCGGAGTGCGGCGGGGATCGCCTCGATCGGCCCGATCCCCATAATCTCAGGTGGAACCCCCTTGACGGCGAAGGCCACGTAGCGGGCCAGCGGATCCTTACCGAGTTCCTTGAGAAAGCGTTCCGACACCACCAGAGTGGCTGCAGCACCATCGGTCATCTGCGAGGAGTTTCCGGCCGTCACTGTTCCGTCGACCTTGAAGGCCGGCTTGAGCCGCGCCAACCCTTCGACGGTGGTGTCGGCGCGCACGCCGTCATCAATGTTGACCAGTTCCCGCGCCTTCTGCACTTTCCCCTTGGTGACCACGGTCTTTTCGACCTCCACCGGGATGATTTCGTCGCTGAAACGCCCGGCCTCGATAGCCGCGGCGGCCTTGGCGTGGCTGCCGGCGGCGAAGGTATCCTGAGCAAGGCGGTCGATACCGTACTTATCGGCCACCAGCTCAGCCGTAATGCCCATGGAGGCGAAGGATTCCGGCCATTCGGCAACCAGCCCGGGATTGGCGCTGTACTTGTTGCCGCCCATCGGCACGATCGTCATCGACTCGACGCCACCGGCAATGATGCAGTCGGCAAAGCCGGCCATGATCCGCTCTGCGGCCAGCGAGATCGCCTGCAGACCGGAGGAACAGAACCGGTTGATCGTCTGGGCCGGCACCTGGTAGGGGATGCCGGCTTTGAGCGCGGCCACCCGCGCCACGTTCATGCCCTGCTCGCCTTCGGGGAAGGCGCAGCCGATCAGGACGTCGTCAATGCGCGCGGCGTCGATGCCGGCGCGCTCGACCAGGCCCGCCAGGGCGGCGGCCACCAGGTCATCCGGGCGCATGTCCTTGAACTTGCCTTTTTTGGCACGGCAGCCGGGGGTGCGATAGGAAGCCAGAATATAGGCGGTTTTCATCTTGATCCTCCCTCGAGGGAACTCGGTGTGATTTAGTTGCGCAGCGGTTTGCCGGTTTTGAGCATATGCTGGATGCGCTCGGCGGTCTTCCGGTTGCCGCACAGCCTGAGGAAACCTTCACGCTCCAGCTGCAGCAGGTAATCCTCGGAGATCGGGGTCCCGGCCGGCACGTCGCCGCCGCAGATGATCGAGGCGATGACTCCGCCCATCTCCGCCTCGTAGGCGGTGGCGAAGCCTCCCATCTGCATGTTCCACAGTTGGCTCTTGATGCTGGCAGCGACGCTACGACCTGGGGCCGGAAGGTTTGCGAGGGGCCGCTTCGGCCGGTAGTTGACTGCCAGGGCAAGGACTTTCTGCTTGGCATCGGCAATCAGCCGGTCCAAGTCCATGCTTATGCCGTCCCCTTCCCGCATATAACCCATGCCGGGCAGTTCGGCAGCCCCCATGGAGACCTTGGCCATGCCGATCTGCTGGAAGTGCTTGAAAATGAACGGCGACACGTCGGTGCCGTACTTGCCGGCCAGAGCCACCGCCCGCAGGCACATTTCCTTGGTCCCGCCGCCAGCCGGCAGCAGGCCGACGCCGATTTCGACCAAACCCATGTAGGTTTCCGCATAGGCGTTGATTGCCGCCGCATGCAGGCAGAACTCGCAGCCACCACCGAGAGCCATCTGGTGAGGGGCGGCCACCACCGGCACCTTGGCGTACTTGATTGCCATGGTCGCTTTCTGGAAGGCCCGGACCATCATGTCGATATCTTCGTAGGCCCCCTCGGCCATGGCCACTGCCAGGAGCATCAGGTTGGCGCCCACCGAGAAGTTGACCCCCTGGTTGCCGATCACCAGACCGGCGCCCTCCGTTTCAGCCCGCCGGATCGCCTTATGGGTCATGGCCAGGATATCACCGCTGAGCGCATTCATCTTCGAGTGGAAT
The DNA here is from genome assembly GCA_024641085.1 of Geobacteraceae bacterium. Taxonomy (GTDB): domain Bacteria; phylum Desulfobacterota; class Desulfuromonadia; order Desulfuromonadales; family BM103; genus JAHEDT01. The sequence continues at coordinate 30,713 of JAHEDT010000033.1, read as the reverse complement.
TCCAGCGCAAACACCCCGTCACCGAGATCAAGGGTCGTGCAGCCGGCACTCTTCTCGACCACAGCGCCGCTCTTTTTCAGCACCTGCAGGTTGATCTGCCCCGCCTTGAGCGGCAACGGCCGATACTCGCCGGCCTGCAGGTCGAAATATTCCCTTTGCCCTGACTCGTTGAAGCGGTAAAAGCGCTCGACCTTCCTGAGGATTTCGGGAACGGCCACACCGTCGCTTGCGGCACGCTTGACGAAATTCGCGACCCCTATGGCGTCGAGCATCTCGAAGGGCCCGATCTCCCAGTTGAACCCCCACTTCATGGCATTGTCGATGTTGATGACGTCATCAGCGATCTCGGGAATCCGCTTGACGGTGTAGATCAGGGTGTCGCGCAGGTTTTTCCAGGCATACTCGGCCGCCTTGTCCTGGCCATCGACCACCATCTTCACCTTCTGGACCGGGTCGTCGATCAGCTTCACGGCGGCCAGCGAGGCGAATTTCGGTTTGACCGCCGGCGCGAACTCGCCACGGGTGTAGTCGTAATAGAAGATCTGGCGCTTGCCGTCGACCTGCTCCTTGCGATAGAACCCCCCCTTGCTCTTGTTGCCGAGCAGGCCCTTGTCGACCATCTGCGTCATGAAATCGGGGACCTTGAAGACCTCGCGCTCATCGTCCTCAGGCAACTGCTGGTAGGAGTTGTTGCCGACATGAATCAGGGTGTCGATTCCGACCAGGTCCGCAGTGCGGAAGGCCGCCGACTTGGGACGGGCAGTGGCCGGTCCGGCGACGGCATCGACCTCTTCCACGGTCATGCCCATCGCCATCATGTGTTCGATCCCCTTGTAGATGGCATAGACGCCAATGCGGTTGGCGATGAAGTTGGGGGTATCCTTGGCGTAGACGATGCCCTTGCCAAGCCGCCGGCTGATGAAGTCAGCCATTCCCTTGATCACGGCCGGGTCGGTCTCTCGGCAGGGAACGATTTCGAGCAGGCGCATGTAGCGCGGCGGGTTGAAGAAATGGGTGACCAGGAAATTCTTGCGCACCTCGAGCGGCAGACCCTCGGCCATGGCGTTGACCGAGAGGCCGCTGGTATTGGTCGACAGGATAGTTCCCGGTGCCAGGTGAGGCAGCAGCTTGCCGAACAGGCTCTGCTTGATCGGCAGGTGCTCTACGACCACCTCGATAACCCAGTCGTACTCCTTGAGCCGGGACAGGTCATCATCGAAGTTGCCCACCTCGATCTGGCTGGCGTACTCCTTCAGGTAGAACGGTGCCGGTTTCATCGTCAGCAGGCCTTCCAGGCCTGTGCGGGCGATCCGGTTGCGGACCTGTGGGCTGTCGAGAGTCAGGTCCGCAGCCTGCTCATCCCCGCTCAATTCCCGTGGCACCATGTCGAGCAGCAGGACATCAAGAGCTGCATTGGCCAGATGGGCGGCAATTGTGGCGCCCATAACCCCTGCACCAAGCACCGCCACACGATTGATTTGCCTCATGAGTGTCCTCCATTATCCGTCTTCGAATGGTTTTCGGGACCATTTCCGTTATGCAGGTAAAGGCGTTCGATCCGATCCTGGTATTTGCTGTAAATCACCTTGCGTTTCAGCTTGAGAGTCGGTGTCAGCTCCCCTCCCTCAACCGAGAAATCGCGCGGCAGCAGGATAAACTTTTTGATGGTCTGGTAGGAAGGTTGCTTCTCATTGAGTAACCGCACGCGCTCGGCGTAGCGCTTGTGGACTGTCTGGTTGGCGACCAGTTCCTCAACATCGAGGTAATCAAGACCTTCATCCCGACCCATCTGGATCAACCTTTCCAGGTTCGGGGTGAGGAGTGCGACCAGGTAGGGCTTGCGATCACCGTAAACGAAAGCCTGTGAGATATATTTGTCCATGCGAAGATCATTCTCAAGGGGCTGCGGGGCGATGTTTTTGCCACCGGAGGTTATGATGATCTCCTTTTTCCGGTCGACGATGTAAACGTAGCCATCCTCGTCAATCCTGGCAATATCACCGGTAAGCAGCCAACCGTCCTGAATCACCAGGGCCGTCTCCTCCGGAGCATTGTAGTAGCCGCGCATCACCTGCGGCCCGCGCACCAGGAGTTCATTGTCTTCGGCGAGTTTGACCTCGGTCCCCGGCAGGGGTGTGCCCACTGAGCCGTAACGAACCTTCCAGGGGCTGTTCAGCGTTACGGCCGGGCTGGTCTCGGTCAGCCCGTAGCCTTCGAAGGTCGGAATTCCAATCACCCACATGAATTCGTTGACGACCTTGTCGAGAGGAGCCCCTCCGGAAATGAAATAGCGGAGGCTGCCCCCGAAGCGTTTGCGAATTTTTCGGAAGACCAGCCGGTCGAAGAAGCGGTACTTGATGCCCAGCAGACCTTTTGGCCCGGGGTTTATATAGCGCAGCTCGATATACTTGCGGCCGATTTCAATGGCCTTGTGGAAGATGTTGCGCCGCAGCGGGGCCATCTGGTGAACGTCTTCATAGACCCGGGTGTAGATCTTCTCGAAAAGCCGCGGCACACTGACCATCACGGTCGGATGCACCTCCTGCATGTTTTCGACGACCTTTTCCGCGCTCTCACAGAACGCCACCCGGCACCCTGCCATCAGCGGCGCATAGTACCCGGCCGTACGTTCAAGGACATGACTCAAGGGAAGGAAACTGAGAAACGTCTCGTCCATACTGAGCGCTTCGAGTTTCTGCAGCCCGTAATAGGTGTCGTAAAGTACGTTGGCCTGGGTAAGCATGACCCCTTTGGGGACACCGGTCGTCCCGGAAGTATAGATGATCGTAATCAGGTCCGTGGACTTGATGGCTGCTATGCTGCGCTCTATTTCATCGCGTTCCCGCTCCGAAATCGGGTGGGAAATCTCCGACAACTGGTAGAGGGTATAAACGGGGAGATCGTGGTTGCCGAGGAAGCGTTCAAAGGAGACGACCTGCTCCAGGGCAGGCAGCTGCACTCGGACGCTCAGCAGTTTCTCGTATTGGAGTCGATTCGATACAAAAGCGATTTTTGCGCCGCTGTGATTGATTACGTAAGCAGCCTGCTCCGCGGTATTGGTCGCATAAATAGGGACGGTCACCCCCCCGGCAGACTGGATTGAGAAATCCGCAATTGCCCAGCCGGCCCGGTTCTCGGAAAAGATTGCCACCCGGTCTCCAGGGGCCATGCCTGCCTTGCGCAGGCCGCGGGCCGCCATGAGCACCCGCTCATAGAAAGCCTGGTAACTCAAAGACAGGTAGTGACCGTCTTTCTTGTAGCTGATGGCAATGCGGTCCGCGAAGCGTTGGGCATTGGCCCTGAGCATTTCCGGGACAGATGGGCAAGGTAATTCATACATGGCGGAACGACTCCTCTGTGCAGACTCTCCCTTGGTATATAAATTACCTTTACGTTTACGTCAACATAAACTTAAAACGTTATTCTATTTTTAATGATTAGAGTGTCTTCAGTATATCAATTGGGATGCCGTGAGCAAGAACACCGGGAAGGAAAAGAATGTCTATGCCAGAAAAAGCGGCTCAGCCATTCCAACGCTGCAGATGGGAGAACTCCTGCGGCACGGCCAGGGCCGCAAGGTAGTGGCGGGCGACCGGAAAGCTTCGCAGCCACCAGGTGCCGTCATGGGTGCAGGTGCCGGCAAGATGGGCGGGGCCGATGTCTTGGTCGGGGTCGGAAAAGCCGCCGCCCTTGCCTTTCAACCAGGCTTCCTTGCGTGTCCAGATGCGGAAAAACAGCCTGCGCCTGCGCGGCCTCCCGCTAGCCTCCAGACGGTCTCTCTCGTTGCGGGAAAAAAAGCCCGCGGCCAGCTTTTCAAAATCCAAGGGCTTGTCAACCCTCTCGATGTCGACCCCCACCTCGACCCCTTTGGTCACAGCACAGAGTCCCCACCTGCCGGAATGCGCCAGATTGAAGGCCAGGGTGTCGGCCATGCCCCCGGCCAGCATCGGCTTGCCTGCAGCACCATATTCAAAGCGCAGGCTCTCCGGGGCACACCCGAGATAACCCGCGAGGATCTGCCGCAAGCGGGCGCGCGCGGCGACGAACGCCTGGGCTTTCTGAGGAACGCGCAGTCGCCTTGCGCGCTGCAGTTCCTGTTCATCGAGAAGGGCCTCCAGGGATTGGTGATAAACCAGGGGAAAACGCCAGAGGTGCACCTCATGCCCGGCAAGATCAGGGTGTGCCGGCGGGGTTTGCCATGATGTGAGAACAAATGCCATAAACAGCTTTCAGGAAGGGTGTGTTGCCGAAAGCCACTGGCGCAGCCGCTCGATCCCCTCGTCGAAGGACACGACGGCCTGGTAGCCGAAATCACGCCGGGCCGCACCGAGGTCGAACCAGTGCGACGTGGAGAGCTCGCGGGCCACGAAGCGGGTCATGCGAGGCTCGCCCGGCAACCGCAGCAGGCTATAGACTTTTTCCAGAACCGCGCCGATCCGGTACGCCAGTTCGGGAGAGATGGTGCGCGTCACCGGCGGCAAGCCACCGGCTCCGAGGATGCGGTTGACCACCTCCCAGAGCGGCAGCGGCTCCCCCTGGGCAAGGAAATAGGCCTTGCCGGATACGGGCGAACCGACGGCCAGATGGTCGGCTGCCTGCAAGTGAGCAAGTGCGGCGTTGTCGATATAGATGGTGTCGACCAGGCACTCGCGCTTACCGAGTCGGCGCAGGGCGCCCCGGGCGCCGCGCTCGAGGATACGCGGCACCAGATGGTTGTCTTCCGGACCCCAGATCAGGTGCGGACGCAGGGCGACCGTCGCCAGGTGCTCGTCGTTGGCCTGCCGCACCAGCTGCTCGGCTTCGGCCTTGGTCTGCGGATAGAAGGCCTCGAAATGGTGCGGATAGGGGACCGATTCGTCGACCCCTTCCATGTCACGGCCATCAAACACGACGCTTGGCGAGCTGGTGTATATCAGGCGCCTGATGCCGTGCCGGCGACAGGCTGCGACCACATGCCTGGTGCCGAGCACATTGGCACGGTAGAATTCCTCATAGGGGCCCCAGACGCCGGCCTTGGCCGCAACATGGAAAACCGCATCGCAACCTTCGGCAGCGCGCGTGACAGCAGCGGCATCACCCAGTTCGCCACGGTAGTGTTCGACGCCCAGGGCCGCCAGCGCGGGGTGCTCGCTGCGCGAGAAACTGCGCACCGCGTCGCCGCGTTCAACCAGCAGTTTGACAATCGCTTTACCGAGGAATCCGCCGCCGCCGGTGACCAGCATCTTCATGACAACTTTTCTCCGGCCCAGATCGCGAGCTTTTCGCGGAAGATCTTGGCATTGTGGCGGATATCCACAGGAAACGCCGGATGGAACAGGAAGGTCCTGACTTTGCGGGTGATCGCGTGGCCGGCGCCGATCGCCAGCAACTCGCGGTGAATCCGTGCAAGATCAGACGTATCGGCACCTTTCTCCAGTTCGACGCACAGCACCGGGCGTTGTCGGCCCGGCTCACCGATCCCGACCAGGGCGGTGCGAAAGACCGCTTCATGGGTATTGAAGATCGCCTCGCAGGGAATCGTGAAGAGGGTTTCCTCGGCCGTCACCACCCGGTGCGCTTTGCGGCCGCAGAACCAGATGCGCCCTCGTTCGTCGCGGTAGCCGAGGTCCCCCATGCGATGGTAGAAGCCGCCACGGCCGGGGTCGGCAATTTTGGCCAGAGCCGTCGATTCCGGCCGGTTGAAATAGCTCGCCGTCACCTGCGGCCCCTTGACCACGATCTCGCCGATCTCGCCGGGACCAAGCCTCAAGCCCTGATCCCAGAGGGCGATCGGCTCATCGACAATCGCAACGATCTCCAGCTCGAGGCCCGGCACCGGCCGGCCGACGCAGACGCCGCGCCCCTGGTCGGTGGCATGGCGGGTCTCAGCGAGGATCTCGGTACTGCCGATGGAACAGACCGGCAGAGCCTCGGTGGCCCCGTAGGGAGTAAAGACCTCGGCGCCGTCGGAGAGCATGTTGGCAAATCGCGCCAAAACCGTCGCCGGCACCGGAGCCCCGGCTGAAATGGCTCGTTTCAGGCTCGGCAGCTTGAGGCCCTGCGCCTCGCCGTAACGGCCCACCCGGTTGATCAGTGCCGGGGAACCGAACATGGTGGTCACCTGAAATTTTTCTATGGCAGCAACGATCTTGACCGGGTCGACATCCGCCGGCCGGGTAAAATCCATGTCCGGCACCACCGAAGACATCCCCAACGCCGGAGCGAACAGGGCGAACAGCGGAAAGGTCGGCAGGTCGATTTCTCCGGGGCGAATGTCGTAGATTCGGCGCAGCATCTCAACCTGGGAGGAAAAATTGCCGTGACTGTAGAGGGCCCCTTTCGGCACTCCGGTGCTGCCGCTGGTAAAAAGCACGGCCGCCGTTTCATCGTCCGCGGCCTGGGCGGTCGGGTAATCCTGGTCATGGGGAATGGGGCTCAGCAGGTGCTCGAGTGTGACGCCGCCCCAGCCGAAACGTCGTCCGACGGTGATCAGTTTTTTTACGGTCGGACGGCTCCAGCCGAGCAGCACGCGGGCCAGGTGCGCCTTGGGGATGCCGATGAAAGCATGCGGCTGCGCTTCGGCGAGGCAGGCCTTGAGGTTTTTGACGCCCATCCCCGGGTCGACCAGGACCGGAACCGCTCCGATCTTGAACAGGGCAAAGGTCAAGGTGAAAAACTCGAAGCCGGGGGGCACCATGAGCACGGTACGGACCCCGCGGCGGATGCCATAGGTTTCAAGAGCCTGCGCCGTGCGGCTGCTCTGCCGGTCGAGCTGGGCGAAGGTATATTGATCGTAGTCAGGCGGCTGGCGGCAGTCGCGCCGGCGGGGGATGAAAATCGCCGGGGCCTCCGGTTGCAGGCGGGCCATTTCCGGAAGATGCGCGGCAACGTTGGCAGAGGCGGCCCGGGTCATTGCACCTTCCCGGTAATCGGCCGGTCAAGCGGGTGCGCCGCGAGGAATTGTTCGATAATCGGGATCACTTCCTGCTTGGCGTCTTCAAGGATGTAATGCCCGCAGTCGACAAAAACATGGACATCCGCAGCCGGGAAGCGTCGCTGCCATTCCTTGAGGAAATGCTTGTCAAAGACGAAATCCTTGAGGCCCCAGCAGATCGTCATCGGCAACTCGGCAAAACGCTCCAGTCCGGCCTCAACCTGGCTGACCAGATCGTACCCGGGGTCCCCCGGCTCGAGCGGGATATCCTGGACGAACCGCAGGGTGGCAACCCGGTCGGCGGGCGTATCGTAGGGTGCACAGTAGGCGCCACGTAAAGCCTCGGACATCGGATTGCGCTTGCAGCCGACCCGGGCGGCCATCAGGGCGAACAAGTTCAGCTTCAGCACCAGGAATTTACCGAGCGCCGTATCGCGGCAGATCTTCAGCGCGAGGGGGAGTTTCTTGCCGGCCGGCAGGTGAAAAGCTGCGGTGTTCAGAATCACCAGGCGGGCAATCCGCTCTGGGTGGCGGCAGGCGTAGGCCATGCCGATCATCCCACCCCAGTCATGCACCACCAGGGTGATCCGTTCACGTACGGCGAGGTGCTCGAGCAGCGCCTCCAGGTCATCGACCCGCTGCCGGAGCGTGTAGGGATAATCGGCGGCACTGGGTTTCTCGGAAAGGCCGCAGCCGATATGGTCGGGAACGATGACCCGATGGCGGTCGCGCAAAGCCTTGGCCAGGTCGCGGTAGTAGAAGGACCAGCTCGGGTTGCCGTGCACCATGACAACCGGGTCGCCCTGCCCCTCGTCGAGGTAGTGGTACTGCAGGCCGTTCAGCTCGAGGAAGTTGTTTTCAAAAGGATAAAGATCGTTCATCGTACACTCATGCGAAGACTAACAGCCAAGTCAATGAAGGCCAATGGCTATGCAAAAATTACGGCCCGCAAGGCGTCGCGGTTTTTCAGGGTCGAAGGCATACACAAGTATGTCGAGGTCCTGAAAAAGTGTCCAACGCCGCAGGACGGAATTTTTGCGGCGCCCTTTACCACTGGATGGCGAGCATCAGGCAGTTCAGGCCGCTGCCGATACCGAGGAAGCCGACGATATCCCCGGGCAGGAGGAAATCGCGCTCCTTGGCGATGGCCGCGGTGACCGGCAGAGAGACGGTTCCCATGTTGCCGAGGAACTCGTAAGAGGAGAAATCCTTGTCCTGGGAGAGCCCGATCTTCTGCAGAATCAGCTTCTGGTGCGCTTCACCGACCTGGTGACAGATGACTTTGTCGATGCGCTCGGTGGTCAGATCGAGCTCCTTGAGAAAGGCGTCCCAAGTCTTCTTGCCGAGTTCGACGCCGTACTTCATAACGGCAACGGCATCGGTCTGCATGTAGGGGACATGATTTTCCGGGTCGTCGGACTTGATCCCCCAACGGCAAAGAGTATGATGCTGAGGTTCAGCCAGGTTGACTCCGCCCAGCAGACGGGGCCGCCGTGATGGGGTGAAAGACCCGTCCGTCAGCAGGACGGCGGCCGCACCGGAGCCGCCGGTCAAGGTGGCCAGTGACTTGGTGAAATTTTCCATGGTCGGGTTGTCCAGCATCTGCTGGATCATGATCTCGTTGATTTCGCGGGAGCTTTCGCAGGCGACCACGAGGCCGGCGCGGATCTGGCCGAGTTCGATCCGGTTGGCAATATCGAGCACGCCGTTGAGTACGCCGAGGCAGGCATTGGAGGTGTCGTAGATTGCCACGTCGCCCTGCACGCCGAGCGCCGAGGCCACCTGGCAGGCCGTGGCCGGTTCGAAATGCTCGCGGCAGACCCCTGCATAGACGACCGCGCCGATGTCCGCCGGCGAGATCTTCCGCTCACGCAGCGCTTTTTTGGCCGCGGCAATCGCGCCTTCCGAGATGCTCGTCTTGGGCTTCCACCAGCGGCGTTCACGAATACCGGTCAGAGCTTCCAACTGCCCGGTGGGGATATGCAGGGCGTCGTACATCGGCTTTAAACGATTTTCCAGCTCAGTCGAGGTGACAACGATCGGCGCCAGTTCGTAACCGACCGATTCTATACTGACTCGTGAGTACCTCATTCACACCACCGTTCTGCGATAATCCCGGCTCTCATCCGGTCCCGGCCATAGTACAAGCAAGCTTTCAGACTGTAAAGCTGTAAGCTGTAAGGCATAGGATCAGCTCTGCAGCCTCACGGTTTGAACTGCAAAGAGAAATCCTTCATTTGATAGATCACCTTGCCATCCACCGACAGGTAGCCGTCCGCCTTGAGGCGCTGCTGCGCATCGTCCAGCTCGGTGACCACTGCCTCGACCACAACCCGGTCATTGCTCGGGATGATCTGGCCGCGGTAATTCCAGCTATGCTGCGCACCCGGAGCCAGGGTCTCGAACCGGCTCCCGTCGGCACCGCCCCAGCGTTTCCAGGCAACCACCTTGAGCAGTTGCAGGAAGGACTCGAGACCCAGGGAGCCGGGGCAGACCGGGTCCTGGTAGAAGTGGGCCTTGAAGAACCATTCATCCGGATCGACCTGCTTGCTGCCGCGGATGAAACCGAGCTTGCGCGGCCCGCCGTCGGCGACGAACAGTTCGACACGGTCGATCATTCGCAGCCCGCTGTCCGGGAAGGGGGCCTCGACCGGGTAAGCGAACTGCTCACCTTGAGCGACTTCTGCCTCGGTGGGCTGGTAGGGCCTGGCCTCGCGCACACCGACCTGCTGGGCGAGCGATGCGGCCGAGAAGAAGCCGAACACCGTGTCGCCGCTGTAGACCGGGCCCTTCCGGTCGCTAATCGCGAAATCGTAGCTCTGAATGATCATTCCGCCGCTGCTGGCAATGCGGGTGATTTTCACCCGGGTCGTCAGGGTTCCGGAGTCCGGGGTCACCGGGCGATGCTGAACGGCGTTGCCGTCGAGGTTGCGAAACTTGAGATCGGTCTCACTGGTCAAAGCCGAGCCGAGATAGGCCGCCAGCCAGCCACACGGCTGCAGACCGACTTCGAGCAGGACGCTGAACGGCATCTCCGACTGGCGAGCCGCCTCGAAATACCAGGCGTCGACCGGCACATCGTACTCCGCGGTCACCGTCACCCCCTCGACCAGCTTGAACGGTTCACCGGACACCTCGGTTATCCGGTCGAGGAACTGGTAGGGCGGCCGCGGCAGACGGGCGATCTTACGCTGCCGGTCGAAGACTTGGTAAGGTTCGCCGAACGCCTCGGAGGGGTTCCCGTTCGAAAATGCCAGGATTTTGTCGTAGTCGTACAGTGGGCCAGGGACTGTCCCCGCACGGGGACTGTCCCCTTGGCTGGAAGCTGGAGGCTGGAGGCTTGACGAATGAATAGACGGGCCTTGAGAGGCCGGAGGGGCTATCCCTTGCCACAAACCTTCGACTTTCTCTTTCGTCAATCCGGCCAGGCGGACCGACATGTTCGGGATCTCGACAATCGGCTTGCCATCGGCAAACATCAGCGCATCAACGATCGCGAAGGGTTCAGGCCCGTAGCCGAGCTGCTTGATACTCACCTGGTAGGTCACGGTTCTGGTCGTCTCGATCACCTGGCCCCGGCACTTCAGGCCGCTGTCGACGCCGGGGACCGGTTCACACCAGGTAGTGCCCTCTTCGCCGACCCAACCCATGCGCAGCAGGTAAATGCGCAGGGTGTGCATGCAGCACTCGTACATCAACGTGCCGGGCATGACGTGGTCATCGCAGAAATGACAGATCAAAAACCAGTCATCCGGCTGGATGTCCATTTCGGCGCGAATCTGGCCGAGGCCGTAACGTCCCCCCCGGGGGTCGAGTTCGGTCACCCGGTCGACCAGCTTCAGGTAGCCGCCGGGCAGAGTGTAGGGCTTGCTCAGCTTCAGCCCGGAAAAGGGTTCGCCAAAGGCCGCCCCGAGATTGCCGGCGTAGACTGCGTCGACGCGAGCCTCGTCGAAAGACTCAACCGCCATCGGCACCAGATCGCACCAGTCGTCGGGGCGGATCCCGGGCTGCGGCACCAGGTCGAGCTTGGTGTGCACGATTCCCTGGCCGGCGGCCAACTCCTGCGCATTAAAGAAACCGGCGCAGCCGTTCTTCATCGACAGCAGCGGTTCACCGTTGACAGTCCCTTCGAAGTTGAAGCGAAACAGGTAAGTCTGGTCCTGGCGGAAGAAATGGTCGATTTTGATGTCGTAGCGGATCACGTCTCCAGGAACGGGCAGCCCGCGATGAAAGGTGACCACGGCGTCGAGCAGCCGGTAGACCGCTTTGCCCTTGCTGATGAAATCGATCCCCAGGTAGCCGGAGAGAAAGAGGTCGGCCTGGCCGGCCTCGACCGCGATGCAGGTCGGAATGCGGCCGCCGTCCAGGTACCATCGATCGGCAGTCACGTCGTGTTCGGTCACCACCCGGCCGCTGCCCATGGAGCGTGGTTCGCCGTCGACCGTCACGATGCGATCGACCAGCATCAGCGGTTCATCGGGCAGCCGCACCCGGGTCGGATAGCCATCGACTTCGGCAAACTCAGGCCCGAGAACCCTGGCGATCGAGCCGACGGCGAACTCCATGCACTTCGCGCGGGTCAGAAACGGGGGCTGGGGGCTGGGAGCTGCAGCCTCCAGGCTGGAAGCTGGAGGCTGGAGGCTGGACGAAAGGACCGGCCCAGCGGATAAAGAACGTTCGGTCGCGAGGGCGCTGCCGTCAGCCCCAATACTCCAGCCTTCAGCCAGCGAAGTTCCGTTGGCTGCCATCTGCTGGAGGAGCGTCATCTGCAGATTGATGTTTTCCGTCAGCGTCCGTTCCATAGTGCTGGCAAAGCGCAGGTAGGCCTCGTGAGTTCTGGCGTTTTGTGCTGCCGTCTCCGTCATCTGCGCAATCAGAGAATCAAGCGTATGGCCCGGGATCACCTCTGACACAGCGGGAGGCGCAGGGCGTCCCCCTGCAGCGTCCCGCGCCCCGCGGTTCGTTGTTTCTGAAGCAAGCTGAGCAGCCAGCGGCTCCTCCGGAAGAGCGGCCGGCGCAAACGCAGCACCACCAATCGCCGTATGAATGCGTGGCCCGGAGCGCTCCTCGACCAGCGTCATGGTGCGTGGATAAAGAGCGGCAAGGTCCACCGGTACCCGCTCCGCCAGGCAATTGGCCAGCAGGCGCAGGATCAGCGACGTTGCCTTCTGGCCGGGCCAACAGGCCGCCCTGGTCATATGCGGCCGGCCGTCCAGGATGCTGCCGATCATGCGGCTGCAGGAATTGCCCGGGCCCATTTCGAGAAAGATCCGGACACCGTCGGCGTAGACCCGCTCGACGAGCCTGGTGTAATCGACGGTATCCAGCGCCTGACCAAGGATCACGTCGGCGGCGCTCTCGGTAGTGACCTGGTAGCTCTCGCCGAGGGCACAGCTGTAGAAGGTGACCGCACTCGGTGCCGTAACCGGGAAGAGATGCAGGTCGCGGTAGGCCTTGGCCACCGGCTCGGCGACTTTGCAATGCACCGTGGTCACGCCACGCAACGGCAGGAAATGTGCGTTGATCTCCCGGGTCAGCGCTTCGATCTGCCGGCGATCGCCACCGATCACGCATTCCCGGTGGGTATTGATGATCAGCAGATAAACCTTCTCCTTACCAACCAGGGCCTGTTTGACTTGCGCGGCGGGGGCGTCAACAATGCCGAGCACCCAGTTGACCTGCTCCGATTTTTTCAACCCCCAGACCTTGCGCGCGGCCTTGCATTCACCGGCAAGTTCTTCGGTGAACAGCTTTGACTCGCTGAGTCGCTGCGCCATGCCATCACGGTCCTTCCAGGCGCCGAAGGAGAAGAGTCCGGCCGACTCGCCGAGGCTGTAACCGCTCACGGCCTGGGCCTCGACACCGAAGCTTCGCACCAGATCACTGATTGCAGTACCGAGGGCCACCTGGCCGATCACCAGGGCATTATGATTGTCGTGGAGCGTTTCGACCAGTTCGGCCTTCCAGAAATGTTCGGGCAGGAACTGACGGGCCAGGAAGCCGCTTTGAGCATCCTGGTGGCTGTAGATGGCGGGCCAGCGGGCCGAGAGGTCACGCCCCATCCCGGCAAAATGGTTCCCTGAGCCAGGAAAGATGAACGCCACCTTGCCGCGCGGGGAAAGCGGCTCGGGTGCGTAGAACACGCGGTCGCGAATACTGGGCGACTGCATCGCGCCGTTGCCGGTCAGTGCGCCCTGTGGGTTGCGGCGCAGAGACTGCAGGGCGTATTCGAGCTGCTCGAGCAGCTCCGAACGGTTTGACGCAACCAGAGACAGGCAATGCGTGCGGATCTGGTCGAGAGACACCTCGCGATACCAGCGCAGCGCCAGTTGCTCGATCCCGCCGTCGGGCGCCATGGCGACAAAGTCCTGCAGTTTGGCAATCTTTTCGAGCAGGCCAGCGACGTCATCCGCCTCAAGGGCAAACAGGCCTTCGTCCAACGCGCCGAGGGGACGAGGCGCAAAGGACTCCCGGGTTTTGCTCCCCCGGGCTTCGAACCCTTCGAGCAGCACATGGGAACAGGTTCCGTCGACTCCAAGCCCCCCGACCAGGGCCCGGCGCGGGCCTTCGGCGCGATTGCGCAGCCAGAACTGTGCGGCGACAGGAGCGATGAAGCTGCGCTTGCCACGCACCCAGTCATAACGCATGGTCTGCAGGTTGCGCAATTGCGGCAGGACCTGCTGGTCCAGGCAGAGGGCGGCCTTGATCAGCGAAGCCAGACCGGCGGCGGCCCCGGCATGACCGATGTCGGCCTTGGCACTGCCGAGGTAACACGGGTTCGGCGTCTGCCGGACGCCGAAAAATGCGCCGAGCGCATTGGCCTCCAGTTCATCCTCCGACGGCTGGCCGCTGCCATTGGTTTCCAGGTAGCTGACCGATTCCGGAGTGGCCCCGGCCTCGCGCATGGCCCGCTCGATCGATGCCGCATAGGCGCTCCTGTCCGTCAAGCCGGTTTCGACCCGGCCGCCGGTTGCAGTGCCGACCCCCCTGATAATCGCGTAGATCCGATCACCATCCTGCTTCGCGTCATCGAGACGTTTCAGAACGACCGCCGCCGCGCCCTCGCCGATCACGCTGCCATCGGCATGCTTGTCAAAGGGGCGGATCGTTCCGCTTCTAGAAATGGGCCGCAACGCATGCTGGCCAAGCACGGCACGCAGGTCGCCCGCCATATCGACGGCCCCGACGATGGCCCGGTTGATGGAGCCTTCCTGCAGGGCTCGTACCCCAACTTCGAGGGCTCGCAACCCGGAGTTTTCTTCGCTGGACACTGTGAAACTGGGCCCGCCAACCCGGAATTCCTTGGCAACGCGACTGGCCACGATACTGCCAAGCGCCCCCATGACCCGGTTGGCGTTCAGGGCCGGTCCGGCCGATTCACGCAGGGCGGCCACCCAGGTCTCGAATTCCGCCTCGGAGCATTCTCGGCCAAGCAGTCGCAGCCACCGGCGGGCATACTTCTGAATTCCCCAACGGAAACTGAAGCCGGTGGCATTGAGGTCGAGACCGGTGCCGATGAAAACCCCGGTGAAGAGCAGGTCTTCTTTCTTCAGGCCGGCATCCTGCAGTGCTTCCCTGGCCGAACTGAGCATCAGCAGCTGACGTGGCAGCATCTCCTCGATCTCTTTCGGTGGGATGCGGAAGGTGCCTGGGGCCGTGCCCACCTCGGGGATGAAAAACCCTTTGAAGTCGGTCTGATCGTACCCTCGCTGCCGGAACCAGCGGCTCTTTTCAGCACCCCACCAGTGCACAGGGCGCTGCGGAGACGAACCGTCCTCCCCCCCCAGCAAACGGCTGCGCAGGGCCGCAAGCGAATCCCACGAACCGAAATGGGCGCCCATACCGACGATCGCAACGGCCTGGGACTTCTTCTTGAAGGACGGATGAAAGGCTACGGAGCTTTTCTGCGGCTTATGCGGGACCCATTCCTCGATCAGCAGGTGGGCGTTGATGCCGCCGAAACCGAAGGCGCTGACCGCCGCCCGCCGGGGCCGCCCCTTATCGCGCGGCTTCCAGGGCCTGGGCTGCTGCAGGACGCGAAACGGGCTCCCGGTCAGCTCAACGCCCTTGGCAGGATGCGCGAAGTTGGCTGTCGGCGGCAGGGTGCGCTCTTTGAGCGCCAGCACGGTCTTCATCAGGGCGGCGGAACCGGCGGCGGTTAACAGGTGGCCGATGTTCGATTTCACTGAACCGATCACGCACTGACCCGGCTGCCAGTTATCGGCTTCCCAGAGTTTTTTCAGGCTGGTGAATTCAACCACATCGCCAACCGGGGTCCCGGTCGCGTGACATTCGATCATGTCGACGTCGCTGGGCGACCAGCCGGCCTGCCGGTAAGCGGCACGCATGGCCCGTAGCTGCCCCTCGGAAGCGGGCGCCAGCAGGCTGCCGCCGAGGTCGTTGGAGAGGCCGATCCCGCGAATGACAGCGTAGATGTGATCACCGGAACGCACCGCGTCCTCGGTGCGCTTGAGCAGGAACATGCCGCTCCCCTCGCCGACGACCAGGCCGTCCCCCCTGGCATCGAAGGGGGAACAGGTCCCCGACGGCGAGAGGGCGTGCAGCTGGGAAAAGCCCATCTGAGTGTAAAGCGAGTCGGGACGCGACAGCCCACCGCTCAACATGGCGTCGGCGCGCCCGGTGAGCAGTTCATCGACGGCCAGTTTGATGGCGTAGAGCGACGAGGCACAGGCCGCATCGATCGTATAGCAGGTTCCGCCGAGACCAAGGGCCCGCGCCAGAAGCCCGGCGGGCAGGCCGGCCACATAGCGATTCAGCGGATCAACGGAAGGCAGCTCCGAGGGGCATTCAGCGCCAAGCAGGTTTTCTTCGAACGTGTGACCGAGGTAATCCCTCGCGAGGGTGGAGGAATGTTCGCTGGGCAGGGCAAGGTTGCCGATGATGATCCCGACCCGACTGCGGTCGAGCTGATCGATGCGGCCGTCGTTGAAGGCCTGGTGACCGGTGCGCAGCAGCAGCCGGAACATCGGGTCCAGGCCGCGCAGGAAGTCGGCATCGATGTCGAGACCATCAATAACCGAGGGGTCGGCTTCGTCATCGAGAAAACAGCCCTTTTTCGAATAGAGCCTGTCCGGGGCTCCGATCGTCGGATCGAACGCTTCGTCGGCATCGAGCAGCCAGCGTCCCGACGGCGGCTGCCGGGAGGTATCGACATTGCTGGAGATCGTTTCCCAGAAACGGTCCAGGGTCGGTGACATGGGAAAGATGCCGCCGACCCCGACAATTGCGACCGACTGCCCGTGTTTCATTCTCAGGCAGCTCCCTGCAGTTTGTTCCTCTGGAAGCTCGCATTGAGAGAGGCGTCAATGACGCACTCGTAATCTTCAATGCGCGCGATCAGTGCACCACTGACCGGGTCAACGAAGTCGATTTCCGCCGCCGCCTTGCTGGCGCTCTGGCTGGTCACCCGGACACGGATTTCCGTACCGGTTTCCGGGAACCTCTCCCGGTACTGGCGGTAGCGACCGGCAAAGACCGGCAGAGACCCTGACTGATACCGCTCAAAACTCCAGAGGATCATCATCTGGAAGCTGCTGTCGAGCGCCAGGGGGTCTGCCAGCCAGGCGTTGCGCAGCGGCTGCTTGATCCATTCGTCCGGCCGCGGAGCCGGGCAGGCCAGGGAAGTGATGCCTTCCGCGGAGCAGCCGATGACTTCGCGAATGCCGTGGAAATCGGGACCGTGGAAGAGCCGGTCCGGCTGGTAGATTTCCTCGACAGGACGACCGTAAGCCGCCAACTCCAGGCGCTCCATGGCCGGCCGGCCTTCCGGCAGTTTGGCGGCCAGAACCATTCGCGCCCGGGAGTGGACAAACTGCTGGCCACTGGCAGCGATGCCGGAGAGCTCCACCGGCACGACATGCACACCACCACTCTTGAAGGCCTTGCCGGTCATCACCTGCAGGGTATGGGTCTGCCCCTGTTCGAGGATAATGCCCTTGAGAATGCGCAGATCATTGAAGCCGTGGAAACGCAGTCCGGGATTGTTGTGAATCGCGCCGTGGGCCATCCACTCGATCATGACGGCCATCGGCAGAACAGCCTTGCCATCGATCACATGGGAGGTCAGGAAAGGGTACTGCCCAATGGAAATCTCCAGGTCGAAGGCCTTGGAAATGTAGATGTTTTCATGGGCCTGGGCGAGGTTCTCGCTGGCCGCCTCCGGGCGACCGCCAAGGATCACCAGTTCCACCGGGCCACCCGGCGGGGTGGCAATTTCCTCCACCAGGTAATCGGCGCCGGCCTTGAGGTCGATGACGGCAATGCCTTCACCGGCAAAGACTTCTTTCAGGGCCGGCGTCACCATGCCGCCGTCCCACGGCCCCCAGTTCAGCGACAGCACGCGGCAGTCGGGTCGCAAAACGGCCTGTTGCTGGGCGAGCTTGTTGAGCGTCTCGTTGGCGACGGCGTAGTCAACCTGGCCGGTCCGGCCGTAACGTCCGGTCGACGAGGAAAACATCACCATGAATTTCAACGGGTCGTCAGCAACCGCCCCCAGAAGGTTGCGCAACCCGGCGATCTTGGTGCTGTATACCTCCTCGAATTGTTCTGCCGTCTTGTCCTTGATCAGACGGTCCGCCAGCACCCCGGCACCGTGGATCAGCCCCTTGACCGGGCCATATTCCTCACGGACAGCCTGGATCACAGCCGCAACGGCATCCCCGTCACGCAGGTCGACGGAGCGGTAAAGGGCCTGGCCGCCGGCTTCCTTGATACGACGCAGGGTGCTGCGAATTTCGCGGCTGCCAAGAACCGCCTGGCATCGCTGGCCGACTTCTTTCGGTTTCAGCGGCACACCGGCCTGGGCAATCAGGGCCTTCTTGATCGCAGCCTCTCCGGTCAGCCCTTCGAGCCAGGCCGGCTCGGTGCGGGGCACATCGCTCCGCCCCAGCAGCAACAGGGTTGCCCGGCTGGCTGACGCCAAGGCCACAGCCACTTCGGCAGTCACCCCGCGGGCGCCGCCACTGATCACCACCACATCGCCGTAACTGACCGGCGCATCGAGAGGCTCTCCAGTGAGTGATTCATCGACCAGGCTGAGCGTGCACAGCCCCTCGGCCGAGAAACCGATCTCCTGGGGACCATCGATCAGCAGTTCGTTGACCAGCGTTGCCGCTACCTGGTCGACATCGCCCGGTTCTGCAGGAAGATCGAAAGCCCTGCAGCTGACTTCCGGCCATTCGTGGCCCGCGGTTTTGGAGAGTCCGGCCAGACCGCCCGACAGGGCGTCCTTGACCGGGCCTCCCTCCGGCAGACCGAAACGTCCGTTCAGCCGCGCAACGGTCGCCATGAACGATCCGGCCTTTTGTGCACCGGCAACCAGTAACGGACCCGCCAGTTGCATCAGGCGGAAAGCCTCCCGCAAAAAGTCATCATCGGTTCCGGCCTGTGGAGCCAACAGAATCAGACCGGCCAGCTGTTCTGCCGGCACAAGCTGATCGAGGGCGTCGAGGCGGACCTTTTCAGCAGTCAGCTTGTGCGTCGCCAGCTGCCGGCACAAAGCGTCCGGCAGGGCCGAGCCATCATCGCTGACCCAGACCACCGCTCCCTTCGGCAGCGTGAGCGCAACACGATCCCCGGCAACAGTCAGCGGAACAGTCTTGAGCACCTTGCGCTCGACCCCGCTGCCCACCGTCGGCAGTTCGAGAGACGCCTCCGGTTTGGCCGAAGGTTCGGCGACCCCTGACACGCTGGCCAGGAAATCGACGATCTGGCCGAGGGTTTGCAGGGTCCCAAGATGCTCCGGCTTGATCGCCGGGGCCGTCGGCAACTGTTCCTGCAGCGCGGAAAGGATTTCCACCCGCTTGATCGAATCGATGCCGAGGTCGCTGTCGAGCGCCATCTCCAGCTCGAGCATTTCCACCGGGTAGCCGGTCTTCTCGGCGATTACCGCGAGCAGGGCGGCCGCCACCGCGTCCCGGTCAAGGGTACTGGCAGCGGGCCCCGGAGTCATCGATGCGGCGGGTCTGCTGCTGGTCGTGGCAAGATGGTCGACAATCTGGCCGAGGGTCTGCAGTACACCGAGGTCCTCCGGTTTGACTGCCGGCAACGTGGGCAGCTTTTCCTGCAATGCGGAGAGGATCTCGACCCGCTTGATCGAATCGATGCCGAGGTCGCTGTCGAGCGCCATCTCCAGTTCCAGCATTTCCACCGGATAGCCGGTCTTCTCGGCGATCACGGCGAGCAGCACGTCGGCCACCCGGCGACTGTCGATCGCCGGAGTCGTGGCCGGCGCCGACGGCTCTGCGTTTGCTGCGGCAGAGGCTGTCGGTGCGGGAGCCATGCCGGCGTTGAGGTGGTCGATGATCTGGCCGAGGGTCTGCAGGGTGCCGAGGTCCTCCGGCTTGACTGCCGGCGCTCCGGGAAGCTTTTCCTGCAAGGCGGAGAGGATCTCGACCCGCTTGATCGAATCGATGCCGAGGTCGCTGTCGAGCGCCATCTCCAGTTCCAGCATTTCCACCGGATAGCCGGTCTTCTCGGCGATCACGGCGAGCAGCACGT
>JAHEDT010000033.1:0-11181 GCA_024641085.1 Geobacteraceae bacterium | reverse complement strand
GCGGAGAGGATCTCGACCCGCTTGATCGAATCGATGCCGAGGTCGCTGTCGAGCGCCATCTCCAGTTCCAGCATTTCCACCGGATAGCCGGTCTTCTCGGCGATCACGGCGAGCAGCACGTCGGCCACCCGGCGACTGTCGATCGCCGGAGTCGTGGCCGGCGCCGACGGCTCTGCGTTTGCTGCGGCAGAGGCTGTCGGTGCGGGAGCCATGCCGGCGTTGAGGTGGTCGATGATCTGGCCGAGAGTCTGCAGGGTGCCGAGGTCCTCCGGCTTGACTGCCGGCGCTCCGGGAAGCTTTTCCTGCAGGGCGGAGAGGATCTCGACCCGCTTGATCGAATCGATGCCGAGGTCGGCGTCGAGGGTCATCTCGAGTTCCAGCATCTCTTCCGGGTAGCCGGTCTTCTCGGCGATCACGGCGAGCAGCACGTCGGCCACCCGGTGGCTGTCGATGGCCGGAGCGGCTGGCGCTGTGGCCGCGGCCGCGGCCGGAGCCGTTACCGACCGGTCGGTAACGGCGGCCTCTGGCAGTGCAGCCTCTGCTGCAGCAGGAGCCTGCGCGACCGGCACGGCGGCGGGCAAAGGCTGCCCCTGCAGCATACGGGCCTGTTGATCGACCAGGTTGAGGAAGGCGCGTGTGGCGGCTTCCTGCCCGACCAGGAACTGCTGGTGCAGACGCGCGGTCTGCTCCTGCAGGTTCTGCAAGGCCTGCATGCTCTGCCGGGTCATCTGCAGGGCATCCTGCAGGGGTCCGGCGGCGGCAAGAGGTGTCGCAGGGACCGGAGACTGGGGCCCGACGGGCGGCTGCTCAAGGCGAGGGCGTGGCACACTCGGCGTTGCAGGCCCTGCAGCGGTGGCCGTCCGGGGGTCCACTGGCGGACGTTTCTTGGGCGGCTTGAAGTAGTTGGCGCCGGTCAAGGGGATAGTCATGCCAGGCTTCTTGCTTTCGATCCCTTTGCGGGACGCGGCATAACCTTCGTCCCAGCGTACCAGTTCGACCGGGCAGCCGATCGCCGCCAGCTGCGCCAGGGCGCGGGCCAGGTCGTGAATCCCCGAGCGTTTGCCGCCGGAGGCATCGATGGCGATCGCATGGTGTGGGCGCTCGCCGAGGATCGCCCGGACCATCCCGGTCAGGCGGGCACCGGGTCCAACCTCGAGGAAAGTGCGCATCCCGGCGGCGTACATCGCTTCGATTTCGGCGATGAAATCGACCGGACGGGCCAGCTGGGCGGCGAGAATCTCGCGGGCGGCCTCGGCGGCCTCGGGATAAGCGGCACCGGTACTGTTGGCATAGACCTTGGCGACCGGTTTCTTGAAATCTATCGCCTGCAGGCGTTCGCCGAAGGGCCCGCTGGCACCGGCCACCAGTTCACTGTGAAAGGCCGCGGCCACCGCCAGCTGCTTGTAGTGGAGCCCACGTTCGTCGAGCTGCCTTGCGGCTTTTTCGATCTCGGCACTCGCCCCGGAAAGGACCCCCTGGGCCGGGGTGTTGCGGTTGGCCAGGACCAGATTCAGCCCGGACGTCGCGAGGAAGTCCTCGACCTGCTCGAGGGGCGCCGAGACTGCCAGCATCGAGCCGCGATCGCCTTCGCCGGCGGCCATCAATTCACCACGCAGCCGGGAAAGTGCGTGCAGGGCGGCGGCGTCAAAGTAGCCGCCGGCACAGAGGGCGGTCAGCTCGCCATAGCTGTGTCCGGCATAGGCGTCCGCAGTCACACCGAAGGCGGCAAGCACTCCGCGGGCCCCCATGCTGACGGCGCCAAGGGCGGGTTGGGCGACTTCCGTCGCCCGAAGCTGCGCTTCATCCAGGTCCCTGGTGGTCTGGTCAAAAGCGGGTCGGGGGTAGATGAGTTCGGTCAGGCCGCCCTGTTCGCCACCGCTGTGGGCGGCAAAGGCGCGATCCGCTGCCTTGAGGTCTTCCAGGAACTCCGGGAACTGGATCGCCAGGTCCCTGAGCATCCCGGGGTACTGCGCCCCCTGGCCAGGGAAAAGCATCGCCAGACGGCCACCGGCCTCACCCCGGGCAAAGAAACTGCCGTCGGGGGTGTTCCAGGAACTTTGCCCACGGTGGCTGCTCAGCATGGCCAGGGCACTTTTCACTTGCGACGCAGGCTTGGAGGTCGCCTGATCGAAAACCATGACCAGGCGGCAGGTCTGCTGTAAATCGAAACGGCTCCGGGACTCCTCGGCAGCCAGGCGCAGCCTGGGCCAGGGTTCACTCGCCGGGAAATTTTCCAGGGCCGCTTCCAAGCCACTCTCGTCGGCCGCACTGAAGGCTGCCAGCTGGACATCGCCCTGCCAGTCGGCCGCCGTCTTAACCGGCAGGTATTCCTCGAGCAGGCAGTGGAAGTTGCTGCCACCGAAGCCGAGTGCGCTGACGCCGGCACGACGAGGGTGATCGCCTCGCGGGACCCATGGCCGGGCCTCGGTGCTGACATAGAATGGTGAACCGGCCGAGGTGACGGTATCCTGCGGCTGTTTGACCTTGATGGTCGGCGGCAGGGTCTTGTTGTAGAGCGCCATGGCCGCCTTGATCAGCCCGGCCGCGCCCGCCGCGGCCTTGGTGTGGCCGATCTGGGACTTGATTGAACCAATCGCGCACCAGGGTTCGTCGGCGACGCCGAAGACGTCCCTGAGCGCCGTGACCTCGACGGCATCTCCGACCTTGGTGCCGGTCCCGTGGGCTTCGATCAGTTCTATGGTGTGAGGGTCGACCCCACCCTGCTCGTAGGCCCGCCGCAGGGCTTTTTGTTGACCGGGCGCGCTTGGCTCGTAGATGGCCCCTGCGCGGCCGTCACTGGAGGCTCCGATCCCCTTGATAACAGCGTAAATCCTGTCACCGTCGCGCTCTGCATCGGCCAGGCGCTTGATGACGACGATGCCGAGCCCTTCACCCAGGGTCGTGCCGTCGGCGTTGGCGTCAAACGGCTTGGCATGCCCGGACGGGGAGAGTGCCGGGGTCTTGCTGAAGCAGGTGTACATGAAAATGTCGTTGAACGTGTCGATGCCACCGGTCACCACCATGTCGGACTTGCCGGCCGCCAGTTCGAGGGCGGCCAGGTTGAGGGCGCTCAGGGAACTGCCGCAGGCCGCGTCGACGACACAGTTGGTGCCGCCGAAATTGAAATGCTTGCTGATCCTCCCGGCGACCACGTTGCCGAGCAGGCCGGGGAAGGAATTTTCCTGCCAGGGCACATAGGAGTCGCTGATCCGCTGCATGACGTCCTCGGCAATGGCGTCGGCGATACCGGCGTCTTTCAAGGCCTCGCGCCAGCGGGGATGGCCCAGGCGGGCACCGAGCGGCACGACCAGCTCCAAGGTGCCGGTGACGCCGAGAATCACGCTGACCCGCTCACGGTCGAAGTCCTTCTCCGAGGTGTATCCGGCATCCTTAAGGGCCTGGTCGACAGCAACCAGGCCAAGCAGCTGCGAGGTATCGATCGCCTCCAGCGCATTGGGCAGCACCCCGTATTCCATCGGGTTGAAATCAACCGGGGCCAGGAATCCGCCGTACTTGGCGTAAACCTTGTCGGGAGTCTTGGGGTTCGGATCGAAATAATCATCGGAACGCCAGTGGCTCTCGGGGACTTCGGTGATCGCGTCGACCCCCTGCTTGATGTTGGTCCAGAAAGTCCCTTTATCCTCTGCCCTGGGAAACAGGCAGCCTATACCGACAATGGCCAGCGGCATCGCAGCCGTAACCTGCAGGTGGTCTTCTCCACGGTTGTTCTTCAACTGAGAAACTCCTTGATCTGTTCGATTTCGAGGGGCACGGCAAGAGCCGCTTCGTCGTCGAGATGAACCCCTTGTTGTTTAAGTTGGCCGGCCCGCATCAGCACGGCCGCACCGAAGAGGATATTCCAAGCCACGGTAGCGACCTGTCTCTGCCCGGGAGCATCCAGGAAAGACCCCTTGGCCCATTCGTTGAAAGCTCCCATGGCCGGGCCGCACCAGACCTGGTAATCAAGCTTGCGATCCGACACGCCGCGGTTGGCCCAGACAGGCGACTGGCCGAGGTACCATCGAAACACCAGTGCCAGCTTGTACTTCGGGTCGCGCTCGGCCCTGGCCAGCGGGCGCGGGTCGCGCTGGTTGAAATAACCGCGGGTCTCCTCCCATACCTGGTCCAGGTTTTTGCGGAACACCGACTTCTCGAGCTTCTGTCGTTCATCGACGGGCAGGTCTTCGATGCTGCCGTATGCCCGGTAGAGTTCGTAGAGCTTGGCCGCGCGCATGGAGAACATAGTGCCACGCTTGAGCACCTGGACTTTCACCCCCATCTCGAACATGTCGCCGGAAGGGGCCATGGTGACATCAGCCTGACGGGTTTCCGCAAGCATCCGTCGCACCTCTTCACAGGTGCCGGACTCGACACAGGCCTGGTTGACCGTACCGGTGACCAGGTAGGCGGCGCCCAGGGCAAAGGCTGCCGCCGCAGACGCCGGCGTGGCGATCCCGCCGCCAAGACCGACCCGCAGGGGCTGGTGGTAATTATACTGCTTTTGAAAAGTATTTTTCTGTGACTGGATGGTCGGGAAGAGCGCCAGCGCCGGACGGTTGTCAGTATGCCCCCCGGAATCGGCTTCGACGGTCACGTCCTGAGCCATCGGAATCTGCTCGGCCCACTTCGCCTGCTCGGCGGTCAGGTGGCCCGAGGCAACCAGTTCGCGCAGGATCTTCTCCGGGGGCGGGGCAAAAAACTTCGCGGCCACTTCCTCCCTGGAGATCTTGGCAATGATGCGATTCGGCGTGACGATGCGTCCGTCGTCAGTACGCCTGATGCCATGGGTACGGTAGCGGGCCAGAGCAGGGGTCAGAGCGAGAAACGCAGAAGCTTCGACCAAATTGATGCCCCTGCGCAGGTAGAGATCGACCAGGGCGTTTTCAAGGTCCGGTTCGTTGGGGCTGTGAATCAGGTTAAAACCGTATGTGCGGCCGGCAGCCCGTCCCTGCAGTTGATCGATGGCGGCCTCGACTTCCTCGACCAGCAGGCCGGCGGAACCGAAAAAACCGAGCATGCCGGATTGTGCCAGAGCCTCGACCATGGCGACCGAGCTGATCCCCTTGGCCATCGATCCTGCCAGGTAAGGGTAGCGAATGGCGTGATCCCGGCAGAAGTCGGGGTCGCCCAGGCTCTGCAGCGGGCAGGCCGGTACGAAGCCGTTGAACACCTGTCCTTCGGCACTCTCATGAGGCGTACCCGCCGCGCCGGTCATCACCTTGCAGTCACGGTCGTGCACTATCAAGTAGAGGGCCTGGTTGATGTGGCGCAGCCCGGTCACCAATGCCGGCCCCGGGGCAACCTGTTCGCCGGGGAGGAAAACTCCCACAGGGTCGATCGATCTATGCGGTAGAGCTTGCAAAAAAACTCCCTGGACACAATTTTTCAAGGCAGGTCGGGGCCCTGTGCATGAACCTCACCCTGCTATTTTCTTCAAGTCAATAGAAACTTGAACGCAGAAACTGTTGATTATAGTTTTTTTTGCCATACACCACAAGACCCGGGGGGCATAAAATCGCCCTTTTCTGCGGCTTGACGAGAAATCCGGCCAGTTCAGCATACCTCATTTTTCCATGAGGGGAAGCCGGCCCTTCGCGGGATTGCCTGCCCAGCGGCTGCGACAGCAGCCGCAAGCCAGCAGGGAATGCCCTTCAAGGTCCCGAGAATTTTTTCGGTGCGGTTCGACCCACGGGCCTTACGACAACAGGAGGCCGCTAATTTATTCTTTAAAACAGTTATTTATAGACCTCAAAAAGTAAACATGAGATTGCCTCCGGGAAAAAACACAAACAAATCAATCCGGTACTTAGCTACGCTGCACGAGAAAGCAAACACAACACCAAAACCAGCGGGTCGCGTCCCGCCAGGCGCCGTACTCTTTTGCTGGCGCAAAAGAGTACGCAGAAAAAGGCCTGATGCAGCGCTTGGCATGTCTTACGCGCAATCGTTTGGCACCGAGCACCGCTACAGCATGAGAACCTACCGTCTACGCTTCGACCACCCTGGCGGGGGCCCTCCTGTTTGGCCCCCGGATGGTCCGCCGGCCGCACAATAACACACGGGACGCGCTACATGAGACGAGGTCCGTGGAATGGTTGGGGTCAGGTCTACACATTTCACAAATTTAGTACCTGAGGTGTGAGGTGCGTGGCGCGAGGTGCGAAGGGTGAAAAGGCAACATCACAAGCAAATGTGAAGCGTCATAGGCAGGACAAAAAGCGACGCGAACCTCATTCCTGATATTCAACTGGCAGACCTACCAGCCCCCCCCACCACCACCGCCGCCCCCGCCACCGGAGGACCCTCCACCCCCGGAACCGGAGGAAGATCCGGGCGCTGCTGAGGATGATGCCAGTGCGGAGCTTAACGAGTTGCCGATGGAGCTGGGAAACTTGCCGAGATCATGCACCTGCCAGTGATGGCCATGGTACCAGACCGGCCGGTACTGTTCACCGCGCGCGTCGAGCTGGGAGAAAAGTCCCGCAAAGCGCTCCATCCAGTGCTGCTCAACGCCGAGTGCCAGGGCGAAAGGGAGAAAGCGTTCAAAAAGCGCCGGGGTCTTTTCCGGCGGGTTTCGGAAATTCAGCTCCTCGCGCTCGGCCACGTCGAGAAACTGCCGAAATCCCTCCAACTGATCGAGCAGCAGCCGCCCGGCACGGGTTGGTGCCTTGAGCAGGTAGTGAAAGAGAAAATTGATGGCGATGCCACTAAGCAGCGCGACCGGAATCGCCGCCGACACCTGGGTGCCCAGCATGCCGACGACAAAGATTTCCGCAACAAAAAATGGCACTGCAAACAAGGTGATGACGATGGCACCGAAGAGATCTCCGGGAGCATCAATCGCCCGCCAGCCATACCAGACTTTCCGACCCAGGGCAAAAACTCCCAGGGTCCAGAAAGCCAGCCAGACGGAAAGGAAAAACCCAGACATCTTGAGCTCCATGTTCGGCAACCCGTAGAGCACTCCGGCGAAGACCAGCGCCGAAACGAGCAGGCCCGGGATCAGCCAGCCCCGGTTGCCCAGGAAATAGAGCTTTTCGCTGTTGTCGCGCAGGGCAGCCTCGTGCGCCTTCAACGCCTTGCGGATCGTCTTGTGCCTGCTCCGTTCCAGGGTAATCGCCGTCCCCTGCAGGTTGCTGAACAGGTGCTTGAGGATTGCCTTCTCGCCGGGGGCCAGACTGTCGGACTCCTTGCCGGTCCGCTTGAGGGTGTATGCATCATCGACCTCACTGATCTCGATCAGTCCCTTCACGGCCAGGTTGACCAATGCCGCCGCAAACGCCTTGTGATCGTAGCCCATGCGCCCGACAAACCGGGCGGTCGCAGGGGACAGGCCGGGTGGCGGCTCGTACCGGGTGATGATAACACCGGCCTGCGGGTCACGCCCGACCATGACCCAGGCGACCAGGTAGTAGGCCAGCAGGATGCACAGTCCGGTTAGCAGGATCACCCAGCTCTGGTTGTCGCGCAACAGGTCGTCGATCTCCTCGCTCGCGGTCGGCTCGTGGACATAACCCTTGGGCCAGGCGACCACGATCGTCAGCCCCTCGCCTCTACCGAACGCACGCGTGCTTGCAAAATAAACCGCGCCGTCATCATCGACGCGGGCGCTGTAATCCTGGCCCTTCGCCCCGGGCGGCCCGGTATAGGCTTCGGGCTCGAGCCGCTCTGCGGGGATCCCCTTCGGCAGGACAACCCGGGCCGAGGCGTCCTCGATCGGGAAATTCCAGTCGTTGCCGGTGACATTCCAGTACAGCTCGTCGTGGTCGGCAAAAAACCCGAGTTGACGATTGGTGCGATAGGTGAGGGCATAAGTGTACACGCCGCTGTCGAGGTAGACGTTTTTGCTCCCCATGTAGACCCTCACCCCACGCGCCTGGAGCTCGGTATGCCAGTCTTCGGGTCGGCCGTCACGATCCACCGCGAGCACCTCGAAGCCGACCCGGTAGCGGTTCCCGAAATGGTCTTTGTAATCAGTGGGAAAGTCACGGTAGATGCCGCGCTTGATCTCCTGCTGCTCAGCGCTGACCCGGATCGTCTCGGTGACCTGCATCGAGCCGTCGTTAAAAACCTCGACGTCGCTGTGGTAATTGAGAATACGTTCCTGTGCCAATGCCGGCGAAACAGTTGCCAGCACGAGCAGGCACAGGAGCACGAGCGGCCGCCTGATCATGACAGCGCCTCCGGCGGCTCTTTCTCCGCCGCGCTGTCCAATGTGAAAAACGGCTGCGGTGCATAGCGGAAAAGACGTGCGATCAGCAGGTCGGGGAAGGAACCGATACGCGTATTCAGGTTGCGTACCGAGCCGTTGTAGAAACGGCGGGCGTACTGGATGTGATTCTCAATCTCGGTCAAGTCGTTCTGCAGCTGCAGAAAACTCCGGTCAGCCTTGAGTTCCGGGTAGGCCTCGGCCAGGGCAATCAGGCCGCGCAGGCCACCGCCGATCTGGGTTTCGAGAGCGCCCTTCTCGACCACGTCACTCACCTGCCCCGTCCGGCTGCGCAGTTCGATCAGGGTCTGCAAGGTCGACTGCTCGTAACGGGCGTACTGTTCGACCGCCGCCACCAGTTTGGGAATCAGGTCATGGCGTCGTTTGAGCTGGACATCGATATCGCTCCAGGCCGTCAACACCCGCTGGCGATCGCGCACCAGGCGGTTGTAGATGATCACTGCCCAGGCAGTCAGGGCAAAGCTAAACAGCAGCAAGATGGTCACGGCATGGTCCCTGTTGGTCTGCGAAAAATAACCCTGTCAAATCAGCCTTGATTCTATGACGTCACCTTCTCGGTTGCAAGCGCCTCCAGTCAAACAGGTATCGGCCATGTAAACCATTGCGCCGGTCACACGTCTTAACCAACAAAAGCATTGCGCAACACAACCGAAGAAAGGACCAAACCATGCGAAAACTCATTCCGATCACACTGGCACTTCTTTTGACCTGTTTAACAACCACTGTCATGGCGGATCAAAGCAGCAGCCGTAGATCTCAAGAGGGTTATTCCTCACAGGGCAAACGGATCGAGCGGCATCTGGATGCCAAGGGAGACCGCATCGAAAAGCGTTTCGATCAGAAGGCCGCGCGTGCCGCGCAACAGGGCAAATACCGCCAGGCCAGCCAGTTCGAGCGAAAAGGCCGGCAGATCAACCGTCACCTGGACCGCAAAGGGGAAAGAATTCATGACCGATTGAATCACCACGGTGCCTACCGTCAGGATGTCCGTCATCACTCCCACTACCAACGGGTCGGCTACCCCGTGTACGGTCATGTTCACCATGACGACTATGCCCGCCTGGTGATACAGCAGCCGGGGCTCTGGTTCAGTTGGGGAATGCACAACTAGTCCGGCACTTCACAAACCGTCCACTCGGCAACAGTGCGACGGCCAACCCAGGCAGGCTGTCCAGACCCATGGGCAGCCTGCCTGTTGGCGCAACGTCTGCGAGTACACTCATGAACCTTACGATATTGCCCTTTCTGCGCGGTCTGTTACGCTTGATCTCATGAAAACCGTAGAAATATTTTTCGATTACATTTGACCCTGGTGCTATTTCGGTACCGTGCGTACCGACAGCCTGCGCGATGAATTCAACCTCCAGTTGCGTTGGAGCGTCTTCCCGCTGCACCCGGAAACCCCGGAGGAGGGACGGGAACTGTCCGACCTCTTTGCCGGGCGCATGGATATTGACGCCATGCTACAGCGTCTTTACCAGGCGGCGGATGAGTTGGGTCTACCGATCGGGAAACGCAGCCGCACCTACAACAGTCGGCGTGCCCAGGAACTGGGGAAGTGGGCGGAGGAACAAGGCGTTGGCGAGGCCTTCCACATGGCCGTGTATCGCGCCTATTTCGTCGACGGGCGCAACATCGCCCTGCCTGAAGAGCTGGAGCTGATCGCTGCAGGACTCGGCCTCGACGCCGACATGGCGCGGCAGGTCATAGACACAGGCAGCCATGCCGCCGCCGTCGATGCCGACTGGCAAAGAGCCGCTGAGCTTGGGGTCTCAGCTGTCCCAACCAGCATCTACCAAGAGCGCGCCTTGATCGGTTTCCAGCCCTATGCGTACTATCGCAGGCTGATTACCACGGCAGATTAACCCGCTACCGGGAAGATGCGTACCGCCCGTAAATGACGGCCATGGCCACGAATGCAAAGCTTACCGCTCCAGACAACCGTATGAGTGATGACCTCCACAATCCAGGAAACCGGCAACAGTCGCCGGCACAACTCCAGGCTTCTCGCCACAACTGGCTGAAGATCTTCGGCATTATTGTCGCCGCAAGCCTCATCTCGACGCTCGTGGCGCTCACTGCGGTTTATCTTTACCTTTTCCCCGGTTCGTTCAAGCCGGTCACCTTGAGCGCCGGAGAAGAGCAAGCCCTGGAAAACAAATTGGGAAAGCTTGAGGCGATACAGCGATCCCCTGCCCTGCACAGCGCTCGGCTCAAATCCAAGTCGGACGACACCTTACAGCCAGAACGCTACAGTGAAACCGGCGCCAACCGGGAAATCGTCCTCACGGAGCGTGAGTTGAACGCCCTCCTGGCAAGAAACACCGACTTGGCAGAGAGACTCGCCATCGACCTTTCCCAGGACCTGGCCAGCGCCAAACTGCTGATCCCGCTTGACCAGGAATTCCCTCTACTCGGCGGGAAAACCCTCAAAGTCACGGCAGGACTGGAACTGGCCTACCGGGGAGAAAGACCGGTGGTCGCCCTAAGAGGGATCAGCCTCTGGGGCGTACCGATCCCCAATGCCTGGCTCGGCAACATGAAAAACGTCGACCTGGTGAGAGAGTTTGGTGACCAGAAAGGCTTCTGGAGTGCCTTTGCCGAAGGCATAGAGGAGATCGAGGTTCGCGAAGGGCAACTGCGGGTAAGGCTGAAGGAGTAAACCGCCTCAGTTCTAGACTGGACTTAACACCTGCTGCAGGTGCGATCACGCACCCTGTCCCTGAGGGAGGGCGCGGTGTGAAACAACCTGCAGCTTAAATGCTTGCATCGACGCTCTTCAGCGTGACAAAATACCTTGCCAATCGACCTTCTAATATGATAAAAGTCCCGCTGCATTTATACAGAACTGAATCGGGATGTAGCGCAGTCTGGTAGCGCACCTGCTTCGGGAGCAGGGGGTCGCTGGTTCGAATCCAGTCATCCCGACCATTCTATACAAGGAGCGACCT
>JAHEDT010000122.1 GCA_024641085.1 Geobacteraceae bacterium | reverse complement strand
GCGGCCATGACTTCTTCGAGAAACGTCATGCGCTTTTCCAGCGTGCCGCCGTAGGCATCACGGCGCAGGTTGCAGAGCGGTGAGAGGAACTGGTTGATCAGGTAGCCGTGTGCACCATGCAACTGCACGCCGTCGAAGCCTGCATGGCGGGCGCGGGCAGCCGCCCCGGCGAAGGCGGCAACGATGCCCCTGATATCCCCGGTATTCATCTCTCTCGGCGCCTCCGGGTAACCGGCGAAATCTGTCGCCGACGGGGCCAGCGGTTGACTGCCGATGATCTTTTTGGAGGTCTGGCCGCCGGCATGCACCAGCTGGCAGAAAATCACCCCGCCTTCCTGGTGCACGGCTTCGGTCAAATGCTGGAGACCGGGCAGATGTGAGTCATGGCAGATGCCCATCTTGCCCAGGAGCTGCTTGCCATCTGCACGAACGTAGCTGTAACCACTGATGAGCAAGCCTGTCCCTCCCATGACCAGGCCGCGGTAGTAAGCGACCAGTTTCTGGGTGACATGGCCGTCGTCATCACACATCCCCTCCCAGGTAGCGCTGCGCACGAAGCGATTGTTCAGGGTGATGTTGCCGATCCGAATCTTGTCGAACAGGGATTTCTCCATTGGGTCCTCCTCACGGACGAACAGAGCACGCACTCCATCCTGAAAGTGCCCTATTCATAGCACATATCGGCACTCTTGGCTATCCGGTCGCCAGGGGTTGTGTTCAACAGGGGGCAATTCTATCGGCAGGTGGTTTGATGTGCCGCAACTTGCTGCGGAATCGTTACCTCAAGGGGGTCGGCAAGTGACTTGGCAGCCGTGATCGCCGCCATGCATGTCGACTTGTCGCGCTGCGTGTCCCGTCCATCATGTTTCTACGGGGGCAGCCCCGCGCTGAGGCTGCCCCGTGGAGGGATTACTTGGCTTTCTTGACGGCTTTCTTGCGCTCGTTCTCGTCGAGCAGCCGCTTACGCAGGCGAATCGATTTCGGTGTGACCTCGACCAGCTCATCCTGGTCGATGAATTCCAGCGCCTGCTCAAGGGTCAGATCGCGCGGCGTCGTCAGGCGGATCGCTTCGTCACTGCCCGAGGCGCGCACGTTGGTCAGCTTTTTCCCTCTGCAGGCATTGACGACGAGATCGTTCTCCTTGGCATGCTGACCGATGATCATCCCTTCGTAAACGTTGACCCCGGCACCGAGAAAGAGAATGCCCCGTTCCTGCAGGTTGAAGAGGGAGTAGGCAACGGTCTCGCCATGATCGATCGCGATCAGAACCCCGTTCTTGCGGCCGGGAATCGTGCCTTTCCAGGGAGCATAGCCGTGGAAGGTATGGTTCATGACACCGGTGCCGCGGGTATCGGTCAAAAACTCGCTGCGAAAGCCGATCAGCCCGCGTGCCGGGATAATGAACTCGAGGCGGTTGACGCCTTCGAGGGCGTTCATGGCGACCATCTCGGCCTTACGCGGGCCGAGCTTTTCGATCACCGTTCCCTGGAACTCTTCAGGGACGTCGATGACCAGATATTCCATCGGCTCACACTGCTCGCCGTTGACCTCCCGACAGATGACTTCCGGCTTGGAAACGGCCAGTTCGAAACCTTCACGACGCATGTTTTCGATCAGGATCGACAGATGCAGTTCGCCGCGTCCGGAGACCCTGAAGGTGTCAGTATTGGAGGTTTCCTCAACACGCAGGGAGACGTTGGTGCGCAGCTCCTTGAAGAGTCGGTCGCGAATGTTGCGTGACGTCACGTACTTCCCCTCGCGACCGGCAAAGGGTGACGAGTTGACGATGAAGTTCATGGCCAGGGTCGGCTCGTCGATGGAGACGTAAGGGAGGGACTTCGGTTTTTCGGTGCAGGCCAGGGTTTCACCGATGCCGATGTTTTCGAAGCCGGCAATGGTGACGATGTCTCCGGCACTGGCTTCGGCAAGCTCGACCTGTTTGAGGCCTTCGTAGCCGAGCAGCTTGGTAATGCGCCCGCGCGAAATTTCACCGCTCTTCATGATCAGGGCCACGGTCTCGCCGGTGTGGACCCGGCCGTTGAAAATCTTGCCGGTGGCGACTCGGCCGAGATAATCGTTGTAGTCGATTGAGGTGACCAGCATCTGGAAGGGCGCCTCGGCGTCGGCAACTGGAGGTGCAACCCGTTCACGGATCATTTCGAACAGCGGCTCGAGGTTGTTGGACTCATCCGCGAGTTCGCGCTTGGCGAAGCCCTGCTTGGCACTGGTGTAGATGATGGGAAAATCAAGTTGCTGTTCGTCGGCATTGAGCTCGCAGAAAAGGTCGAAGACCATGTCGACGACTTTTTCCGGACGGGCTCCGGGGCGGTCGATCTTGTTGATGACGACGATCGGGCGGATTCCGAGATCGAGGGATTTCTTGAGAACAAAGCGGGTCTGCGGCATCGGCCCGTCGAAGGCGTCGACCAGCAGCAGGACCGAGTCGACCATTTTCAGGACCCGTTCCACCTCACCGCCGAAATCGGCGTGCCCGGGGGTATCGACAATGTTGATCTTGAGCCCGCCATGATGAATCGACAGGTTCTTGGAGAGGATCGTGATCCCGCGTTCCTTCTCCAGGTCGTTGCTGTCCATCACCCGTTCGGTAATGACCTGATTTTCGCGGAAAACTCCGGATTGTTTGAGCATGGCATCGACTAGGGTTGTTTTACCGTGGTCGACGTGAGCGATAATGGCAATGTTGCGCAGATAACGTGTCATGGTTGATACCTTATATAATAGACCTTGTGGGGTGCGGTTGTTCGGGCGGGACATAATAATCACTTGGCGGGGAAATGCAAGCAGCTTTTTTGTA
>JAHEDT010000032.1 GCA_024641085.1 Geobacteraceae bacterium | reverse complement strand
CGCCTCTTCATCTTAGCAGAAAGGCTGCAAAGGAGAAGTGCGAGGCATTCACAGTCAAAGAAAACTTTTAAAAATCTGTTGCACGTCCCTGGTCGCGTTTCGTGTTGCATTTTTTGTGAAATGTGTAGACCTGACCCCGATATTTTTAGCTGTCACCGGGGCGGCTGAATTCGCCCTGGCCCGCGGTGAGGTCAGTGAACATTTTTTCAAATGCGGCCTGCTGCTCCCGGGGTAGGCGGATTTTAAGGCTTACCTTGTCGGCGTAGTTGCTCTCAAGCTCCTCGGCTTCGAAGTCGGCGAGCCGGCGTTGCAGGGGGGCCAGGAGACTGTAATCGAAACTGATGACCAGATGCGCCCAGGCGATACGCTGGCCGCGCGGCAGCTTCGCCAGCGCCGTCTGCACCGCCGCAGTGTAGGCCTTGACCATGCCGCCCTTGCCGAGCTTGATCCCACCGAAATAGCGGGTCACCACCACCGCCGTATCGCCAAGGCCGCTGTGCTGCAATGCGGTCAGCATCGGTTTGCCGGCCACACCGTGCGGTTCGCCGTCATCGCTCAAGCCGATCCGGTCACTGCTGCCGGGCGGTCCGACCAGGTAAGCCCAGCAGTTGTGGTTGGCATCCGTGAATTCGGCTTTGAGCTCAGCAACAAACGCCTGCGCTGCCTCCGGCGAGGTCACTTCCTGCACGGTAGTGATAAAACGGCTGCGCTCGACCTCAAGTTCGTCGCGCAAGCGCAGCGCCGGGATCGGGTAGCGGGAGTTTGGATCGGGCATGGGTAGTCTCCGTCAGTTGATCAGGAGATAAGAATTACAGGTTTGGCGATGGAAGACAACTGGCCAAATGATGAGAGTGGGTGTCTGTTCGTCAGAGACGACGGCATCACGATTGCTGCCGCGTTGCGCCACGTGGTGCGGACAGCCGATAGCAACCAAACGAGATGAGGGTTTCTGATTCCCCCAAATTAATGCCCTGGAAAATAAAAAAACAGAATGTTGCATTCTTGGCGAAGATTGGTTCTTATGACAAAGATCAATCTAAATTCAATCGGGGACACTCAAAAGGGACACTCTTTTTTGAGTGTCCCAACATCAAGGGCCCGGAATGAAAGACTTCTTGTTTGCTACGGATCTTCTGACAGTGTTCCGACACGATAAGCACTACGGCGTACAGAACAACATGTCAGCTGCATTGCGTAAATTCGGGTTAGCTTCCGTTGAACGAACCGATAACAGCGAGCAAATGATTCATGCATTGGTTGTGCATATCATGGATCAACGTGGTGAATCAGAGTCGTTCCTCGCAGGAAAATTCATTTGCCCCAAGGCGGTTATTCAGCTGCTCAAAGAGCATGGTTTGCCGGCCCCTGCCACACTGCAGCCTGCGGACACAACGAACAACAATAGCAAGGGATCGATCGATCCTGCCCAATTCGAACAATACTTCGATATCGTCTGCCGCAACTGCGGGACGGTCACTGACCCTCTCGCCACAGCCTATCGTACCCCTTTAGGGCGATTAATCTTTCGAACCTTCCTGGAAACGCGGCGCAACCTGGGCATCAACACCACTGCAAAGTATGTTCTCGAGCACCTCAAGAATTTTGATACCGAAAAAATCGTCACTTCTATCAACGAAGACTCGGTGACCTGGTTGACCGGTGAATCAAAAGAAAAATTAACATCGATTCAAACGATTGCGAAGTTTATTCTAAATTTCAATCGCGAGATTGAAACCCTCTTGTGATCGCTGACATATGGGGCACTCTTTTTTGAGTACCCCTTTTGAGTGTCCACCAGGTCAATCTTGATATTCCGTGTATTTCATTGCAGAACCATGGACTTTATCGGCTGGATACTTGATTTCGTTCAGTGCCATTTTACTATGTGCCGCCGCTACCAGATTGACCCCAAGCTTATCGGACAGGCGCAACAAATAGACGAATACATCTGCGAGTTCGTGGCTTATTTCTTCAAGGGTTTCTGCAGGAATCTTTGAGCTTTGCTCTTCAGTCAGCCACTGGAAATGCTCGACCAGTTCAGCACACTCGGCGATCAGTGCCATGGAAAGGTTTTTGGGGGTATGATACTGATCCCAGTTGCGATCATCGGCGAACTTCCTGATTTTGTGTTGTAAAGCATCAAGATCG
The DNA here is from genome assembly GCA_024641085.1 of Geobacteraceae bacterium. Taxonomy (GTDB): domain Bacteria; phylum Desulfobacterota; class Desulfuromonadia; order Desulfuromonadales; family BM103; genus JAHEDT01. Next base: position 32,582 of record JAHEDT010000032.1, on the reverse strand, counting down.
GACATGGAACCTTTCCTTTTCGAAGAACTTAGCCCTTCCCTGGCTGCGTAAAAGCAACTGGATGGGCTGGGGCATAAAGATGAAAACAGGGGGTGTGGCGCCCTGCTCCCACACTAAACACGACTGATGATTTCAACGCCCTCGATTGGCTTGTAGTCTATGGACAGGACTTCAAACTCCCTGGACCCGGAGGGCGTTCTCACAGTGGCAATATCGCCCACCTCTTTGCGCATGAGGGCCTTGCCAATCGGGGATTGCCAACTTACCAGGCCTTTCGCGCCGTTATACTCGTCGGCGCCGACAATGCAGTAAGTCTTTTCCTCCCCTTCTTCGTCCTCAACGGTGACGGTTGCGCCGAACAAAACCCGGCCGGCAGCGGTTTTGCCCTGGGCAACGGGATCGACGATTTCAGCGTTCTCAATTCTCTTGGTCAAGAAATGAATCCGGGAATCAATTTTTCTCAGGTGGCGCTTGCCGTAAATATATTCGGCATTTTCCGAGCGATCCCCTTCGGCAGCCGCATCGGAGACGCGTCGCACCGTGTCGGGGCGCTTGACATAAAGCAGTTCCTTGAGCTCGGCCCGCATCTGTTTAGCACAGTCCGGAGTCATGTAGATCGGGATCACTGTCGACATGGTTCCTATTGTCCCCACTTTTGGCTTTCTGTAAAGGGCCCTTTAACATCTACTGACTTTATTGTGAGAATCGGGGACACTCAAAATAGAGTGTCCCTTTTGAGTGTCCCCGGCTCCGGTTCTGCTTGACAGCCCTCTGGGGCGGGATTAACAATGCCGTGAATGAATGTGATGATGTTGACCGCTTGCCTTGCAATGCCACTAAGGGTTCCGCCCCGATGAGCACAATCGATACGCATAACCGTCGCTGCGAGCTGGCGGCTTTAATTCTGGCCGGTGTGGCCCTGGTGCTGACGCTCAAGCTACACCTGCTGGCGGCATTGTTCTCCGGCTTACTGGTCTATGAAATGGTCTACGTTCTGGTGCGGGTGTTCCGCCTGCAGCAACTGGCCGGCAAGCGCGCCAAGCTGCTGGCGGTCGCGCTGATCGCGACCCTGATTGTCGGCACCCTGACCCTCATGACCACCTGGCTGGTGGCCATGATCCGTGGTGCCGACGACAGCCTGCCGCGCCTGGCCGAAATGCTCGCCGAGGCGCTCGGGGAATCACGCGACCTGCTCCCCGCATCGATCAACCAGTACTTGCCTTCCAACGTCGGTGATCTGCGCTTGACGGCAGCCAACTGGCTGCGCAACCATGCAGATGATCTCAAACTGTTTGGCCATGAGACCCTGCGCACCCTGGCACATATGCTGATCGGCATGGTGGTGGGCGCGATCCTGTCCCTGCGCGAGGTCCTGCCCGGCGACACCACCTCACGACCGCTGGCGGCAGCCATGGTCGCCCGGGTCAAGCGCTTCGGCGACGCCTTCCGGCGCATCGTCTTCGCCCAGGTCCGCATCTCGGCGATCAACACCTTGCTGACCTGGCTCTACATAGCTGTTGTCCTGCCGGTCATGGGCTACGAGCTTCCCTACATAAAGACCCTGGTCACGATTACCTTCCTGGCCGGCCTGCTGCCGGTAATCGGCAACCTCATCTCCAATACCGTGCTGGTGGCGGTCAGCCTGACCTATTCCTTCTGGCTGTCCGTCAGCTCCTTAAGCTTTCTGATCGTGATCCACAAACTCGAGTATTTCCTCAATGCCCACATCATCGCCACGCGCATCCGCGCCAGCGCCTGGGAGCTGCTGCTCGCCATGCTGGTCATGGAGGCTGCCTTCGGCTTTCGCGGGCTGATTGCCGCTCCGGTCTGCTACGCCTACATGAAGGACGAATTGAATTCACGCGGATTGGTGTAGATCACGGAATCGGGGACACTCAAAAGGGACACTCTATTTTGAGTGTCCCCGGTTCAACGCGGCGGCCATCCGGCGATACGGTCAACAACCGAAGGGCAACTAAATATCCATTTCCTTGAAGACTTCCCTGGCAATCCGGAAGCTGTCGATAGCCGCAGGGACACCGCAATAAATTGCGGTTTGCAGGAGGATTTCTCTGATGTCTTCCTTGCTCAGGCCGTTATTGATGGCTCCGCGAATATGCAGCTTAACCTCGTGCGGCCGGTTCAGAGCGGTTAACATCGATAAGTTGATGATGCTACGTGTTCTGCGATCGAGGGTGGGCCGTCCCCAGACCTCGCCCCAGCAATATTGCGTCACCAGCTCCTGCAAGGGCCGGGTGAATTCGTCAGCGTTCTTGATGGCATTGTCGACATACTCTGCTCCCAGGACTTCACGCCTGATCTTCAATCCTTTTTCATATAATTCCTCATTCATCTTTCGCTCCTCGCTTTTTTAAGACCTTTGCTACGCTCGAAAGTCACATGACTTTTTTCTGACACGATAAAGTTTCGCAACGTCAACCTGTTCGCTACACCCGTCAATACCCCATCTTCCCAGGCACACATCCACGCACCCCACCCCGCGGCGCTTCGACATCCCCTGCTCGCCTCGGGATCAGGTGTATATGGGCATGCATCACCGTCTGCCCGGCCGTCTCGCCGCAGTTCATACCGACATTGAAGCCGGTCACGCTGGGATCATCAGCGACAATCTGTTTCCGCAAAAGCGACAGCAGCGACTCGGCATCACGCTTTTCATTGAAGGACATCCCGAAATAGTCGCCGATATGCCGCTTGGTGATCACCAGGTGGTGACCTTGCGTCACCGGGTGCTTATCGAGGGTCGCGAAGACCGAGCCATACTCGACGACAATCTCCTTGCTGCGCCCGGCCTGGCAGAACGGGCAATCGTTTGCTGTACTCAATGGTTGTACTCCTTAGAAGCCCGGGACGCGGGACTCGGAAATTTTTTAACATCTGAAACGGTGGTGCGAAACGGGTGGCGCGAACAGTCAAAACTTAAATCTTTACAAAGCTTTCTCGCGCCTCGCGCTTCAGCTTTTAAAGACTTTTCACGGCACGCGCCACAGGCTTTAACAGGCATCATGTGCCAGACCCTTGATCCTCGGGTTTGGCGCCGAGACCGACGTTTTGCCCGCCGTAGCGGCGCAGGCGCAGGTCGGCCTGCTCCTTGTGCCCCCAGAAACGCTCAATGGCGCAGAGACGGGAACAGTACTCGCCGACCAAAACACTGGCCTCGGCGGTGCATTCCTGGTAAGTCACCGTTTTGAGGAACTTTCCGACCCACAACCCGCCGGTATAGCGCGCCGCGCCCAGGGTGGGCAGCGTATGGTTGGTGCCGATCACTTTGTCGCCGTAGGAAACGTTGGTCTCCGGGCCGAGGAACAGCGAACCGTAGTTGCGCAGGCGTTCGAGGAAATAGCGCGGTTCGCGGGTGAGAATCTCGACGTGCTCGGCGGCGATCCGGTCGCCCTCGCGCACCGCTTCCTCCAGGGAATCGACCAGGATGATCTCGCCGTAATCATGCCAGGAAACACCGGCGACATCGGCGGTCGGCAGGATCTTCAACCGCCGCTCGATCTCAGCCGGCAAGGCCTCGGCGAGGGCGCGCGAGGTGGTGACCAGAACAGCCGGACTGGTCGGGCCGTGCTCGGCTTGGCCGAGCAGGTCGACGGCCACCATCTCGACGTCGGCGCTGTCGTCGGCGATGACCAGGACCTCGGTCGGCCCGGCAAACAGGTCGATACCCACCCTGCCGTAGAGCTGGCGTTTGGCTTCGGCCACGTAGGCGTTGCCCGGGCCGACCAGCATGTCGACGGCAGCGATGCTCTCCGTTCCAAGTGCCATCGCGGCGACCGCCTGGACGCCACCGAGGATGTGGATCTCGTCAGCGCCGCCCAGTGCCATGGCTGCGACCGTCTCAGCCGGCGGCCCGCCGTCGATGGGCGGCGTGCAGGCGATGATGCGCTCCACCCCGGCCACGCGGGCCGTGACGATGCTCATATGCGCCGAGGCCACCATGGGGTAGCGGCCGCCCGGCACGTAGCAGCCGATGCTCTGGACGGGAATGTTCTTGTGACCCAGGCGCACGCCAGGGAGTGTCTCGACCTCGATGTCCTGCAGGGCTGCTCTCTGGTGGGTGGCAAAGTTACGCACCTGGGCCTGGGCAAACTTGATGTCGTCCAGCGTCTGTGGGGGCACCTTGGAGACGATCGCATCGATCTCTGCAGCACTCAAGCGAAAGCTTGGCGGCGACCAGTTGTCGAATCTCGCTGAGAGCTCACGGACGGCCAGGTCGCCCCTGGCCTTGACATCGGAGATAATCCCCTCGACGGTGCGACGCAGTTCCGAGTTGTCTTGCTCTTTGGCGCTGATGCCACGCTTTATGAAGATCGCCATGATGCTCTCCCGAAAGTGTGTTAAGGGTCAGGTCTACACATTTCACAAATAATGCACTAAAAGCGGGGTCAGGTATCAAGGGCCAGCCACCGAACACTTCTCGCTTCGCGTTTCGAGCGCTGCGGAATGCCGCGCTAACCCCTTACTGTTAAGAACAGACCGGCGACACCGCAGGCAGCGCCGCCGATATAGCGAAGCATGACCTCGTCGGACAGGGTTCCGGAGATCGTGTGGGACAACTGCGATGCCAGGGTCTCGGAAATCTGGTAACCCCAGTAAGCCAGGCCGGCGCCAATGACGATCAGGGCCAGGCCGAGGGCCCTGTTGACTGAATTACCCATGGCTATTCCTTTCTTAAATATAGTGGCGCGAACAGGCAAAAGAAAAATCTTTTAAGCTTCTTCTCATTGCGCGCTTCTTCAATCGCCATTATTTACAGGATCCTGCACAGGGTTCATCTCCCGGACACGGTCCATCGCCCTGGAGGCTGACCGGGCATTCCACCCGCACCTTGATCTCTTCGCTCTGTACGAACTGGCCGTTGTCGTCGATGAAGGATGGCTGTTCAGTGTAGACCAGGCACAGAGCACCCTCCCTTTCCAGACCGACCACGCCGGTGCCGGCGCCGTCGGCCGTGTAGGCCGGGTTGTTGCGCCAACCATCCTGGTAGAGCGGCGTACCGGGGGCGGCGTTGAGGTCGGCGAGGGCCTGGCTGTCCAGGAGTATCGGGCTGCCCAGGTGGACCTGGTCGGTCTGCAACACCACCAGACAACCCTCCACGCAGTGCCCCGACCATTGCGAGGTGAACAGTCCGTCGTGCCGGACCAGCGATTCGTGTGGGACCTGCAGCAGCGCCTGGAAGAAGGGTGCGCAACTGTCACTGTTTTCGCCGGCCATGGAAGTTGCCGGCAGCAGCATAGCGATCAGCAGCAGAAGACGGTGCATGGACACCTCCGAAACGGAACTCAAAAAATTTATTAAAACAATCAAGCCGTACAGCCCCATGCAACGGGCTGGACGGCTTGAATAGTTCGCACGAGTGCCCCCTGCATTGGCGACGCTATCCCCCGAATAACAATCAAGGCCCCACGCTGCAACCGGCGTGACACCCTCCTTGTCACAACCAGAATAAGGCGAAACATCTGCCACAGAATTCGATTAACAGCTTGAAACTACTCCTTTGAATACCGTTCGTCAAGCAGAACGACGGGCCGCGGGATGCGGCAATCTTTTCAGGTGGGGACAGCTGTTTTGCGGGACCCGCCCCCGACCTGGGGCTACGGAAGTGCAGGATATCTCACCGCCAGCCAAAAGGGGTCAGGTCGATACCTTTCACAAAAAAACAGGGCAGATCGAGGTGGAGGCGGGCCTCTTGTAGTTAGTCCCAAAGGTCATGGAGCTTGCCCTTCCTCATCGGCTTTATTCACCGGCTCGGCAGCCTTCTCGACCAGGCTGATGATCGACCAGCCCGCCTCGGCGGAGATCGTCTGCTCGGCACAGAAGACGTAGATGCGTTCGCGCGGGTCGATGGCGAACAGCGGGACTGTCTGTTCGCCGTGGGTTGCGAACAGCTGGTCCATGCCGAAGCTCTCAGTCAGCTGGGTGGTCCTCACCTGCGCGCCGGCGGCGAACGCCGTGGAAAGCATATCGTAGGTAACCTCGGCGCCGAACAACGTCCGACCGCGCCGGCTGGCGGAAACCCGCAAGGACCTGGCCAGGTCTTCCGCAGGCTGTGACTGGAGCACGTATACGTTGTTTTTGCCAAGTTCCATGCGATAGTGCAGCGCTGCGGCCAGATTGATGCTGTCCAGGTCAGCGAGTGCCAGCATGCGGCCGATGCCAATCAGGTCGAGGTGGCGTTCGGCATGTTCCGAGATCGGGTTGCCCAGGTAGGTGGGCAGGCCCGCCATCTTGGCCTTGTAGACCTTGTCCCAGTCAGTATCGGCCAGCTTGACGCGCAGACCGTTCTTGACCAGAGCCTGACCGAGAATGCGGGCGACATCGTTGGCGCCGATGATCAGAAAACCGCGCGGTTCCGGTTCGGCAACCCCCAGCCAGAGAGCCATCAGCCGCGCGGTGGTGCTCTGCAGGAGCACCGTGCCAATGATCACCAGGAAGGTCAGTGGGACCAGCAGGCGGGCATCTTCAAAGCCGACAGCCTGCAGTTGCAGGGCAAACAGGGCCGAGATGGCCGCGGCAACGATGCCGCGCGGCGCGATCCATGCCAGCAGGTGGCGTTCCGGCCAGCTGAGCTTGGACCTGTAGGTGGAGACCAGGATATTCAGCGGCCGGGCCAGGAACTGGATTGCCAGAAACACCCAGAGTGCCGCCCAGCCCAGTTCGCGGAAGGTCGCCCATTCAAGGCGCGCAGCCAGCAGGATGAAGAGCAGGGAAATCAGCAGGATGCTCAGGCTTTCCTTGAAATCGAGGATTTCCTCCGTGTCGACGTCACGCATGTTGGCAAGCCAGACCCCCAACACAGTGACGGTGATCAGCCCGGACTCCTCCTGCAGATGGTTGGCAAGGGCAAAGCTGCCCAACACCAGCGCCAGGGCGGAGACGTTGTGCAGGAACTCCGGCAGCCAGTGGTGTCGCAGCAGCAGTCCGAACAGGTAGCCGCCACCAGCCCCGATGAAGGACCCTATGAGGATGATCTCGGCGAAGGTCAAAAGGGTATGACCAAGTGCGGCCTGGCCGCCCGCGGAGACGATGAATTCGTAGACCAGAACGGCAAGAGAAGCACCGATCGGGTCTATGACGATTCCTTCCCAGCGCAGGATGTTGGACACCGAGGCGGTCGGACGCACGGTACGCAGCATCGGCACGATGACGGTCGGCCCCGTCACGACGGTGATCGCTCCGAACAGGAAGGAAAGCTGCCATGAGAGATCGAGTGCAAAGTGGACCGCGAACGCAGTGATCAGCCAGGTGACCACCATGCCAATTGAAACCATGTTGCGTACGACCTTCTCCAGGCCGAGGATTTCCCTGAATTTGAGGGTCAGACTGCCCTCGAAAAGGATGATAGCAACCGAGAGTGAGACGAAGGGAAAGAACAGTTCGCCGAGCAGCGCCTGCGGATCGAAGAGGCCCAGCACCGGACCGGACAGGATGCCGACCAGGAGTAGGAAGATGATGGCCGGCAGCTTGACCCGCCAGGCGAGCCATTGGCACAGCGCGCAGACAACCACCAGCCCGGCAACGATCAACAGGATATGTTCGTTCACTGGTGAGCCTCCAGGGAGCTGGTCGCGGCTGGGGTTGCCAGGGTGGCCGCGGTCGAGTGTTGACACTACTGCTTACGAATGAGTGCGTCAAGTATAACCGCGGGGCGGTCGCCTGGAGGTCTTTTCGAGAGCAGGGGTTTGCGTCTGGACCGATCCCCCCGGTTATTAAGCCTATCTTGACTTACACGCGCTGCAAAGTGAGCTATAATATTGACCAGACATTTTACATCCGGGGAGAGCCTGGGCGGATCCCTGGACACATTCGAAAGAGGTCACCATGAAAACCATCATCAGAACAGCAATCCTGGCAGCTCTCTTGCTCTGCAGCGCGTTAATTTACAGTCAGGCGGCAACCGACGATCAACCACAGCCACCATGCGAGGCGCTCGCGGCGAACAGTGCAACCATGCCGGGGATGATGGTGCAGGGCATGGACGAGATGCCGTGCGGAAGACCCGGCATGATGGCCGGGGCGCCCTGCCCCAGACCGTGCAATGAAGAGGGGCCGATCCGCGCCCGCCACCACATGAGGGACCGTGAGCACGGCATGGCTCAGATGGACTGCGAGATGATGGCTCGAGGGCATGGCATGCATCAGATGGACGGCGGCATGATGGGCATGGGTCACGGTAAAATGGGCAGGCACGGCGGTGGGATGCATCACCAAATGGGACGCATGCTGTTCCTCGACCGGGCCGAAGCCCTGGAGCTGACCCCTGACCAGGTGTCGAAACTCAAGGCGATCCACGCCGACTGCCGCAGGGAGAACATCCGCCAGGGCGCCGAAGTCCGGATCGCCCGCCTGGAGCTTAAGGACCTCGTCGCTGAGTCCAACTGGATCCCTGCCGCGGCGGAAAAGCTGGTTCGCAAGATCAAGACCCTCGAAGGCGACATGCAGGTGCGACACCTGCGGGCCGTGGCCGAGGCGCGCAAGGTCCTGACCGCTGACCAGCTGCGCAAGGCGGAGGCCGGAAGGGATGACGACGCCGAGGACCTGTTCAGGTAAACCGTCGTCCAGGCTCTTGACAGCACCAGTCGATGAGCGATAAGGCGGTGGCTCCCCTGGCGGACGGTCACCGCCTTTGCTGTACCCGGGTGCCGCCCAAAGCCCAGTTCGGAGGCGAGCAAAGCGATGGATAAAGCTCCACGCAAAGCGCACAGCGCCTACCGCTTCCCCTGGCGCAACGGCCACCGCTTCAAGCTGCTGGTCGACGGCCGGGAATTCTACACGGCCATGCTCGGACGCATCGCCAGGGCGAAACGCTACGTGCTGCTGGAGATGTACCTGTTCGAGTCGGGTCGGGTGGCCGACCGCTTCATCGATGCCCTGACCACCGCCCGGCAGAAGGGCGTGCAGGTTTACCTGCTGCTCGACGCCTTCGGCTCTCTGTGGCTACGCAAGAGGGACCGGCGGCGCCTCCTCGCCGCGGGCGTCCACCTGACGTTCTACAACCCCCTCAAGACCCTGCGCCTGCATCGCAACCTGTTTCGCAACCACCGCAAGCTGCTGGTGGTCGACGGACTGGTCGCCTACACCGGCGGCGCCGGCATCACCGACGCCTTTGACCCCGGCGAACGCCCCGACGGCTTCTGGCATGAGGCCATGATCGAGGTGTGCGGACCGAACGTAGCCGACTGGGAGGCCCTGTTCAGCGAGACCTGGCAGCGCTGGTCGAACGAGCCCCTGGTGCTGGAAACGCCCCGCGAGGTGCTGTTCTTCCCGGGCGGGCCCGCCGGGCGGGTGGTGGTGCACGGCCACATCATGAGTCCCTCGGAGATCATCCGCTCCTACGTCAGCCACATGCGCCGGGCCAGGCACAAGGTGTGGCTGGCCACGGCCTACTTCGTCCCCCCCTGGAAGCTGCGCCGGGCCCTGCGCCACAGCGCCCGGCGTGGCACCGACGTGCGCCTGATGCTCCCCGGGCCGCACACCGATCTGCCTGGGGTTCGCCACATGTCGAGCCGCTACTACGAGTCGCTGATGCGCAACGGCATTCGCGTCTTCGAATACCAGCCACGCTTCCTGCACGCCAAGGTGCTGCTCTGCGACAACTGGGTCAGCATCGGCTCGTGCAACGCCGATCGCTGGAACTACCACTGGAACCTCGAGGCTAACCAGGAGCTCAGGGACCCCGAGTTGATCGGACGGATGCAGGCCCTGTTCGAGGCCGACTTCGCCTACTGTCGTGAATTCGACTACCAGCTGTGGCGTGCCCGGCCCCGCCTGCAGCGGCTGCGCGAAGACCTGCTCGGACAGCTGATGCGACTGATGCAGTGGTTCAGCACCCTCAAGCGGCACCGGCGGGGGCCAGAAGATTAAAGGCCGTGGCGCGTGGTGGATAGCGGGCAGCGCGAACAATCAAAAGCAAAATCTTTTACGCCTTTTTACGCCACGCGCCACTCGCTTCTAACTGGTAGCCTCGGAGCCATGCAGGTTGCGGTACAGGTAGGTCCAAACCGCCAACTGCTCGACAAGGTAGAGGAGACTGCCGATGATGATCACGGCCAGGAAATTCTGCGGCAAGGTGGTCGAGACAAGGTAAAAGAGGTAGAAGACCGAGCGGCAGGCCAGATGGTGCCAACCGACCACCGGGATGACCCCCGTAGCCATACGGATCAGCACCGGGATGATCACGGTCACGCTGTAGCCGATCAGGGTCAGGTGAATCAGGGTGGCTGGCGGCGGGCAGCCAAGAATCTCGAGGACCGGCTCGGGAAAGGTCCGGTAGAGGTTGAAGTCCTGGGCCATGCACGCCGCGACGCTGGCGAGCAGGAAAAACAACAACCCCCAGAGCCCCTTACGTGACAAGGCGTGCAGTTCCGCATTGGTCAGTCGCGGCCCCGTACTCTGCACCTCGTCATTTTGATCGTCAAACCAGGCCTTCTTCACGGCGACCGTCGTCGACCGGGACACTTTTCGATCATTCCTGCGGGAGCTTTTATCGATCATCTGGCTGCGGTATGTCATGGTCTCCTCCTTGTCGTCATGCCGGTTCGCGGCATAGCGGCCACGCTCGGCAAACGCGACGATCCGGTCACGTGGTGTGGTTGCTCCGTGCTGTCTTCCTCTTCCCAGCCGGTCCACATCGGCTTGATATGCTCCAGCGGCGTCTTGCCGAGCGTGGCGAGGTACACGTGGGTGAAGAGGAATGCACACAGGCAGCAGGCCAGCAGGAAATGGATGGCGACCAGGATCTTCAGGCCACCGATCATCAACACCAGGTCGCGCATCGGGCTGACGTTGGTCAGCAGCAGCCCGCTCAGGCTGACCAGCGGCACCAGGATGAACATGATCGCCAGGTATGCCGACTTCTGCATCGGATTGAACTTGTTGTCCGGCGTCGCATGGTGGGGGTTCTTCCAGCCCAGGAAATAGGTCAACAGGTAGAACTTGGCCTGGCGGGCCAGACCGTGCTCCAGGTCGTCCCTGCTCGGCATATAGGTTTTGAGCAGGGTGCGGCTGACCACAGCGTAGTAGATGAACCAGAGCGAGAATGAGAAGGCCACCACCAGGCCGGCCACGTTGTGCAGCAGGATCGCCGACTTGTAGCTGGCAAACAGGTGGAGATGATCGGGGAAGCGGATCTGCACGCCGGTGATGCACAGGGTGATGATCCCGAAGGCATTCAGCCAGTGCCAGATGCGGATCGGGGTCGGCTGCAGGTAGATCTTGATCTTTGACATGGCTATTCCTCCTCTTTCGTGCGGTTTTTACGGGTCAGAATCCGCAGAGTTCCGTGGCCGATCGGCATGACCAGGCCGCCGGCAAGAATCACCAGGCCCACGTAGTTGAGAGCGGTACTACGGGTGGAACCGACCATGTAAAAATCCGGCGTACCATAGAGAGCATCGAGCACGGCGCCCTTCTCGACCGGAACCCGCTTGTAACTGCCGTCCGGCTCTGCCAGAGACAGGAAGCTCACCTGCCTGGCGGCCGGGCCGGACGCGTGGCAAAAGGAGCAGTCCCAGCGGTCATCCTGGGTCCGGAAGTTGTGGCTGACCCCTTCCGGTGTGATCATCCCCTGCAGGCGCAGCTGCTTGTTCTCCGGGTCGAGGTTGAACATGCGCAACTCGGCCAGCGAGACGTAGCCATCCGCGTTGCGGTCGACCAGCTGCTCGATCGGCCGGCCATTGGACTGGACGCTCAGCTCATCAAAGGAAGCGAGTTCGTAGCCACCTGAGAGCATGTTGCCGTGGCGCTTGATGATGTACAGACTGATGACGTACTGGTCGGATGAAGAGTGACAGGTAATGCAGGGCAGCATGCTGACGTGCAGGTCAGCCTGGGGCAGCCACTCGCCGTGTTTATCCAGCATGTCGGCATGATCATGGCAGGTCAGGCACTGCCGGTTCATATCGTGCCCGGAGACCGCGGTCGGGCCAAGAGCCCGGTGAGGGGTATGGCAGTCGCTGCAACTGGCCTTGCCGGCGTGCAGGCTGGCGGCATATTCCTGGCTGATCGGATCGTGGCACTCGACGCAGCTGGTCCGTGAAGGCGTCAGTCCGTCATCCGGGTGTCCGTCGCTGATCGAAGCGTGGCAGATGTGGCAGCCGAGCTCGCCATGCGCCGTATTGTCAAAACTCAACGCCTCGATCACCAACGACTCACCGACCGCGGCGGCATCGCCGTGACATTCCAGACAGGCGCTGTTTTCCGTGGCGACAGCCAGCAATGGTATTAAGGTATACAATGAGATTTGTAATCCCAATATCATGATTTTGTGTACTATTTCTGTTTTCATTTGATTCACCCTTCCAGATTTTCAACAAACATTCCGCGGTCATCACTGCGCATTCTTCACCTATGCCAGGGCCGCCCTAGTGCTTTGCGGCCGGATTCGCCTTGACCTGCCCCTTGTGGCCGAAGAACAGTGATTTCAACATACCGAACAGCAGGAACATGGCCGGCATGAGCTGCATGATCACGATCATCGCGCACATGCCGAGGAACAGGTAGACGAGGACCATGCTGGTATCTTCCCTGACACCAGTCGCGGCCATCAGGTTCGAAGCCAGGCCGAGTTGGGTAGTCAGGACCATCAGGATTGTCAGTTTGCTTTTCATCTGTGTTCTCCTTTGCAAGGTGGTTGAAGCCCTGGCTGGTTTCAGTGACAGCGGACCGGCCCGTCCTCGAGCAGCACCCGGTTGCAGGCGCAGTCGACCGCCAGCTGCAGTTCGTCCCAAGCCATGGCACCAACTGGTCGATGTGCGCAGTAAAAGATCCCCTGCTCGCGCACTTTGAATTCTTCCCGCCGTGGCACGTCGTCGGCCGCCAGGATAATTGCTGTCTGCGGATTGCAGCGTTTCAGCAGCGGCACCAGGGTCGGCAACGCAAGGCCTTCGGCCAAGCCGTCGGCCAGCACGACCACCGAACGCCCACCGTGCAGCAGGGACGACATCAGGCGGGCTGCCGACCCGGTCGTTTCGACTCTGCCGGCCCGGCCAGCCAGCGCCCGTGCCAGGCGCCTGCGGCTGATGCGGTTTTTGGCCGCGATGATAATCGAGAGGTTCGGCGTCGACCACCCGGTTTTCCCGATTCTGCAGGTTTTGCTTGGATCGCTCATGGCCGCATCAACTTTCCTGTTTGTCGGTTTTGCCGAACAGCAGCGATTTGACCAGGCAAGCCACCAGCATGACGGCAGGGACGACCTGGATGGCGATGATGGCGGAGACGAATGCGAAGAACACGGTCCGCATCGGTTCCGCGCCCAGCGAGGCGCCGCCGGCCAGGGGGATGATTGCCGTCCCGGTGGCGACGACGATAATGATCAACGTGCTGAAGAATTTTGCTTTCATGACAGCCTCCCCGGTTCATGTTGTGTGCTGTCTTACTGGAGGAGCAACCGCCATACCAAAGGCAAGTCATCAAGAAGATAGTTTTTTAGACCGCAATAACAGTTACTTATGGGGGTCACCTGAACTAGGCGGCAGACCGGGGTTCCTGTTTGGCAGGAAACTGTCCTGCCGGACAGGAAGATTACCGTCGAAGAGGAATCAACGGCGGGCGGGATGCGGATTCAATGCAGGGTGATGCGATGTTTTTTCAGCAACGTATAGAGGCGAGAGCGTGACAGCCCTGACAACCGGCAACCCTGGCTGACGTCCGGCCCGGTAAGCTGCACGAGGCCGGCGAGGTACTGCTTTTCAGCCAGGTCGAAGACCCGGCTGCGCAAATCGTGCAGGCGGGGCCAGCAGCCGGCGGCGGGTGCGCCGGTCGGCGTTCCGGAACCGCCGCCACGACGAGATTCGAGGGCCGACCTGGCGACCTGGATGCGGATATGCTGCGGCAGGTGCTTGGGGAACAGGGTCTCCTCCAGTGGTGCCGCCAACACAGCCTGCTCCAGGGAGCTGATCAGTTCGCGGACATTTCCAGGCCAGGGGTAGAGCACCAGGGTCCTGATGAATTCAGGGGTCATCTGTTTGGCGGGGAACCCGTACCTGCGGCACAGCCGCTCCACATGGTAGTCGGTCAGGGGTGGGATGTCATCGGTACGGCGGCGCAGGGCCGGCAGTTCGATCCGGCAGGACTGCAGGCGGTACAGCAGGTCCTCGCGGAAGTGACCGCGGGCGACGCTGCGCTGCAGGTCGCGGTTGGTCGCTGCGACCAGCCGGAAATCGCTGTCGACTTCAGCGTGGCCATCGGTCGGCCGGAAGCGCCGTTCCTGCAGGACCCTCAGAAAGGCCTTCTGCAGGGTCGGCGATAGCTCGCCGACTTCGTCGAGGAACAGGGTTCCGCAGCGGGCCTGGCGGATCAGCCCCGCACAGGTTATGTCGGCCCCGGCAAAAAAGTTCTTTTCGTGTCCGAACAACAGGCTGTCGGCCAGCGTTTCCGGCAGGACCGTGCAGTCGACTGCCACGAAGCTACCGCGTGCCCGGGCACTCTTTTCATGCAGGGCCCGGGCGAACAGTTCCTTGCCCGTGCCGGTTTCGCCGCAGAGCAGCACGTTGGCATCGCTCGCGGCCGCCTCATAGAGCATCCTCAGGGTGTCCGTGAGCGGCCGACTGCAGCCGACGATCACGCCCGTATGATGATCTTCGTTGTGGGACAGCCACGCGGCCAGCGACTCGCGCTCGGCGCAGATGTCGAGCAGGCTGTCCGAGATGCGGATGTCGATCTCACCGGCGCTGACTCCCGGAAGCTCCACTGTGACATACAGCCGCCCACCCTCTTCAACGACATCGACCAACTTAGCGGAGGGCGGGCCCGATGGGGTCGGAAGGGGTGCACGCTTGGAAAGTTCTGGATCCATGGCCTGACCGCCTGTTGCTTATGCTCTGGGTTGCTGGGTCTGTCATAACCATTGAGCAGGAGCCGTGCCAAAACCGCAGGTGCAGGGCACAAGACGACAAATCGGCTGTTTGGCTCCCTGCGAAGCCGGTTGCCGCCATGCCGGATAAGGAATTTTCCTGTCGCACAGGAATTGTCCTCTCGCAGCGCAGGAAAAAATCGATGGGGGCGTGCGGCAAGGTCAGCGGTCGCGGGAGACGTCGTGTTTTTTCATCAGGGCATACAGGCGGGACTGGGACAGGCCGGAGAGCCGGCAGGCTCCGGCGATCTCCCCCTCGGCCAGGGCCAGGAGATCGTGCAGGTAGTTCTTCTCGGCTTCATGATAAACCGTGTCACGATAGTCATGCAATTTCGGCAGGTTGTGAGCGACCTGCTGACGGAGATCGGTCGCCAGGTCATGATTATGGTCATGGTCAACCGCCGCGCGGGTGACCTGAACGCGGATGCCGGTGGGCAGGTGTTTTGGGAACAGGGTCGGTTCATGGCGGGCCACGGCCAGCGTCTGTTCCATGGTATGGATGAATTCACGCACGTTGCCCGGCCAGGGGTAAGCCCGCAGGGTGTCGATAAAGTCAGGCGAGAAACCCTTGGGCGGCAGGCCGTAACGGGTACAGAGGCGATCTGCATAGTGGCGGGTCAACACCTGCAGGTCCTCGGGCCGTTCGCGCAGGGGCGGCAGTTCGATGACGTACGAACGCAGGCGGAACAGGAGGTCCTCGCGAAACTGGCCCGACTGGACCATCTGCTCGAGGTTGCGGTTGGTGGCCGCGACCAGCCGAAAGTCGCTTGCGACTTCATGGCTACCGCCGAGCGGCCGGAAGCGGCGCTCCTGCAGCACCCGCAGAAAGGCCTTCTGCAGGGTGAAGGGCAACTCCCCCACTTCGTCGAGGAACAGCGTTCCGCAGTGCGCCTGGCGCACCAGACCGTCGCGGGCCCTTTCGGCACCGGTGAAGGCGCCTTTCTCGTGACCGAAGAGCAGGCTCTCGACCAGGGTTTCCGGCAGGGCCGTACAGTCGACGACGACAAAATTGCCGCGGGTGCGCTGGCTGTTCTCGTGGACGGCCCGGGCAAACAGCTCCTTGCCGGTGCCGGTCTCGCCGAAGATGAAGACGTTGACATCGCTGCCGGCCGCCTGGGCGACCAGATCGAGGCAGGTCTGCAGTTTATGGCTCTCGCCGACGATGTTGCCGCGTTTGAGCACCGCGACCTGGTTCTGCCTGCCGACAGCCTGCTTTTCATGACGATACTGCAGAGCCCGTTCCAGGGCGAGACAGATCTCCTTGACCGATGAACTCTTCTCGATGTAGTCCCAGGCGCCGCTCT
Organism: Geobacteraceae bacterium; assembly: GCA_024641085.1. Lineage (GTDB taxonomy): Bacteria > Desulfobacterota > Desulfuromonadia > Desulfuromonadales > BM103 > JAHEDT01. Next base: position 16,406 of record JAHEDT010000032.1, on the reverse strand, counting down.
TGATGGCAAGCTCCGCGCCGCTCGGCTCACCGAACCCGGTGATGATGATCACCTCAGGGGCCGACGAGAGCGCTTCGAGCCTGGGCAGCAGATCGAGGCCGTTGCCGTCCGGCAGGTGCACATCCAGAAAGACCACGTCGAACAGGCGTGTTTCCGCCTGCTTCTGCCCGGCATGCAGCGACGTGGCGCAGGTGGCTTGATGACCGCTGTGCTGCACCAGGTTGGCCAGGGTGGCGCACATCAGGTCGTCATCGTCGATAATCAGGATTGTCGCCATGACGCACCATCCACTGGCCGGTTGTCGAGTGTCCGGCGGATCAGCTGACTCATCTCGCTGCGTTCATAAGGCTTGTTCATGAACTCACGGATACCGATCGCCCGGGCCTTCGCCATGGAGACCCCGGAGCTGTCGTTCAGTACGTTCCCCGAGCAGAGGATGATCGGCAGTTCTTCCCGCACCTTGAGCATCTCCCGGGCCAGCATTTCTCCGGTCATATGCGGCATGGTCTGATCGGTGATCACCAGGTCGAAGCTTGCCGGCTGCTCCAGAAACAACTGCAGGGCCTCACGGCTATCGGTGCCGCTAACCACCTCGTAGCCGAGTTTCTCAAGCATCTTCTGCCCGGCAAAGGCCAGGGCCGGCTCGTCATCGACGAACAGGATCCGCTCGTGCCCGTTGGCGACCATCAGGCTGTCATTAGCTGCGGACTGTTGTTCAATGCAGTAAATTTTCGGCAGGTAGATATGGAATTCGGTCCCTTTGCCGGGGATACTCTCCACGTTGAGGAGACCACCGTGGTTCTTGATGATGCTGTGGGCTACCGACAAGCCCAGGCCGGTCCCCTTGCCAAGCCCCTTGGTGGTAAAAAACGGGTCGAATACCCGTTCCAGGACGTCCCGTTCCATGCCGTGACCGGTATCCTTGATCGAGAGCTTCAGGTAACTCCCCGGGTGCAGGCTGGCATGGATGTCGTCGTAGCGGGACGCGACCGTCACTTCCTCCAGCCGGATCTCGAGGATTCCGCCCTGCTCTTCCATGGCATCAGCCGCATTGGTGCAGATATTGAGGATGACCTGGTGCAGCTGGGTCGGGTCAGCCGAAACCGGATCCAGGTTCGGGGCGATGTCCTTGCGGAACTCAATGGTGGTCGGCAGGGTGGCGCGCAGCAGGTTGAGACATTCGTCGACGATAAACGCAACACACACCGGCTTGCGCTCCTGAACGTTCTGCCGGCTGATGGTCACGATCTGCTTGACCAAACTTTTGCCACGGGCACCGGCCTGGTAAACGATTTCCAGATGTTCACGCAGCAGGCCATCCTTGGGCAGATCGTCAAGGACCAGCTCGGTATTGGTCAGGATGGCCGCCAGGATGTTATTGAAATCATGGGCGATCCCGCCGGCGAGCGTCGCGATGGCCTCCATCTTCTGGGCGGTGCGCAGCTGATCTTCCAACTGGCTTTCGTAAGTCACATCCCGGATCACGGCAACGTAGCGGATGACGTCGGAATATTCTGCCATGACCGGTGAAATATTGGCCTCGATCCGGTACCGGGAGCCATCCTCGCGCACATTCAGATATTGGCCGGTGCTCACATCGCCGGTTTCGATAACCTGCCTGATGGCCTCGTAGAACTGCTCGTTGCGACGGCAGCACGCCAGTTCGTGCAGGCTGTTGTTGAAGACATCCTTGGCATTGACCCCGCAAATGACCTCCCAGGCAGGATTGAGATATTGGACACGGGCGTCCTGGTCGAAAGTCAGCACCCCCTCCGCGGCCTGGTGGATCACCTTGGCCAGCAGCAGTTGTTCCTCCTTGACCTTCTTTTGGGCGGCTTCGCTGTGAAGCGTCCGGATTCGATTGGCCAGATCGTCGGCGAGTTCCTCCAATTGGCTGGCTTCTTCCAGATCGAATGAATCAGCTTCTGCTGCGAGGATTACCAGGGCGCCGTAAATCTTGCTGGTGTTGTGCAGCGGCAGGGAGATTGCCGATGCAAAGCCGTGGTTGAGGGCCTCCTCACGCCACGGCTTGAAGTTTGGATTGGACATGATATCCTGCACGATCACGGTCTGGCCGGTACGGATAGTCGTCCCGGCCGGGCCCTGCCCGTAGATGGACTCGTCCCAGGTCACTTTCAGTGAATGCAGGTAACCTTCATCGTTCCCCCAGTAGGCCACCGGCTTGACGCTCTTGTCGATATCATGCGACGCATAAGCGACCCAGGCCAGACGATACCCGCCCAGGGCCACCAGAATGCGACAGATCTTCCGCAGCAGTTCGAATTCATCCATGTCCCAGGTGATGGCCTTCTTGCACTCGCTGAACACCCGCAGGGCCCGGTTGACCCGGTAGAGGGACTCTTCATTGCGGCTGAACGCGACTTCCCGGTGACGGATCAGCAGGAAGAGCAGTTGGGCCGAGATGACGATAAACAGCCATTGGCTGACAATCTTGGAATTGCGTAAGTTGTCTGGCTCGTCGATCCATTGCGCCAAAACCGGTTCGGAGAAAAACACCCACATCCCACCGACAACCGCATAGATCACGCTGATGACGAACGCTGTATACCAGGGTTTGAATATGTATTGCGAAATGGTCCGCTTTTTCATCACATCGCTCAAATGAGGGAGCACTGCCGTACCGTTGACTTAACGATACGATGACACGGGTTGAATTTACTGTGCGCTCCGGGTGCCGTCCCTGGTCGTAAATGCGGCCAATTCTTAGCCATCGCTAATAATGATACTCGCGAAGCACGCGTCGTCAATACAAGAGAGTAATTATTTACCTGATGTGACATGGAGGGAGGAGGTATGAGGGAGGAGGTGCGAGCAGTCAAAAAAAATCTTTTATGCCTTTTCACGCTACCCGCCACCCGCCACGCGTTTTGCGCTTCTCGCTTCAGGTTTTCGGAGTGCTTGGAAACAGCCTGATACCACGCAGGATATAGTGCAGGCAGGTAATGATCGTGACCAGGCCGGTGGCAATGAACAGCGTCTCGAGCAGGACCGTGCTGATCGCAGCGAACGCCGAGAGCAGAGCGAAGCCGAGGGTGAAGAGCTGCAGCACTGTGGTCAACTTCCCCCAGAAGCTAGGCTCGGCGACCGGCAGGTTGCCGGTAAAATACAGAACCCCGGCACCGAGGGCAACATAGAGATCCTTGGCGACCACGATGACGGTCAGCCAGGGGGGAAGCAGGCCCTGAACACCCAGGGCGATGAAGGCCACGGTGGTCAGCAGGCGGTCGCCGAGCGGGTCAAGGAAGCTGCCGAGCACCGATTTCTGAGCCAGGCGACGTGCCAGGTAACCATCGAGGAGGTCGGAGAGGCCGGCGGCCACGAACAGCGCCAGGGCCAGGGGGTATTGGCGATAGATGACGGCGATCAGGAATGGCGCGACCAGGAAGATACGCAGCAGGCTCAGGGCATTGGGAAGGTTCACGCGGATCCTCCACTCAGAAGGGGTTGCCGCCTATTGATCGGTTGCTACCCTTTAAGTATGCCTGATATTTGCACTTTTCCAACTATTTTGGGATTTCAGGACGCCCGGTGCCGCAGGCTTTCAGCTGAGCATGGCAAGAGTCTGCTCGGCCGCGGTGTCGAGGACGCCGGCGTGGGCGGCCAGGTCGAGCACCGTGATCCGGGTGCGGATGGCGCGCCCGTTGCGCGCCGCGAGCAGGAATTCGTCGGCGGAGAGCCGCAGGCTGGCTAAGGAGAAGTCGAGCCCGGTGCGCCGGAACAGGTCAAGGAAATATTCCGGAGAACGTACCTGGCGAAACAGAGGGACCAGTTCAGGCCAGTGCAATGGCAGCAGCGTATCGAAACGCAAGAGCTGGTCACGCTTGCCAATGAACTGTCGGGCAACCTCGTCGGCGTAGTCCCCCCAGATGCCCGGGATGCGTGCTGCGGTGGCATCGAAAGCGGCTGCCCCCCGCCCTGCCAGAGTGCGGCCGTCGAGCTCGGCCAGGCGGGCGTAGCAGGCGGTCGAGAGAATGATACCGGCGCCGACCTGCAGGCCGTGCAGCTCGGGCACGCGTCCGGTGAGCGGTTCGCGCATGTCCCAGAAATGCGAGACCAGGTGTTCGCCGCCGGAGGCCGGCGCGCTGGAGCCGGCCAGGCTCATGGCGACCCCGGAGACCAGCAGGCCGTGGAACAACCCCATGACCGCAGCCGGTTCGCCGCGGCCGATTTGCTCCGGATGCCCGCTATAGCTCTCCTCGACCCCGGACAGCAGCGACGTGGGCAGGCGGCAGTAGCCGCCATCGAAGAGCAGCGAATCGATACGCCAGTCGATATCGGACACCACCTTGGCCAGCACGTCGCAGAACCCGGCCTGGCGCAGCTTCAAAGGGGCATCGCAGATTATCTGGGGGTCCGCATAGATACGTTGCGGCGGAGCGGCCGGCACGGTCAGCTTGACCCCCTTGACCTTGACGGCACTGATACTCGAGGTGAACCCGTTCATGGACGGCGCGGTGGGTACGGTCCAGTAAAGCATGCCGTTGCGATCAGCGGCGTACTTGGCCAGGTCGTTGACCGTCCCCGCCCCGACCGCGACGATCAGCTCCCGGCCCAGGGCCCTGGCGCGGACACTTTCGGCCAGTTCCTCGGTGGCCGAGGGTTCGTCGCCAAGCAGCAGATGGTCGACGACGACCCCCTGGGCGCGCAGCGCCGCGAGGACCCGGGCACCGGCCACCTCATGGGTGAGCGGATCACTGATCAGCAGCAGTTCGCGGCCGCCATGGAGAGCCAGGTAGTCGGCGGCCAGGACCTCGGCGGCATCGGCGGCGGCGTAGAGGGTGACGCCGGGGGCCGGATGCTTGCCGCCGCAGCTGCACAGTTTGCGGCACTGGCTGGCTTTGATGATCACGGGATGTTGATGAGACTTTACGGGCATGTGGTTACTTCTCCCTCTCCACCAACCCCTTGACGAACCAGCGCTGCATGGACAGCACCACCAGGACCGGCGGCAACACAACGAGCAGGGCCCCGGCCATGGCGATATGCCAGTCGGGAGGGTCGTCGGGAGACGGCAGCAGGTGCTTGAGACCGATGACCGCGGTCGTCATCTTCGGATCGGTAGTGATCAACAGTGGCCAGAGGTACTGGTTCCAGCCGTAGACGAATTCGATGACCACCAGGGCGGCAATATTGGTCTTCGACAGCGGCACCAGAATCTTCCAGAAGAAGGTCATCGGCGAGGCGCCGTCCATCTTGGCTGCTTCGCAGAGCTCTTCGGGGATGGTCAGGAAGAACTGGCGGAACAGGAAGGTGCAGGTCGCCGAGGCGGTCAGCGGCAGGATCAGTCCGGCATAGCTGTCGAGCAGGCTGTAATCGAGAGTGACGTGGATGTCATGGCCGGCAAACCAGCCGATCAGGCCGTCCAGCCCGAGGGCGTCCCAGACCGACTGCAGCGGGCCGAAGATGTTGGCCGCCATCTCGTAGGTCGGCAGGATGCGCACCTCGATCGGCAGCATCAGGGTGCAGAAGACCGTGGCGAAGGCAATGGTGCGCAGCCGGTAATCGAAGTAGACGATGGAAAAGGCCCCGAACAGCGAGACGACGATCTTGCCGAGGGTAATGCCGCCGGCCATGATGAAGGAATTGAACAGCTGGGTGCCGAGGTCCCCCCGTCGCCAGGCTTCGCCGATATTGTCAAAGAGCTGGTCACCGGGGACCATCGGCATCGGCACTCGCGACACCTCCTCGATCGGCAGCGTAGCGGCAATGATCGCATAGAAGATCGGAAAACCGACCACGACGATTCCCAGCACCAGGGCAGCGTAGGTAAAGGTGTCGAGTATGGGAGTCTTTTCTACCATCATAAGCGTTACCCGGTGTACTGGACTTTACGTTCGACATACTTGAACTGCAGCACGGTGATCAGGATGATCAACGCCATCAGCACGATCGACTGTGCCGAGGACGAGCCGAGATTGAGGCCGATGAAGCCGTCCTGGTAGACCTTGTAGACCAGGATGTTGGTCGAACCGCCCGGGCCGCCCTGGGTGACCGTGTGAATGATCCCGAAGGACTCGAAAAAGGAAAAAATAATCGTCATGACCGTCACGAAGAACAGGGTCGGCGAGAGCAGTGGGAACGTGATGGTCCAGAAACGCCGAAAGGGGCCGGCGCCGTCCATGGCCGCCGCCTCGATCAGCGAACGGGGGACCGCCTGCAGCCCGGCGAGGAAGAAGACGAAGTTGTAGCTGATATTCTTCCATGAGCTGGCCAGCACGATCAGCAGCATGGCGTCGGAGCTCTCCAGCAGCGGATTCCAGTCGAGTCCGAACCAGCGCTTGAAAGCGATGGCGATCACCCCGTAGGACGGGTGCATGAGGAACAGCCAGAGAACGCCGGAGATCGCCGGGGCGATGGCGTAGGGCCAGATCAACAGGGTCCGGGTGACCGCGGTCATGCGCAGCGCCCGGTTGGCCATGGTCGCCAGGAACAGGCCGAAGCAGATCGACACCGCCGCCACCGAGCCGCTGAAGACCAGGGTGATGAGAAACGACTTCAGGTAGAGGGGGTCTTGGAACAGGGTGATGAAGTTATCGAACCAGACAAAGCGGGTACGGAAGCCGAAAGGATCGCTCAGCTGAAACGACGCGACCAGCCCCTGCAGCGCCGGCCAGTAGAAAAAAGCTGCGGTGATCAGCAGCTGCGGCAGGATCAGCAGGTACGGCAGGGTGCGCTTCTTGAAATAGGAACGTTTTTTCAGCATGGTCGATCTTAGCACTATTCGGGGGCGCCCTCAATGGCGAAGGCGCCCCCGGCTCTTTAGATTATCTTTGTGACAACTTTATTTATTTGTAAGTCTTTTCAAACTCGCGGAGCTTGGCGTTGCTGCGTTCCACGGCCGTGTCCATGGCCTGTTTCGGGGTTTTGCTGCCGTTCCAGACCAGCTCGAGTTCCTCGTTGATGATATTGCGGATCTGGATGAAATAGCCGAGGCGCAGACCACGGGAATTTTTCGTCGGGTTACGCCGGGTCAGCTGCTTGATGCCGACTTCCTGGTAAGGGAATTCATTGTAGTAGCCGTCCTTCTTGAGCTGCTCGTAAGCACCGAGAGTAATCGGGAAGTATCCGGTTTCCTTGTGCCAGAGAACCTGCGACTCGGTGCCGGCCAGGTGATTGAGAAAAGCTGCGACGCCCTTGTAGTCCTGCTTGGGCAGCCCCTTGAAAATCCACAGCGAGGCGCCGCCGATGATGCTGTTCTGCGGGTTGGTCATCCAGGCTTCGACCGGCAGCGGTGCAACGTCCCACTGGAAATCTTTCACCGATTTCTGGATCTTGGCGATAGCACTGATCGAATCGATGTAGAGGCCGGCGTTCTGGGCAATGAATTCGGCCTGGGGACCCTGGTATTTCTGACCGCCGTAATAGAAGCGGTTATCGGCCATCCAGCTTTTCAGACGGGCGATATGGTTGACGACCTTGTCGTTGTTGATCAGCAGCTCGGTGTCCAGGCCCTCGTAGCCGTTGGCCTTGCTGGCGAAGGGCAGGTCGTGCATGGCACTGTAGTTTTCCACCTGGGTCCAGGACTGCCAGCCGGTCACCAGGCCGCCGGTGGCGCCCGACTTGATCAGTTTCGCGGTAATCTCGCCCAATTCGTCCCAGGTCACCGGCTTCTCCTTGGACAGCATCGGCAGGCCGGCCTTCTTGAACATGTCGGCGTTGTAATACATGACCGGGGTCGAGGAGTTGAACGGCATCGACATCAGGTTGCCGTCGGCGTTCATGTAGTAGGAGAGCACCGGCTGCAGGTACTGCGACCAGTCGACTTTATAGCCGTTGTCAGCCATCAGCTGATAGACCGGGTAGATCGCCCCCGAGAGCATCATGGTCTGGGTGCCGACCTCGAAGGACTGGAGGATGTGCGGCTGCTTGCCGGCGCGGACCGCCGCGACTCCGGCGTTGACCACTTCGTCATACTCGCCCTTGTAGATGGCGTTCACCTTGTATTCGGATTGCGAGTTGTTGAAACTGTCGACTATCTTCTGGACAGTTTCTCCGCGGGGACCACGCATGGCGTGCCACCAGTTGATTTCGATCGGCGCGGCCAGAGCCGGCAAGGCATTGCTGCAGATCAGGGTTGCGGCCAGGGTCATCCAGACAAATTTGTTCTTGAACATGGTCTTACCTCCTGTTCTCAGGGAAACTGATTCACGGTACCGCCACGGATTGGATATGATGTCGATGACAAAATTAAAAAACAGCAAATTAAGTTAAAACCAACAGATTGCATCCGTCAAGAATAACAATTTAAAATACTTGGCTTCAGGCGAAAAAAATTCTACAGTTCCAAACCGGGACGGTCGTGACTGCACCGAATCCCGATCACATGCCCTGGCTGGCGGCAGCCGCCGGGAACACGGAGCATAGATTCATGGCCAATGTCATTCTCAAGGACGTCGTCAAGCGCTACGGCAAGCTGGAAGTCGTGCACAGTATCGACCTGCACGTTGCCGACAAGGAGTTCGTGGTGCTGGTCGGGCCGTCGGGCTGCGGCAAATCAACCACCCTGCGCATGATCGCCGGGCTCGAGGATATCTCGGGGGGCACCATCTCCATCGCGGACCGGGTGGTCAACGACCTGGCGCCCAAAGACCGCGACGCGGCCATGGTGTTTCAGAACTACGCCCTCTACCCGCACATGAACGTCTACAAGAACATGTCCTTCGGCCTGACCCTGCGCAAGATGCCCAAGGACGAGATCGACCGGCGCGTCAAGGAAGCCGCGGCCATCCTCGAACTGTCGGAGCTGCTGCAGCGCAAGCCCCACGAGCTCTCCGGCGGTCAGCGGCAGAGGGTCGCCATGGGGCGGGCCATCGTCCGCCACCCGTCGGTCTACCTGTTCGACGAGCCGCTCTCCAACCTCGACGCCAAGCTGCGCGCCCAGATGCGCCTGGAGATCAAGCTGCTGCACCATAACGTGCAGAGCACCATCATCTACGTGACCCACGACCAGGTCGAGGCGATGACCCTGGCTGACCGCATCGTGGTCATGCGCGATGGCTACATCGAGCAGGTCGGCAGCCCGCTCGACATCTTCCAGAACCCGGCCAATATCTTCGTGGCCGGCTTCATCGGCTCGCCACCGATGAACCTGGTGCCGGCAGTGATCGAGGACGGCGCTGTTGGCCAGGCGCTGCGGCTGAGCGACAGCCTGAGCCTGCCGATTCCGTCAAAACCGGATTGTCAGTTCAAGAGCGGTCTCAAGGTGGTCATGGGCCTGCGCACCGAAGACCTGTTCATCGACCACGGCGAGGACGACCTGAGCTTCAGCCACTGCGTCGACGGTCTGGTCAAGGTGGTCGAACCGCTCGGCAGCGAGACCAACCTGCACATGGACCTGCAGGGCGTTCCCCTGGTAGCCAGGTGCGAAGGCCGCCGCCAGGTGACCGTCGGCGACCATCTCGCCATGCGCCTCAACCTCCAGCACCTGCACATCTTCGACGCCGCAACCGAGCAGTCGATCTACTGACCAGGCCAGTCGGCCTGACCAGGCTCGATTATTGCCGAAACCCGACAGAGGAGTCACAGATGCAGATATGGGTCGATGCCGACGCCTGCCCGAGGGTAATCAAGGAAATCCTGTTCCGGGCTGCCGAGCGGAAACAGGTGCCGCTGACCCTGGTGGCCAACAAGCCCATGCCCTCCCCGCCCTCCCCCTACATCAAGTCGCTGGTCGTGGCCGCCGGCTTCGACGTGGCCGACCAACGCATCGTCGAGCTGCTGGAGCCCGGCGACCTGGTGATCACCGCCGACATTCCCCTGGCCGCGGCGGCCATCAAGAAGGCCGGCCATGCCCTTAACCCGCGTGGTGAGTTCTACTCCGAAGACAACATCCATGAGCGCCTCGCGGTGCGCAACATGCTCGACGAGCTGCGCGGCTGCGGCATCGAGACCGGCGGACCGGCGGCCTTCAGCAGCTGCGACCGACAGGCCTTCGCCAACCAGCTCGATCGGTTTCTTGCTAAACAATGAACTGCCCCGCAGCGAGCCGCGGGGTATCCAGAATTCAGAATCCAGTAGTCAGAATAAACTTGCGGCACCACCTGTCTGCCGGGACTTATTCTGGATTCTGGATTCTGGGTACTGGATTCCCTCAATAAGGCACGAACCAAGCGGCGATCAATGCATGGCGAAGCAAGCTCCGGAGAATCAACCCTCTCGTCTATTGAAGTGAGGAGCCCGTGGCGAGTGGCGCGGAAATAACGTCTGGCCTCCACCCTCCAGCTTACAGCTTACAGCTATCAGCTTCGCTCGTCTCGATTCGCGAATCGCGCAATCCACCGTATACTGTTGACATGCAGGCGCGACAGTCACCACTGCGCCGGGGGTTAAACTGTTACGTGGGAGAATGACGATGAATATGACCGAGATCAGGGCGATCGCCAGGGAAAGGGGCATCAGAAGCGGCAGGATGAACAAGACCGAGCTGGTGCGAACCATACAGCGCCAGGAAGGCAACGCCGATTGCTTCAATACCGGCCAGATGGCAGGCTGCGGCCAGGACCAGTGTCTCTGGTATACCGACTGCCGCTAAGGGATGGTCGCTTCAGCACCTGTTCGGCTGGGGTATCCAGGAGCAGGGACCAGACAACGGGCTGACGGGCCAGGGAACGGGAGTCACGAGACGTCAGGCGGGGTGACTTTCCTCATCAGGCGCAGGAAATTCTCGACCAGCAGTGGGTGCAGCTGGGTTCCCATCAGGTCTTTGATGTTTGCCAGCACCAGCTTGCGTTCGATGGGTTCGCGATACGGGCGCCTGGTCCGCAGGGAGTCGTAGATATCGGAGATGCTGGTGATCTGACTGCAGAGGTTCTGCTGCCACTCGTTCCTGACCCGGGGGTAGCCTTTGAGGTCGAAACGCAGGTGATGCTCGTAGGCGTTGATGACCGCCATGCGCGGTACACCGGGGTTGTCGAGCAGGTACTCGGCGCCGCGCACCGGGTGCTCCTGGATCAAGGTCCATTCTTTCTTGTCGAGTTTCCCCGGTTTATTGAGCACCTCTTCCGGAACAAACAGCTTGCCAACATCGTGAAGCATGGCAGAAAGGCCGATATCGTGGAGCATCTGCCCCTCTATGCCGAGAGCGGTGGCCTGGGCTAGGTTGAGCAGACAGACGTTGAGCGAATGGGTAAAGGTGTACTCGTCCATGTTGCGCAACGGCACCAGGGTCAGCAGCGGATCGGCATAGCCGGCAAAGATGTTGATGAAACCGGTGACTATTTCCGAGAGGCCGACCACCTGCAGCCGGCGATTGTTATGCACCGCTTCGTAAATTTCCATGACGCGGGCCAGCTCTTCGCTGCTGATATTTTCAAGAATCTGTGCAGACTCGACCAGGAGGTTGCTGTCGACAGCTTGTTTGTGCTGGTCGTCAACGGCCTCTGGATTCCCGCCTCCCAAGCCGTGGCCAGCTTTTTGCTGGACATCTTCCTGCTTATCGAGAACGACCGGCGGCTCTACCCGTGATTTGCCCGGCATCCTGCGATGGCGTACTTCAACCTGGCCAAGCCGCAGGTTTTCGCTGCTGTGGGCGACCTGCTCGCGGCCGGCCAGGCTGCCGACCAGGGCATGCAGTTCCTCGGTGCTGATGTTGCGGATGAACTTGATATGACCGATGCCACTCAGCTTGAGCAGACGGGCGAAGCGTTCGTTGTACAGGGTGCGGCCGATGGGCTGCTCATCGATGGCAAGCTGTTCGTCGACCCGCAGCAGTGACATAGCCCCCTCGCCGGCCATGGTTTCGAGCAGGCCGGAATGGGCCATCTGACAAAGCTTTTTGACCTGCGGATGCTCCAACGAATAGAGCCTGGCCGTCGAAACCGCGGTGGCCAGATGCCTCAGGAACTGATCAATGGATCTCCCAGTTTGCCGACTCACGTCTGTTTCCCTCTTAATTCTTCGAGGACCTCGCCGGCGGCCCGGGCCAGTTCTCCCGAAGACCTGCGACAGACCTCTTCCGCAAGAGCGGCTGCAGCCGGATCACTGTAGCGCACCAATGTTCGTACAGCCTCGATTTTGAGTCGATTCCCTTGCAAGGTCTGCACCAGGCTGCGACCGAGCAGGAACCGTTCGAGTCCCGGCAAGGCCTCGGAGCGCGCCATCTCGGCCAGGGAATTGATCACCGTCTCCTTGACATTCTCATCGGCCTCCGTGTGCAGGTTGAGCTGTAAAACCCCGGCCAGTTTCCTGGCAATATCGGGGTTGCGGCTGCTGATGGCCAGGCGGGCTGCATTGCGCAGGGTTGCCGGATCACTGCTGTCAAGCTCCTTGAGCAGATAACTTTCGACACGCGGATCCTTGTAATAAAGGAAAGTGCGCATGACCTCGAACTGGACCCTGGGATTCGCATAGCCGACCAGGTGCCCGAGCGGCTGCAGCACCGTGGGGTCGTCCATGACCCGCAGCAGGATAACCAGGTTGCGGACGAAGAACCAGCGCGCGTCATGGAGTTGGCCAACGATCGATTCACGCGCAGCCTGGCCGATTGCCTGCAGACACCCCATGAGCAGCCGCCGTTTCGACATGTTCGGCTCATCGGCCAGTCTTAACAGGAGTGGCTCGGCAAAGGGTGCGCCAACCCTGCCGACCAGTGTCCTGATCGCGGGGTAGTTTGGTTTTTCCCAGATATCGAGGCCATCGAGTACGTAATCGATGAATTCTTCCGAAGCATAAGCTTGCAGAGCTGACTTTTCCGGGGAATTGAGGTGTGGGTCTATGTTGCTTAGATTCCGCGACAGCTGTTTATGAATACTGATCAGTGAAGCGAAGTCGTCGATTTCCAGGAAATAGAAGACCAGCTCTTCCACGTTGCGGCTGATCGCCTTGACGGTGACCCCTTGCGCCCCGCGATCGAGCAAGTTGAACATGATGTTGCAGAATTGCTTTTCGACCGCGTTACCCTCCAGTGTGTCAACCAGCCCTTTGAGCTGTTTGCGGTCCAGCCCGGGCAACTTCTCGGCGGCCGCCATGATGGCCAGGGAGTCCTGGTAATCCTCGGGGACAAACTCGTCGGAGTGGTCGGCGCTGAAGAGTTGGCCGAGCAGAGCGGTGGTCTCTTCGGAGGACCGTGCGCTCTTACCGGCGACCCGGCTACCGCCGGTTTCGCTACCTTTTTGCTGGCTCAATTTGCCGAGCAGGTCCATCAGGGGCCGGGGGACTTCGAGCTGGTCCGCGGCGACTTGTTCCATCGCCTCGAGGATCTGGGCCTGCGGCAGGTGGCCGAGGAATTCGGCGGCGACTTCCTGGCGATCGTAACAGGATTTCAGGGTACTGTTGAGAAAACGCCGGCGCAGTTCCGGCTTGAGGCTGCCGACCAGGTTGCCGAGTCGTCCCATGGTCTCCTGGTAAGCCTGGCTTCTCAGCTTGTTGTGGTCCGTCTCCTTGAGAAACGAGGTGATCGCCTCTTCGTAGTTGCGGACCAGGTTCCGGCCTTTTTCGCCCGCGCCGCGGTTCATGATTTCGGCCAGCAGTTCCGGGTCGAGGTCTACGTTCGTGGCAAGTTTTTCACCGTTTGGATCGAGGGTGCCGGCAACCACACCACTGACGAACGATTTCCAGAGAATGGTCGTTTCGTCTTCGATGAGTTTCGATTTCGGGGCATGGACCTTACTGACTTCCGTTGCGTGAAACGCCCGAAAATCGACCTCCTGGGCAGAAATCCCCTGAATGGCAGCGTGGGTCAGAATCCGATGCAAACCGCCGCGCTTGACGACTTTTTCAGGGTTGTCGCGCAGGATCTCGAAAAACTTGCAGATGTCAGCAGCCGTCAGGTCATTGTTGATGGTCAGAGAGGCCACTTTCGCCTCGAAGAGGTAGGTGGCGAAATCCCGGTATATGGGGTTTTTATCGTCAAGCACATGGCCGCCGACCATCAAGGTGTCACGGGCGATACCGAGGGTGATTTCCGAACGGAATTCAAACAGCCTGGGCAGGACTCTGGCGAGCCTGTTGGCAGTCGCGGTGATCACCTTGTGACCTGACGGGTAAGCATGGACCTGGCGACGGGCGATATTCATCGAATAGATGAAATCGGACATCAGCTTGGTGTCGAGATCGAGACCTTTTTGGGGCGATTTCACATCCACGAAGGCAACCCTCAGTACGATCAGGTCCGTCCGGCCAGGGATGAGCCTGATGATGTCACCAGCGGCCCTGACGAGCAATGCGCTCACCTTGCGGGGTCCTCCGGATGGCATGATATATTTATCGGATTATTTTAGCAAAAACCTTGAATAAATAGTGACACAATTGAATGGTCCTCGGCAAGTCGAAGGTTTAATCCGGGGGCTGTCCCCATTCGCAATCCCGCAACCTGCGGACAGCCCCTGCTTGGATCTCCTTTGGGTGACGCACAACTTGAGTTTTGAGCTTCAAGGCTGCAAAGCTGGCAAGCCGCTTTCGCCCGACGGGCGTGATGATTTCTTTGTGTCGACGAAAGACAAGGAACCAAAAGAAAGCGACCCGAAGCCTGGCCCGCCATAGCGCTGCGCGCGACGGCGGGTTCCCTGCGTCGCACAACAGAAGAACTCCGGCGGTGGCACACGGGAGGAAACCATGAGAATCATGAACAATTAGGGGACTGTTCCCGGCTCAGGATGATAGCAGACAAGGCAGAGTCTTCGTGGATATCGAGGAGATGCCGTTAGAAAAAAAGGGTATTTGGAATCTACTGTTGAAAACGAAAATTTAGCTGACCAGAAAATTAACTCCAAAATGGGAACATACTGTTGAATCCTAGAAATCAGGGCTTGTAATAAACCCTTTCGATAAGCAAGTACCCAATAATAAAAAGTGTTTATCTGCCGCTGGGGGTACCGTGGGATGGAATCTTCACCATTTTTCGATTCAACCATTTTCGTATAACTTTATATCTATAACATTTAAACCTCAGCTGTATTGATACCTCCTAATCATTCTTCTATATTTATCAGAAAGTTATAGTTACGTTAAAGATCCTCGTTTCCAGAATGTTTTTTCTCCGCACAACATTGCAAGGCAAGGAGACATTTATGAAGTCAAGAATGACTATGCTGCTGGGTGTTTTCTTTCTAGTATTGCAACTGGCAGCGTGTGGTGGCGGTGGTGGAGGAAGTTCCGACGATGGCGGCAACCGCGTACCTGGGGATACAGTGGCCCCCTCTGTCCTCTCCACAAACCCGGTGCACAGTAGCACGGCGGCGGATATCAACCGCGCCATCACAGTCACCTTCAATGAAGCCGTCGACCCCGACACAATCACCTCAAACTCCTTTCTGGTCGACAAGGCGACCGGAGGCATCGTCACGGGCACGGTTGCCTACGATGCTGCCAGCAGGACAGCAACCTTCCGCAGCGCAGTCAATCTCGCGACCAGTACCACTTACGTCGCCACGGTCACCAATGCTGTGGAGGATTTGGCGGGCAATACACTCAGCAAGGATTATACGTGGCAATTTACGACGGCCGCGCCCCCGGAAGTTAATGCTATTGATACCACTCCCCCGGCTGTGCTGAGCCGATTCCCGGCCCCCAATGCCATTTCTGTCGCACCCAATGCGGTGATTTCGGTCACGTTCAATGAACCAATTGATCCTTTTACTATCAACAAGAATACAGTGACTCTTCAAGGGGCAAGTTCAATACCCGGGACCGTATCGTATGTGGGCACAACGGCCCTGTTCAAACCAGCGTCCGACCTCAAAGCCGGCACGGTCTATACTGTCACGGTGGCGGGAACCATCAAGGATTTGGCGGGGAATTCCATGGGGGCACCGGTGGTCTGGAGTTTTACCACCGGCAATCAAGCGGATGTGCAGAGCCCGCAAGTGCTGTCCGTTTCTCCACCGGACGGCGCAGTCAATGTGCCGACGGATTCATCGCTTGTGGCGAACTTCAATGAACCGATTGAACCTTTCGAGTTTGGTGTCATCGACGGCAGGCCTGTCGCTGTCACATTTAATGACAGTTACACTACTTTCTCATTGAAACCAACAGCAGGTTTAAAGGCTGGCGTAACCTATAATGCGAGAATTCAGGTGTCAGACCAGGCAGGCAACAGGATGGACGAACCTTATGTCTGGACATTTACAACGGCACCATAGAAGAATTCAGCGCAGAGGATAGATTGACTTGGTGTAGACGTTTGTGATGGGCCACCCTTTTTTCTACAAGGCCCTTCTGATGTGGCCCCTGAGAATTGACTCCAGGGGCCGTTCCTTCAAGTTCTCACAAATCACAATTTCTAGTAAAAATTAACCCCTTCCCAATTACTTGGGTTGGGGCTTTATTATAAGTATTACTGCGACTCATTCTCGAATTACCTAAGGACTTTTAAACCACATTTTTCAACACCGAGCCGAAATTTCAAAGAGGGATAAAATCTGATCATTTCAACAGTAGATTCCAAATAG
>JAHEDT010000121.1 GCA_024641085.1 Geobacteraceae bacterium | reverse complement strand
CCCTTTGTACCGACCATTGTAACACGTGTGTAGCCCTGGACATAAGGGCCGTGCTGACTTGACGTCATCCCCACCTTCCTCTCGGTTTACACCGGCAGTTTCATTAGAGTCCCCGGCATTATCCGCTGGCAACTAATGATGAGGGTTGCGCTCGTTATGGGACTTAACCCGACACCTCACGGCACGAGCTGACGACAGCCATGCAGCACCTTGCAAGCCGTCCGAAGAAGGATCAGTTTCCCGATCCGTCGTTTTGCATTTAAGCCCAGGTAAGGTTCCTCGCGTATCATCGAATTAAACCACATGTTCCTCCGCTTGTGCGGGCCCCCGTCAATTCCTTTGAGTTTCACTCTTGCGAGCGTACTCCCCAGGTGGATCACTTAATGCTTTCGCTCAGTCGCTGACGATGTATTGCCAACAACGAGTGATCATCGTTTACAGCGTGGACTACCAGGGTATCTAATCCTGTTCGCTCCCCACGCTTTCGTACCTCAGCGTCAATCATAGCTTAGTAAGCTGCCTTCGCAATCGGTGTTCTGTGTAATATCTAAGCATTTCACCGCTACATTACACATTCCGCCTACCTCAACTAAATTCAAGAAAACCAGTATCAATAACAGTTCCACAGTTAAGCTGCGGGATTTCACTACTGACTTAATTTTCCGCCTACGTACCCTTTAAACCCAATAAATCCGGATAACGCTTGCATCCTCCGTATTACCGCGGCTGCTGGCACGGAGTTAGCCGATGCTTATTCGTACAGTACCGTCAAGCTTCTACACGTAGAAGTGTTTCTTCCTGTACAAAAGAAGTTTACAACGCATAGCGCTGTCATCCTTCACGCGGCATGGCTGGTTCAGGCTTTCGCCCATTGACCAATATTCCTCACTGCTGCCTCCCGTAGGAGTCTGGTCCGTGTCTCAGTACCAGTGTGGGGGACCATCCTCTCAGACCCCCTAGACATCGTAGTCTTGGTGAGCTATTACCTCACCAACAAACTAATGTCACGCATGCCCATCTCTAACCGCCGGAGCTTTAACTATAAAAAGATGCCAGATCATAGTATTATGGAGTATTAATCCGAATTTCTTCGGGCTATTCTCCAGTTAAAGGTAGGTTACAAACGCGATACTCACCCGTGCGCCGGTCGTCGCCTGTCCGAAGACATCGTTACCCCTCGACTTGCATGTGTTAGGCCTGCCGCTAGCGTTCATCCTGAGCCAGGATCAAACTCTTCATTGTAAAAAAAATTTAATTTGCTCAAGATTCTTCACTCCTTAAAATTCATTTGGAATTTCAGGTGACTTCTTTACCTATTTCTTACTTCAATATTTTCAAAGAACTTTGTTCCGTTTTCACTTTCGTTTTTGCGGATTGCAAAGATAAAAACTTTATATCAATCTGCAATAACTTTTCTGCACTTTTTTTTCGTGACTTTCGCCCGAAAAAAATCTCTCTTCAACCTTGTTTTAAGAACAACTGCTTGTTAAAAGCGGATGCAAAGATAAGCGCTTTAATTTTGATTCTCCAAATCTTTTTTTGATTTTTTTTATAAAAAATCTTACCGCTCTGGTAATCAGCATCAAACCAAATACTTTTATAAGAACACCGCTTCTCCAAACGGGCTGCAAATATACGCTTTAACTTTAAGCTGCCTAATAAAAACTTCGAAAAGATGTGTAATTTTGTTTGTTAGCTATATCCATATGAGTGAAAGGCTGGTCATCGTACCCACATATAACGAGATTGAGAATATTGACAGGATAGTGGAAGTGGTCCTGGGGCTACCCATAAAGCTGCACCTGCTTATCGTGGATGACAATTCACCGGATGGAACCGGGGCACGAATAAAAGTCCTTCAATCAAAACATACCCGGTCGCTTCACCTGGTGGAGCGCTCTGGGAAACTGGGCCTGGGAACAGCTTATATAAAGGGATTTCTGTGGGCCATGGACAGGGATTACCAGTATATATGTGAAATGGATGCCGACTTTTCCCACAATCCACAGGACCTGCCCGCCTTGTTTAAAGCCTGTGAGAACGGCGGGGCCGATGTGGCCATTGGATCCAGGTACATTTCTGGGGTGAATGTGGTTAACTGGCCCATGAGCCGTGTATTAATCTCCTACTTTGCCTCGGTTTATGTGAGACTGATCACCCGTATGAAAGTACGGGATGCCACTGCAGGCTTTGTCTGCTACCGCAGGAAAGTATTGGAGGTCATCGGACTTGACAAGATAAAGTTCAAAGGATATGCCTTCCAGATTGAAATGAAGTTCAAGGCCTGGAAATATGGTTTCCAGATCCTGGAGCTTCCCATCATCTTCACGGATCGCAAGGAGGGGACCTCTAAAATGTCCGGCAAAATTGTGAGTGAAGCCATTTTTGGAGTGATTGGATTAAAGATGGCCAGCTGGTTTAAAAAGTATAAGCTTGACAAGCATGAATAACTACCTGATTAAGAATGCAAAAATTGTGAACAGGGGGATCATCAGCCCGGGTTTTGTCCTGGTTAGGGGGGGGATCATTCGTGCGGTTGGAACAGGGGAACCCGGCGCGGAGCAGGATCTGGCTGAGGTGATCGATGCCGGCGGAAAGTACCTGCTGCCGGGAGTTATCGACGACCAGGTGCATTTCAGAGAACCCGGCCTGACCCACAAAGCAGAGATTGCCACGGAATCAAAAGCTGCCGTCGCCGGGGGGATCACCTCTTTCATGGAGATGCCCAATACCAAACCGCAAACCACCAGCATCGAAGAGCTGGAAAAAAAATATCTACGGGCTTCGGAGGTATCCATGGCCAACTATTCCTTCTACCTGGGTGCCACCAATGACAATATGGAAGAAATCCGGA
>JAHEDT010000031.1 GCA_024641085.1 Geobacteraceae bacterium | reverse complement strand
GTGTGCGGCTGCACGAGGCCAATGCCGGGTTGCTCGCCCATGCCGAGCTCATGGACCAGTTCCAGGACTGCCGGGGGAAAGTCCCCATCATCGGCATCATCGGCGGCCGGGTCGGCTGTTTTGGCGGCATGGGATTCGTCGCCGCGGCCAGCGATGCGATTATCATGAGCCCTTTCGGACGCCTCGGCCTGACCGGGCCGGAAGTCATCGAAGAAGAGATGGGTAAGGATGAGTTCGACGCCTCCGACCGCGCCCTGGTCTACCGGGTGACCGGGGGCAAGCACAAGTATCTCATGGGTGATTGCAATATCCTGGTGCCGGACACGATCGCGGCTTTTCGCCGGGCCCTGCAGAAGATCCTGGCCATGCCTTACGCGGAGGTCGATGCGCTGCGTCGCATCGGCAGCCTCGACAAGGTTTTGACCCAGCTGCGCACTGTGGCCGCTCTCGTCGAGATTGCCCCCCGTGATTCCAGGGATGTCTGGGAATACGCTGGCAACCCGACCGCTGACAAGCTGGTGGACATGAAACTTGAGGACTTCCTGATGACAGCCAAACGGCTCAAGATTGCCAGTTAGGGACGCAGCATGGACAACTTGATCGGACAGGGCCGCCAGGCCATAGACATGATCGTCGACCCGGACAGCTTCCGGGAAGGCGAGGTGGGAAACTTGCATCTGACTGACGAAGAGTTCGGGCCCGGAGCGGTCATCGGCACCGCCAGTCTCGACGGTGACGTCTGCACGATTATTGCCAGCGACGCAATGACCATGAACCAGAAATTTCCCGTGGTCTACGCCGGCATTATCGGACTCGAAGAAGGCTACAAGATGGCCCTGGCCGTCTATCACAGTATCGAAGCTGATAAGGATCGTGCATCTGCCGAAAAACGGGCCATCGTACTCATCGTTGACACCCCGGGCAACGGCGCCGGCAAGCTGGAGGAGATCGCCGGCATGAACAAGGCCACCGGCGCCTATCAGATGGCCCTGGCCGAGGCCCGCAAGGCCGGTCACCCGATCATCGCCATGGTGGTGGGCCGGGCGATTTCCGGCGGGTTCCTCTGCCATGGGCTGCAGGCCGATCACGTCTTGTCCCTGACGGCATCTTTCAATACCATGATTCACGTCATGCCGCTCACCAGCATCGCCCGCATTACCCGGCTGAATATCGAGTGGCTGCAGGACCTGGCGAAAACCAACCCGGTCTTTGCCGCAGGGCCGGACTTCTTCTATCGACTCGGCGGCGTCGAGGAACTGGTCGACCGGATCGAAGCCATGCGTGAGCGGGTGATCGCCCATGTGGCCGAAGTGCGTGCCCTGAAAGCTGCCGGCAAGGATGATGAACTTGGCCCCTGGGGCCGCGGCACCCTGGGAGAGGTGCGCGGCGGTCGCACCGCACGCCGGGCGGTCATGCGGACCATGAACGAAGAGTTTGCCGCGGTGGCCGACCGCTACCTCAAGTAGGATACGGCGCTCTGCCGCGGCAGGCCAAACGGCTCGTGGCGCAGCGTTTAGAAAGGGATCGCCATGTCAAAAGTCTTGCGGGACCTTGAGCAGATGGTGGAGGAGTTCGGGACCGCCCCGACCCTGGCCACAGCCGACCGGCGGACTCTTGAGGACAAGGGCATTGCCGGGGCGACGGCCGCACACATTATCGAAGAGATTCACACCCCCTACAACCTCGCCTTCGTGAGTTTTACCACCGGCTCGACAGCTTTTCAGAACATCGTCGGCGTCACCCATGCGGAACTTGCCGAAAGAGGTAAGGCCGCGACCAAAGCCCTCGAGATGGCCGGCGTGATGCGCGACGGCAAGGTCCTGGTCAGCTACGCCCCGCTGGTGAACGTGTTCCCGGCCGCGGCACTGCGGGAGTATGGGTTGAGCTGGCGTTTCCCGGTTCGTTCCAGCCGCGACGCCTTCCTCCTGGCCCTGTGCAGCGGCCCACCCGACCTGATCGTCGGCGAATCGAGCTTTCTACGCGCCGCGCTGGTTGACGCCTGCGCTCTGGGGCTGGAGAATGACATCCCCCGCGATGTCATAGTCTTCACTGCAGGGACGACCCTCGACCTGGAACTGCTGCCAGTCGCCGAGCGCTTCGGCTGGCGGGTGCACGACATCTACGGCTGCCAGGAGTTCGGCTGGCTGACCTTGAACGGCATCCCGCTGCGCGACGACATCACCCTGATTCCGTCCCCGCACCAGGATCACTACCACGAGCTGGTGGTCGGCGGCCTGCCGATGGGTGACAGCTTTCCGATCAGCACGTCCGGGCATGTCTGCCGACTGCCGGGGGTCCCTGCTGGTCAGATCATCACCTATCGCCGGCAACGAACCCATCCTGAGTACGAAGTCTACATTGCGGCCAGCACGCTAGGCTCAGCCGAGACCCTGGGACGGGTGGCACGGACCATTCTGAGGATCAAGGGCCGGGTAGTGAAAGTGCGTCCGGAGGTGCAGCTCGAAGCCCCGGCCACGGTGCTTGAACTGGCCCCGGCAGTGGCAACCGGAGGGTCCTGTCCGGCCGTGGCCGCCACGGTGGTCGGGCCGGTCAAAACGCGGATGTTCGAGCTGATGGTCCAGGCACAGCTCGACCTGCAGCAAACCGCAAAGACCGACCCGACCTGGCATAAAACCCGTTGAGCGCGGTGCCCGGAGATCTTTTCCTGACAGGTTGACAGATGACATGGAAACGACACACCCTGGTTGACATCTCGGACGCAGGCCGCGCAGCGGCCCTGGCCGATCATGCGGACGGTGAAGGTGGCCGGATGGTGACCAGGGAGCAGGCCGCTCAAGTGCTGCTGGCGGAGAAAGCCGGAGCGCGGATCCCCGGCATCGTCCGGCGCCCTGACAGAACGGTTCCCGCGGCATGCGTTCCCGTCGGGTTCTGCAGCCCTTGGGTGGGGCCCGAAGGCCGCCTGCGGATCGCCGCAGTGGTCAGCCGCGCAGAGGTTTTACGCGTCACCAGCCCCTACGCTCTCCTGGGGTCACCGCTCCCGGAACGCACGCCCAGCCTGAGAGCCCTGGCTGTCGCTCAGCGACTCGCGGGACGCCTCGGCCTGGTACTGGGTGCATGGGGGTCTGCAGCCCTCGAGATTTACACCGGACTTCCCTATACCCATCAGGGTTCCGATCTTGACCTGCTGGTCGCGCCAGCTCCCAGGGAGGCCCTGGCATGCTTCATGGGTGAGATCAGGGGGCTGGAAGAACGATACGCGCTGCGGGTCGACGTCGAGCTCGACCTCCCCGCTGGCTACGGAGTGCAACTCAAGGAACTGCTCGGCGAGGGGCGCATGGTCATCGGCAAGAGCTTTGCCGATGTCGCTCTCCTGCCGCGCGCCCATGTCTTGTCCCAGTTACCTGGTCAAGCAGGTGCTGAGGTTGCGGACATTGTCACCAACTGACCATCAACACGATGCAAAAAGGAGAATCCATTGGAAATCAAAGCGAAAATGCCCGGCAAGGTACTCTCGATCAAGGTCAACGCCGGTGATGCCGTGACCAAGGGCCAGCGGATCATTGTCCTCGAGGCGATGAAGATGGAGACCCCTCTCCCAAGCCCCTGCGACGGCACGGTCAGTGAAGTCAAGGTTGCCGTGGGCGGCAAGGTCAGCCCGGGACAGGTTTTGTTGGTCATCGAGGAATAGAGAGCCGATCCCTGGCAGGGCACGAAGGGGTCAGAAGTTGTCCAGCGAGGCGATCAGGTCGTTGAAGCGCTCGCCCTGGACGGAAACATGCTGCCTGACCAGGGCAGCGGCCTTCTCGCCCTCGCCGGCGATGATCGCCTCGACGATCGCCGCGTGCTCACCGTGGGAGGTTCGCACGCGGTCGCGCACGCGCAGTTGCAGGCGTCGATAGGCACTGAGGCGCCGCTGCAGCGCGGTGGCGGTTTCGATGAGAAAACCGTTATGACTGGCGGCATAGATGGCCAGGTGAAAATGCTCGTTGATCCGGTAGAAAGCATCCGGTTCGTTCGCCTCGCGGGCAGTCTGGCAGGCGTGGTGTGCCGCGGTCAGTGCCTGCTGGTCGGCATCCGTCAAACGGCGAGCGGCCAGCCGGGCACACATCGCCTCGAGTTCCGCCATGACCTCGAACATCTCGCAGAGCCTTTGCGGGCTGATCTCCTGAACCATGGCGCCACGCCTTGGCCGTAAATCGAGCAGGCCTGCGGAGGACAACTGCATGAACGCTTCGCGAATCGGCGTACGGGAAACCTCGAATTCCGTGGCCAGCTCCGTCTCGTCGAGTCTCATGCCTGGACGGTACCGCCCGGTGGCAATCCGTTCTTCGATAATTTCACGCAACTGCTCGGATCTACGCAAAGGGGCTGTGCTCTTCTCCATGAATCCTCCCCGGCTGAACGTTTCCGTGGACTTGAGCTTGTCGGCAAATCATAATCGGGAAACTTCCTGTATGCAAGAGATAGATTTTTGTATACAAATATGGTAACGGTGACCATTTGTTGAGCAATCAAAGGCCCTGTTTTATGCACAGCTCAGCCCGACCAGCCAGAGAATTTTCAAACCCTGGCGTTCCCTTGCACGGAGACCGCCTACCCCTCTCTGCCGGCGACTGCCGGACCATCGCGCGCCTGGCCCTGCGCGCCCTGCATCAGGAACTCAGCACCTATCCCAAGCCCGGCCTGGTCAGTCCCACCGACAGCGGCAGCCATGACGATATGGACGCCAGCACTTTTTTCCGCAGCCTTTTGTCTCTGCGCAGCTATTTTATGGAGATCAGCCTGGCCGGCATGCGCAGCGCACCCTTCACCGACCTGAAGAACCTGGGCATAGCTGCTGAAGCCCGCATGCTTCAGGCGACCGGAGGCATCAACACCCACCGAGGCGGAATTTTCAACCTCGGCCTGCTGGCGGCCGCAGCGGGAGCATTGCAGGCCGGCAACCAAGGTATGCGGGGAGACACCCTCGGTTTGTACGTGCATCATACCTGGGGGCTGGCCATCCGCAACCACGGCGCAGCCCTGCCTAAAACCAGCCACGGTGGCCAGGTGGAGCTCCGCTACGGCGCCGGCGGAGTGATCGAGGAGGCGGCGCAGGGGTTCCCCCACCTGTTCGGGACCGGGCTGCCGGTTCTGCAGACCAGCCTGGCAGCGGGCGCTACGTTGCATGATGCCACCGTGCAGTGCCTGTTCGC
Source organism: Geobacteraceae bacterium (assembly GCA_024641085.1). Classification (GTDB taxonomy): domain Bacteria; phylum Desulfobacterota; class Desulfuromonadia; order Desulfuromonadales; family BM103; genus JAHEDT01. Next base: position 29,669 of record JAHEDT010000031.1, on the reverse strand, counting down.
CCTGATTGCAGTCCTGCCGGATTCGAATCTACTTTATCGGGGCGGGACAACCGGACTCGAGTTCGCCCAGCGTTCCGCGCGGGGCTTCATCGAGGCCGGCGGTATCCAGCGGTGCGGCTGGCAAACAGATGCGGTGCAGCTTCACCGGCAGTTTGTCGCAAGGCGGCTGAGCCCCGGGGGCAGTGCCGACCTGCTGGCAGCGACCCTGTTCGTTCACTGGCTGCAGGCGGCGGCGTGAGGGGCAAATGAACGGTCTTGGCATCCTGTGCCCGGGACAGGGCGAACAGCACCCCGACATGTTTGCGCTGTTCTCCGAGCACCAGGAGTCACAGCGACGATTGCGGGCCGGCGCTGAGTTGCTTTGGGGCGATGGGGCGGCCTTCGCGGCGCATTCACAGGCCGGCGAGGCGTTCGACAATACCCTGGCGCAGCCACTGATCTGCCTGCGGCAACTGGTGACCTGGCTGGCTCTCGCCGAGGGTCTCCCCAGGCCCCGCGTGTTTGCCGGATACAGCTTCGGTGAGTTCGCCGCCTATGGCTGTGCCGGCGCCCTCACGATGGAGCAAACCCTCCGCCTGTCCGCGCGCCGCGCTGCCCTCATGGACGCAGCCACAAGCGGGACGAACGCAGGGCTGCTCGCCCTGCGCGGCCTGAACCGCGACCAGGTTGAAGGGTTCTGTTCGGCAACGGGCGCCGAGATCGCCATTGTCAACGGTGCCGATCATTTCATCCTCGGCGGGATGACTGCGGGACTGGACCAGATCGAAACGCTCGCCGTTGCCGCAGGCGCCCACAAGGTTCAGCGACTCCTGGTGTCGGTGCCCTCACATACGACGGCACTGACAGCCGCCGGCAGCGCGTTTCGTCAAGATCTTGCGCTTGCGCCGCTCAAATCACCGCAGGTACCGGTCATCGCCGGAGTCAGCGGCGCCGTAGTGCGTGACAGCCGGGAGGCACTGAACGCCCTCTCGAGCCAGATCTGGCAGCCGATCCGCTGGGACCTCTGCCAACAGGCGGCGCTTGAAATGGGTTGCGGGGTTTTTCTTGAACTGGGGCCTGGCAACGCCCTCTCACGCATGTTTCGGGAGGCTTATCCCGGAGTCCAGGTGCGGGCCGTTGACGAGTTCCGCTCGCTGGCAGGCGTTGCCGAATGGGTTGTCAAACATTGCAGTGCTTAGGACCGCATGGCCATCACGGTTATGCAGCAGAGCGTTTCCCACCCAGGAGGAGAGCAATGGACAAACAGCAGGTTCAAAAGGAATTCACGCGTCAGGCCAACGGGATGGCAAACGCCCCGGCGTTTCGCAGCCGGACCGTACTGGAGCGCATGGCGGCGCTTGTTGCGGCCTGTCCCGTTCGCAGGGCCCTCGATTTGGCCTGCGGCCCCGGCATCGTCGCCGAGGTCGTGGCGCCCTTTGCAAGCGAATTGGTCGGCGTCGATTTGACTCCTGCGATGGTTCGCCTGGCCGCGCAGCGCTTCACCGACAGCGGGCTCACCAACGGCCGGTTTCTCGTCGCACCGGCCGAGCAACTGCCTTTTGCGGACGACAGCTTTGCAGTTGTCGTGACGCGGCTGTCACTGCACCACTTTTCTGATATACCGCAGGTGCTGGCTGAAGTGCGGCGCGTCATGGCCCCACAGGGAACGCTGATCGTCGCCGACCTCATCTCAGCGGAGGACCCCGACGAAGCGGACCTGCACAATGCCCTCGAACAGCTGCGCGATCCCTCCCACGTGCGCATGCTGAGCCGGACGGCATTGCGCAGCGTGCTCGAAAACGCCGGCTTCGCAGTCCAGAGCGAAGAGCGCTGGGAACAGGAGCGGAGCTTCGGGGAATGGGCACAGATCGTTGCCGATCCCAGCCGCACCGCGCCCTTGCTGCAGGTCATGAAAACCCTGGCCCGAAGCGGCCAGCAGGCTGGCATCAATCTGCGGGAGGTCTCCAACGAGGTGCAATTCACCCACACCTGGCTGCTCGTAAAGGCGATGTGCCGTAAAGGATGAGCGGCGGCCCAGGTGCAGGGGCGCTATCACAGCAATCAACAGAAAGAGGTCAGATCATGCCACATGCTATTCGTATCCATGCAACAGGCGGCCCGGAAATCATGCGTTGGGAACCGGTGGACGTCGCAGCTCCGGGCCCCGGCCAGGTTCACCTGCGCCACGGCGCCGTCGGACTGAATTATATTGACGTTTACCACCGCAGCGGGCTCTATCCGCTGGAAGCCTTCCCCGGCATCATCGGCATGGAGGGCGCCGGTGAAGTACTGGCCGTGGGCGAAGGCGTCAGTGAGGTCCAACCAGGCGACCGGGTCGCCTATGCCGGCCAGCCTCCGGGAGCCTATGCGACCGAACGGCTTATCCCGGCCCATCGCTTGGTCAAACTGCCCGAACAGATCAGCGATCGGCAGGCGGCGGCCATGATGCTTCAGGGGATGACCGCGCAGTATCTGCTGCGCCGCACGTACCCAGTCCAGCCCGGGGACACGGTGCTCATGCATGCTGCGGCAGGCGGGGTCGGTCTGATTGCCTGCCAGTGGGCCAAGGCCCTCGGGGCCACAGTCATCGGCACCGTCGGCAGCAGTGAGAAGGCCGCCCTCGCCCGTGCCCACGGATGCGACCATACCATCCTTTACAAAGAAGAGGACTTCGTTGCCCGGGTACGTGAATTGACCGGCGGCGAAGGCGTGGCGGTGGTCTACGATTCCGTGGGTCGTGACACCTTCATGAAGTCTCTCGACTGTCTGCGGCCGATGGGGATGCTGGCCTACTACGGGCAATCATCGGGCCCGGCGCCGACCATCGACCCTGCGCTGCTGGGGAAAAAGGGTTCGTTGTTTCTCACGCGCCCCTCGCTGATGACCTACACTGCCAAGCGCGCCGACCTGCTCGCCTGTGCCACGGACCTGTTTGCCGCGGTAACCACCGGACAGGTCCGCATCGAAATCAACCAGACGTATCCGCTCAGCGAAGCCGCTCAAGCCCATCGCGATCTCGAGGCTCGCCAGACGACCGGGTCGACGGTTCTGATCCCTTGAGACAGTGAGCTGAGCAAAAGTTTACTTGAAAACTATCCCACCAGGGGAGCATCATGGAGATCGATCCGACCGGGCTGTCAACACCCGAACTGTACAAGGTCCTGACCGGGAGTATTCTGCCGCGACCAATTGCCTGGGTCTCGACCTTGGACCCGGCCGGCCAGGCGAACCTTGCGCCCTTTTCGTTCTTCACGGTGGCCAGTGTCAACCCGCCGGTGCTCTGCTTTGCACCGCTGTTGGATGACAACCGGGCCGAAAAGCACACCCTGGCCAATATCCGGCAGACCGGGGAATTTGTGGTCAACATCGTGAGCTGTGACCTGGTCGAACGCATGAACCAGACGAGTGCGCCCTACCCGTCGGGGGTCAGTGAATTCACCCATGCAGGCGTCACTCAGCAGGCCTCGACCTTGGTCAGGGCCCCCTGTGTACGTGAAGCACTGATAAAATTTGAATGTACCCTGCGGCAGATCATCGGGTTCGGCTCAAAGCCGATGGCCGGCAACCTGATTATTGGCCAGGTCTGCCGGATCCATCTGCATCCCGACCTTTACCGGAACGGCAGGGTGGATGGCCAGGCACTCGATAGCGTTGGGCGCCTGGCGGGCAACCATTACACCACGACCAGGGACCGTTTTGAACTTGCCAGGCCCAGGCTCAAGGAGGAAACATCATGATGGAGATTACTTTTCCGGGCGGCGTTCAAGTCAATGCCCAGTTCAAAGGCTTCAAGGTCTGCACGGACCAGCCAGCTGTCAACGGCGGCCAGGACTCGGCGCCCTCACCCTTGGACCTCTTTCTGGCCTCCCTGGGCACCTGCGCCGGATTTTTCGCCCTGCGCTTCTGCCAGCAGCGAGAGCTGCCGAGCGCCGGCATGCGCCTGTCTCTGACCAGCGCCCGCAATCCCGAGACGAAACGGCTCGACCGGGTGGAGATCACCCTGCACCTTCCGGAAGGTTTTCCGGAGAAGTACCGCAGCGCCATCATTCGCGCCACCGACCAGTGCGCCGTTAAAAAAGCGCTGCTCGACCCGCCGGACATCGAAGTCGTCACGGTCTAATCCGACAGTCGTCTAGAGGGGCGGGACCTGCTTGGGGACGGGCACTTCCTGTAGACCGATTTCCACAGTGAGCGCCTTAAGCAGCACATCGACATCAGCGCTGCGACTGACTGGAAAGGCGATCTCCACCAGAGCCTCCTGCCTGTCGAGCGTACGTGCGAAGGCCAGACCGTCATAACTCTCCAGAATAAAGCGCAAATGGCCGATCCCGGCGCGCGGCAGCAGGAAGTAGCGTTTCTCGAAGTTTGCAGAGTTCATGTTGCGGTCTTCCCCAGGGCGGCTCAGGACAGTTCCAGGACTTTATCAAGAATATAGCGGGCAATGCTGCGCTTGGGCGGCAGACTGGGCAAATCATCGACGGGGAACCAGCGGGCATCTTCCAGCTCCGCCGTGTCGACCTGGATTTCGCCGCCGGCGTATTCAGCGACAAAGCCGACCATCACCTGGCTCGGGAAGGGCCAGCATTGGCTGCCGAGATAACGCAGCTTGCCAACCTTGACGCCGGTCTCCTCGGCAACCTCCCGAACCGCCGTTTCCTCCAGGGATTCGCCGAACTCCTGGAAACCGGCAACCAGGCTGTAGCGATTGGGCGCCCAGATCGATTTGCGCGTCAACAGCACTTCCCCCGGGCGGGTCACCAGGACAATCGCGCAGGGGTGAATGGCAGGAAACATGTGCGCTTTGCAGGCATCGCAACTGCGCCCCCACTCATCGACCATCCAGCTGGTCGATTGGCCGCAGTAGCCGCAAAAGCGACTGCGCTCCTGCCAATGCAGGATCATGCGCCCCATTCCGCCCATGGACAACAGGTCGATCGGCAGCTGCGGCTTCTCGTCCAGCAGGCCATGCAGTTCGAGCTCTTCCGACAGGCCCTGGCCGTCGTTCATCTCCACCAGGCGGCATGGCTCGCCCTGCCACCGCCCAAGGTAGAGCGCCGGGCTGCCGGTGTGCGCATCGTAAGGCATGGTGAAACGATCCGGGCCTCTGGTCACAAGCATCTTGCTGCCGTGCAGAAGGACCCCGTAACCCGCCCCTCCCGGGTCTCTGCCGGGGCCCTCGAGGACAAACTGTCCGGCGAGGCAGGCCCGGTTAAAGGGGAGGTGCATGGGTGAAGCATAGTGTTCCGGCAGGCTGGTCACTGATCGCCCTCCATAAGGAGCATCTGGTAGCGCAGCAGGGCCACCTGGGTCTTGCTGTCGAGGATGACGCCGCTCCTGATCTGCTCCATGGCTTCTTCTAGGGTCATCGGGCAGAGATCGATCACCTCGTCAGGCTCAAGGTTCTGTGCCCGCGCAGCAAGATCCCGCCCCAGGAAAAGATGGACGTACTCGTCACAGAAGCCGACCGCGCTCCACAGGCCGCCCAGGGGCAGCAGCTGCTCCGCAGCATAGCCGACCTCCTCGATCAGCTCGCGGCCGGCACAGTCCCTGGGCGCCTCGCCAGGCTCCAGGCGCCCGGCCGGAATTTCATAGATCATCTTGCCAAGCGCCGGCCGAAACTGGCGGATCAGCAAAACCCGCCCGTCGGGCAATACCGGCAGGACGGCGGCGCCACCGGGATGCCGGATAATTTCAAAGCTCGCCTGGCGACCGTCCGGCATACAGTGATCTTCCACCGCAACATCCAGGACCCGCCCCGCAAACACACTGACACGCGACAAGATTTGCGTCATACGCTAGACTCCCTGCTTCTGCTCTCCGGGCATGGCCGGCAACACCATGGCGACCGCCCGCGGCACCACTTCAAGACGAACCGGCAAAACCCCCCAGGCATCGCCATCAACCTGAACCGCCACATTCTCGCCCCGTAATTCGGCACCGGTGATCGTCAAATACTCGACCTGCGGCGCCTGCAGGGAGCGTTTCAGTAAAAGGGCCAAGGCAAACGTCAACACACCCAGGCGCCCCGCTCGGCGCAGCAGACAGACTTCGAGATCATCCCGAAAGATCGAGGCCCCGGGAGTGACCACGTAGCGCCCGCCGTAATAACGGCAGTTACTCACGACCACGCCAAACCCGGTGTGGCAGCTGCCATCGTGCATGACCACCTGCAGTGGTGCCGGCTTTTGCAACAGGAGGACCTCCAGGGCACTGACCGCATAAGCCAGCCGGCCGATGAAGCGCTTCACTCCGGGACGCAGGCGGGCCACCGCCTCGGCATCCCAGCCGGCACTGACCATGAGCAGGAACAGCTCACCGTTGACACGGCCGGCACTTATCATGCGCGGCGTCCCCTGCACGGCCAGGACACAGGCCTGCTCCAACCGCCGGGGGATTCCGGCCTCGAGGGCAAAAACATTCACCGTACCGAGGGGCAGAAAGGCAATCGGCAAACCGGATGAGGCGGCACCGTTGACAACCTCATTGAGGGTGCCGTCACCGCCGGCGACGACAATCCGATCATAGCCCTCGGACAATGCCAATGCAGCGGATTTCCTGGCATCGCCGCGGGCCCCGGTCAAGCAAAGCACAACCTCGGCACCGAGTTTCTGCAACTCGGCCAGGGCACCCTGAATACGGGAGCGGGCATCACCACCGCTCACCGGATTGGCAATCAGCTTGATACGCATATCCATCTCATGAGGAAGGGCGATCTTTCCTGGCCCGCGTCAGTATGCCGCGGATACCAGCTGCAAACAAGCCTTTCGCGTCCTGCACAGAAAGACCAAACCGGGTACAATGAAACCATGAATTATTCGACGACCAGGCCACAGGGTCGCCTGCTTGCCATCGGCGACATTCACGGCTGCCTGCAACATCTTGAAGAATTGCTGAAGCGCGTCGCGCCAACCGGCCGGGACCAGGTGGTCTTCCTCGGCGATTACGTCGATCGAGGCCCAACCAGTTGCGGTGTTATCGACTGCCTGATCGAATTCGGCCGCAGCTTTCCGGCGACAGTATTTTTGCGCGGCAACCATGAACAGATGTTTACCGACTATCTCGACGGCCTTGATCCGACAGCATTCCTCCTCAACGGCGGCGTAAAAACCCTGGACAGCTACCATGACACAGGGTTATGGCCGGTGCCGCAAAGCCACCGCAGTTTCCTTGACACCCTGGTCAATTGCTATCAGACGGACGATTACATTTTCGTCCACGCCGGGCTGCGGCCAGGCGTGCCCCTGGCCGATCAGGACCCCAGCGACCTGCTCTGGATTCGCCGGGAATTCATCAACTCCGACTACGACTGGGGCAGGACCGTGATCTACGGGCACACACCGCTCGAACATCCCTTCCTGGGGAATACCCGCCTGGGGCTCGATACCGGTTGCGTCTACGGACGCCGCCTCACCTGCTGCGAGGTCCGCACCAGGCAGCTCTGGCAGGTCTGAAGATTTACGCTGCAGGACTGCTCCGCCAGCGACGCAGCAGGTCTCCAGGACGGGCCCCGGCCGGCAGCGCCATATGCACCAGGGCATTCGGCTGCACGGTTGTCATCACCGCTCCCTGCTCGTTGACCGCTTCGCCACAGACGAATTCGGCCTGGCGCATGGCCGGGCCAATGATCTCGAGGCACTCTCCAGCCTTGAAACGGTTGCGCCCTGCCACCAGCCAATGGCCGGAGGAGGCTTGTCCCTTGACAATACCGACGAAATCGCAATCGCGCAGGTAGTGACTATCCTCGGCATGGACAAAGGCGTCTTCCTGTGTAAAGAGAAAACCGGTACCGTAAGGGCGGTGGCTGACCGCTTCCAGCTCCCTGTGCCAACCGGGGTCGGGTTGATAACTGTCCGGAGCGTCCCGCCAGGCATCCAATGCCGCACGGTAGACCCTGGTCACGGCAGCCACGTAATAGAGACTCTTCATGCGGCCTTCGATTTTCAGGCTGTCAACCCCGGCGCTGATCAACTCCGGCAGATGATCGATCAGGCAGAGGTCGCGGCTGTTGAAAATATAGGTGCCCCGGGCATCCTCTTCGACCGGGAAGAACTCACCCGGCCTGGACTCTTCCTGCAGCGCATATTTCCAGCGGCAGGGATGGCTGCAGGCGCCACGGTTGGCGCTGCGCCCGGACAATCCGGCTGAAAGCAGGCAGCGTCCGGAATAGGCCATACACATGGCCCCATGGACGAACACTTCCAGTTCAATATCTGCGGAGGCCCGGATCGCGGAAATCTCCCGCAGGCTCAACTCTCGCGCCAGGTTCAGCCGTTTCACGCCCAGAGACTGCCAAAAATGCGCCGCCAGGGCGCTGGTGGTATTGGCCTGAGTGGAGAGATGCACCTCTCTGGCCGGGTCCACCTGGCGAACCAGATAGAGCATGCCTGGGTCCGCCAGGATGTAGGCATCCACCGGAACCGGCCGCAGCGTTTCGAGCAGTTCCCGGGCGGCTGTTTCCTCTCCGGGCCGCAGGAAAGCATTCAAGGTCAGGTAAAGGCGTTTTTGCTGTGAATGCGCAATGTTACAGGCTTCAGACAGCTCCGCAACGGTCAGATTCCCGGCCAGCGCACGCAGGCTGAACTGTTCGACGCCGCAATAGACGGCATCGGCCCCGTAACGCAGGGCGGTCTCAAGTTTTTCAAGGTTTCCGGCCGGAGCCAGCAGTTCGGGGACCATCAAGAAAGCCTCCAAGCATGAACGTATCACCACTCTATCACAAGGAGGCATATTTCATGCAAAGCAAGATTAACGTGCAGCGTGCCATGGCGCTTGACAAGGCGTGAAAAAGCTTATAATTTTTAGGGAATTTCAATTCCAACGGTAACCGATTGAATGACATGACAATCCCCGGATCAAAGCTGCTTCGCAGAATCCTGGCCATCTCGGCCCTAGTCGGACTGTTGGCCGCGTGCACACCGCCGCCCACTGCGCCGCCGACCAGCAACCTGTCCCTGGACATGCGCCGGCTGCAATCGGCCATGGACAGGCAGGAGCAAACCATCCAGAGCCTGTCCAGTCAGGTGGCCGAGCTGGACAGCCGCCTGCAGCGTCAAGCCGAGGAACTTGAACAGCTTCGCCAGGTTCCGCAGCTACCGCAGCCAATGCCCCAGCCAGTCCAGGCGGTGCCGGCGCAGGAAGGGGTCGCTGCGCCATTGCCAGGAGATGGCTCACCGACCGAAATCTACCTGCAGGCGTTCGGAGATTATGCCTCGGGTCGCTACCAGGCAGCAATCCGCGGCTTCACCACCTTCCTCAAGCGCTTTCCCAACAACAGCTATGCCAGCAACGCGCAGTTCTGGCTGGGCGACTGCTACTTCAACCAGCAGCAGTATCCACAAGCGATCCAGGAGTTCGAGCGCGTTCTCAATGATTACCCAAGCGCGCCCAAAAGCCCGGACGCACTATTGAAGATAGCCACCGCACAGTTGCAGCTGGGGGCGCCAGACAAGGCCCGTCAGGCGGTTAACACCCTGAATCAGCGTTACCCGAAAAGCCCTGCCACTCAAAAGGCCCAGGAACTGGCAATACCATGAGCGTTTTCCACCAAGGGGGAGACATGACTCTCAAACGCACCATTCTCACAGCTTGTTTATTGCTCATGATCTGGCCAGGCATCGCCTGTGCCAAGGAAGAGCCGATCATCTACACAGTCAAGCAGGGCGACACCTTGTGGGACGTCTCGCAGCGCTTCATCAAGGACCCTTACTACTGGCCCAACCTGTGGTCCCACAACCCCGCCATCGGCAACCCTCACCTGATCTACCCGGGTCAGAAGCTACGCATCTTCGACGGCCGGATCGAGATCATTCCGGTCGGGGAGAGCACGAGTGAAGTCGGGGCCGCGGTCATCACCCCGGAGGAAATCTTGTTGATTCCGACCTACGGGGGAGCCCAGAGCTTTGTCAGCAACAGCGAGGTCGACTCGCTGGGAACCCTGGTGGACACAGTGGACAACCGCGTCATGGTGACGACCGGCGACACCGTCTTCCTCGAAATGAAGAACCTTGCCGCCACCAAACCTGGCGACGTATACGAATTGATCACTCTGGGGCCGAAAATATTCCACCCGATGCAGGAAAAAAAGTTTGGCCACCAGTTGTCCGATCATTCGCTCGGCTTCCAGACGATTCAGCTCGGCACGTTGGAAGTCACCGAGGTCACACCGACCGTCGCGGTGGCAACCATCAGCAATGCCCTGCGTGAAATCCAGCGCGGCGCCAAACTGCGCCCCTATCGGCCAATCCCAGACCATATTCCCCGCCTCCTGGCGGACAACGTCCTTGAAGGCTACATTCTCACCGACGATGTCGGCAAACTGGCCATGGGCCAGTGGGAGGTGATCCTCATCGACATAGGCTCAGACAGCGGACTGCAGGTCGGCCACGAGCTGGACATCTATCGCAAGCGTGAGGCCACCGAACAGGCTGACAAGAAAAAGCCCCTGGTCCTCCCTGATATCGACCTGGGCGATGCCATCGTCCTCGAGGTGCGTGACGGCTTTGCCGAGGCCCTGATTACCCGCACCACCAACCTGCCGATTTATCGGGGCGATCAGGTCAGGACCAAGATCAAGTAACCTCCGGAAACGTCATCCGGTTGGCGAACATGCCATGACAGAATGGGCCGGGAAACCGGCCCATTCTTTTTTTTGCGCCAGACTGTAGAGATTCCTGGCAATTTTATTGCCAGGAGGATCGGGATCGGAACGTTAACGGCGTGAGGCCGGTTTTTTTCACAAGAACGCGTTGCATTCAACACCATCATTGAGTACCTTTGATTCTGTTGTTATGCTTTTTTGATTGTTTTGTATTGCATCATTTCCCTCTGGAGGGGACCCATGGACCACCTGCTGCCCTGGCTGCGACTGCAGTTCACGCCCGGTCTTGGCCGTGCCGGCCTGATCCGCCTTATCGAACATTATGGAACCCCACAGAGAGCGCTCGCCGCCGCCGAGGGTGGTTGGCCGAAACTGCCCGGGTTGCGCGACGGGCTGGCGCAGTTGACTCCGCTCGCCTCGTCCCCCGGAATCCAGGAGGCCTGCGAGCTCTTGCTCGAAATGGACGGTTGGCTGCTCACTCTCTGGGATGCTGACTATCCGCAAATCCTGCGGCATCTGGCAGACCCGCCCGCCATTCTGTACGGCCGCGGCGACTGGCCAGCAGGACCTTCATTGGCCATCGTCGGCACCCGCCAGCCGACAGAATTCGGCAGGCGGTTCGCCGAACAACTGGCGGGAGAGGTTGCTGCCGAAGGCATCGTTGTCGTCAGCGGACTGGCCCGCGGGATCGACGCCGCAGCACATCGTGGGGCGCTCAATGCCGGCGGCAGGACCCTCGCTGTACTCGGCTGCGGCATAGACCGAATTTATCCGTCGGAGAACAAGCGTCTTTATCACCAGATCATCGAGCAAGGCGTTCTGATCTCAGAATATCCCCCCGGGAGCGAACCACTGCCAGGGCACTTCCCGGGGCGCAACCGCATCATCAGCGGTCTCAGCAAGGGGACCCTGGTCATCGAGGCCGCCCGCGACAGCGGATCCCTGATTACTGCTGAATTTGCCCTTGAGCAGGGGCGGGAGGTGCTGGCGGTCCCTGGCGGTGTCGATCGCAAGACCAGTTATGGCCCGAACCTGCTGATCAAGCAGGGTGCTCACCCGGTCACCGAAACCGGTGAAATTCTACAGGTCCTGGGGATTCCCAGGGGCGAGCGCAGCGCCCGGCACGGTACGGAACCAGATGAGCCTGCTCTTACCGGGCCCGCCGCCCCGGTCCTGGCGATGCTCGGCCTAAGCCCCCGACACAGCGATGAACTCGCCAGGGAAAGTGGGTTGACACCTATGGAGCTTTCCGCTATTTTACTGCACCTAGAGCTCCAAGGGTATGCGGAGAAGCTCCCGGGCGGCCGCTACATCCGTGGACGGCGAGCACATTTCATCTAAAAAGTACAACGGAGACCTCGTGAGAGAACGGGTCCTGGCGATCGTCAGTTTCATCGCCCAATATTTTCTCGATGACCGCGACATGATGACGGAGACTGATCTGGTCGAAGAACTGCTGTCCGTTGGTTTCGATGCGGAAGAGATTGACGCTGCCTTTTGCTGGATGGAAAGCCAGGCGCTCTGTGCTCCGACCGGCAGCGAGACATCGTTGAATCTGCCGGCGCTCAGCCACAGGGTCTTTTCAACGGAAGAGAACCGGGCACTGTCTTCCGAAGCTCGCGGCTTTTTGACCCGCTTGCGGAGTATGGGCATCCTCGACGACGAGATTCACGAGGACGTCATCGAGAAAGCCCTGCTGATGTCAGAGGACGAGGTCACCCTGAAAGAGATCAAGACCATTACGGTCCTGGCCATGTTCGCCAACTCACAGAATGAATGGCGTCGAGAGTTCGACTGCCTGCTCGAAGATGACTGGCAACGGTTGCTCAACTGACGAGCGACAGGCTGCGGGACATCCTGCAGCCTTTTTCATTTCCCAAACTTCAGACTTGAACAGACAACATTATGAGCCACTCCCTGGTTATCGTCGAATCGCCTGCAAAGGCCAAGACCATCGAAAAATTTCTTGGCAAGGGCTATCAGGTCCTCGCATCTTACGGGCACGTCCGCGACCTGCCAAGCAAGGACGGTTCGGTTGATGTCGACAACGATTTTCTCCCTAAGTACGTCGTATCAGCAAAAGCCAAGAAACAGCTGAGCGCCCTCAAGCAGGCTCTCAAGAAGGCCGATGAACTGGTGCTCGCCACTGACCCCGACCGCGAGGGGGAAGCAATTGCCTGGCACCTGCTCGAAGCACTCGGCGTCAACGAACAGGGCAAGACCCCCCGCGTCTGCCGGGTGGTGTTTCACGAGATCACCAAGGACGCCATCGCCGAAGCCATGGCCAATCCAAGGCATATTTCCACGGAACTGGTCGATGCCCAGCAGGCCCGGCGCATCCTCGACTACCTGGTCGGCTTCAATCTGTCACCGGTGCTGTGGAGGAAAATTCCGGGGAGCCGTTCGGCGGGCCGGGTTCAGTCGGTCGCCCTGCGCCTGATCTGCGAGCGCGAAGCGGACATCGAAGCATTCAAGTCCCAGGAATACTGGACCATCGAGGCGACCATGGCCAACGCCGAGGGGACGACCTTCGCGGCACGGCTGAATGCCATCGACGACCGGAAAGTTGCGGCCAGCGCCAAGCAGCTCGAAGTCAGCACCTGCCAGGTTATCGCCGACCGGAAGACCGCCGAGCAGCTGGTCGCAGAGATCAGGCCTTTGCCCCTGCAGGTCGCCGAAGTCACCTGCACCGAGAAGAAGCGCCGGCCAGCCGCACCGTTCACCACCAGCACCCTGCAGCAGGAGGCCAACCGCAAGCTCGGGTTCTCGGCCCGCAAAACCATGTCGCTCGCACAAAAGCTCTATGAAGGCGTTGACATCGGCGACGGTCCTGTCGGCCTGATCACCTACATGCGTACCGACTCGGTGACCCTCTCCAGCCTTGCTGTCCAGGAAGCCCGCCAGGTCATCGAAGATCGCTATGGCAAGCCATACGTACCGGCCAAGCCGCGGGTCTACAAGAGCAAGGCAAAGAACGCCCAGGAAGCCCATGAGGCAATCAGGCCCACCGGCCTGTCCCGACACCCGGAAACACTGAGCCGCGTCCTCGACCGTGACGAACTGCGGCTCTACAAGCTGATCTGGGAGAGAACCATCGCCGCCCAGATGGCCGACGCCCTGCTCGACGCCACCACGGTTGACATCATGGCCGGCGACAGGTACCAGTTCCGGGCATCCGGGCAGGTGGTGCGCTTCCCCGGCTTCATGAAGGTCTATATTGAAGGCAAGGATACGGAGAGCGAAGAAACCGAAAGCCTCCTGCCCGTCCTGCAGGAGAAGCAGGCGCTTTCCTTTGATAATCTCCAGGGCGAAGAGCACACCACGCAGCCGCCGCCACGCTACACCGAGGCCTCGCTGGTCAAGATCCTCGAGGAAAATGGCATCGGCCGGCCGTCCACCTACGCGGCGACCATGAACACCTTGGTGGAGCGCAAGTACGTCCGCCTTGAAAAACGGACTTTTTTTCCGGAGGATCTCGGCCGCGAAGTCATTCGTTTCCTGATGCAGTTCTTCGACAAGTACGTCGATTACAAGTTCACGGCCAACATGGAGGACGATCTCGACGCGATCTCCCTTGGCAAAGGTGACTGGAAGGCGTTCCTGAGAACCTTCTGGGTGCCGTTCAAGGAAGAGGTTGAGGGCGTCAAAAGTGAGAAATTCGTTGGCGAGACCATCAACGAGACCTGCCCGGAATGCCAGCAGCCGCTCTCCAAGAAGTTCGGCAAGAACGGCTATTTTATTGCCTGCACCGGCTATCCGGCCTGCACATATACCCGCCCGGTCAACGGCGAACAGAAGAACGAACCCGAGTATTCAGAAGAGAGCTGCGAAAAATGCGGCGCCAGAATGCTTTTCAAGGAAGGGCGTTACGGTCGCTACCTGGCCTGCTCAGGATATCCCGAGTGCAAGAACAACCAGCCCCTGGTCAAGCCAAAGTCGCTCGGCATCAGCTGCCCGTCCTGCAAGGAAGGCGAAATCATGGAGAAGAAGAGCCGCTACGGCAAGATCTTCTACTCCTGCAACCGCTACCCGAAATGCAAGTACGCCCTGTGGGACCAGCCCTTTGCCGAGCCCTGCCCCAAGTGTGACTTTCCGCTCGTGGTGGAAAAAACCACCAAGCGTCTGGGCACCGTGCGCAGATGCCCCCGGGAGGAGTGCGACTACCAGGTCACGCTGGTCGAGCCAGAACAAAAAGCTCCGGCATCGAAAACCGCCTCCGGCAAGCCGGCGGCCAGGAAGACCGCCCGCAAGAAAACTTGAGACACGGCTTGATCCTTTCAGACCACAAAGGCCGGGCTTTCGCCCGGCCTTTGTCTTCCCGCGACGAAAGACCCGCCTCAAGGAGCTCATTGACGGCAGTGAGCACAAGGCACTGATTCAGGGTATACTGAGATTCTGCCGTTCAGAGCAAATCCGACCAGAAACAGATTGCGAACCATCATCATGACACCTGTGACCATCATCGGCGCCGGGCTGGCCGGCTGTGAAGCGGCCTGGCAGTTAGCCAGGCACGGGATTCCGGTGCAGCTTTTCGAAATGCGCCCCAAGCGCATGACTCCCGCCCACCAGAGCGATCGCCTTGGCGAACTGGTCTGTTCCAACAGCCTGCGCGGCACCGGCATGCATAATGCCGTCGGCCTGCTCAAGGAGGAACTGCGCCGATGCCAAAGCCTCTTCATCACCGTGGCGGACGCCCACGCCGTGCCGGCGGGGGGGGCCCTCGCGGTTGACCGTGACGCTTTTGCCGATCATCTGACCAGGGTGATCAGCGGGCACCCGCTGATCACCCTGCAGCGCCGTGAGATCACCGCCATCCCCGAAGACGGGTTGGTCGTGATCGCCAGCGGGCCCCTGACCTCCGACGCGCTGGCGGGCAAGATCGCCGCATTGACCGGCCAGGAGCACCTCTACTTTTACGACGCCATAGCACCGATCGTTGAGGCGGAATCAATCGATCGCGACCAGGTGTATGCTGCTTCGCGCTACGACCGGGGCGGGGCCGATTATCTCAACTGTCCGTTCGACAGGGAGCAATACCTGGCGTTTGTCGACAGCCTTTGCAAGGCTGACAAGGTGGCTCCGCATGCTTTCGAGAAAGTTGTCCACTTTGAAGGCTGCATGCCGATCGAAGTGCTCGCCGAACGCGGTGAGATGACCCTGGCTTTCGGGCCGATGAAACCGGTTGGCCTGCGTGACCCGCGCACCGGTCGCGAGCCTTTCGCCGTGGTTCAGCTGCGCCAGGACGATCGTCATGCCTCCCTCTACAACCTGGTCGGGTTTCAGACCAAGTTGACCCATCCGGAACAACGGCGCATTTTCCGCACGATTCCGGGCCTGGGAAATGCCAGATTTGCCCGCCTGGGCAGCATGCATCGCAACACCTTCATTAATGCACCGGCATGCCTGGCCGAAACCCTGCAGCTCAGACAGACACCGAGGATCTTCTTTGCCGGGCAGATAACCGGTATCGAGGGTTACGTCGAATCCGCGGCCAGCGGCTTCCTGGCCGGGCTTTCTGCCGCTGCCTGCACCCAGGGGCAGAGCTTCCAGCCACCGCCGCCGACCACGGCGCTCGGCGCCCTGCTCAACTATCCCGCCAATGCCTCGGCGCAAAATTTTCAGCCGATGAACATCACCTACGGCCTTTTCCCGGAGCTCGGGCAAAAGCCCCGCAAAAGGCGCGACCGGCGCCAGGCCCTGGCTGACCGTGCGCTGGCCGACCTCGAGACGTGGCGATCCTGCCTGCCGATGGCATCTACGGGATTGCCTTGACCCTGAATACCTGCTAACGTTCAGGATTACAGACAACAGCCGCATCGAGCCGCTGTGCAGCGGCATTCCCTTGCATTGAGGTGACCCTGGTGGCATTAACAGGCCCATCCGTCAAACTGGTCGACCCACGTGACCTGCTTGAAATGTTGCGCCAGCACCCGCTCACCGCACCTTTCAACTTGGCGCTCTACTCCGAGCAGCATGGCCGCAAGGGCCTGCTGCAGGCAATGCGTGAAGCCTGCTCGCCCTTCGACGGCGAAAGACTCTGCACCACTGAATGTTTTCAAGCCTGGGAGGAGAACCTCTCCCAGGCCCTGTTGACCAGCCAGCCGGTGGTTCGCTCCTGCCCGCGGGGATTGATCGGTTTCATCATTCCTCTGCCGGACAGCAAAGGCCTGCCCGATTGTCTGATCGGCGGTGGCGTTCCTGAACGCAAACCGACGGTCAAGTCTGGTGCGCTAGACGGTGAGATACCGGCGGACGAGGTCATTATCGAAGCCGAAGCCCCCCGACTGCCCAGCCTGACGGAGGCGGAGACCACCGCCGAAGAGATTTCCCGAGTCTTGCCGCGGCTGCTCGAACAGCAGGTCCACACACTCAGCCTGGCCCGCACCACCCGGCGACTTGAAGCGGTGCAGAAACTGGCGCGTGATCTTGCCGACAGCAAGGACAGCGAGCAGGCCATGGCGGTCGTCAGTGAAGCCCTGGTCGTGCTCTTCAACCTGCCCAGGATTCTGATCGCCCTCCAGCAGCCTGGACATACCATGACGGTCCATTCGACGCTCGGTCTCGCCCCGGATAGCTTCCGGCTTGATCAGAAACGCCTGGCCGACTATCTGGTCAAATCCTCCGGCCACCCGGAAACCCTGTCGGACTCAGACCTGGAGGCCCTCTTCCCCGGTCTGGAGACCAGCTCTGCCTGGATCTTCCCCCTGGTGGAGAATGACAACCGTTATGGTGCCATCGCGATTCTCGACGTCGACCTGCACGGTCGCGACCAGGCCTTGATCGAGCTGCTCGTCAACCGCATGGCAACACGCCTGGAAAGCCTCAAGACCGCCGAGGGACATCTCCGTGAGCGGCAGTCTTCCGGTCGTCTCGTCTCGATGATCAGCTCTCTGTCTCTGGTTGAAAGCCGCCAGGAACTCTATCGGCAAATCCTTGGATTATCGGCCGAACTCCTCACTGCAACCAGTGGTTCTCTGATGCTGCTCGATTCAAACGACGGCACCCTGAAAATCGCTGTGGCCAAAGGGATGACACCTTCACTGGCCAAAGCCATGTCCGTCTCCTACGGCGAAGGAATCGCCGGTCGGGTCGCCAAGAGCGGGTTTCCGATGCTGGTCAATGATATCGAAAGGGACAAGCGGGTGGCGACCAGGAACCGGCCGCGTTTCAAGACCAAATCCTTCGTCAGCCTCCCCCTGGAGCTCGAGAACCGCCTGGTCGGCGTACTCAACCTGGCTGACAAGAGCAGCGGCGACAACTTTACGGAAGCCGATCTCAACCTGGTGCAGACCTTCGCCAAGCATGCCGTGCTCATGCTGAAACGGGTAGCGATCCTGGAAAAGGCCGGCCAGCTCGAAAAACTCGCCATTACCGATCCGTTAACCGGCCTGTATAACCGGCGCTTCCTGGAGAATCGCCTGCAGGAGGAATTCAGCCGCAGCCAACGCCAGCAACAGAGCTTCTGCCTGATTATGAGCGACCTGGACAATTTCAAGATCTATAACGACATCTGCGGCCACCTGGCCGGCGACGACGCCCTGCGCAAAGCCGCCCAACTCATGCGGCGCAGTGCCCGCGAGATGGATATCGCGACACGCTATGGTGGCGAGGAGTTCTGCCTGATCCTGCCCGGGACCGACAAGCAGGAGTCGGTTTTCGTCGGTGAACGCATCCGCCACGCCATCGAGAGCGAGAGTTTCCCCGGCGAAAGCCACCTGCCACTCGGCCGCCTGACCACCAGTCTCGGCATCGCGGCTTTCCCCTCAGACGGCGTGACCGCCGACGAACTGATTCATGCCGCCGACCTGGCGCTTTACCGTGCCAAGGCCATGGGGCGTAATCGCCTGGTGCTGTACGACCCTTCAATGGAAAACCAGGCCCTCCTGGCGTATCGCGATTCTCAGCACAACTGATCATTGGAACTCTTCATGCCACACACCCTTGCAGAGATCGTTCTCGCCTCAGCGTCTCCCCGACGTCGTGAGCTCCTGGCCCAGGTCGGCATCACCTTTCAGGTCGTTCCCAGCGAGGCGGACGAAACCCTGCTTGCGGGTGAGACCCCGGAATCCCACGTCGTGCGGCTCAGCTGCGACAAGGCCATGGAAGTCGCTGGCCGACCCCATCAGGGCGGACGCTGGTTCATCGGCAGCGATACCGTGGTGGTACGAGACGGGGCCATTCTTGGCAAGCCGGCCGACGCCGACGAGGCCGCCAGCATGCTCGCCAGCCTCTCCGGACGCAGCCATCGGGTCATATCGGGTTATGCGGTGCATGATCGCCGGAGTGGCCGCACGCTCAGTGCCGCCGTCGCCACCAGGGTCTTTTTCAAAAATTTGACACGCCGCGAAATCGAGGGGTACATTGCCACAGGAGAGCCTTTCGACAAGGCAGGCGCCTACGCTATCCAAGGGGTCGGCGCTTTCATGATCCCCCGCATCGAGGGGAGCTATACCAACGTGGTCGGCCTGCCGCTCTGCGCAGTGATCTCGGCCCTGGAAGAGCTGGGCGCCGTGGAGATGTTCGGCAGTTCAGACTGAGGCTCTATGGATATCGCCGCCAACATCGCAACGATCCGGGAGCGGATCAGCGTCATCTGCCAAGCCTGTGGCCGCGACCCGGACCAGGTCCGTCTGGTCGCCGTCTCGAAGAAGAAACCAGCCGCAGCCATCGAAGCCGCTATCGCCGCCGGGCAGCCGCTATTCGGCGAAAGTTATGTTCAGGAGTGCGTTGCCAAGATCGACGCGGTGCAAAGAGCTGCCGAATGGCACTTCATCGGCGCCCTGCAGAGCAACAAGGTGAAATACCTGCGCGGCAAGGTTGCCATGATCCACTCCGTCGACCGGCTCTCCCTGGCCGAGGAAATCGATCGCCAGTGGGGCAAAGACGCTGGCTGCGTCGACATTCTCATCCAGGTCAACCTCGGCGAGGAAACGAGCAAGGCGGGCACCACGGCCGAGCAGGCGGTCGAACTGGTCCGCCTGGTTGCACCCCTCAGGCACGTCCGCATCAGGGGTTTGATGGCCCTCCCCCCATGGTACGATGACCCCGAACAAGTGCGTCCTTACTTCCGGCAGCTGCGGCAACTGGCCGGGCAGGTCGCAGCCCTCGATTTGCCCAACGTCAGCATGCAGGACCTCTCCATGGGCATGAGTCACGACTTCGAGGTCGCCATCGAAGAGGGCGCGACCCTGGTCCGCATCGGCACCGCCATCTTCGGTGCCCGCTAGGAAAAATCTGGAGGGGCGAGGCTTTAAGACTATAGGGCTTTAGGGCTTACAACTTACCCCCTCTTCCGCGCTCTGCGCCACTGGTTATCACATGTCCATCAACGCTTTTCTCTTCGATCTCGACGGCACCCTGGTCGATTCGATTCCCGACCTCAGCAAGTCGGTCAATCTGTTGCGGGACGAACTTGGCCTGCCGCCAGTGACCACTGGCCAGGTCCGGTCCTACGTGGGTGATGGCGTTGGCCTGCTGCTCCGGCGAGCGCTTCCTGAAGGGCTGTTCAACCAGGAACGACGCAAGCGCTTCATGGAAATCTACACCGATCACCTGACCGACGAGACCCTGGTCTACCCCGGAATCACGGCGTTCCTCGACATGCATCGCAACCGGCCGATGGCCGTGGTCACCAACAAGCCGCAGGCTTTGGCCGAAATCATCGTCGAGCGCCTCGGACTTGCCCGGTTCTTTATGGACGTCATCGGCGCCGAACTGGCGCTGCAGAGAAAACCGCACCCGGACATGGTCAACCATGCCCTGAAGCGACTCGCCAGCAGGCCGGAGCGAACGGTGCTGCTCGGCGACCATCATGTCGACCTGCGCGCCGCGCATGCGGCCGGGGTCAAATCATGCTTCTGTGCCTGGGGGCTCGGCCACGACGACGGCCTGCGGGCGGACTTCCAGGCCGAGACTACGGCTGACCTGGCACGGCTCTTCCCCGAGGTCGAGACACCTTGAGCAATGCCCGGCTAACTCAGAAAGACGTTGCTCTCTTCTTCTTCCCCCTGCTGCTCAACGTCCAGTTCATGAGCGTGTCCCACTCGATCATCAACGCCGGCCTGGCCCGCCTGGAGCATGCCGTGGTGCTGCTCGCCGGGTTCTCCGTAGCCATGGTCCTGCACCTGTTTGTCGCCTCGCCGTCCTACCAGAACCACACGATAACCATCGCCATGGTGCGCGGACGCAGGTCTCTGATCGCCATGACCCTGTTCGTGCTGCTGATCGCCACCTGGGTCTCCATGCTGCTCGCCCTGCTCGCCTTCAGCCCGCTCGGCACTTATATCCTCGACCGCATGCTCGGAGTGACACCGGAGGTTGCCGCCGGCGCCCGGGACGCTCTTGGCCTGATGGTCTTTCTTCCCTTCATAACCGGTATGCGCGGACTCTGCCAGGGCCTGGTCATCCGCGCGCGGCGCACCGCCCTGGTCTCACTGGCGACGGCGGTAAGGATCGCCATGCTCTTTGTCTATCTCTGGCTGGGGCAATTGTGGTTCACCGGCACCGCGGTTGCAGCTTTCGCCCTGCTCGGTTGTGTCGGTACGGAGACCCTGGTGATCGCTTTCTTTGCCTGGCGGGTCAGATTGCCCGCGGCACAGGATGACGAGCGCAGCTTTGCCGACATCCTGCGTTACGGATTGCCCCTGGCCTACTCTTCCGGGCTGCAGCAGACGGTTCCTTTGCTGATCAACGCGATCATCAGCCGATTGCCGGACGGCACCCTGGCGCTGGCGGCTTTCGGCGTGATCCGCGGCTTCCTCTTCCTGTTGGCCGGGCCGATGCGCAACCTGCAGCAGGCCTACCTGACCCTGGTCACGGAAGCGGCCGACAACGCCGTCCTGGTGCGCTTTTTGATCAGGGTCGGCGCCGGTATGGCCCTGGTCATGCTGCTGATTGCCTGGCCGCTGAACGCACCGGTCCTTGGTTCCATCATGGGCCTGGACGACGTTATGCGGCACTATATCGCCTGGCCGCTGACGGCCTGCGCCCTCTTCCCCCTGCTCTACGGTGCCGCCAACTTGCTGCGCGGCTGGTTTTCCGGGGCCCACCTCACCACCCGGCTCGGCCGTTCCACATTTTACAAAGCCATCCTCATGGTCGTGCTCTGGCCGCTGATCGTGATCCCGCCGCTGCCCTTCTCCGGGGTCACCGTGGCCATTATGCTGTTGCTTGCGGCGGAATGCTGCGAGGCGGGCTACCTTTACCGGCAGCGTCGGACACTGCTCGAGGACCGGGGGCTTGTGCCGCTTGGTGCCAAGGCTTTACAATCCAAAGATGGCCACAAGTGACCAGAAACATCCTTGCCCCGACTGCCGGCAATGCCAATGGTGTTCGGAGGACCGCTGCCGGCTGTGCCTGAAGAGTGCCGCCGGATGCCGCAAGAGAATGTCCTTCGCCGAACAGATCGCTCTGTTCGAGCAGTTCAACGCCAGCGAGCCAGACAAACCTACCGGCAGCTAGGGGCTGATCAACCTTGGGCCGACAACCCGGCCCGCTAGGGGGTGCCGCTCGAGGTTATTGCCATAAGCACAGTTTTTACTTGGAAAATCACATGAGTTCTTTAGAATAGGACTGCTTTCGTTTTGTTTCTGACATCATCCAGGGGAGGGATACCTGTGCCATCCGAAATAATCATCAAACTATCGAACGGCAACGAGCGTCACGGTACTCTCACGCAGGAGTTCGAACCGGCATCCGGCCAGATTGAATTTTTTTCCAAGACCGATCAAAGCAACACGCTTATCTCTCTTGACGAAATCTGTTTTATCAAGTTCCTGGGAAAACCGGATCTGCAGGACCCCTCCCTCAAGGAGTCGACCGCTAACTATGTAACAACCCTTACCGGTGAACAGTTTCACGTACGCCTCAGAAAAAATGTGCAAGGTTCATCCAAGGGGTTCTTCGGCCAACCGAACGACAATAACGTTGATTTCAAATCGATCTTCTTTACCGCCAAGGGCTGTAGAAACCGCGGCCAGGACAAGCCCCTCGGCGAGATCCTCAACACACTGGGGCTGGTACAGGAAGCCGACATCGCCGAGGCCCTGGAGGAGCAGCAGAGCCTGCGTAATCGCAGAGTGGGTGAAATTCTGGCCGATCAGGCAGAAATCCCCCAACCTTATTTTGAACAGGCCATCGACAAGGCCACCCGCAAGGCTCACAAGAAATCCCAGCTGCGGATCGGCGAGATTCTCATCGAGGCCGGCCTGGTCACCCGCCAGCAGATTGACGAAGCCCTGCAGAAACAATCCTTGGGCAAGCGCAAGCAGATCGGCCGCATTCTCATTGAGCGCGGCCTGATCAACGAAAATCAGCTGCTGATCGCACTGGCCGAAAAATTCCGACTGGATTTCGTCAATCTCGATGACATCACGATCAGCCAGACAGCGCTCGGCAAAGTCCCCCAGAGCATGATCGAGAATATGCAGGTGTTGCCAATTGCCCTGCATGACACCCGCCTGACCGTCGCCACGGCCACCCCCACCGACCCGACCATCAGCGAGAACCTGAGGTTTGCCACCAATTGCCAGATTGAGCTGGTCTGTGCCAGAGCCACCCAGATCGGCGAAAGGATCGCGACGCTCTTTGACCGGGGAGAAGACTCCATCAAGGACCTGATCAATGAACTGGCAGAGGTTGTCGTAGAGGACGGCGATGCCCCGGAACTCGACATGATCACCGAGTCGGACTCCAAGGTCATCAAACTGGTCAACAAGGTGCTCCTCGACGCCCATAAGAAGGGCATCTCCGACATCCACTTCGAACCGGGGACGGGACCTCAGCCACTCAGGATCCGCTATCGTAAAGACGGTATCTGCTATACGGTTCACCAGATCGCGGCGACCTATAAAAAGGCGGTTCTCTCGCGTCTCAAGATCGTTGCCAGGCTTGACATTGCCGAGCGTCGCCGGCCGCAGTCCGGCAAGATCATTCTCAGGAAAAAAGAGGAACGCATTGAATACCGGGTCGAAATCACGCCGACGATCGGCGGCCAGGAAGATGCCGTGTTGCGCGTATTATCCTCGGTGCGCGGGTTCTCCCTGGATGAACTCGGTTTTTCCGCCAGCAATCGGCAACGCTTCAAAAATCTGCTGAGAAAACCTTATGGCATCATTCTCTGTGTCGGGCCAACCGGTTCCGGAAAAACGACCAGCCTGCATTCGGCCCTGG
Source organism: Geobacteraceae bacterium (assembly GCA_024641085.1). Lineage (GTDB taxonomy): Bacteria > Desulfobacterota > Desulfuromonadia > Desulfuromonadales > BM103 > JAHEDT01. The sequence goes on along the minus strand of JAHEDT010000031.1, from coordinate 5,923 downwards.
CCGAAATCAACACCCCGGACACCAAGATCTGGACGGCGGAGGATCCGGTGGAGATTACCCAGGAGGGCCTGCGCCAGGTCCAGGTGAATACCAAGATCGGCTTTACCTTCGAGGAGGCCCTGCGCTCTTTCCTGCGGGCCGATCCAGACGTCATCATGATTGGCGAGATGCGCGACACGGCAACGGCCAAAACCGCCATTGGCGCGTCGCTGACCGGTCACCTGGTCTTCAGCACCCTGCACACCAACAATGCCCCGGAAACCGTGATCAGGCTGATTGAAATGGGCATAGACCCCTTCAACTGCTCCGATGCCCTGCTCGGCATTCTGGCCCAGCGACTGGCAAGGCGCCTGTGCAAACAATGCAAGGAACCCTACCACCCCAGTCGCGAAGAGTATGCTACATATGTCGAGGCCTATGGACCCAAGCAGTTCTTGGAAGACGATATGCCGGAATTCTCCGATGACCTGACTTTGATGAGAAAGGTCGGCTGCAATACATGCGAGGGCATGGGCTACAGCGGCCGGATTGCCATCCAGGAACTGCTCATCAACTCCCCCGAGATCAAGCGGGCGATCAAGTATGGTTCCGGCGTTGAGGAGATCGCCGAGATCGCCATCAGACAGGGCATGAGGAACCTGCGCATGGACGGCATCCAGAAGATTTTCCAGGGGCTGACCGATCTTCACCAAGTTAATCAAGTATATATTTAAGCATTACTACGAGAATATGGTAAATTAGCATCAGGGTGCCACGAGATCACCTTGACTGAGCACCCCAACCGCGTCACCCGAAAGGTTGCTACCATGTCCTCGCGTTACGCCAAAATCGCACTGGTCGCGACGATCGTCATCCTGGTTGTGCTTTTCTTCGCTTTCGACCTGCAGCGTTTTCTGACCCTCGAATACCTCAAAACACGGCAGCTGGCTTTTGCCGACTTCTACGCCGCACATCGTTCACTGACCATCGCCATCTACTTTGTCCTGTACGTGGTGGTCACCGCGCTCTCATTGCCCGGCGCCGCGGTCATGACCCTGGCCGGTGGAGCGTTGCTCGGTTTCTGGCCTGCCCTGGTCACGGTCTCCTTTGCCAGCACCATCGGCGCCACCCTGGCTTTTCTGGTGTCACGCTTCCTGCTGCGCGACTGGGTGCAAGGCAAGTTCGGCGACAAGCTCAAGGCAATCAACGAGGGGGTCGAACAGGAAGGCTCCTTCTATCTATTCACCCTGCGCCTGGTGCCGCTCTTCCCCTTCTTCGTGATCAACCTGGTGATGGGACTGACTCCGATGCGCCCCCTGACCTACTACTGGGTCAGTCAGGTCGGCATGCTCGCCGGCACCGCGGTCTATGTCAACGCCGGGACCCAGCTCGGCCAGATCGAGAGTGCATCGGGGATTCTCTCCCCGGGCATCCTGGTCTCCTTCGTCCTGCTCGGCATCTTTCCCTTGCTCGCCAAGCGCGCTGTCGAAATTGTCAAAAGCCGCAAAGCCTTCTCAGGCTGGAAGAAACCGGAAAAATTCGACTACAACCTGGTGGCGATCGGTGCGGGTTCCGGCGGACTGGTGTCCGCCTATATCGCCGCAGCGGTCAAGGCCAGGGTGGCGCTGATCGAAAAGGACAAGATGGGCGGCGACTGCCTGAACACCGGCTGCGTGCCGAGCAAAGCCTTGATCCGCTCTGCGAAGATGGTGTCCTACGCCCGGCGCGCCCGGGATTTCGGTTTCAAATCCGCTCAGGTCGATTACGATTTTGCCCAGGTTATGGAGCGTGTGCAGAGTGTCATCAGGAAGGTCGAGCCGCACGACTCCATCGAGCGCTACACCGAACTCGGTGTCGAGTGTCATACCGGTGCCGCCGTGATCACCTCTCCCTGGACAGTCGAGGTCAACGGCCGGACGCTGACCACGCGCAACATTGTCATCGCCACCGGCGCCCGGCCCCTGGTGCCGCCGATCAAGGGACTCGACACGATCGACTACCTGACCTCGGACAACTTCTGGCAACTGCGTGACAACCCGGGCCGCTTGATCGTCCTCGGCGGTGGCCCGATCGGCTCGGAATTGACCCAGGCCATGGCCCGCCTCGGCGCAGACGTCACCCAAATCGAAATGCTGCCGCGCATCATGGCGCGCGAGGACCCGGACGTCTCGGCCTACCTGCGACAACGGTTCGAAGCGGAAGGCATACGGGTCCTGACCGGGCATACCGCACAAGAAGTCATCGTCGAGGAGGGTGGGCAAAAGGTTCTCCTCTGTGAAGCCGGCGGTGAGCGCGTGCGCATTCCTTTCGACCGGATTCTGGTCGCCGTCGGCCGGCGCGCCAACGTGACTGGCTTCGGCCTCGAGGAACTCGGTGTTGCCATCAGTGACCACGGTACCGTGGCGGTTGATCCCCTGCTGCGGACCAACTTTCCCAACATATTCGCCGTCGGCGACGTCGCCGGGCCTTACCAGTTCACCCATACCGCTTCGCACATGGCCTGGTATGCTTCGGTCAACGCCCTGTTCGGCAGCGTCAAGTCTTTCAAGGTCGACTACAGCGTTATCCCCTGGGCCACCTTCACCGACCCGGAAGTCGCCCGGGTCGGTCTCTCCGAGGAGGAGGCCAGGGGCCGGAACATTCCTTACGAGGTCACCCGCTACGGTCTCGACGATCTCGACCGGGCCATCGCCGACTCTGAGGATCACGGCTGGGTCAAGGTGCTCACCAGGCCGGGCAGTGACAAGCTGCTCGGCGTGACCATCGTCGGCAGCCACGCTGGCGACCTGCTCGCCGAGTATGTCCTGGCCATGAAGCACGGCCTGGGTCTCAACAAGGTGCTGGGCACCATTCACACCTACCCGACCCTGGCGGAGGCCAACAAGGCCGCAGCCGGAGTATGGAAGAAAAATCATGCGCCGGAGAAACTGTTAGAATGGGTGGAAAAATTCCATACCTGGAAGAGAGGCTGACCGACGAGACTTGAGGCGACCCAATGTTTGCAGAACATCTCCACAATACCATCGTCTTGCTGAAGAGTAACCCGGCGCTTGCCTTTGCCCTGGCCGGGGTCATCCTCGCCCTCCTCTATTTCAAACCCCGGGAGATGGGCAAGCTCGTGATTTTCGGCCTGTTCATCGCCGTGGTTTTCTACTTCATCACCCTGTTCGCAGAGATGCTCGATATCGGATCAAAACAGAAGGACCAGATGATTTACAAGTCGAGAGATGTGATCGACGAGTGAGATATCCCGCCGCTCCAGGAATGTTTACCGAACAGTTGCGGACCATGGTCAAATGACATCGTAATGCATTGTACAAACCAGAGTCTTAACGAAAAGGGGGACACTCTATTTTGAGTGTCCCTTTTGAGTGTCCCCAGGTTAAATTTTAAAATCGGCGGGTCGCGTCCCGCCGGACGCCATACTTTTGCCCGGCAGCAAAAGTATGCAAAAGTGCCGTCACCTCGCGGTGGGCATGTCTTGCGCGATTATTCTACAGATCAATCCACAACACAGCCAACGACCACGTCATTTCCTTTAACAACACTACGGGGCCCTATTTTACCGGGCCACCGGGGTCTCCGAATGTTATGTCGCTGGTATAATCCGCTCTTCGGCTACTATTCCAGTACGCAGACCGCGAAACCCAAACCAGTCTGAGTCGACTTTTTTGATTAGGTTTTGATTTGTCTCACCTCGCACCTGAGGTACTAAATTTGTGAAATGTGTAGACCTGACCCCAATCATTCCACGACGCTCGTCGCGTGTACTGCGTTCCGGGTTCTATGGTGCGACCCGCGGACCATCCGGGGGCCAAACAGGAGGGCCCCCGCCAGGGTGGTCGAAGCGTAGACGGTAGGTTCTTCTAACGTATCGGTGTTCGGTGCCAATCGATTACGCGTAAGACATGCCAAGCGCAGCGTCAGGCCCTTTTCTGCGGACTCTTTTGGGCCAGCAAAAGAGTACGGCGTCTGGCGGGACGCGACCCGCCGGTTTTAACATCGGGTAGCGCGTGGCGGGTGGCGGGTGGCGGGTGGCGGGAATGATGAAAAGGCCAAAGTACAAAGGTCACAACAAACCTTCATTTAGAAATGTCAAAGGGCACCAGATTGATCATCTGACGCCCTTGAGATTCACCTGACCACAAACATCACCCTTTATCCCGTCTCCGCCCCCGCCGTGGTCAGCACCAGCTTGCCATGTTTGACCCCCTTGGTGCCGATCAGTTCGTCGGCCAGGCGCTTGATCTGGGCGGCGGAGCCACGCACCACGATCACTTCCAGGCAGTGGTGAGCATCGAGGTGAACGTGCAATGCCGACACGATGGCGTCGTGGTGGGAGTGCTGGTGCTCGGTGAGCCTGTCGGAGAGGTCGCGGGTGTGGTGGTCGTAGACCAGGGTCACGGTGCCGACGGTCGGAGTACTGTCACTCCGCTCGACCAGGTCTTCCACCAGAGCGTTGCGAATCATGTCGCGAATCGCTTCAGAACGGTTGACATAGCCCTTCTCGGCAATCAGCTTGTCAAAGCTCTCCAGCAGTCTTTGGTCCAGGGAAATTCCGAAGCGGGCAAGTCCGGTCATGGTGTTCCTCACAGGTCGCCAAGCATTGCGAATCTTTATCATGAGGTTTTCACAGGGTCAAGAATCTTGCCTGCTTAGCGCGTTTTGAAGAGATTTCGTCCACAGGCTGTCCACGGTTTTGTGCACAATATGTTGTGCGCTCAGCAAAAAATTTTGTCTACATATTGTGTTTTTCTCTTTGTCATTTTGCGCCCTTGTGATAATTTTTCTTCGTATTTTTTAATTTGGGGGAGGGCTCTGTGTTGGAATTCATTCGCAAAAGGGATGGGCGACTTGTAGCATTTGAAGAACAAAAGATCGTCTCGGCCATTCAGAAGACGGTCAAGGCCGTTGGCGGGTCCGACATGGAGCAGGTTGCCGGGATCGGCCGCCAGGTCGTGGGGATCCTCGAGGTCATCTACAAGGACGGCCGCATACCGACCGTCGAGAACGTTCAGGACCTGGTCGAGAAGATCCTTATCGAGAACGGCCACGCCAAAACGGCCAAGGCCTACATCCTCTACCGTCAGCAGCATGCCGCACTCCGTGAGACCAAGACCTTTATCAAGGAATCGATCGAATCGATGGATTCCTACCTCTCCCAGGAAGATTGGCGGGTCAACGAAAACGCCAACATGGGCTATTCCCTGCAGGGGCTGAACAACCACATCGCGGCCAACATCACCAGCAACTACTGGTTGAACAAGATCTACCCACACTACGTTGCCGATGCCCATCGCGAGGGCGATTTCCACATCCACGACCTCGGCATGCTCTCGGTTTACTGCTGCGGCTGGGATCTCAAGGACCTGCTCCTCAAGGGGTTCAGCGGCGCCTACGGCAAGGTTCAGAGCGCCCCGCCCAAGCATTTCCGCACCGCGCTCGGTCAGACCGTCAATTTTTTCTACACCCTGCAGGGCGAGGCGGCCGGCGCCCAGGCATTCGCCAACTTCGACACCCTGCTTGCGCCCTTCATCCGTTACGACGGGCTCTCCTATCACGAAGTCCGCCAGTCGATGCAGGAATTCATCTTCAACATGAACGTGCCGACCCGGGTCGGCTTCCAGACACCGTTTACCAACATCACCCTGGACCTCTCGCCACCACGCGATCTCGGCAAGGAGGCGGTGATCATCGGCGGCAAGCTGATGGATGCCACCTACAGCGACTTCCAGGAAGAGATGGACCTCTTCAACAAGGCCTTCTGTGAAGTGATGATGGACGGCGATGCCTCCGGGCGGATCTTTTCCTTCCCGATTCCGACGGTCAACATTACCAGCGAGCTCGACTGGGACAGCCCGCGTTTCCAGCCGGTCTGGGAGATGACTGCCAAGTACGGCATCCCCTACTTCAGCAACTTCATCAATTCCGACATGGATCCCGA
>JAHEDT010000070.1 GCA_024641085.1 Geobacteraceae bacterium | reverse complement strand
GGCATCATCCTGCTGATCCTGCGCTTCGCCAGCGAACTGATGAACCGGGCCGTGATCCTGCTGGTCAAGGACGAGGAGATCGTCGGCCTGGGGCAGTTCGGTATCGACCTGGACGGGACGTCGGCGGATGTCCGGGTCCGCAACACCCGTCTGCCGAAAGACGCAGAGCACGTTTTCTCCGAGGCCCTGGAATCTTTTGCCCCCTGCTGCTGCAAGCCGCAGCAGACCGAGTGGAACGATTATCTCTTCAACCAGCTCGGCGGCCAGCACCCGGAAGAGGTGTATGTCGGCCCGCTGATCAGCGAGGGGCGCGTGGTCGCCCTCCTGTACGGGGACAACCTGCCCGAGGCCAAGGCCATCGGCGACACCGAGTCGCTGGAGATCTTCCTGTCGCAGGCCGGGATGGCGATGGAGAAAGCCCTGCTCGAACGGCGCATGACGAGCAGTCGTAATGTTTTTTAAAAGCCAAGGAGCCGCCTGACGTGGCCAAAAAGATTCTCATCGCAGAAGACTCGCTGACCATGCGCTCGCTGATCGTTTCGACCATCGCCGCGATGGGCGACTACCAGACCGTCGAAGCGGCCAACGGCTTCGAGGCCCTGCGCCTCCTGCCGCGGGAAAAGGTTGATCTGATCATCACCGATATCAACATGCCGGACATCAACGGCCTCGAACTGGTCAGCTTCATCCGCAGCAATGACAATTACCGGGAAACGCCTCTCCTGATCATCAGCACCGAGGGGAGCGAGCGCGACCGTGAGAAGGGGATGGCCCTCGGTGCCAATGCCTACCTGGTCAAACCTTTCGCTCCCGAGCAGCTGCAGCAGCTGATTCGCCAATACCTCGACTGATACGGAGGCGGTTCTTGTCCGACCAGAGTTCTTCCCAAGCCCTCAAGGATTTTATCAGCGAAACCGAGGAAATTATCGGTTCGCTCAACCTCGACATGGTCCGGCTGGCCGATTCCCTCGACAGCGGCGACTGCGATCCCGATGTGCTCAACGGTATTTTCCGGGGGGCTCACTCGATCAAGGGGCTGGCCGGCATGTTCGGCTTCGACGACCTGTCGCGGCTGGCCCACTCGATGGAAAACCTGCTCGACGGCCTGCGCCTCGGCAAGGTCCCCTTCAGCCAGGCCCTGGTCGATACCCTGTTCAGTTCCCTCGATATGCTGATCCGGCTGGTCGACGGCAAAAGCAGCAATGAGCATTTCACCCTCGATCTCACCGGCCTGCTGACACGGCTCAGCCAGGTCGCCGAGGGCCGGTCCCCGGGCGACGGCGGTCCGTTGGCCGGACTGGAGATCGACCCGGGCATCCTCAACGTGCTGACCGAGTACGAAGAGCACCGCCTGGTCGAAAACGTCCGCAAGGGACGGAGCATTCAGCTGCTGCGCATGAGTTTCGACCTGGCCAGCTTCGACCAGGAGCTCGCCGAAATCACCCAGCAGCTCAAGAAGCAGGGCGAGGTGATCAGTACCCTGCCGTCGGCCGGCGAGATCGGCGCGCGGATCGCGTTCCAGATCCTGTTCGGCAGCGACCTCGACCAGGCGGAGATTGCCCTGCTGCTCGAACGCGATGATCTCGACATTCGCACCTGCGGCGTTGCGGCCGACCAGCCGGAGCCGGTGGCACTGGTCGATCCGGAGCCGGCGGCGGAGTTCAGCGCTGCCCAGGAACTGTCCCCCGCGCTGAATGCCGAGAACGGCGACAGCGGCAGCTCGCTGCGTTCGATCAGCCGTACGGTGCGAGTCGACATCGACAAGCTCGACCTGCTGATGAACATTGTCGGCGAGCTGGTTTTGTCGAAAAGCGCGATCGCCGACATCAACGAGCGCCTCAAGGCCCTCGGCGACAAAACCCTGACGACCGACCTGGGCAAAGCGACCCGGATCCTCGAGCGCCGCCTGCAGGAGCTGCAGAAAAGCGTGATGGACGTACGCATGGTCCCGGTGGGCCAGCTGTTCGAGAAGATGACCCGGATTGTGCGGCGCGTCGCCAACGAACAGGGCAAGAAGGTCGACCTGGATATCCGCGGCGCGGACACCGAGCTCGACAAGCTGATCATCGAGGACGTCTCCGACCCGCTCATGCACATCATCCGCAACGCCATCGACCACGGCCTGGAGCTGCCCGAAGAGCGGCGCAGCGCCGGCAAGCCGGAGAAGGGGCTGATCCGGCTCTGGGCGGCGCAGAAGGGCAACCACGTGGTCATCGAGGTCCATGACGACGGCCGCGGCATCGATCTCGCCAAGGTGCGTCGCAAGGCGTTCGAAAAGCGCCTGATCGGCGCGAACCAGGTGCTCACCGATGAGGAATGTTATGACCTGCTGTTCATGCCCGGTTTCTCGACCCGCGACGATGTCAGCGACATGTCCGGGCGCGGCGTCGGCATGGACGTGGTCAAGAACAATATCGCGGCGCTCTCGGGCATGATCGGGGTCGACAGCCGGCCGGGCGCGGGCACCAGCATGACCATCACCCTGCCGATCACCCTGGCGATCATCAAGGCGCTGATCGTGCAGGTCGCCGACCGGACCTACGCGATCCCGATCAACTCGGTGCTGGAAACGCTGATGATCGAGGCCGAGGCCATCGATACGGTGGAGAAGCGCGAAGTGATCGAGCTGCGCAAGACGACCGTGCCGCTGTTGCGTCTCGACCGGACCTTCGGTCTGGCGGCCGCGGACGAGAGCCCCGATCGCCGCCTGTTCGTGGCCATCGTCGGCCTGGCCGAGAAGCGCATGGGCTTCGTCGTCGATGAACTGCTCGGCCAGCAGGACGTGGTCATCAAGTCACTCGGCAAGGCGCTCGGTTTTGTCCGGGGAATCGCCGGCGCCGCCGAACTGGGCAACCAGAAGACCATCCTGGTGCTCGACGTGGCCGGGCTGATGAACGAAGCGCTGCGCGGTGAGTCGTCGCTCCATGTATGAGACCTATTTCGGCCTGCGCGAAAGGCCCTTCAGCAAGACTCCGGACCCCCGGTTTCTTTATTTGAGCCGCGGTCACCGTGAAGCCCTGGCGCGCATGCAGTACGCGGTCGAAGAGCGCGATCTGGTGCTGCTGACCGGGGAGATCGGCTGCGGCAAGACCACCCTGTCGCGGGCGCTGATGGATGCTCTCGACGACAGCTTCAAGGTGGTCTGCCTGATCAACCCGCGCCTGACGCCTCTCGAGTTCCTGAGCAGCCTGGCGCGGCATCTCGGCACGGCCGAGCCGGCCCGCTTCAAGGTCGACCTGCTCGACCAGATCGGCAAGAGCCTGTTCGAGTGCTACGAAAACGGCGTGACGCCGGTCGTGGTCATCGACGAGGCACAGCTGGTGCCCCACAAGGAGACGTTCGACGAGATCCGGCTGCTGACCAATTTCCAGCTCGATGACTGCAATCTGATCAGCATCGTACTCATGGGCCAGCCGGAACTCAGGCGGCGTCTGCGCCACCGGGCCTACGAGCCGCTTCGCCAGCGCATCGGCATGCAGTACGATCTTAAGCCCCTCGACCTGGCGGAAACCGCGGAATACCTGGATTTCCGCATGGTCAAGGCCGGCGGTCGCCCCGGACTGTTCGATGAGGCCGCCGTCGCCGCGATTTACGCTTATGCCCAGGGGACGCCGCGCATGATCAACCACGCGGCCTCCCTGGCGCTGCTCGAATGCTTCGGCCGCGGCGAGGAGCGGGTCGGCCAGGCGGTCATCGATGCGGTGATGATGGAGATCAGCTGTCAGCTCTAAGCTATAAGCTGTTAGCTGTTAGCTGGAGGCTGGAGGCTGGACGATTAATGCTGGTCACGTGTCACTACCGACGAAGGTTTAAAGGTTTTTCTTACAGCTTATAGCTTACAGCTTGAAGTATCGGATTGAACATGGATATTGCAGAGATACGCAAAAAGGCCAAGGCCAAGGCCGGGAGCCGGACCAAAGCAGCTGAGCCGGCCGAACCGGCGCCGGCCCGCGAGCAGACGCCGGCTGCGCAGCCGGCCGTGGATCCAGCGCAGGCAGCGCCTGCGGACCTCGCGGCGCCGGAGCCTGCGGATCGCCTGACCGCGGACGCGCTGGTCAGCCGGGCGTCGACCGATGCCCTGGACCGGCTGTTTGCGGTGACCGACGAGTTCGCCCTGGCGACCGAAGCCTCTTATGCCGAGTCCCTGGAAGGCCAGGCGGACGCACAGCTGCGCAACAGCCGGCAGTATCTCGGCTTTCACCTCGCCGATGAAGAATATGGGCTGGACATCACGCGAATAAGCGAGATAATCAAAGTCAGGGAGTTTACCGACATTCCCCGCTCGCCTGGCTTTATCCTGGGCATCATATCGCTGCGCGGCGTGGTGGTCCCGGTGTTCGATCTGCGCCGGCGACTGAACCTTGGCACTTCGGAGCTGCTGCCGACGTCGCGGATTGTCGTGTCCCAGTACGACGACATAACCGTTGGCCTGCTGGTTGACAGCATCAACCAGGTGGTCAACCTCGCTGACGATGAGCTGGAGCCGCCCCCTGGCGTGCTCTCCGGGCTGGACCGGGACATGGTCGCCGCGATCGGTCGTTGCCGCGGGCGCATGATCATTCTGCTGGATTTAAAGAATGTCCTGAACGCCGAGCTGAAGTGAGTTTTGAAAGGAGCCGTACGTTGAACAAGAAAAAAATTCTCATCGTTGAGGATGAAGAAAGCCTGCTCAAGCTGGAAAGCATCCTGCTGACGTCGAAGGGCTACGAGGTTCATGGGGTCGGCGACGGCCGGGCGGCCCTCGATGCCATGGCCACGGTCAAGCCGGACCTGGTGCTGCTCGACATCATGCTGCCGGAAATCGACGGCTTCGAAGTGTGCCGGCGGATCAAGGCCAACGAGGAGACCAAACATATCCCGGTGATTATGCTGACGGCCAAGAAAAGCCGCGAGGACATGGCGCGCGGCGAGCAGGTCGGCGCCGACTGGTATATCACCAAGCCGTTCAAATCAGTGATGGTGATCGAGACCATCCAGAGATTTATCGAATGACCATGGCTGCACAGACCGGGACCACAACCATGGTGACCTCCGACGGCCGCGAAATGCGCCAGGAAATCCAGCTCGCATGTTTCAGGGTCGGCGCGGAGCTGTACGCCCTGGATATCATGAAGATCAAGGAAATCATCCGTCCGCAAAAGCTGACGCCCATTCCCAAGGCGCCTTCCTTTATCGAAGGTGTCATCAACTTGCGCGGCGCCGTGCTCCCGGTCGCCGACCTGCGCAAGCGCTTTGACCAGCCAATCAGCCAGGACCACCGCAAAAACCGTATCGTGATCTGTTCGCTGGCCGGCAAGATTATCGGTTTGCTGGTTGATGAAGTGACGGAAGTGAAACGCTACGGCCGTAAGGAGATTGCGCCGGCTCCCCAGTTCATCAAGGGACCCCATGCGGATTACTTCCTCGGTGTGGCGTGTCGCGACGACGAATTGATCATGCTGATTGACCTGGAAAAGGTCCTCTCGACTGACGAAAAAATCGAACTTCAGAAGCTGAACCACCCAAAGAATCCGACTGGCCAGGGCTGAAACGCGTGCTCTGCCTGCACTGTCCAGTCTCCCCGTAAAGGTTGATTGATGATTGTAAAATGCCCCGCCTGTGCCGCCCGTTTCCGGCTGGACCGCGAGAAACTCTCCGGCAAACGCCTCACCCTGCGCTGCGCGCGCTGTCGCACGCCGTTCCTGATCGAATTGCCGCGCAGCGTCGCGGCCAAGGCCGCGCACAGGGTGTGCGTAATGATTGCCCACAGCGACCGCGAACTGTGCGGTACGATCAGGAAAGTCGTCGAGGACGCCGGTTTTGAAGGTGTGCTCGGCCACAGTGGGGCCGAGGTCCTCGCCGCCATGGATAACCTGCGTCCCCAGGTCGCGGTGGTCGACGTCGCCCTGCAGGGACTGTACGCCTTCGAAGTGGTCGACACGCTGAGACGCCGCCCGGGGCTCGACAAGGTCAAGATCATCCTGCTGTCGTCGGTGTACAACAAGGCCGCCTACAAGCGTTCGCCCGACTCGCTCTACGGTGCCGACGATTACATCGAAAAGCACCATATCCCCGACGACCTGGTCCTCAAGATCAACCGCCTGCTGGCCGGTGCCGCCCCAACCGATGGACCGGCGCAACAGGGTGAAGCCGAGGCGGCCGGCCAGCAGCTCCCGGCGGCAGATCAAACCGCGCAGTCGCTCGATGCCATCGACTCGGTCAATCAACGCATCCAGTCCGCCGAACACCAGGAAGTTTCCGCCGAGCACGTGCCGGAGCGCGACCGGGCCGAACGGCTCGCCCGCATCATCGTCGCCGACATCTCGCTTTACTATCAGGACCGGATCGACGAGGGGATCATGCGCGGCAACTGGTCGGAGCTTCTGGCCCATGAGATCAAGGAAGCCCGGCGACTGTTCGGTGAACGCTTCCCGGGTGATGACATACAGCGCAGCAAGATTCTTGAAGCCGCCTTTCTCGACCTGCTGGAGAAGCGTCGTCGGGAGCTGGGTGCCTGATTGCCAGACAGGGAACAACCGTGGACACTATTGATCAGATTAGTGATGCCCTGAACTCTCCTGACGAAGAGACGCGCCTGGGTGGATTGCGTGAACTGGCCGCCGGCAGCCCGGTTGACGGCCTCGACCTGATCTTCAAGGCCTTCGGCGATCCCAGTTGGCGGGTCCGCAAGGAGTCGATCGACCTGTTCTTACGCCTGCCTGTCAGCCGGGAGTTGATCGGCGAGATCATCGAGCTGTTGCATGCCGAGGACAATGCCGGTTTGCGCAATGCGGCGGTGGAGATTCTGGGCCGCATGGGCCGGGACGCCGTGCCGATGCTTTTGGACCAGGCCGACTGTGCCGATCACGACGTGCGCAAGTTCATCGTCGATATCCTGGGTGATATCGCCGCTCCGGAGGCGGTCCCCACCCTGGTGCGCGCCCTGGAGGACGTCGACAGCAACGTGCGGGCCGCCGCCGCTGAAACCCTTGGCAAGCTGAAGAGCGCCGAGGCCGTGCCGGCGCTGCTCACGGCCATGCAGCAGCCCGATCTGCTGCTGCAGTTCACCATTCTCGAAGCCTTAAGCCGCATCGCCGCCCCCGTACCGCTGGACGAACTGCTCCCTTACAAGAACGAGAAGCTGCTGCGCAAGGCGCTGATCGATTGCCTCGGCAAGGCGGGTGACGCTTCGGCGATCGATGAACTGATCGCGGCCCTGACCGATTCCATGCGCAACGTGCGCGAAGCGGCCATCCTGGCCCTGGTCGAGATCGCCGCCCGGCACCCGGACCCGCTTCGGCACGCTTTGGCCGGGTGCGAAAAGGGCCCTGCGGCCGCTGCGGTCGGTGCTTATCTTGACGCCGGTATCGATAAACCCCTCAGGCGGGCTGCCGTCAGGGTGCTCGGCTGGCTTGGCCTCGCCGAGAGCGTCAGCCCGCTGCTGCAATTGCTTGCAGAGGAGACTCTGCAGCAGGAAGCGATGGCGGCGCTGGTGGATCTTGGCCGGGTCGCCCCGCAGGCCCTGCTGGACGCGTGGCCGAAAGCGTCCGGCAACCCCCGGGCCTGCCTGGCCTTTGCGATCGGCGAGGCCGACTGCAGGATCGGCGTGCCGCTGCTGCGCCAGGGTCTGCGTGACGGCGACTCGCAGATTGCCCGCCTCTCGGCGCATGCCCTCGGCAGAACCGGTGACGCCGCAACCCTGCCGGACCTGGTCACCTGCCTGAGTAACGACGCGCCGGAGGTGCGGGAAGCGGCGTCACAGGCGCTGATTACCCTGGGTCGCAGGGCTCCGGGTGAAACCTTTGCCGTACTGCGGCCGCTTCTGGCCCACAGCGACTCCGGGCAGCGCATGTTTGCCGTGATGGTCCTGCGGGAACTGGACCATCCCGGTGTGCTCGAGGCCTTGAGCCTTGCGGTCAAGGATCCGGCCGCCGAGGTCAGGAGGGCCGCGGTCAAGGTCTTCGAGCGCTGCGACATCGGTGACCATCTCAGTACGCTGCTTCTGTCGCTGACCGACGAAGACCCCGAAGTGCGCCGGACCGTGGTGGACATCCTCGCGAATTGCCGCGATCAGGAGGCTTTCGACGGGCTGCAGCTGGCACTGCAGGACGAGGATATCTGGGTGCGCTCCTCTGCCGTGCGCGGTCTGGGCCGGGTCGGCGGGGCAAGCAGCCGGGCGCTGGTGGAAAAAGCCCTGGCCGACCCGGTCGGCCTGGTACGGATTGCCGCCCTGGAAACCCTGGCGAGCCTGGTCGGAGCCGCGGCCACGCCGCAGCTGCTGGCCGCCCTCGACCATGACGACGAGGATGTTGTCGCGGCGGCCATGGCCCTGCTGAGCAGGAGCGATGCGACGGACTGGGTGGCGGCCCATGCCGCGCAGCTGCTCGACCACCCTTTCTGGATGGTGCGTTCACAGATCGCCCGGTGCGCGGTGACAGCACTCGGTGCCGATGCCAGGCCGCTGCTGGCAAAACGCCTGGCCGTTGAGCAGGAGGCCCTGGTGAGGCAGCATCTGGCCGACCTGCTTGACGAATTGCCGGTGGACTGACTCCTCGATGCTCTTTTTGACCCCTGACATACCGATGAGTGCGGAGGAGTTCCGGTTGCTGCGGGACTTCGTCTACCAGTCCTGCGGCTTGAATTTTACCGAGGATTCCAAGTACCTGCTGGAAAAGCGCCTCGGTCGGCGCCTGCAGCACCATAACCTGAAAACCTTCAAGGATTACTACTACTTCCTCCGTTACAACCCGAACAAGGAACAGGAACTTTCCGAAGTTATCGACCAGTTGACGACCAACGAGACCTACTTCTTCCGCGAGGATTTTCAGCTTAAAACCTTTGTCGAGGAGATTCTCCCGGAAATCCGCAAGCGCAAGGAGCTGGAGGGCCGGCAGACGCTGCGCATCTGGAGCGCGGGCTGTTCCTCCGGCGAAGAGCCCTACACGATCGCCATGCTGCTGCTCGACCAGTCCTGGCTGAAGTCGTGGCGCGTCGAGATCATCGGCACCGACATCAGTCAGCGGGTCCTGCACATGGCCCGCGAGGGCCTCTACGGCGAAGCGGCCTTCCGCAATACCGAGGAACTGCAGAAATCGCGATTTTTCACCGAGCAGAGCGGCAAGCTGCGAATCCGGGACGAGGTCCGCAACCTGGTCTCCATCAGCCACCTGAACCTCTTTGACAGCGCACGGATCGCCCTGCTGGGGAAGCTCGACGTGATCTTCTGCCGCAACGTAATCATCTACTTCGACCAGTCCGGCAAGAAAAACGTGATCGAGAACTTCTTCCACCGCCTGGTCCCGGACGGCTTCCTGCTGCTCGGACACTCCGAGTCGCTGATCAACCTGAGCACAGCGTTCCAGCTCCGTCACTTCAAGCACGACATGGTTTACCAGAAACCCGTAACCAGCCATGCGGTTGCCGGAGGTCTGCGATGACGGCCGGTAAAGTCAGGGTGCTGGTGATCGACGACTCCGCCTTCAATCGGCGCACCATCGTGAAGATGCTCGAGTCGCTCCCCAATGTCGAGGTGGTCGGCTACGCCTGCGACGGCGAGGAGGGGCTGCGCAAAGTGGTCGACCTGAAGCCTGACCTGATCACTCTCGACCTGGAAATGCCGCGCATGGACGGGTTTACACTGCTGCGCATCGTCATGCACACCCAGCCGACGCCGATCATCGTCGTGTCTTCGCGGTCAGACGACGAGGATGTCTTCAAGGCCCTCGAGCTCGGTGCCGTGGAGTTCGTGCCGAAGCCTTCCGCGCGAGTCTCGCCGGTGCTCATGGATATTCGCGAGGAACTCCTGGCCAAGGTCTGCGAGGTCACCTCGGCCAACCTGAAAAACGTCATGGACCGCTCGACTCCCCCGCGCCAGGTGCGCAGCAAGGGCGCAAAGGGGGCGGGCAGGAAAGGCCAGCCTCACGACTTTGCCATGGTGGTGATCGGATCCTCGACCGGCGGCCCGCCGGCGCTGCAGAATATCTTTTCCGCGATCCAGGAAGAAATCCCGGTCGCCTTCGCCGTGGCCCAGCACATGCCGCCCGATTTCACCCGGGCCTTCGCCGAGCGCCTGAACCGCTTTTCGGCGCTCACAATCCGTCAAGCGGAGGACGGTGACCTGGTCAGGCCGGGGGAGGTTTTGATTGCACCGGGGGGCACGAACCTCGAGTTCGCGCTGCAGGGCACGGAAATCGTTGCCCGGGTGTCCGGCCCGAAGGGCCATCAGCGCTACCTGCCGTCGGTCGATGCTCTCTTTACCAGCGCCGCTGCGGTCTTCGGCCGCCGCCTGCTTGGCGTCGTGCTGACCGGTATGGGCAACGACGGCGCCATGGGGGTGCA
>JAHEDT010000120.1 GCA_024641085.1 Geobacteraceae bacterium | reverse complement strand
GCATGGCGGGCAAAGTGTTCTCCGGCCGATAGGCCCGTGCTCCACGGTGTCCCTGGGTATCGAAGACCGGGTTTGCACAAGGTGGCCAGGCTGCGGGGGGTCGAGGATAAGCGCACCCCGCAAGACACACGGTTAAAATCAAAAAAGTTCGCCAAAAGAAGGATATGTCACGGGGCATCAGGAACATATGAATTGATCAAAAGGAAGGTGGAGTGGACATTTATTCATTGCTCCACTGTTGTTGTTTACCGACGTTCACTGGGCAGGGATCAACACTAAATCGACGATAGCTTCCCCGTGCCCCGGCACCATGTAGTGCTGGGTAATGAGTTCTCGAAAACCCGAGGCATTGACAATCAAGTGGATGTGCGGCGGACGACTGCCGTAATTGCCCGGGAAATGGCTCGAAAAATGATAGCGGCCATCTTGGTTGGCAACGACTGTGGCCCGCCAATCATCTCCATAAACACCATCAGGGCCCGCCATCCAGACCTCGATTCTGGCCCCGCTGATCGGTACACAGTCCGACGCCGATTTAACCTGGCCCATCATCAGATAGCCTGAGCCTATTTGGTTGCGCTCAGGCGCATTGGGACGATAGAACGGCCCATCAGCATCCGGTGATGTCGGAAGGCATTGGTATTGTTGCGCCCAGGTTTCCGGCGAAGTTATGTTGGTCAATAACAGTATCAGGAGGATAAATAGCGACTTCATATTGAAAAGTATAACTCATTATTCGATTCAATTGGAGTCGACGGGATTCCGGTTTCTGCACATTACTTGGGGTTTATTCCCAGCAATGCTCCGATATCTGGGATTGTAATCAGTTTGGTTGTTTATTGAGACAAAAGCACAAAAGACCCCAACACTGATGCAGTGCTGAGGCCTTTGTTATAAATGGCGCGCCGCGTAAGATTCGAACTCCCGACCTTCTGATCCGTAACAGGTTACTCTTTCACGTTGGCTTTGTTGTCGCGCATCTCTGTCCCTTCACTCAAAATGTCGATGTATGTTTTGTAGCCAAACCGGCGGTTCCTGCCACCTTTATTGATTTGCCGCAGTATTCCCATCTCTTCACAAGAGGCAATGAGGTTATTCGCTTTTGAGTAGCTTACGTTAACCATTTCAGCCACATCTTTAACCATGACAACTGGTTGCTGTAAAAGGGCACGTATCAGGTTGAGGCCGTGAGCCCCCTCTCCTGCTTTAATCAGTTTGTCTCCGTCAGTTCTTTCAAGTACTTGTATCCGGCGTGTCGTATCTACGACCATCCTGGACACCTCACAAATGCCCTCTAGAAAAAATCGAGTCCAGGCTTCGTAGTTACCACTCGTTCTCACTTGTGTCAAACGATCATAATACTCCTGCTGATGAGCTTTCAGATAAGCGCTTAGATAAAGCATTGGCTCATCTAAAAGTCCATTCCATGCAAGGTAGAGAGTAATCAACAATCGACCGATACGTCCATTCCCATCATTAAAAGGATGAATCGTTTCAAATTGATAATGAATTAAGCCACAGCGAATCAAGGGGGGCATATCATCATCAACATGCATATAGTGCTCAAAACTATTTAAAGCATCCATCAGTTCAGTTGGTGGGGGTGGGACGAAACGTGCGTTTCCAGGAGTTGTTCCCCCAATCCAGTTTTGACTGTTCCTGAATTCGCCTGGAGATAAATGTACCTCGCCGCCACGCACTTCCTGCATCAATACACCGTGAATTTCTCGAATCAAACGGAGGGACATCGGGAAATCATCGACTTTCAGTCTGGACAGTCCATAACGCATTGCCTTGATATAGTTGATAACCTCACCAACATCAGCTGTCGGGTAGCCTTCTTCGCCTGCACTAAGGATTTCAACGAGGGAAGATTGTGTACCTTCAATCTGTGAACTGAGAAGTGCTTCCTTCTGAATAAACATCCAGACCAGAAGGTCAGGGTTGGGCAACACGCTGACAACCATATTCAAGCCACCAAGAGCTCGATCTGCCTCGGAAAGCAATAACTGCAGTTCACCATCCACGTTTAATTGTGGGTCTGGTGGCAGGGGCGTTGGGAAAAAGGCTGTATAACCAGCAGGGACTTTTCTAAAATAGCCGCTTCTGGACATCTTTCCTCCTTGTTGTTCATTTGAATAATATGGCTTGCTTTGTTCTCTTATATCATTATTTGAAAAAATATGGGGGACAAAATGAGGCCATATTGTTTGTTTGTACAATATGGCCAACTTTTGTGACCTGTGTTTTTGAAGAAGAGAATAATGTCTGATATATTGCGACCATGACGACAAACGACAAATTTGCTGCGGAGAAACCCTCCTTGGTTGAAAAAGCAGATGAATACCGACAGTTGCAGGAAGAGAACTCCCGCCTCAAAGCATTACTGAAACAGCACGGAATCCCCTGGGGAGAAGAACCAATTGAAGAGTACCGTGGGCAATCGCCTAGCGACCAGCCTGTTTACTTTTCTACGGATCAAAAAGTTGCTCTTTTCAGTCGTCTTTTTCGTGGTCGAGCGGACATTTACCCAACGCGTTGGAAATCAGCAAAGGGTCGGTCTGGTTACTCCCCTGCCTGTGGCAATGAATGGAAGGCCGGTCTGTGTAATAAGCCTAAAACAAAATGCGCTGACTGTGACAACCGTCTCTTTCTTCCAGTCACAGATCAAGTCATTTACGATCATTTGTCAGGAAAGCATATCATCGGAGTCTATCCACTTCTTGAGGATGACACTTGCTATTTCCTTGCCGTTGATTTCGATAAATCCGAATGGGGGGAAGACTCTAGAGCTTTTATTCAATCCTGTCATGAACTGAATATTCCTGCAGCTTTGGAGGTATCACGTTCTGGAAAAGGGGCTCATGTATGGATCTTTTTTTCTCACCC
>JAHEDT010000119.1 GCA_024641085.1 Geobacteraceae bacterium | reverse complement strand
TGTCACAACCGCCATTCTTCTCATGGCCGGTGGTTGCAGCACCGCCTTCGATCCACCGCCCCACCCGGCAGTGGTCTCCCATTTGAAAATCGTCGATAAACAGGCATATATCGACAGTGTCAAGTCGACATTGAAGATCTTCCGTGCCTCCGCCCAAGATCTACGTATTCGCAACAAACCTGAGGAGCTGGAACAACTCAGTGATGTTGCCGACCGTTACATCATGCTGCAGGTGGAGCCGATCCTTGCGGATTTTGAGGCAGACAAGAACCTGGCGACCCGTCTCGAAATCGCCAAGCTGCAGTTGTTGTGTGGCCTGGTCTACCTCGAACTGGATAATGCGGGATGGAATATCTATAAATTACTGCGGGACATGGAACGTCGCTATGATGATCAGCCTGATGTGCTGAACGCGGCCATCGACCGCAACGACGTCGGCTTCAGTACCATCAGCGACGGCATGCGAAGCCTGGACGAGTGGCGGACCCGTTGAACTACAGGCTGGCTCTGGCAGCCTCATGACCCTGGAGATAGAGACGCATGGATAAAAACATTTTCGACAACTTGAACGAGGCGATCATCGCTTCCCTGAGCCAGTTCGTCAACGCTTATTCGGGCCTTCTTCAGGTCCTGAACTATCTGGCTATCGCGGTCTTTTTCTTCTACGCCTTGACCAAATGCTGGCAGGCGCAGCGTTATCTGGCACACACCGATCTGCGGCAGTTGGGGGAAGGTGTCGAAGATTTTGCAAAACTTGACAACCGCTCGTCCCTGGCGACTGTTGCCGCCTCCTTCTTCTGCAAGACCAAGCGGCATTACCAGCAGGAAAGGCATAACGATCGCCGGCAGAACTCGACCCCGCCCGATGGCTATATCAGGGATGCGGCGTTCCAGTATAGTGAGCGCTATTTCCAGGAGCAGTTTCTCGAGCCCATTTCCCTGATCGCCAACCTGATGCCCCCACTGGGCTTTCTCGGCACCATCATTGGCATATCGGTGCACTTTCTCTCCAACGCGGGCACCCTCAACAGCAACCTGACGGTCACCGGCATCGCAACCGCCCTCTATACCACTTTCGTCGGTTTGATATGCTTCACGATTCTCGAGTTTATGCTCAAGATATTCTATCCCTTAAGTCGCAAGCGTATCGAAGAAGGGCTGGAGGCGGTGTCCGACCTGGAGTTCCTGCCCGAAGAGAGAAAGGTTGCCTGACAGATGAATACGCAGAGGAGAAATGCTGCCTGGCTCTTTGCTTTCAGCGATCTCGCTTTTCTTCTTCTGATCAGCCTCAGTCTGATCCCGAGCGCGCCGCCCGATATCGCATTGCGTCTCTCAGAGATGAAATTGCCCGAGGTCCCGGACAGCCGTAACCTGCAGCCTGTCACTCAGCGACAGGAGGTTTGGGAACTCCAGGTCCTTCAGGTCACCGGCGATGTCACCTCCCCATTCCGGTTGAAACGTGCCGGAGAAAAAGAGGGGATGATGCTTGATGACACCAATCTGATCCCGGCCCTGGAAAAGTTGCAGCAGCAGCAAATCATGCCGGTCGTCCTGCCGGAGAAGACCTCCATGAGCCAGGACTTCCTCTTCGCCGCTGCGGCCCTGGCCAAAGTCTGGTCGACTGAAGAGAGCCGGACTATCGTCAGACCGTTGCCGACAGGAGCCGCCGAGTGAGTCCTGTTGAATATCCTTACGGCTGGGGGGTGTACTCCCTCCCCATGTTGCGCGAAATAAGCGCCGGCCCCCCCCTGGTCCCGCCGCCGGTCTACCCGACTGCGGGTCTGGCCAGAACTCTGGCCGATGAAACCCCCTGGCGACCAGTGCTGATCAGTATCCTGTTGGCATGCCTCTCCCTTGCATTACTTCTTTTCCTGGGGCGCAGCCGTACGGAGCCTGTGGAACGACCGGAACCGGTGCCGGTGGAGGTCGCAGTGATCCTCCAGGAGGAGATTCCCCAACCTCCGCCGGCCGTAGTCGAGGTGCCGAAGCCGGTCCACAAACAGGCCCCACCTAAGGTTCAAAAGCTGCAGGTTAAAGAACCACCGGTTCAGAAAACACCGATTCAGGAGCCGCCGCAGCTTGTCCGCAAAGAGCCCGTTCCCACACCCAAACCGCCTCCGGTCCGTAAGGCTCCGACCGTGGAGGCCCCTTTGCCGCAACCCTCCCGGGTAACCCCCCGCCTGCCTGAGCAGAAGGTGGCGGCGCGTTCGACGCTGCCGAGTCGCAAGGCGGAGATGTCCGTGCAAGCGGAGACGTCCCTGCCGGTTGCGCAGGCCCTCGCTTCCTACGAACAGGCCCCTCGACAGGCGGCTGCGGCGACTTTGCCCCAGCAGCGATCCTCCTTCAGCAGTAATACGGCTGCTCCTGAAGTTGTTGCCCAGATTGCTACGAAGAGGGTCACCGAGCGCAGGCCGTCCCGAGCGTCTCTGCCGTCGAAGACCACGGTGGCCCTCGGCAGCCCGGCCGCAGCTGAACTGAATGCCGTCGATACCGGCCTCTCCAGCGTACGCTATGAAAAGGCCCGCCAGGCACCGTCCCTGCCTGCGTCGACCCGCATGGCAAGCTTGGCGACCAACCGTGGTGTGGAAGCGGATATCGGCTCCCCGCAGGTTAACAGTGTCAACCAGGAGATCAGAGAGCGGGCCACGAACGACGGGGCCCCGGCTTCAGGCCGGACCTCTGTCACAATTTCCGCAGCCGGCCCCGATGAAGCGCTGATCGGGCCTGCCGCTGCAGTCAGAAATGCGACGGCTCCGACAGCTCCGGTGGCGAGCAACCTGCCTGTCGATGGCGGTTCTTACGATTTTCTCGATGCCATGGCTTCGTCCGATCTCGACCGCTCGTTCATGGTCAGCCTCAATCGGCTGCGCACCTGTCGTGATCCCGGGGCAGAAGCAAAGCTCAAGACGAG
>JAHEDT010000118.1 GCA_024641085.1 Geobacteraceae bacterium | reverse complement strand
CGAGGATGCTTGCAGCGGGCTGCCGGAACGGAACCGGTCACCGGATCGATCTTCGCGACAATTCCGGTGCGATGCTGAGCTACAGGCATCGCTGGACGAGCGCGCTCCGATCGACGGCGATCCTCGGCATGGCCCGGACCGATTCTCTCGATTGGCAGGCGGCCGATGAATTCGAGAGCTCACGCTATGCGTCAATAAACCTGATGTGGATCATTCAACCCTACCTGACGCTCGGCGTTGAATATGCCTACGGCCAGAATGAGCGCGCCGACGGCACCGGTCTCTCGAACAATCGTGTTGCGCTTGGCATCCAGATCTACTGAGCCGGGCGCTCCGTGCCAGGGGTGCGCAATAGAGCACCTGGCTCGCCTTGTGGCTCGACCGTACCGGGCCCTTCAGATAATGCTTTTGGTAATGCTGGCTGCACTGGCCCACCCTGCTAGTGCCGTCGACTTCGAAGTGCAAGGTCTGCAGACAATCATCAATTTTGACCTGTCATATGGCGCTCGTTATCGTTTGCAATCAGCCGACCCGGCGCTCATCGGTACCGCTAACGGCGGCGAGCGCGGCAGCGTCAATAACGATGACGGCACACTAAACTATCGGACCGGTAAAGTATCGCAAATGCTGCGCGGCACGGCGGAGGTGATTGCACTGTATGGCGACCTCTCATTCTACGGGCGAGCCGTGGCGTTCCATGACTGGGAGCAAGACGGTGCGCTGGAGAGAACCAGGCTGAGCGCCGGCGGACGAGAGCTCGTCGCTAGTGGCGTCGATCTGCTCGATTTTTATTTTGGCACCTCACTGTCGCTCGGTGGTGTTCCGGTCTACTTGCGGGTGGGCGACCAGGTCGTGAATTGGTCCGGTACCTCGTTTATTCGAGACGGACTAGACTTGATCAACCCCGTGGATATCGCCCGGGCGAGTCAGCCCACCAGTCAGCCGCTTGATGGGCGCACTCCGCAGGGCATGGTGTGGCTTGCGGCAGGGCTGTCCGATATCGTCGCTGTCGAAGGCTATTATCAATATGACTGGAAGCCGGTCGTTCTTCCACCGGTCGGGTCCTATCTATCGGGCGCGGACCTGTTTGGCGGCGATGGCATGGGGACTTTATTCCTCGGCGGCGGAGCGACATCCGATCTCGGTACCAACCTTGACCAGTTTTTCGCACTGCCTGCCGGGACGCTGGGCTACGACGAAGACTTCAACAGGATGCCGGGCCTCGCGGTGGGCGAGCCGTCCGCCCAGGGCCAATTTGGTGTTGCGGTGATCGCGCGCTGGCTGGGCGGTCTCGCGCCGAAGCTGGGGCTGCATTACATCCGCTATCACAGCCGCCTGCCGTTGATCTCAAGCGTCACCGCCAGCGCTGCCGCGGTTGCTGCAACCTCCGAGGCGGCAGTCGCCGAGCGTACGGCCGGCCTTGTGCCGTCATTCCTTGCGACCGGGTTGGCGCCCGCAGAGGCTGCTCGCGAGGCACGTTTGGCCGCGGAAGCTTTGACGATCAGTGACTACGGCAATGCGGCCGGCTATCGGGTCGACTACCCAACGGACGTGCAGGCAATCGGCGCCTCCCTGAGTCTTGCGTCGATGCGAACCGGTACGCTGCTCTCCGCTGAGATCTCGCACCATATGAATGTCCCTTACCAGCTGTCGATCGGCACGGTATCGACAGCGGCGCTTTCCCCCATCGAATTCGATCCGACGATCGGTTCTACGCCGCTTGGCGAATTCGGTGCTGATGAGACAATTCGCGGCTATCGTCGCAGCGATCGCACGCAGGCTACTCTGGGGTTGACCCGCATTCTTGGTCGGCGCTTCGGCGCAGACACGGTATTGTCCGGCATCGCGTTGGGCTGGGTCCACATTCATGACGTGCCGGCCCCGGACGAGGTAGCCTACGAAATCAGCGGTCGCGAGAAGGACTCGTGGGGTGCCCAAATCTTCATCGCGGCAACGTACAACAGTGTCATAGGCGGTCTCAATCTGACGCCACGACTGGCGTATACGCGCGACAACGGCGGCTCGACACCGGCCCCGCATGGGACGTTCCTGGAGGGCCGTTCGGTATTTACAGCCGGCATCCAGGCCGAATACCTCCAGAACTACGAACTCGATTTGGCCTATGTCCGCTTCATGGGCGCCGGCGGCGCCAATCTACTGCGCGACCGGGACTATCTGCAGATGCGTGTGACGGCGTACTTCTGATGACGCGAATTATTTTCGTTGCGCTGCTCTTTACGCTGCTGATCGGCAGCACTGCGGCGGCGGATGAGTTGACGCCGGTTGGGGCTGAACGTGCCGGGAATGCGGAAGGCTCCATACCGGCCTGGACGGGTGGCCTGACCGTGCCACCGGCCTGGTTCAACCCGGAGGAGCACGAAGCTGACCCTTATCCGGAAGACCAACCAATCGCGACCATCACAGCGGCTAATCTTGATCAGTATGCACAGCGCCTTAGCGAGGGCCAGCGCGAACTGTTCAAGCGATTCCCGCAGTCCTGGAAGATGCCGGTCTACCAGACCCGGCGCAGCGCTGCGTATCCCGACTGGGTATACGAAGCATTACAGCGCAACGATGAGATCGCGCGCCGCTCGACGGATACCCGCAGCGCGTTGCAGCAGGCTCGGGTAACATCGCCCTTCCCGCGACCGCGCAATGGCGAGGAAGTCGTCTGGAATCATGTGCTGCGCTGGCGCGGCATCCACATCATCCGCGACGAAGGTACAGCGGCTGTGACCCGGAACGGAAAGTACCGGCTGGTGTGGTCGATTCAGGACCTCGCGATTCCCTACGCTCTCCCCTGGGATACGCCAAGAGGCAAGTTCGATAACATTCTCTTCGCTGCCAAAGTGAAATGGCTGCAACCGTCTCAGCTCACCGGCGCCGGCGTTCTGGTTCATGAAACGATGAACCAGGGGAATGACCCGCGCAAGAT
>JAHEDT010000069.1 GCA_024641085.1 Geobacteraceae bacterium | reverse complement strand
CCTGGGCCAACCCGGACGGCACCTCGAAAGTGGAAAGCACCGGTCCGCTGACCAAAAAGCGCATGGAGACCATCGACGAGGAGGTCACCAAGGCCTCCCTCGACTACCTGGAGAAAGCGGCCAAGTCGGACAAGCCCTTCTTCCTCTGGTGGAATGCCACCCGCATGCATATCTGGACCCACCTGAAGAAGGAGAGCCAGGGCAAAACCGGCCTCGGCATCTATCCCGATGGCATGATCGAGCACGACGCGATGGTGGGACAGTTGCTCGACAAGCTCAAGGAACTCGGGCTGGACAAGAACACCATTGTCATGTACTCCACCGACAATGGCGCGGAAATGATGAGTTGGCCTGATGGCGGCACGACACCCTTCCGAGGGGAGAAGAACACCAACTGGGAAGGTGGCTATCGCGTTCCCACGGTGATCCAGTGGCCCGGGGTCATCAAGCCCGGCACCATCGACAACAACATCTACTCGCACATGGACATGTTCCCGACCATCATGGCGGCCGTCGGCGTTCCGGATGTGAAGGAACAGCTCATGAAAGGCATGAAGGTCGGCGACAAGACCTTCAAGGTGCATCTCGATGGCTACAACATGCTGCCATTCTGGGCCGGGAATACTGAAAAATCACCACGCCATGAGTTCTTCTACTTTAATGACGACGGTTCACTGGTGGCGCTGCGCTATGACCAGTGGAAGCTTGTCTTTGCCGAGCAGCGCGCACATGACTATACTGTCTGGCAGGATCCGTTTGTGCCGCTACGCCTGCCAAAATTGTTCAACCTGCGCAGCGACCCCTTCGAGCGTGCTGACCACGAGGCCATCGACTATCCGCGTTGGCGGCTTGAACGTGCCTTTCTGCTGGTCCCGGCACAGCAATACGTCGGAAAATTCCTGTCTACATTCAAGGAATTTCCGCCGAGCCAGAAAGTCGGCAGCTTCAGTCTCGATGCAGTGCTGAAGACGCTGCAAGAAGCTCCTACGGGCAGCAATTAACGCCCGCGGTGGAGAAACGTTTGGTTTAAAATCCCAGGACCGCACCCGCTTCAACAGGTGCGGTCCTTTTTATTGGCGAACATGTCGAAAAAGTCTCCCCCTGAAAATCGAAAAGCCTCCGCGGCGCAATCGGCCGACCTGAGGACGTCCGTCTCTCATGAGCCAGGAGGAACAAAAGGCATGGCGTGGCCCGCCCTGTTGCTGATCGTCTCGGGCACCGCCGCGTTGATCTACCAGGTGCTCTGGATCAAGCAGCTGACCCTGATCGTCGGTGTCGATGTTTATGCGGTCACCACCGGCGTCAGCGCCTTCTTTGCCGGGCTGGCTCTCGGCGGTCTCTTGCTGGGGCGTTGGGCTGATCGACTGACCAGGCCCCTCCGGTTTTATGCTGCGCTGGAGATTTGCGTCGCCCTGACCGGCGTCCTGGTGACCATGGCACTGGCACATACAGCGGCGCCTTTTGCGTCCCTGGAAAAGAGCAGCATAATGCTGGCCTGGGGTCTCATCTTCCTGATGGTTGGAGTAGGGCCTTTCCTGATGGGGGGGACCTTGCCGGCGATGGTTCGTTCGCTGCGGCTCAGCGCAGACCGGGTCGGTAGTGGCGGGGGGTGGATGTATGCTGCCAACACCACCGGCGCGATCCTCGGGGCGTTAGCGTCCTCATTTTTGCTTATCCCGGCACTTGGCATCCAAGGCACGGCCTTGGTCGCCGCCAGTATGGGTGGGCTCGCAGCGGCTGGGGGCTTCTGGCTCGATCGCTACACAACTGACCCAAAAAGCTTCGAACAACCCTCGAAGATTGCACCTCTTGCAAAGTCGGCCACCTTGGCGATCCTCCTTTATTCCATCGCCGGTGGCTTGGCGATGGGTTACGAAGTGGTCTGGACGCAGTCGGTGGTGCCGTTCATGAGTACCCGCAGCTTCGCCTTTTCTGTGGTGTTGGCAACCTATCTCCTTGGACTGGCGCTTGGTGCAGCCCTGTTCGCCCGCTGGACTGACCGGGTTCGCAACCCCTGGGGTGTCTTTGGACTATTGGTCGCTGTTGCAGGCATGATTGCATTGCTCGAGATCTTCCTGCTTGGACCATGGCTGCCGAACTTGCAGGCCCTGGGAGATCAGGCCATCATGTCGCTGTTCCAGAGCAGGCTGGTCGGGATGTGCACCCGATTTGCTATCGCCGCCATGTATATGGTCTTTCTCCCCACGCTTTTTCTCGGCGCGGCATTTCCGGCAGCATTGAAACTGATCGTTGATTCCGGTCACGTCGGCCGCGATATTGGCAAAGTGGTAGCGTGGAACACGCTCGGCGGTATTGTCGGTACTGTGATCACCGGTTTCGTCCTGGTGCCGCAATTCGGCCTGGTCATCACCCTGGCGATCCTCGCTGTGGTCGCGGCGCTACTTGGTCTGGTGGCGGCGATGCGTGCCCTGCCTGGGTTTCGCGTTGCGCGTTGGTGCACGATGGCCATTGTCATCACGACCGTTGTCGTGGCTGTCCTGATACCGCCTGACCGCTTGGCGAGTTTGCTGGCCGCAGCGCGCGGTGGAACGATCGTCTTCTATGAAGAGGGCAAGGGCGGAACGGTGGCAGTGCTCGAACAATCGGCAGGACAGAAGAGTTTCCGACGCCTGTATATCCAGGGGGTCTCCAATACCGGAGACACGTTGCCCTCGCTGCGCTATATGCGCCTGCAGGCCCTGCTGCCGCTGATCATTCATAACGGCAAACCGGAATCGGCGTTGGTGATAGGGCTGGGTACAGGAATAACTTCGGGTGCCTTGCTGCGTTACCCAGGGCTTAAGCAGCGCGTCGTCGCTGAACTGCTGCCCGAAGTTAAAAGAGCCACGCCAAGCTTCCAGGGGAATTACGATGCGGCGACAGACCCCCGGTTGGACATCCGCTTGCGCGACGGCCGCCGCGAATTGCTGAGCAGTGAGCAGACCTATGACCTCATCACCCTTGAACCACCCCCGCCTTCCGCCGCGGGCGTCGCAAATCTTTATTCAAGCGACTTTTACGCCCTGGCACGGGTCCGTCTGCAGCCGAAGGGCATTGTTGCCCAGTGGTTGCCACTGCCGACCCAGAATGACGAGGACACCCGATCTCTGGTGCGCAGTTTTCTCGATGTCTTTCCGCAGGCCTCCCTGTGGACGACCGAACTCCACGAGATGCTCCTGGTCGGTTCGATGGAACCTGTTGAGCTCGACGTGCCGAGTATTGTCGAGCGGTTCAACCGGCCGGAGGTTGCCGCCGCTTTGGGAGAGGTGGGGATCTCCTCCCCCGAAGCTCTGCTGGCGACCTGGGTAACGGACCGTGCCGGTCTGGAAGCCTATGCCGGGAAGGCCCCCCCGGTCACCGACGACCAGCCGCGCATCGAATACGCCGACTGGGTTCGCGATGACGAGATTCATCGCGTGTTGCCCAATCTGATCGCGCTTCGCACCGATCCCCCCTTGCGTGGTGCGGGTGATTCCTTTGCGCGCGCTGTTTTGGCGCAGCGCCAGAATCTGTTACTCTTTTACCAGGCGGCACTGAATGGCGCTTCCGGCTACCCGGACCTCT
Organism: Geobacteraceae bacterium; assembly: GCA_024641085.1. Classification (GTDB taxonomy): domain Bacteria; phylum Desulfobacterota; class Desulfuromonadia; order Desulfuromonadales; family BM103; genus JAHEDT01. Next base: position 7,136 of record JAHEDT010000069.1, on the reverse strand, counting down.
GGGTAAGGGACCTGCAACTGGTCCTGGAGCGTGACGGAAGCAATGCCTATTTCCTATGGTTCGGAGGAACCACCCCATGAAAAAATCAAGTGTCAAGTTGCTGGTTTCACTGCTGGTCTTGATGACATGCATCGCTGGCGTTGCAATTGCGGCCGGAGAGACCAATAGTACCCCCGGGCCGGACCCCGTGAACCTGGTGGGTCGTTGGTTGCGGACCGATGGCGGCTACATCCTGCAGCTGACCGCACCGGGCCCCGCAGGTCAGCTGCAGGCGGCCTATTTCAACCCGCGTCCGATCAATGTCTCGGCGGCCGCGTGGAAACATGAGAAGGGGTATCTGGGTGCATTTGTCGAACTGCGCGCACCCAACTATCCAGGGTCGACCTACACGCTGGTCTACGATGAGGCCCGCGACCGGCTGGTAGGTATTTATTTTCAGGCGGCGCTGCAGGAGCAATTCAAAGTCGAGTTTGAACGGACGCCCTGAACCCACGTGATCCAATGTCGAGAATCAGAACTAGGCAAGCAGATTCTAGCTGAAGGAAAGGAGACCATCGCCGTGACCATACGAAAACACTTCCTGCTGGGAATGATCTCCCTGTTGGCCCTCATGTTTGCATCCCCCTCGTTGGCTGCATCCACCCCCCCTAAGCTTGTGCTGCAGATCACCGTTGATGCCCTGCGTGGCGACCTGCCGGATCGCTATTATGATCGTCTGGGCGAAAACGGCTTTCGCTACCTCTGGGAAAAGGGGACCGTCTATACGGATGCGCATCACGCCCATGCCAACACCGAGACCATTGTCGGTCATGTGACCCTGGCGACCGGAGCCCAGCCTGCCGTGCATGGCATGATCGGCAACGTCTGGTTCGACCGCACCGAGAACCGGACCATGTACAACATCGAGGATGACCGCTATCGGCTGCTGACTGCAGGTGCCGGTGTCGATAAGAACGCTGAGATCGACTCGACCCAGAAGGCCGCAAAAAGTGATGGCCGTTCGCCATCGTCGATCATGGTCACGACCACCGGTGATGAACTGGCCATCAACACGGCCGGTCGTGCCAAAGTTTTCGCTGTGTCGGTCAAGGATCGCGGCGCCGTGTCGATGGCTGGCCATGCCGGCAAGGCCTTCTGGTTTTCCAAGGCCAGCGGTGAGTTCGTGACCAGCAACTACTACTACGATGCCTATCCGGAATGGGTCAACGAGTGGAACGCACAAAAGCCGGCCGCGGCCTATTCCGGCAAGTCGTGGGAGCTGCTGCGTGATCAGGGCAGCTACCTGTTCGGCGATGCCGACGACAAAGCCTGGGAGACCGACCTGGCGGGCTTCGGCAGGACCTTCCCGCACCCGTACGGTGAGGCGGGCGGCAAATACTACACGACCCTCTTGACCCTCAGCCCCGCCGGGGATGAGTTGACCCTGGCGTTCGCCAAGGAATTGATCCGACAGGAACAGCTGGGCCAGGATGACGTCCCCGATTTTCTCGGGGTCAGCTTCTCTTCCACAGACTACGTCGGTCACATCTTCGGCCCGTCCAGTCTGGAAACCGAGGACAACCTGCTGCGTCTCGATCGTTCACTGGCAGACCTGTTGGCTTTCGTCGACCAGCAGGTCGGGCTGCAGAATACTCTGATCGTGCTTTCTGCAGATCATGGCGCGCCGGAGGTGCCTGGCTACCTGAACGAGTTTGGTATCAGCGCCGGGTATGCCGACCCGCAAAGCTGGGACAAACAGCCGGCATTTGCGGCCCTGAAAAAGAAGTTCGGGATCGATAAAGAATTGATCTCCGGCTACAACCACCCTTATGTTTATCTCAATCACGAGGTGATCAGTCAGCATAAACTGGGTCCGCGCCAAGTCGAGCAGGCTGTTGCCGAAGAGCTGCTGAAATTCGCTGGGGTTGCCCAGGCCATCGGCAGCAGCGCCCTGCGCGAAGGCAACCTGCCCGACACGCCCCTGAACCAGGCGATTCTTAACAACTTCAACCCCAACCGGTCGGGCGATATCTACGTGGTTTTTGAACCACACTGGTTCATCAACGACTTCGATGGTCTGACAGTGGCTGCCACCCACGGTTCGCCCTGGAAGTATGATACCTACGTACCGATTGTCTTTGCGGGAGCCGGCATTCCTGCGCAGCATATCCAGCGCCGGGTGCTGACCGTTGATGTGGCACCAACGCTGACGGCTCTCCTTGGCATTAAGCCGCCATCAGGTTCGGCCGGCGTGCCGTTAGTGGAAGTGTTTGGCCAGCAAGGAGACTAGAGACACCTCTGTTTTGCAGCGGTATTTGTTCTGAAATGACTCCGGCCACCCGGCTTGATCGCCTGTGGCCGGTTCTCTTCGCTGCCGGGGCAGGTGGGTGTTTTGTGTCTTGTGCAGGCTTTGCGTTTTGTTTCCCTTTGGTTTTGTGTTAACTTCTGACCTAACTTATTAATCATACTTGGGTTTAATATCTATTTAAAGCATCGGCTTGCTGACCCTTATGAAGCAGTCCAGACGCTCGATAACGGATCTCATTCTTCATCTCCACCCGCAAACTGTGCCCCGTGAAACCTTGCGGGTCACGCTGAGCTGGGGACTCGGTGGCATGGCGGCGGTGCTGGTCGGCCTGTTATTTCTGACCGGGATCTTGCTGCTGCTGGTTTATCAATCGTCTCCAACCAATGCCTATGCATCGATTCTGACCCTGACCCGGGAAGTCCCGTTCGGGCTGTGGATTCGCAACATTCACCACTGGAGTGCCAACCTGCTGGTCATTGTCGCTGTACTGCACCTGCTGCGGGTCGTACTGACCGGTGCCTTCGGACCGGGACGGCGCCTTAACTGGATGATCGGTCTGCTTCTGCTTTTCCTGCTGCTTGCGTCAAACTTCACCGGCTACCTGCTTCCCTGGGATCAGCTCGCTTACTGGGCGGTCACCATCTGTACCAGTATGCTTGGTTATATTCCGCTTTGCGGACCATGGCTCCAGGAACTGTTTCGTGGCGGCGCCGAGATCGGTCCAGGGACCCTGGCGAACTTCTTCGTTCTGCACGCTGCCTTCATTCCTGGCGGCTTGTTCATCCTGCTGCTGTGGCATTTCTGGCTGGTGCGAAAAGCCGGTGGGTTGGTTCAGGTTGAACGGGAGGAGCCGGTCCCGGTCGAGCGTGTGCCGACAGTTCCTGATCTGGTCGTGAGGGAGGCCGCGTTTGGCCTGGTGCTGGTCGCTTTGGTGCTGATCCTGGCCGTTGTCTGGAACGCTCCTCTGCTGGATCAGGCCAATCCGGGCATGAGCCCAAATCCGGCCAAGGCCCCTTGGTATTTCATGGGTTTCCAGGAATTATTGCTGCACCTGCACCCGGTGTTTGCAGTCTTTGTCTGGCCGTTGTTGGGTGCTGCTGCGCTGTTGTGCGTCCCTTTCTGGCGCGAGTCGGCCCTGCCGGGCGGGGTCTGGTTCGGCTCTGAGCGTGGCAGAACGCTGGCTGTGTGGACGATCGTGGCCGGCACCTTTGCAACGCTGGCGATGATTCTGTTGGACAACCTGTTGCTGCATGCGAGCAATGTGGCTGCGCTTGACACCCTGGTTACGCGCGGCCTGTTGCCGACGGGCCTGTTGGCTGGCCTGTTGGCCGGCCTTTATCTCTGGCTCACCAGGAAACAGCACTACAGCCGTGCCGAAACCGTGATGGCGGGCATCCTGCTGGCCATGGTCGTGCTGGTGGTGTGCACAATTATCGGTGTTTGGTTCCGGGGAGCGGAGATGCATCTGGCCTGGCCCTGGGGCCAGGGTGGCGGGTAGGGCGTAAAGAGTGGCGGGTGGCGTGAGGTGCGAGGAATCTGTGTGTCTCTGCTTTTGTCTGTGGTTAAAAATAGGATTTTGAAGAATGTTGGACAATCAAAACAACGATACGAAAACAAACCCGGATCGTAGGCAGTTCATGAAACGACTATGGGCGTTTTTCGGTCTTGCCGCTGTGGCTGAATTCGCCTGGCTGGGGTTGTCCTTTATGAATTCGCGCAAGGATCGCAACCGCCCAGTCAAGACTGCGAGCATCGTTACGGCCGGGGCGGTCGAGCAGTTCACACCGGCGACGGTGACCGCAATCCCGGTGGGCCAATTCTACCTGGCGTGTCTGGCCGACGGCAGTTTCCTGGCTTTATCCCGGACCTGTACGCATCTAGGTTGTTCGGTCCCCTGGGATGAAGAGAAGAACCAGTTCGTCTGCCCCTGCCACGGCTCCACCTTCAGCCTGAATGGTGAAGTTTTGTCGGCACCGGCACCGAGGCCTCTGGATACTTACCCTGTACGGATTGAGAACGGCATCGTCAAGGTCGACACGTCAGTGCCGCGCAAGCGAGAGCGATTCGAGTCAGCCCAGGCGACACGGATATAATCCCGTGACGCGAAAAAACTGAAAAGCTTGAAGCGTCATTGGCGCGTGGTCTCCGGAATAAAGAGATAATGAATCAAGCATCCGACAACATAAAGCGCTGGGAACGTGTCGCACTGGTTGCGGCCTGTGTCATCCTGTTGTCGCCGTTGCTCTATCTGCTCAAGTCGACGCCGGTTACGCCTCCTGCTGCCGAAGTCGCGGCGGAGTTTGTCGGCAGCGAGAAATGCAAAAAGTGCCATGAGACCACTTACAACAAGTGGCTCGGTTCACACCACGACCTGGCCATGGATGTGGCCAACGACACCACGGTGCTGGGCGATTTCAACGATGCCAGTTATACCGATCCGTACAATAAGGTCACCTCGCGTTTCTTCCGCCAGGGCGAAAAGTTTTATGTCAATACCGAAGGCCCGGATGGCCAGCCCGGCGATTTCCAGATTACCTACACCTTCGGCGTGACCCCCTTGCAGCAGTACCTGGTACCCTTCCCCGACGGGCGCCTGCAATGTTTAAATATCGCCTGGGATGTGGTGAAGAAGCAGTGGTACCGCCTGCCTCCCTACGAGGTGCAGGGTCCGGAAGACTGGTTGCACTGGACCCAGGGCGGCCAGACCTGGAACACGATGTGCGCCGAGTGTCATTCCACCCGGTTGTCCAAGGGTTACGACCCAGACAAGGACAGCTACCAGACCACCTGGTTCGAGATCGATGTCGGTTGCGAGGCCTGCCACGGCCCAGGGTCCAAACACGTCGCCTGGGCAGACATGCCGCCGCTGGCCCGAACGAAATCTGAGGACTACGCCCTGGCCGTGCGTACCGGAAGCCTTGATGCTGCATCGCAGATCAGACTCTGTGCGCCTTGCCATTCGCGGCGGTTCCAGCTCGGTGACAACCTGCACGCCGAAGGCGAAATGCTGGACCTGATGGTGCCGCAACTGCTGAGCGAAGGTCTTTATTATCCGGACGGCCAAATTCTCGAGGAGGTCTACGTCTATGGATCTTTCGTGCAGAGCAAGATGTACCAACATGGGGTGCGCTGCAGCGACTGTCACGACGTTCACAGCCTCAAGCGGCACAAGGAGAAGAACGCGCTCTGTACCCAGTGTCATCGGGCCGAAACCTATGACAGCAAGTCACACCACTTCCACAAGGAGGTCTACAACGGCAAGCCGAGTGAAGGCCACCTGTGCGTCAAATGTCATATGCCGGGGCGCATCTACATGGGTGCCGACTACCGCCCCGACCACAGCCTGCGTATCCCACGCCCCGATCTGAGCGCCAGTCTCGGCACACCCAATGCCTGCTCGGCGCAGGGATGTCACGCCGACAAACCGCTGTCCTGGAATGTCGAGTACTACACCAGGTGGTATGGTGAAGCCCGCAAGCCCCATTACGGCACGGTGATCGCTGCCGGACGTGCCGGAAAAGCGGAGGCCGAGCCTGAGCTGATCCGACTGGCAGAAGATCCGCTCCAGCCTGCCATCGTGCGGGCAACGGCGCTGGAGTTGCTGCGTTCCTATCCTTCTCCAGCCAGCCGGGCTGCTCTCAGTAAAGCGCTTGATGCCGAGGATGCGCTGATGCGCTATACGGCGATTCGCAGCCTGGCTTTTTTCGATGAGGAGACCCGACTGAAGCGCGTCTCGCCAAAACTCTACGATCCGGTCAAGGCGGTGCGTATTGAAGCGGCGATGATGCTCAGCACTCTGGCCGAGGAGCGTCTGCGACCGGATGACCGGCAGGCTTTTGAGAAAAATTTGCAAGAATATCGAGAGGCCATGCTCTACAACGCTGATCTTGCACCGCAGCGCTATAACCTTGGTAACCTGGCGGCCAACCTCGGTGACGATGACCAGGCGGTCGAGGCTTATCGGAAGGCCATTGCAATCGATGAACAGTTCTATCCGGCCAAGGTTAACCTGGCGATGTTGTACAACCGGCAGGGCAAAAATGCTGAGGCGGAAAAATTGTTACGGGAAGTGGTCGAACAGCATCCGCAGAGCTACGAGACCGCCTATTCGCTCGGCCTGCTGCTGGCCGAGATGCAACGCTACCCTGATGCCGAGAAATACTTGCACCAGGCTGCTGCCGGGATGCCCGACTACAGCCGGGTCCATTACAACCACGGCCAGGTGCTGCTGGTCTTGAACCAGCCCGCTCAGGCAGAGACAGCGTTGCGGAAAGCCCTGTCGATCGAACCGCAGAACCGGGAGTTCTTCATTGCCCTGGCGCAGTTGTATCTCAAGACCGGGCAAGCCGATAAGGCAAAAGCCCTTGCCACCGAGACGCTCCAGCAATTTCCTGGCGACAGTGCCGCGCAGGATCTGTTAAAATACCTGCGGAGATAACCTGGCGACCAGGACAAGACGGACTGCTTTTATTTAAAGCCGGGGCCCTTATCACATCTCCTGGCTCTGTTCCCTGGTCCCAGTGACAAATTCTGTATAGAGTAAGATTCTCTGGCAGACATTATGAAGTCGCCTTTTATTAGGAGGTACAGCACATGAAAATGCTCAGGACCCTGCTGCTGATCGTACTGACCCTCTGCCTGCTGCCGTTGTCGAGTCATGCCGGAGGTCTCTACCTCTACGAGGTCGGCACCCCGGACGTCGGCCTGGCCGCGGCTGGTTACGCCGCCCGGGCCCAGGATGCCAGCACCGCCTTCACCAATCCGGCCGGGATGACCCGTCTGGAGCAGTCGCAGGTCCAGTTCGGCGTCCAGCCAATGTACGTCCATGTCAAGTTCAATCCTGATAACA
>JAHEDT010000068.1 GCA_024641085.1 Geobacteraceae bacterium | reverse complement strand
AGGCATAATCTCTTTTTTTGCCCTTTTCGTGAAAATGATTATCAATAGCAGGCAGGAAGGTTGTCCCCACAGTTATGCAGAAAGAGCAGCAGGCTGAAAAGAAAATAATCCTGGTCGGCAACCCGAATGTCGGCAAGAGCGTGGTCTTCAACAGCTTGACCGGCAGTTACACGACCGTATCCAACTACCCAGGAACGTCGGTAGAGGTGTCCCGTGGCCATTGCCAGATAGGCAACGAAAACTACCTGGTCCTGGATACGCCCGGGATGTACTCTCTGTTGCCGATTACCGAGGAAGAACGGGTTGCGCGCCGAATTCTGCTCGAAGAATCCCCGCATGTGGTTCTGCATGTCATCGATGCCCGCAATCTCGAGCGTATGCTGCCGATGACGCTGCAACTCATCGAAGCCGGCCTGCCGGTGGTCGTGTTGGTCAATATCATGGACGAGGCGGAGCGGATCGGCATGCAGATCGATATCCCGCTGCTTCAGGAAAAGCTGCAGGTCCCGGTTGTCGGTGGTGCGATCGGCCGCGGCAAGCGCGGCCTCCTGGAGGTGCGCGAGACGATCGGCAAGTTTCGGGCCGGCAAGACGACGTTTACTTATGCCTCCGACCTCGAGAAGGACATCCAGAAAATCAGCGCCCTGCTGCAGGGTGAGTACATCCTCTCCAGGCGCAGCCTGACGCTTATGCTCCTGCAGCGCGATGACGAGATTGGCCAAAGGGTCCGGGACCGGGAAGGGGACCGCTACGTCAACGTGGAAAATGCCGTCAATAGCACGATCTTCGCCCGCCGCGTCGATCTGCACCTGCGCATCAGCCTGGAGCGCAAGCGCATCTGCAAGGGACTGCTGGATGGCGTCGTGTCCCAGCAAGCCGGCCAGCAGCCGGCTCTGATCGATCGTTTCTCGGCCTGGACGATGAACCCCTGGACCGGCGTACCCCTCATGCTGCTGGCCCTCTATTTCGGCCTCTACCAGTTTGTCGGTGGCTTCGGCGCCGGTACCATCGTGGATTTTCTGGAAGGCACGGTGTTCGAGGAATTCCTCAACCCGTGGGTCATCGGTTTGTGCGACACGTATATTCCCTGGTATTGGCTCAATGAGCTCCTGGTGGGCGAATACGGACTGTTCACCCTCGGTGTCCGTTATGCCTTTGCCATCATTCTACCGATCGTCGGCACCTTCTTTGTCGCTTTCGCCGTCATCGAGGACAGCGGCTATTTCCCGCGACTGGCCATGCTGGTCGACCGGGTCTTCAAGAAGATCGGCCTGAACGGCCGGGCGGTGATCCCGATGGTGCTCGGCTTCGGCTGCGACACCATGGCAACCGTTGTGACCCGCACCCTCGAGTCAACCCGGGAACGGATTATCGCGACCCTGCTGCTCGCCCTGGCCATCCCCTGCAGCGCCCAGATGGGAGTCATCCTCGGCCTGCTCTCCAGTGTGCCCGGCGCCCTGGTCGTCTGGCTGGCCTGCATGATCGGCGTTTTTCTCCTGGTCGGCCTGCTGGCGGCCCAGGTCGTACCTGGCGAGCGGCCGATGTTCTATATGGAAATTCCGCCGATGCGCCTGCCGCAACTGCAGAATGTCATGGTCAAGACTCTGACCCGCATGCAGTGGTACTTCATGGAAATCTTTCCGCTCTTCATGATCGCTTCGGTGCTGCTCTGGGCGGGAAAACTGACCGGTGCGCTGCAATGGCTGGTCGAAAAGTTCAATCCGGTCATGCGCCTGCTGGGACTGCCGCACGAGGCGTCGGCCGCATTCATCTTCGGCTTTTTCAGGCGGGACTTCGGTGCGGCCGGGCTCTACGATCTGCAGACCGAGGGGCTGCTTAATCCGGTGCAGCTGACGGTCGCTGCCGTGACCCTGACCCTGTTCGTCCCCTGCGTCGCCCAGTTCCTGGTCATGCAGAAGGAGCGTGGCTGGCGGACGTCCCTGGCGATTTTCTTCCTGGTGACGGGGCTGGCGTTCACTGTCGGCTGGGCGCTCAACAGGTTTCTGCTGATGACGGGGATCCTCTCATGAAGTGTTCCTTCTGCGATCATGAGCTGACCCCGGCGATGCTCCGGGAGAAGGGCTGCGGTGCCTGTATCGGAGGCTGTCGCAAGGTTCACTGCCCCTATTGCGGGCAGGAAAACCCGCTGGTCCCGGATTTTCTGGAAAAGGTCATACGGCGTGAAAAGTCAGCCGAATGAATGGTAATATTCTCTAGGCAGTCAAGGGCCCTTCAGTAGCCGTTGGACGCCGCGGCCAAGGACCTTGACGGCTTATTCTGATTTTGTTCTCTATCGTTTATCTCCTGTCTCCAGGAAAGGATTTGCATAATGAAAGTTTCAGCCAAGGCGGAGGAAATCCTCGAATCCCTGTGGATCAGTACCGAGGAGAAGGGTGAGGATGCCGCCCATTTCGAGCGGCTCGGCATCGCCCCGACGGATGAGGGGCTGGCCGAACTGGTGCGGCTCGCTTTCGTCGAGGTCCATGGCGAGTGGGTCCGCCTGCGCAAGGAGGGCCGCGAAGAAGCGCGCATGACCGTGCGCCGGCATCGTCTGGCCGAGCGCCTGATGATGGACATCCTGGATATCAAAGGGGCCAGTGGTGATGAACGGGCATGCGAGTTCGAGCATCTTCTGCACCATGGTGTCGATACCAAGATCTGCACGCTCCTGAACCACCCGACCACCTGTCCCCACGGCAAGCCGATTCCCCCGGGGGTCTGTTGTGAACAGGCGCGCCAGGATGGCGAGGTGGGGGTGGTCGCCCTGACGGAACTCAAGGCCGGCGAGCGGGGCGAGATTGCCTACCTGGCCGCAACCGATGTCAGCAAGATGCAGAAGCTGATGAGCATGGGCGTTCTGCCTGGAAGTGACCTGCTGGTGACGCGGACTTTTCCGTCCTACATCTTCAAGGTCGGTCACTCCGAATTTGCCGTTGACGGGGAGCTCGCCAGGGAGATTTTCGTCCGCAAAGCCTAGCGCCCTGGCTGGAGGATTACCCCTTGCAACTGAACATCTGATTACCTATAGTTACTAGCTGAACCAGTGACTGAACACAACACACCGGGCCTGGTTATGAATTTTTCGTGATTCTGATGAGCGAGGGGCACTTGCAGGCGTCTCCCCCTGACCAAGGAGGTAAGAGTGGACATTCTGGGAATCGATATCGGCTTTGGTTTTACGAAAGCGGCCGACGGACAGCAGGCCCTGGTCTTCAAGTCAGTCCTTGGCGAGGCGACCGATATCCAGTTCCGTGACGAAATGATCGCCGCGCCTGAAACCGATGACAAGCATCTGCAGGTCGAAGTCGACGGCAAGGCCTATTTTGTCGGCGAGTTGGCCGAGCGTCAGAGCAACGTCCGCTATTTCACCCTTGACCAGGCGCAGTTTATCGGTAAATTCGCCAAGGTTTTCGCCCTGGCGGCGGCGGCCCAGATGGTCAAGGGCTTCGTTCCGATCAATCTGGTGACCGGGCTGCCGATCGGTTATTACCGGCAATACAAGGATGAACTGGCCAAACTTCTGGTCGGCGAACACGCCGTCGCCCTGATCGACGGCAACGGCAAACGGGTCGAGAAGTCGATCAGCATCAACAAGGTCAGGGTCGTTCCGCAGCCGTTCGGTTCCCTCTTCAACATCATGCTCAATGACCTTGGCGAGATGGCTGACAAGCGCCTGGTCCACGACAAAATCGGCATTATCGATGTTGGCTTCCGCACCTCCGATTACACGATTTCCGACAAGATGCGTTATTCCGAGCGCGGCAGCCGCACCACGGATTCCGGGATCGCCCGGGCCTTCAATGTGATTGCGTCGAAGCTGCGTGAGAACAGCGGGGTCAATGTCGAACTCTATCGCCTCTACAATGCCATCGACAGCGGCAGCATCAAGATCCGTGGCAAGGTTTACGACATCAAGAGCCTGACCGACCAGGTGTTCAGTCAGCTGGCAACTTCGGTTGCCAACGAGGTGGATCGTCTCTGGGTCGACGACTGGGACATCGATGCCATGGTGATCTCCGGCGGCGGTGGTGCCGTCCTTTCTAAATATCTCAAGCCGCTCCTCAACGGGGTCATCATGGAGACCGACCCGGAACAGGACATGCGGCTCTTCAACGTCTACGGCTACCGCAAGTTCGGACAGCACCTCTGGGCGCGCGGCGAAGCCCTCCCGCAAGCCCCGGCAGAAGAGAAGAAATGAACCATCAACGCCCCTGTTTTCGGGGGCGTTTTTTTACAGACCTATAACCCAAATAGAAGCGCAACAAAAATTAGCTAATTGATAACGCAAAGACGCGAAGACGCAAAGAACAGGGCCAAGGTTATGATATTTACCTAAGGATTGATGGGTTTTTCCTCTGCGCCTCTGCGTTAAACCTTTGCTTTGGGTATAAGTCAGTTTTTAAAGGGTCTCATGAGCACATTTGATTTCAACGACATCCTCGAGCTGCTGCGGCAGCGGGCCAACCGGCCCTTGAGCCTCAAGGAGATTCAGGAGCTGCTTGACTTGAATGCCGGTGAGCGCAAGGCGGTCGGCAAGAGCCTCAAGGGTATGGTGAAAGACGGCTCCCTGGTGCAGCTCAAGGGCGGTCGTTTTGCCTTGCCGGCCAAGGTCAACCTGGTGGTCGGCACGCTCAGCGTGCATCGCGACGGCTACGGTTTCGTCACGCCGGCCGATGGCGCGGCCCAGGATGTTTTTGTCCCGGCACGGCATATCCGGCCGGCCATGAACGGCGACCTGGTGGTCGTCCGCCTGGAACGCTCGCTACGCACCGGGCGCCCCGAAGGCCGGGTCATCCGTGTCGAACGCCGGGCCCACAGGACCCTGGTCGGTCGCTATCAGACCGACCACGGCATCGGCTACGTCTCTCCGGCCGATCCGCATCTCCCCGATGACATCCTGATCCCGCCGGGAGCTGCCGGCGATGCCAGGCCCGGCCAGATGGTGCTGATCGAGATTGAAAGCCACCCCGGCCGAACCCGCGGAGCGGTTGGCCGGATCACCGAGGTGATCGGCGATGCCGCTGATCCTGAGGTCGAAATCAGAATCGCCGCGATCCAGTTCGGGCTCCCCTACGAATTCTCACCGCAGGCCCTGGCCGAAGCCGGTCAGGTGCCGCTTCAGGTCGAGGCTGCCGAGCAGGCCGGTCGTGAAGATCTGCGCCGGCTGAATTTCGTAACCATTGACGGCGAGACGGCCAAGGACTTCGATGATGCGGTGGCCATCGAAAGGCATGGTCGTGGTTATCGTCTCTGGGTGGCGATTGCCGATGTGGCGCACTATGTGCCTGTTGGCAGTGTCATTGACAGAGAGGCCCTCGAGCGCGGCACCAGCGTTTATTTCCCGGGAGCCTGCCTGCCGATGCTCCCCGAGGCTTTGAGCAACGGCATCTGTTCCCTCAACCCGCAGATCGACCGCCTGGTCATGGTTGCGGAACTGGATTTCGATCTTGCCGGGCAGCGGGTCGGCATGCGTTTTTACCCGGCCGTCATGCACAGCAGGGCACGGCTGACCTATACCCAGGTCGCTGCCGTTCTGGTTGAGCAGGATGTCGAGGCCCGTGCCGCACTCCAGGCCCTGGTCGGCGATCTCGAAGTCATGCGCGCATTGGCCGAGCTGCGGATCGAGCTGCGCCGGCAGCGCGGCAGCCTGGACTTCGATCTCCCGGAAGCACAGATTCACCTTGACCTGCAGGGCCGTCCGGAGAATATCGTGCGCGCCGAACGCAACCTGGCCCATCGCCTGATCGAGGAGTTCATGCTGGCGGCCAACGAAGCGGTGGCCTCCTGGCTGGTGCAGCAGCGTGAGCCGTTGATTTTCCGGGTCCATGAAGCTCCCTCGGCAGGGAAAATGGCAAGCTTCCAGGAATTCATCGCCTTCTTCAACCAGGGGATTTCCCTGCCGGTCGAGGGGGTCAAACCAAAGCTGCTGCAGGAACTTCTGGATCGGGTGGCCGGCCAGCCCGAGGAGCAGGTCATCAACCATGTGCTGCTGCGCAGCCTGCCGCAGGCCTATTACTCGGTGAACAACCTCGGCCATTTTGGCCTGGCTGCGGACAACTACTGCCACTTTACCTCGCCGATCCGTCGCTACCCCGACCTGACGGTTCACCGTGTTTTGAAAAAACGCCTGGCGGGGCAGAGTGAAAAAAGACGCGGCGAAGATCTGTCCCTGGAGGAAATTGCCCAACGCTCCTCCGTGGCTGAACGCCGGGCGATGGAGGCGGAACGGGACATTGTCAACCTGAAAAAATGTCAATTCATCATGGATAAAGTGGGCGAAAATTTTCCCGGCATGGTAACCTCGGTACATGCTTTCGGGTTCTTTGTCGAGCTGCATGACATGTATGTCGAGGGGCTGGTACACGTCTCCACTCTGGCCGATGATTTTTACCAGTACGAGGAAGAGCGCCACCGTCTGATCGGTATGAACCGCCGCCGCGAGTTCGCGATCGGCACTCCTGTCGTAGTGCGTGTCCAAAAGGTGGACCTCGAACGTCGCGAAATCGATTTTCGCCTGGTTGACGAGCAAGGCCAGGGCCACGGGCCGCGGGACGCGGGACGAACGCGATCGAAGCGTGAGGCGCGACGCCCGAAAAAAACCAGAGGCTGAACGCCTTTGTGAAGGTTTGATGAGTAAAGCATGCAGGTCATAAGAGATCTTGACACGTTACGCGAGCCCCCATGCCGAACGGTTTTGACTATCGGCAATTTCGACGGTGTTCATCTGGGCCACCGCGAAATATTTCGGCGGGTGGTTGACAAGGCGCGGGCCCTTCAGGGCACGGCAGTGGTCATGACCTTCGAACCGCATCCGCTGCGCCTGCTGGCGCCCGACAAGGCCCCTCTTCGGCTGAATACCCCCGAGGAGAAAGTGCGCCTGCTGGCGGCCTCCTGCATCGACCTGCTGGTCGTGCTCAACTTCACCAGGCTGCTGGCAGAGCTGCCGGCAGAGGACTTTGTCCGGGAGATTCTGGTGCGCAGGCTTGGCGTCACGCACCTGATCGTCGGCTACGATTATGCTTTCGGCCGGGATCGCAAGGGGAACACGGCCTTCCTCGCCGGGCAGGCCAGGCACTATGGTTTCACCATCGAGGTTCTCGAACCGATCATGGCGGATCAACAGACCTACAGCTCTACGGCGATCCGCCAGATCCTGCGCGAGGGGCGGGTGGCCGATGCCATCAAGGTCCTTGGCCGCAACTTTACGCTCGATGGTGAGGTGGTCCACGGCGACGGCCGTGGACGGAAACTCGGTTTTCCGACGGCCAACCTGGTCACAGAGAAGGAAATCCTGCCCCGTGACGGTGTCTACGCGGTCAAGGTCAAATGGCACGAAGATTACTATGACGGCGTGATCAATATCGGTTGCCGGCCGACTTTTGCTCCCAGTGCCCCGACGCTGGAGATCCATCTGCTCGACTTCCAGGCCGACCTATACGGCGAACGTCTGCGTATCTACTTTGTCGAGCGTCTGCGTGACGAAGCACACTTCCCCTCGGTGGAGGCCTTGCAGGAAGCCGTCATCGAGGATATCGGGCGGGCCAGACAGATGCTTGCCGATGCACAGGTGGTTGAATATCGTGAATACCTCGATTGTGGCTACAGCAGCACGTCGTATGGAGAAAACTGATATGCAGTTAAGTGGCAAAGCGGTGGTGGTCGGCCTGTTCGGTGATCCGGTAAAGCATTCCCTTTCGCCGCGCATGCAGAATGCGGCAATTGCGGCCAGCGGCCTCGATGCAGTCTACGTGCCATTTCACGTCACTCCAACGCAGTTATGTGACGCAGTTACCGGGGTCCGCGCCATGGCGATCCGCGGGGTCAACCTGACCATTCCGCACAAGGAGGCCGCCTGTCACCTGGTTGACGAGCTCGATGAACACGCGAAGATGATCGGGGCGATCAATACCATCGTCAATGATGGCGGCCGCCTCAAGGGGTACAATACCGATGTCCTCGGCCTGCAGAATGTCCTGAAAACCGAGCTTGACGTGGATCTCGCCGGGCGTCGGGTGCTCCTGGTCGGTGCCGGCGGAGCCAGCCGGGCGGCCCTGGTTGCCCTTGGCCAGGCCCGGGCGGCATGGGTCGGCATCGCCAATCGCACACGCGCCAGGGCCCAGAGACTGCTTGAGGACCTGGCGCCGAATTTTCCTGGCACGGCATTTGCTCACTATCAGTTGGGCCCCTCTTTGGCAACCGCCCCTCCTGAACCGGTCGATCTGCTGATCAACGCAACGGCCGTCGGCCTGCGGGATGAAGACTTCGGCTTCCCGATCTGCGCAAGCGTCAGACCGGGCGGTGCGGTTTACGATATGGTCTACGCCGCTGAACCGACCCGACTGATTCAAGGAGCGAAGGCGCTGGGATTGGCAGCGGCCGATGGCCGGGGGATGCTGGCCGCCCAGGGGGAGGCCGCCTTTCAACTCTGGTTCGGCTCGACTCCCGGAACACAGGTCATGCGTCGGGCCCTTGACCAGGCTGGGTGAAATTTGATTTTTGATTTCATATGGTTACATGGCATCTTTCTTGACAGGTCTCAGACGCATTGGCTAGAATGCGGCAATCATTTTTTTTCGGGGGGAAAGATAATCGTCTATGGCTGCTAATCGGCTCGGGGAACTTCTGGTTCGCAACAAGTTAATCGACGAAAAACAGCTCGCCAAGGCTCTGGAAGAGCAGAAGTCCACGGGCGGCCGCCTTGGTGCGAGCCTGGTCAAGCTCGGCTATCTGAAAGAAGAAGATCTGGCCGCTTTCCTCTCACGCCAGTACGGCGTCCCCTCCATCAATCTGAATGAATTCGATATCGACGAGAGCGTCATCAAGCTGATCCCTGCCGAGGTCGTGCAGAAGTACCAGCTGATTCCGGTCAACCGGGCCGGTTCGACGCTGATCGTCGCCATGGCCGACCCTTCCAATATCTTCGCCATTGACGATATCAAGTTCATGACCGGTTACAATGTCGAAGTGGTCGTGGCCTTCGAAGCGAGCATCAAGCACGCGATCGACAAGTATTATGACCAGAGTTCCTCCTTCGACGACGTCATGGGGGATCTCGAAGACATCGACCTGGAAATTATCGACGATGGCGAAGAGATCGACACCAGGGACCTCGAGAAAGCCAGCGAGGATGCTCCGGTCGTCAAGCTGGTCAACCTGATCCTGACCGACGCCATCAAGAAAAAAGCCTCCGACATTCACGTCGAACCCTACGAGAAGACCTTCCGGGTGCGCTACCGCATCGACGGCGTGCTGCACGAAGTCATGAAGCCGCCGTTGAAGTTGAAGAACGCCCTCACTTCGCGCATCAAGATCATGGCGGAGATGGACATCTCGGAACGTCGCCTGCCCCAGGACGGGCGCATCAAGATCAAGCTGCCCGGCGGTCACGACATGGACTACCGGGTCAACTGCCTGCCGACGCTGTTCGGCGAGAAGATCTGCCTGCGCCTGCTTGACAAGTCGAACCTGCAGCTCGACATGACCAAGCTCGGCTACGAGTCACAGTCCCTGAAGTGGTTCAAGGAGCAGATCCACAAGCCCTTCGGCATGGTCCTGGTCACCGGCCCGACCGGTTCCGGCAAAACGGTATCCCTCTACTCCGCCCTGTCCGAACTGAACAAGTCCACGGAAAACATCTCGACCGCCGAGGACCCGGTGGAATTCAACTTTGCCGGAATCAACCAGGTGCAGATGCACGAGGAGATCGGCCTCAACTTTGCGACGGCGCTGCGCGCTTTCCTGCGTCAGGACCCGGATATCATCATGATCGGTGAGATTCGCGACTTCGAAACCGCCGAAATCGGCGTCAAGGCGGCCCTGACCGGGCACCTGGTCCTCTCCACCCTGCATACCAACGACGCGCCCAGCACCATCAACCGCCTGCTCAACATGGGCATCGAGCCGTTCCTGGTCGCTTCCGCCGTCAACCTGATCACCGGCCAGCGCCTCGGCCGACGGGTCTGCCAGGAATGCAAGGTCGCTGAAGAGATTCCCAAGGAGACCCTGGTCCTGGCCGGCGTCCCCGAAGACGAAGCGGATGACCTGGTCTGCTACAAGGGTGAAGGGTGCGCCGCCTGCAATCATACCGGGTACAAGGGGCGGGTCGGCTTCTACCAGGTCATGCCGATGTTCGAGGAGCTGCGCGAACTGATCCTGGCCGGCGCCAACACCGCCGAACTCAAGCGCGAGTCGATGCGCCTCGGTGTGAAGACCATGCGCCAGGCGGCCATGACCAAGCTGGCCGAACAGGTCACATCGTTTGAAGAAGTGCTGCGCTGCACGATTGCTGATGACTGACGGTGAGGGTTAGAGGCTGGAAGCTGGAAGCGGTCACCTCCGGTCGCCCCAGCACACGATAATTTTCGCGCCGCGCGCTACGCGCTACGCGCCACCATGTACCAGGTGACTTATGTCCGAATTCTCGATTCAGCAAATGCTCAAGACCATGGTGGAAAGTGGGGCTTCCGACCTTCACATCACCACCGGAACGCCACCGCAGATTCGCGTCAACGGCAAGATGATGCCGATGAAGCTGCGCGCCCTGCTGCCGGCGGATACCAAGCAAATCTGCTACAGTATCCTCACGGAAACCCAGAAGCGCAAATTCGAGGAGATCAACGAACTCGACTTCTCCTTCGGCGTCAAGGGGCTGGCCCGTTTCCGCGGCAACATCTTCATGCAGCGCGGCGCCCTGGCCGGGGTATTTCGC
>JAHEDT010000067.1 GCA_024641085.1 Geobacteraceae bacterium | reverse complement strand
CGTCACGGACACTCAGGTCGTCGCCCTGGACCAGTGCATAGCCAAGGTAATCAGCGAGGTAGGCGTGCTCGAAATAGCTCGGGCTGTAGGGCCCGGAGGTCAGGACCACGATCCGCGGGTCTTCGCGATTCTGTGGCGCAAGCCGGGCCAGGCGGTCACGCAGCGGCTGGAAGAATCCGGCGAGGCGCTTGACGTGGCAGTCGCGAAAGAGCGCGGGCGCGATGCGCGTCATGACCATGCGATTTTCGAGCGCATAGCCGAGCCCCGCGGGGGCCTGCGCGCGGTCGTCCAGAACCCACATGCGCCCGTCGGGACCGCGGGCCAGGTTGGAAGAAGAGAGCACCAGGGGACGTCCGCCGGGGGCACGCATCCCGGTACAGCAACGCTGGAACCCGGCATGGCTGAAGATCAGCTCTGGCGGCAGCAGACCCTGCTTGAGCAAAGCCTGCGGTCCGTAAAGATCGGTCAGAATCAGGTTGAGCAGTTCGGCCCGCTGCACCAAACCGGCTTCGATCACTGCCCATTCATCGGCACTGATGAACAGCGGGATCGGGTCGAGCTGCCAGGGTCGCGCGGAGCCGCCCGTCCCGTTCTGGACGTTGAAGGTGACGCCGTTTTCCCGCAGCAGTCGCTGTGCTTCGTGGCGCCGACGCTCCAAACCTTCCCGGCCAAGCTGGTCGAGCTCCTGCATGAGGGCCTGCCAGTGGGGGAGCAGCTGACCCTCCCCGGCATACATCTCATCATAGCCTTCCAGCCTGGTCGCATAGAATTGACTCACCGACCCGGGAGTCGACTTACTGGTCTGCTGCACGGCTCAATCCCTGTCCCGTCTCAAAGCTACGCTCATCTTCGGCTGATTAAAATCGGTTCCATCCATCAACGCGGCATCGTCCTGTTGCAATCATCACGCAGCCAGAGTCCGGAGAAGTAACGCAAAGGCGCAAAGGAAAAAAGGAAAGGACGCAAAGAGAATTGTACTCAAGATAGACCATCTATCCCTTGCGTCCTGAATGAATTTCCTTTGTACCTTTGCGCTTGCTGCTACTCGTCCTGTTTTGGTGACCTGCTCCAGCTGTGCGCGGATTATAGCGCGGGAAGCCGGCGCAAATCTACGGTATATGCAAACTCTTCGTTCGGCTCCTCCTCGGGCGGGGTCATCGGCTCGAGCGGACCGGCACTCGGCGTGAAGACGCCGAGCCCTGCGCTGGTGGGCGGCAGCGTCTGCACAGCCCCGGGAGCCGCACCGAAATCCCAGAAGCGGGTGATGCGGCGCGCTTCAGCCTCAAGGGCATTGACCGGGAAGATTTCATAACCGCGACCGCCCGGATGGGAGACATGGTAGGTACAGCCACCGATTGCCAGACCGCTCCAAGTGTCGATGACGTTGAACACCAGCGGCGAGTGCGGTTTGATGGTCGGATGCAGGGCTGAGGGTGGCTGCCAGGCCCGGTAACGGACCCCGACCACGTACTCCCCCTTGCGACCGGTGCTGCGCAATGCCAGCCGCCGGCCGTTGCAGACCACCGCGTGACGCGGTTCGGTGAGCCCGTTGATGCGCAATTGCAGACGCTCCACCGAGGAGTCGACAAAGCGGGCGGTGCCCTGGCTGCCCATCTCCTCGCCGAGGACGTGCCACGGCTCGATGGCGAAGCGCAGTTCAAGTTCCATGGCGTCGATATTGACTGTTCCGAAATGCGGGAAGCGGAACTCGAGGAAGGGCTCGAACCACGCCAGATCGAAGGCATATCCGGCCCGTTTCAGATCGGCAACCACCTGTCGCATATCCTCGCGAACGAAATGCGGCAGCAGGAAGCGATCGTGCAGTTCGGTCCCCCAGCGGACCAACTCGTGCTCGTAGGGCTTCTCCCAGAACCAGGCGACCAAGGTGCGCAGCAGCAGGTTCTGGACCAGGCTCATGCGGGCGTGGGGGGGCATCTCGAAAGCCCGCAGCTCGACCAGGCCAAGACGCCCTGACGGGCTGTCGGGGGAGTAGAGCTTGTCGATGCAGAACTCGGCGCGGTGGGTATTGCCGGTCATGTCGATCAGCAGGTTGCGCAGCAGGCGGTCGACCAGCCAGGGAGCTGGCACCTCCCCTTTCGGCATCTGCTGAAAAGCGATTTCGAGTTCATAAAGGGCGTCGTTGCGCGCCTCATCGACCCGCGGGGCCTGGCTGGTCGGGCCGACGAACATCCCCGAGAAGAGGTAGGAAAGGCCGGGATGATGCTGCCAGTAGGTGACCAGGCTGCGCAGCAGGTCAGGACGGCGCAGCACCGGGCTGTCGGAGGGGGTGGCGCCGCCGATGGTGATGTGGTTGCCGCCGCCGGTGCCGGCGTGGCGACCGTCGAGCATGAATTTCTCGGTGCCAAGACGACTCAGGCGGGCTTCGGCATACAGGGCCGTGGTGTTGTCGACCAGCTCGCGCCAGTTGGCCGCCGGGTGGATATTGACCTCAATGACCCCCGGGTCCGGCGTGACCATCAGCCGCTCCAGGCGGTAGTCGCGCGGCGGTTCGTACCCCTCGATAACGACCGGCATTTTCAGGTCGGCCGCGGTCGCTTCCACCGCCGCGACCAGGTCGAGATAATGTTCGAGCATGGTCAAGGGCGCCATGAAAACGTGCAGCCTTCCATCCCGCGCTTCGATGCACAGCGCGGTGTGCGGCACCTCGACCAGGTCGCCATCGCGCCGGCCGTCAGCCACAGGCTGGTCCTTCACTTCCGGGTGGATGGAAACCGCCTTATCGATGTGACTGTACCTGCTGGCCACCTCGCCGTGGTAATCGGCCAGCGGCGGCAGTTCGCCGAACAAGTTGTGCTCAGGCCGATGAGGGCGTTCCTCGGGGGCAACCCAGGGGAGCGAGTCGAGCGGCAGGCGCAACCCCATCGACGACCCACCGGGGATCAGGTACATCTGGCCGCGGCGAAACTCCCAGGGCCCGCTGCGCCAGCCGCCGCGCGGGGAGTCCCACCGCAGCGGCAGGGCGTAGCCGGTCGGCGTGTCAAGCCCCTTGTCGAGGAGATGGCACAGATAGCGGCGCTCCAAAGGATCCTTGAGATTGGCCTTGAGCGGATCGATATTCTCCGGCAGGGTGCCCTCTTTCCAGAGATAGTAGAAAGTGTCCTCGTAGCCGGGCACGACCCGCTGTGGGTCGATGCCGAGCCGCTTCGCCAGTTGTTGGGCGAAAGCCTCGGCATGTTCATGGGTCATGCCGTAGTCACGGGCGATATCCGCAAGCAGTTCCGGGTCACGCCAGGTCGGCACGCCGTCTTTACGCCAGAAACAGCCGTAAGACCAGCGCGGCAGGGGCTCTCCGGGGTACCATTTGCCCTGGCCGAAGTGCAGCAGGCCGCCGTGGCTGAAGGTTTCGCGCAGGCGCTGCACCAGGATGTTGGCCAACTCCCTTTTGTGCGGACCATCGGCCTTGGTATTCCACTCAGCCCCCTCCATGTCGTCGATCGAAACGAAGGTCGGCTCCCCGCCCATGGTCAGGCGGACGTCTCCGGCAACCAGGTCGGCATCGACCTGTTCGCCCAGCGCGTCGATCCGCGCCCACTGCTCGTCGCTGTAGGGCTTGGTCACCCTCGGGTCCTCGTGGATGCGCTCGACACTGTTGGCAAAGGTGAACGTCACCTCGCACTTGTCGGTGGCGCCGGTGACCGGCGCGGCGCTCGAGGGGTGCGGCGTACAGGCCAACGGGATATGCCCTTCGCCGGCGAACAGCCCCGAGGTCGGATCGAGCCCGACCCAGCCTGCGCCTGGGATGTAGACCTCGGCCCAGGCGTGCAGGTCGGTAAAGTCAGCCTCCGGGCCGGAGGGCCCGTCGAGAGATTTCTCATCGGAGGTCAACTGGATCAGGTAACCGGAAACGAAGCGCGCCGCCATACCGAGATGCCGCAGAATCTGCACCAGAAGCCAGCCTGAATCGCGGCACGAGCCGATCGCCCGCTCAAGGGTCTCTTCGCAACTCTGCACCCCGGGTTCCATGCGCACGGAATAGTTGACGGTTTTCCAGACCTTCTGGTTGAGACTGACCAGGAAATCAACCGTCGGCGTCGCCGAGCGGTCGACCTCTTTCAGCCAGGCACTCAGCAAGGGGCCGCGCTCCGCCACCTCGAAGTAGGGGGCCAGTTCTTTGCGCAGCTGCGGCTCATAGACGAAGGGGATCTTTTCGGCGGACTCCTCGATGAAAAAATCGAAGGGATTGATGATGGTCATGTCGACAACCACCTCGACCTCGATCTTCAGCTCTCGGGTCTTCTCAGGGAAGACCAGGCGCGCCAGGTAGTTGCCGAAGGGGTCCTGCTGCCAGTTGATGAAATGCTGGTCAGGGGCGATGCGCAGGGCATAGGAGCGGATCGGCATCCGTGAGTGCGGCGCCGGCCGCAACCTCAGGATATGGGGCGAGAGGTTGATCGGCCGGTCGAAGTGGTAGTGGGTCAGGTGCTTGCAGGCAACACGGATAGACATTTAGTTGATAACTCCCACGGAACATGGCTGCACGCCATGCTCCTAGCTCTGTTTTTGATCTTGTACGGCTGTTGTTGCCGCGGAGATGGAGAAGAAGGTCTCGAAGACCACCTGGCTGACTTTGTTCAGCCGGGTCTGCAGATCATCGATGAACTGGTGCAGGCCGAGCGACTTGATATCCTCGATCGTTGTGTAGTCAAGATCCGACAGCAGACGACCGAGAGACTTCTCTGCACTGTTGGTGAAACGTCCTCGCATGGTACCGGAGATGTTGCGCAGCGACAGCTCCGCCATGATCAGGCAGTGGTGGATTGCGCGCGGGAATTCGGCGTCGAGCACCATGAATTCGATGATCTGGTCGGGCACGATCTGACCATAGTCCTTGCGGTACATCTCGAAGGCGCTGGCCGAACGCAGGATCGAACCCCAGAGGATATGGTCGAAGGGTGTGCCGACATAATCGATTGACGGCAAGAGGATGAAGTACTTGACGTCGATGATACGGGCGGTCTTGTCGGCCCGCTCCAGCATCCGGCCGAGCCGGGCGAACTGCCAGCCTTCTCCGTGAGTCATGGTATTCTGCGACAAACCGGTGAAGAGATGGCTGGCCATCATGACCTCGACGAAGAATTCGTGGGGAAGTTCGATGCCGCCACTGTTACGTGAGGCCTCTTTGACGAGCAGGTAGAAGGTGTTGACCTGCTGCCACATCTCCGAGCTGATCCATTCGCGCACCGAGCGCGCGTTCTCCCTGGCCATTTGCAGGCAGGAAAGGATCGAGTTCGGGTTGCGGGAGTCGAAGGTCAGGAACTGCACGACGTTTTCCTCATTGAACTCGCTATAGAACTCTTTGAACAGTTCCTCATCACCGGTGGTGACCACCAACGGCTCCCACTGCTCGCCGATGCCGGTGGGCAGGTCGAGGATCATGTGATAGTTGGCGTCCATGATGCGCGCCACGTTCTCGGCCCGCTCGATGTAGCGCGCCATCCAGTAGATTGATTCGGCAACGCGGCTCAGCATGCGGCACCCCCTTTCGGCAGGGAACAGGCCTCGACGACCCAGGTGTCCTTGCTGCCACCGCCCTGGCTTGAGTTGACCACCAGCGAACCTTTCTTGAGAGCGACCCGGGTCAGGCCACCCGGCATGACGTAGATCTCCTCGCCGTAGAGGATATAGGGGCGCAAGTCGACGTGCCGTCCTTCGAAGTGATCGTCGATCAGGGTCGGGACCCGCGAGAGGGCGAGGGTCGGCTGGGCGATAAAGTTGCGCGGATTGGCCTTGACCTGCTCACCGTATTCGGCCCGCTCCTTCGGGCTGGCATGGGGTCCAACCAGCATGCCGTAGCCACCCGACTCGCCGACCTTCTTGACCACCAGCTTGTCGAGGTTGGCGAGCACATGCTGCAAGTCCTTGTCACGCCAGCACAGGTAGGTTTCGACGTTGTGGAGGATGGAATCCTGATCGAGATAGTACTTGATCATCTCCGGGACATAGGCATAGACCGCCTTGTCGTCGGCAACCCCGGTTCCCGGGGCGTTGGCCAGGGCAATCCGCCCGGCACGGTAGGCGCGCATCAGGCCGGGCACACCAAGCATCGAATCGGCACGGAACACCTCCGGATCGATGAAATCGTCGTCGATGCGCCTATAGAGCACGTCGACCGGCTTCAATCCGGTGGTCGTGCGCATCATGACGCGGTCATCGACCACCACCAGATCGCCCCCCTCGACCAGCTCGATCCCCATCTGCTGGGCCAGGTAGGAATGCTCGAAATAGGCGGAGTTGTAGATTCCCGGGGTCCAGACCGCCACCACCGGCTTGTCGCGCCGGGCCGGAGCCAGGCTCTGCAGCAGCTCGAGCAAACGGTTCGGATAGTCGGCCACCGGCACTACGCGCGCCGCATCGAAAGCGCGCGGGAAGCTGCGCTTCATGACCACGCGGTTCTGGAGCACGTAGGAGACCCCGGAGGGGCAGCGCAGGTTGTCTTCAAGCACGTAGAAAAGACCGTCCGCACCGCGCACCAGGTCGGTCCCGGTAATGTGGCACCAGACCCCGCCCGGAGGGTTGAGACCGATGCACTCAGGGCGATAACCGCTCGCCGAGAGCACCAGCTCCTGCGGGATAATGCCGTCCTTGAGGATCTTCTGCTCGTGGTAGAGGTCGTCAATAAACATATTAATTGCCTGGACCCGCTGTTTCAGCCCTGATTCGATCTGTGTCCATTCATTGTGCGGAATAATGCGCGGCACGATATCGAAGGGGAAAATCCGCTCCGTCCCCTGCTCGTCGCCGTAAACGCTGAACGTGATTCCCATCTGCAGCAGGGCCTTCTCCGCCGACTGCCGGCGGCGGTGAAGTTCCTCGAGGGGCAGTTCATTGAAGCGCTCAACCACGGCTTCGGCACCAGGGCGTGGACGCAACTGTTCATCGAACATTTCATCGTAGAAGCCATCGGTCTGGTAGTCTCTGAAACGCATGGGCAGCCTTTCTATCGGGAGGTGCGTTGACATTGAGTCATACGAAATCCGCAAACAATTTTCAGGATATTGTTCAGATAAGGAAAGCGGTGTTTATGGAAGAGCCCGCACACCTAACCACGGCTTCTCAGGAAAGAGGGCCACGCAACTGCGGACCAGAGTTTGCACCGTTTTAACGACCACAACATGACGGGTTTAAGTATAGCATATTTGGAGTTTATGCCCAAGCAGCTTAAGTTCTTATAACTTTACATTCCCGGCAAAAACCTTTATCTATTGTGCCCCGGAATCATCCGGCCATAGAACGAAAGCTCTGTATGGCAGCCAGAATCACTTCACCAGGAGACATCATCGACGCCTACTGCACCAGTTGCCGGACGGTCATGAATCACACCATCGTATCGATGGTTCAGGCGCGCCCGGCACGCGTCCAGTGCAACACCTGCGGCGGCATACATAATTACCGCACGGGAAAATCCGCAAGCCCGGCGCCGAGGACGGCGCCGAAACTGCCGGCGACTCGCCAGACCAGGAAGGATCCGGGCAATGCTGCACACCAGGAGTGGGTTTCGATGCAGTTGAATCAAGACGCCTCTGCGGCGATCGGGTATGACATGCAGTCACGCTACAAGGTCGGCAACCTGGTGCAACACCCCAAGTTCGGATTGGGCCTTGTCAAAGGCCTGATCGTTCCGAACAAGGTCGAAATCCTTTTCGAAGAAGGCTTGAAACTGCTGCGCTGCGGTTGATGGCTGGCGCAATCCAACCTTCTGAGAGCCCGTACGTCCCAGCTTTTCGAAAACGAATGCTGCCACCCGAAGCATGTCAAAAGCCCCGAAGTCATCTTCGGGGCTTTTGCTTGGTCGTTACCTGCGCACGCTGCGTTTACCGACACGGACATTTACTGCCGCTCCGGTTGGTCAGTGTCCCAGGCTACTTGCTGCCGACCCCCAGGATGCCGCGCAATGCACTCGGCAGATCGGCAGGGATCAGGACCGTCTTGGCGTTGGGGGAGTTGGCCATGTTCTGGATCGACTTGATGTACTTCTCGCCGAGCAGGTACATGGCGGGCAGCTCCTGATCGGTGATCGCCTCGGTCACCTTGGTGATCGCCCGCTGAGTCGCCTCGGCCAGGACCACCTGGGCCTGGGCATCGCGCTTGGACGCCTCGAGCCGGCCTTCGGCCTCGAGGATCGCCGCCTCCTTTTCGCCGCCGGCCCGGGTGACCGTTGCCCTCCTGCCACGCTCGGCTGCGGCCTGTTCCTCCATCGCCTTCTGCATGGTCGGTGACGGCTTGATGTCCTGGATCTCCACGGTCTTGAGGGTGATCCCCCAGTCACTGATATCGTCGGAAATCGCCCCCTTGAGCTTGGCCTTGATCGAATCGCGGGAACTTAAGGCATCATCCAGGGCCATTTCGCCGATGATCGAGCGCAGCGAGGTCTGCACCAGGTTCTGGATCGCCAGGTGATAGGACTCGACGCCGTAGACCGCCTTCTCCGGGCTGATCACGTTGATGAAGGCGACCGCGTTGGCCAGGATCACCGCGTTGTCCATGGTGATCACCTCCTGCGAGTGGATGTCGAGCACCTGGTCCTTGGTGGTGACCTTGTAGGCAACGGTATCGATATAAGGGATAATGATGTTCAAACCGGGACTTAAGGTCTTGTGGAACTTGCCGAGCCGCTGGATGACCCACTTGCTCCCCTGCGGCACCAGCCGCACCCCCATGGTGATGGTTGTGATAACCAGTATGGCGAAAATAACGACGACGATCAGACCTCCCATGTTCAATTCTCCCCTTTGCCTTGCGTAGTGAACTTCTTGACCATCATGGTGTTGCCGGAAACATCCTGAACCATGACCCGGTCGCCGACGGCGACCTCCTCGCTGCAGATAAACGGCCAGGAGTCGGAGCCGAGGACCGGCACCGCAAAACGCAGCTCGCCGCGGTGCCCACCCTCGGGTGCGCGGATGACCATAGCCGTTTCACCAAGCACCGCCTCGCGGGCAATTCCGGCCTTGGTCCGGTCGGTCATGCGCGGCTTCAACACCCTGAACCAGAAGATCGCAAATCCACTTGAAGCGATGACCCACACCAGAATTTGCCAAGTCAGGTTAACCCCGGGCGCCAGCATCAGCAACACCCCGACCACCAGGGCGCCCAGGCCGAACCAGAAAATCGTAAATGAGGGCACGGCCAGCTCCAGCAGGATCAACACCATGCCGAAGGCCAGCCAGTACCAGTAGAGCATCTGGAAACCGTTCATGAATTTTCCCCCATTGCGTTACCGGTCAGCGTGAAACAATTTTCACGGTGCATCTTATCCTGATGCCGCAGTTTTGTTCAATCTTGAATCTCGTCGGCCAGTCATTATACCCATCGGGCGAAAAAGGAGCGGCCGTGCCCCCTCCCCAGAAACAGCCAGCAGGGATCTAATTCAAGACTTTGATTGAGTCTTGAGTCGGATGTGATAAAAATTAACTAAATACAATCTTTGCCGCGCGAGGTAAGAGCCAGAGTCAATAGCTGCTTATGAAAATTCTGGTCTGTTTGAGAAACCATATACTCGCCGAAGGGGTCAAGGGAATCATCAGGGGCAACCTGGATGGGGCCATCCTATCCGACTACTATTCAGGTTCGGCGATCAATGACCCCGCGCTGGTTCTTTTCGATTCTCGGGACGTTATCGATGAACTGATGCAGAAGTATCCAGAGGCGAGGTTCGTCTGCTTCGATCTGGGATTGAAGTCCAATGACTTGGCCTGTCTGTTGTACTGTCATGGCATCAGCGGGGTAATCTCGACAAAACTGGATATAGATATGTTCTGCAAGGCCCTCAGGACCGTGCACGAAGGGGACATCTGGCTCGAGCAGGATCATTTGAAGATTCTGATCCGTGAAGGCCGCTCACTACCCAACAAAGATGGCATCAAAAGCATGAGCAAGCAGGACAAGCAGATCGTCAGGCTGGTCGCTGCCGGCATGAAGAACAAGGATATCGCCGACTGTCTTTTCCTGAGTTTGCCGACCGTCAAGGCCCACCTCAGCAGGATCTACAAGACACTCAATATCGAAAACCGCGCCCAACTGGTCGCTCTGGCCGCCGAGAGTGGATGGCTGCCAGCCGACACCCATCCCAATCCATCTGATCAATCATTGTAACTTTGGTATTAATCCTTTTGTACGAAATTTCTCTCCCGCTGTATGATTGCGCGCCTCTATACATTTGAGAAAATTAATAACAAGTCGAGGTCGTTTCATACTTGTCCAAAAGCGTGGCGACCAAGATATCAGCTTGACACGGCAAGAGACTTTGCATGGCCTGAACGCTTTACGGGAGGAAAGTGCGATGGGCCTTACGCATGGATGATGATGTCGGCCGTGAATGTACCGGATCATCCAATAGCCAGATATTAAGGAGAATAGCCATGAACACGATGATCAAGTCACTCAGGTTGTTGTTGATGGTCATTGCTGGCATCATGCTGGTGATCTGGTCGACACCGGCCATGTCACAGGACTCCATTGCTGGCAATGGCTTGATCTTGCTGGCAAAAAGTGGTGACAGTGGCGGCTCCGGCAGCGGCGGCAGCGGTGGCAACGGTGGCTCCGGCAGTAGCGACAGCGGTGGCTCCGGTAGTGGCTCCGGCGGAGGTGCTGGTGGTGCTGCAGGTGGCCAGGGCTCTCCGGGCATGACAGGTGGTTTCGGCCAAGGGGCAGTGAACCTGGAACGCACTCGGAACATGGAGCAGGAGCGCAGCCAAAACCAGAACCAGAACCAGAACCAGAAC
>JAHEDT010000030.1 GCA_024641085.1 Geobacteraceae bacterium | reverse complement strand
TCACAATGTTCAAGACAAAAAAGCCCCAACCTGATTTCGCGGGTTGGGGCTTTCCTATAAGTATTGCTGCAAGTCGTTCTTACATCACCTGGGGATATTCGAGACTACAAATATCACCGCAGAACGCTAATGGGGCCTTGTTCTTAAGCGGGTCGCGCAAGGTGGTCAGGCGTGCACCGCTTTGCCGAAGGCTCCTAGCGCCGCTTCCTTGAATGCTTCGCTGAGGGTCGGGTGGGCGTGCATGGTCAGGGCGACATCCTCGATGCTGCCGTCGAACGCCATGATGGTGACCGCTTCGCTGATCAATTCCGAAGCGCTCGGGCCGATGATGTGCACGCCGAGAAGACGACCGCTCTCCGGGTTGGCGAGAACCTTGACGAAGCCGTCAACGTTGTCCATGGCGCGAGCGCGGCCGCTCGCCATGAAGGGGAAGCGGCCCACCTTGTAAGGGATAGCCTGTGCCTTGAGCTGTTCTTCGGTGGCGCCAATGGACGCCACTTCGGGGTGGGTGTAGACCACCCCGGGAATCAGGTTGTAGTCGACCGTCGGGTGCTCGCCCGCCAGTCGTTCGACGAACACAACCCCCTCGTCCATCGCCTTGTGGGCGAGCATCGGTCCGTGGATCAGGTCACCGATGGCAAAGATGTTGGGCATGTTGGTCTGGTAATTCTCATCGACAGCGATTCGACCGGTTTCACTCAGTTTGACTCCCGCCTCGTCGAGCCCGAGCCCATCAAGACACGGTTTGCGCCCGGCGGCCACCAGAACCTTGTCGCAGGAGAGGGTCTCTGTCACCTTGCCTTCGAGTTTGAGGGTGACACCCTGGTCAGATTGCTCCATCCCGGCCACCTTGGTAGCCGCATGAATGGTCATCCCCTGCTTCTGCAGGCTCTTGAGCAGGGCTGTGGCCACTTCCTGGTCGGTACTCGGCAACATCTGCTCGAGCATCTCCACGACCGTGACCTTGGCGCCGAGCCGGAGCCAGACGGAGCCGAGTTCCAGGCCGATGTAGCCGCCGCCGATCACCACCAGGTGTTCGGGGACCGTGGTGTACTCCAGGGCATCCCGGGCCTGTCCGACGCGCTTACCATCCTGGGGCAAGCCGGGGATGTCGATGGCAACGCTGCCGGTGGCCAGCAGGACACGTTTCCCCTTCAGGGTCTGTTCCCCTTCGCTGGTTGCCGCGATGACCTGCAGCGAACCATCTGCCGCCGGCTTGCCGAGGCGGCCGGTGCCCGTGACCAGGGTGATCTGGTTCTTTTTGAACAGGCTGGCAATGCCTCGGGTCAGGCGTGTGACGACGTCTTCCTTGCGTTTCATCATTTTGTCGAGGTCGAGCGCGGGAGGGGCGACGATGATGCCGTGCCCGGCGAACTTGTCGCGGGCCTGGACGAACAGCTCACTTGAGTCGAGCAGGGCTTTACTCGGGATGCACCCTTCGTTAAGGCAGGTGCCGCCGAGTGCCTTGCGTTTTTCGACAACGGCCACGGTAAAACCCAGTTGCGCGGCACGAATCGCGGCAACGTAGCCGCCTGGACCGCCGCCGATGATGATCAGGTCATTGATCTCGCTCATTATGAAACTCCTGGATTCGAGAGGTGCGTAGTGCGGCTGGAGAAAAACAGTTCTTTTCCAGCGACGCACCCAACAACTCGTCGGTCTTTTTTTGGATTTTTCCCGCTTCTCTTCTTGAGCTTATTGCCTCGGACCCTTTAAAGCTCAAGAAACAACTCTGACGGGTCCTCGATGTAGTCCTTGATCAGCTTGAGAAAACCGACTGCTTCGCGGCCGTCGATGAGGCGGTGATCGTAGCTGAGAGCCAGGTTCATGATCGGCCGGATGACGATCTCACCGTCCCTGACCACCGGGCGGTCCTGGATTGAGTGCATGCCGAGTACCCCGCATTGCGGCGGGTTGATGATCGGCGTGCTGAGCAGCGAGCCGTAGATTCCGCCATTGCTGACGGTAAAGGTGCCGCCCTCGAGGTCGGCCAGGGTCAGCTTGCGGGCGTTGGCCTTGGTGGCCAGGTCGGCGATCTGCTGTTCGATTTCGGCGAAAGTCAGCCGGTCGGCATCACGCAGGACCGGGACGACCAGACCGCGGTCGGTGCCCACGGCAATACCGATATCGTAATAATGGTGGTAGACGACGTCGGTCCCCTCGATGCGTGCGTTGACCGCCGGGAACGCCTTGAGGGCCTCAATGCTGGCCTTGACAAAGAACGACATCATGCCGAGTTTGATGCCGTGCTTGGCAGTGAAGTGTTGCTGGTGGCGGCTGCGCAGCCTTTTGACCCACGACATGTCGGCTTCGTTGAAGGTGGTCAGCATAGCGGTCTGCTGGCGTGCCTGGAGCAGTCGTGCGGCGATGCGTTGACGGATCGGCGTCATTGGCTGGCGGGTAATTGGCCGGCCGTCGACAGCTGCCGCTGCCTCTTCAACCTGAGGCTGGGCACCGGCTGACGGCTCGGCCTTTTTGGCCGGCGCCGCGGCGGTCTGTTTTTTCGGGGCGCTGTCTTTGCTGTGGGCCAGGACATCATCGAGGATGACGCGACCTCCCCGCCCACTGCCGGCGACATCCTGCAGCTTGATGTCGCGAGTCTCAGCCTGTTGGCGGGCGGCTGGATTGGCCGTTGGTGAGGCAGCCTGCTTGGCCGGTGCTTCTGCAGGCGGGGCCGGAACGGACGGCGCCGCTTTCTCTACAGGCTTCTGAGCCGCGGCGGGTTGCTCGCCGGCGCCTTCTTCAAGATTGGCTATGATCGTGCCGATCGGTACCGTCTGCCCTTCCGGAATCACGATGTGCAGGATTCCGGAGGCTTCCGCAGTCAGCTCGACGTTGACCTTGTCAGTTTCCAGTTCGCAGATGATGTCATCTTTGGCAACCGCGGCGCCGTCCTCCTTGTGCCAGTTGGCGACCAAGGCCTCGAGAATCGATTCGCCGATTTCAGGGATTTTTATTTCCATTTATTTGTCCTTGCCATGCAGGGCTGCGTCTATGATCAGCTGCTGTTCTTCGAGATGACGTCGGTGCGAGCCGACTGCGGGTGCCGATGCCGGCCGGCGGCCGCAGAAGTCCGGCAACTTGCCGAGAATCCGGGCCAGGCTGGTGTGCAGGTGCGGCCAGGGGCCCATGTTTTTCGGCTCTTCCTGGACCCAGGAGATGCGTTTGGCCTTGCTATAACGGGCCAGCTCATCTTGCAAAGCTTCATAACGTAGCGGGTAGAGCTGCTCTATACGCATCAGTCCAACGTTGGTTGTCTTTTGGTCCTCGATAGCGGCCTGCAGCTCGTAGAAGATCTTGCCGCTACAGAGCAATAGGATTTCCACCTGCTCGGCAGGCAGGGCGCAGGGGATGAACGATTGGAAAGAGCCCTCGCTCAGATCTTTGATTGTGCTGGTACAGGCCGGCAGGCGCAGGAGACTCTTGGGAGTGAAGACGATCAATGGCCTCCGGTAGGGGAGCTTGCACTGGCGGCGCAATAGATGGAAGAGCTGGGCCGGGGTGCTCGGGTAGGTCACCTGCATGTTATTGGCTGCACAGAGGTTCATATAGCGTTCGATACGGGCACTGGAATGTTCCGGACCCTGGCCCTCATAGCCGTGCGGCAGAAAGAGGACCAGCCCGCTGGAACGGTCCCACTTGGTGCCGCTGGCGCCGATGAACTGGTCGATGATCACCTGGGCGCCGTTGGCAAAGTCTCCGAACTGGGCTTCCCAGATCGTCAGTCCGTGTGGGGTCTCCAGTGAGTAGCCATATTCAAGGCCCAGCACCGCAGCTTCAGACAGCATGCTGTTGTAAATCTGGATCGCAGCCTGGCCCTTTTGCAGAAATGCCAGGGGCACGTACAACTGGCCGGTCTTCTGGTCTACCAGAGTGGAGTGGCGCTGATTAAAAGTCCCCCGCTGCGAATCCTGCCCCGAAAGGCGCACCGGAATGTTCTCGATCAGCAGGGACGCAAAGGCGAGCGACTCGGCATTGGCCCAGTCGATGCCTTCGCCATTCAGGATGCATTCTTCACGCTTTTTCAACATCCGCGCAATTTTCGGATGAGAATTGAGCGTCTTTGGTAAGTGGGTCAGGCGTTTGGCAAGTTTTACGAGTGTTTCTGCGGCGACCTTGGTCCCCGGTTCCACCGGAGTGAACTCGCGCTGTACGCCAGTCCATTTGGCCTGGAAGCCAATATCGGTCTGCGGCTTCGGCTTCCCGGCAAGCGCCTCCTCGAGCCGCGCGGTTATGCGGTCGGCACTTGTTGAAATAGTCTGCTTGTCCACACCATTCTTGGAGAGCCTCTCGGCATAGATTTCGTGCAGGGGCGGCCGCTGGCGAATCTTCTCGTACATCAGCGGTTGGGTGAAAAACGGCTCGTCCCCTTCGTTGTGGCCATGGCGGCGATAACAGATCACTTCCAACACAACATCGTCACCGAAACGCTGGCGATATTCCAGGGCCATTTCGGCTGCAAAACCGGACGCTTCGGGATTTTCGCCGTTGACATGGAAAATCGGCACCATGAGCATTTTGGCGACATCGGTGGCGTAGAGTGTTGAGCGGGCATGGGCCGGCGAGGTGGTGAAGCCGATCTGGTTGTTGAGTACCAGGTGGAAGGTGCCGCCCGTCTGGTAACCGTCAATCCGGGAGAGATTGAGAACCTCGGCGACCAGCCCCTGACCGGCGAAAGCTGCGTCGCCATGAATCAGGACCGGCAGAACCCGCTTCTTGCCGCCTGGGCCATAACCGACATGCCGGGCCCGACACTTGCCGATGACCACCGGGTCAACGGCTTCAAGGTGGCTGGGATTGGCGGCCAGGCTGAGATGAATGTGGTGTCCGGATGGCAGTGTGAGGTCAGTGGAATAGCCTTTGTGGTACTTGACGTCGCCGTCACCGACAAAAGCGAGTTCCAGATTATCCTGGAATTCAGCAAAGATATTCTCCAGGGGTTTTTGAAAAATGTTGGCCAGCACGTTGAGCCTGCCGCGGTGGGCCATCCCCATGATCAGATCGCTGACGCCACTTTGTGCGGCTTGATTGAGCAGGCTGTCGAGGACGGGGATGATGACTTCGCCACCCTCGAGGGAGAAACGTTTCTGACCGAGAAATTTACGATGCAGGAATGTTTCGAAGAGAGTCGCCTCCTGGAGCTTCTCGAGGATGTGGAGTTGTGTGTCACGACTGTATTCAGGGCGGTTGCGATTCCCCTCCATGCGCTGTTTCAGCCAGTCACGCTTCACCGGGTCCTGGATGTGCATGAATTCCACCCCGATTTCCCCGCAATAGGTCTCTCTAAGCAACGCAATGATGTCACTCAGTGGCGCACTCTGTTGGGGGAAACGCAACGGGTAGAAGGTCCTGTCCAGGTCGGCTTCGGTGAGACCGAAGGCCGCCAGATTCAGCTCTGCAGACTCTGTTTGGGCCGTGGAGAGCGGGTCCGTGTGGGCAATCATGTGGCCGAGGTCACGGTAGCGGTAGATCAGCGAGTCGACGGCTGAATTCTTGGCCGCCAGGTCACGGTCGGCCGTCGGCGTCTGCCGGGCCAGGTCGAAGCCCTCGAAAAAAGCCTGCCAGTCAGGTGAAACCTGCCCGGGGTCGGATGCCCAAAGTTGATACTGCTCTTCCAGCCACTGTGGGCTGACATTGCTGGTTATACTCATTGATTCCCCTGTCAGGAAGAGATGAAAACTTCAGAATTATATCAGGAGGGTATCGTTCAGGCAAACGGAACCTCGACCGGGGAAGGATCCTCTCCAGCATCGGGGTCCGTTTGCGATGCAGCCGCTCTCTATATTGGCGAAAAAGTCCTAGGTTGTGGTTCTGCACACCCCTTTTTGGCAGGAGAGGCTCGGATCGTAAGGTAGGTCATCGAGAAAACGCTCGGCCTGGATCGCCGCCATGCAACCCGTCCCTGCGGCTGTTATGGCCTGGCGAAACTGGTTGTCCTGCACATCTCCGGCGGCAAAGACCCCGGGTACGCTGGTTTCAGTACCGTTCTTGGTGAGCAGATAACCATCGTCGTCCATATCCAACTGGCCAGCAAAGAGATCGGTGTTCGGTTGATGGCCGATCGCGATAAAGATGCCGTCACAGGGCATTTCCGATTCCTCTGCGGTCCTGAGGTTCTTGATGCGGGCCCCGGTGACGCCACTCGCGTCAGCGAGGATTTCCGTGACCGCTGAGTCCCATTTGAAGCTGATCGACTTGTTGGTCAGCGCTCGTTCGGCCAGGACCGGCGTGGCCCGCAGCGAATTGCGGCGATGAACGACGGTGACCTTCTTGGCAAACCGGGTCAGGAAAACGGCCTCCTCCATGGCGGTATCACCGCCGCCGACCACGATCACTTCGCGGTCGCGATAGAAGAAGCCGTCGCAGGTCGCGCACACGGACACTCCGCGACCATAGAGTGATTCTTCGTTGCCCAGGCCGAGCAGCTTGGGCGAGGCGCCGGTGGAGATGATCAGCGACAGGCAGCGATAAATTTCGTCGCCCATCCAAAGCCGGAACGGCCGCTCCTTGAAGTCGATCTTGGTCACCTCGCCTTCGATGAACTGAGTGCCGAAGCGTTCCGCCTGCTGGCGCATTTTGTCCATCAGATCAGGCCCGTCTACCCCCTCGGGGAACCCAGGGAAGTTGTCGACTGCCGTGGTCGTGGTCAGTTGCCCGCCCGGCTGTATACCGTGTATCAACAGGGGACAGCAGCGGCTGCGCGCGGCATAGATCGCGGCCGTCAGCCCTGCGGGCCCCGAACCGAGAATGATGGTTTCGTAAATCAGGTCAGGATTGGTCATGGCCATCCCCTTCAAATTGTTCTGCGGCGTGGTAAGAAGAGCGCACCAGGGGGCCAGCCTCGACATGGGTAAAGCCGATCTGGAGCCCTGCCTGGTGTAACTCCTTGAATTCAGACGGTTCGATGTAACGGATGACCGGCAAATGGTTTCGGGTCGGTTGCAGGTATTGCCCCAGGGTCAGCATCGCACAGCCGGCCTGGCGCAGGTCCTGCATGGCGTCGACAATCTCGTCGCTGGTTTCCCCCATGCCAAGCATCAAGCCTGATTTGGTGGGGATCCCGGGGGCAATCCTGGCGGCGGCGGATAGCAGTTCCAGGGATCGCCGGTAATCGGCGCCCGCCCTGGCGGCTCGGTAGAGTCTGGGGACCGTCTCCAGGTTGTGCCCCAAAACTTGCGGCCCGGCAGCCAGGATGGCCTCCAGGGCGTCGTGGTTGCCCTGCAGGTCCGGGATCAGTAATTCGACGCGGCACTGTGAGCTGCAAGCCTGGATTGCGCGGGTGACCGCTGCGAACTGGGCCGCGCCGCCGTCGGCAAGGTCGTCACGCGTCACCGAAGTGATCACGGCATGTCGCAAACCGAGTTCGGCGATGGCCCGGGCAACCTTGTCAGGCTCCTGTGGATCGACGGGCAGCGGTGTCTCGTGGACGACGTTGCAGAAACCACAGTCACGGGTGCAATGGTTCCCCAGGATCATGAAGGTGGCGGTCCCCTGTTCCCAGCATTCTCCCTGGTTGGGACAGGCAGCGCTGCGGCACACAGAGTGCAGCCCCTGTTCGCGGTGCAGGCGGTCGATCCTGGCATAATTCGGGCCGGCCGGGAAGCGGACCTTGAGCCAGTCAGGTTTGCGCGGTGGTCGTGTCATGGTAACTGCCGAGTAGAGTTCTGTTCATTAGCTTGCCGAAGTGGCCGATGAGCGACTCAGCAACGGCATGCTTGTCAACCGGCCTGCCGAGTTCCTTGCTCATGGATGTCATGGAGATGCCTGACAGGCCGCAGGGAATGATGGCCTTGAACGCAGAGAGGTCATTGTCAATGTTCAGTGCAAAACCATGATAGCTTATCCAGTGCCGGACTGCCACGCCAATTGATGCAATTTTACGACCCTCGATCCACACGCCAGTTTTCCCAGGCAGGGCTTCCCCCTGGAGGCCATGGTCGGCGAGGGTCCTGATGAGGATGTCCTCCAGCAGGCGTAAAAAACGGTGCAGATCTCTCTGGTAGTGGTTCAGGTCAACGATTGGATAGCCGACCATCTGCCCGGGGAGGTGCATCGTGATGTCGCCGCCGCGACGGCTTGTCACGCAGTCGATACCCGCGGCCAGAAGGGCGGCATCACTCCAGAGGAGGTGCTCCTGCCTGGCATTGCGGCCAAAAGTGATGACCGGGGGGTGCTCCAGCAGAATCAGCAGGTCGAACGGCCAGATCAGGCGCTCTGCAACCAGCTGTTCCTGGCGGGCCTGGGCGTCCCGGTAGGCCATCAGGCCGGGACGCCAGACCCTGAACCCTTGCGGCGAAGCCGGCGGGCTTGGAACAGATGCGATGGGGGTCAACGAGACATTCAAACCGGCTCAAAGTTGCTCTTGTCAGCTCCGCAGAGGGGGCAGACCCAGTCATCGGGGAGGTCCTCGAAAGTTGTCCCGGGGGCGATGCCGTTGCCCGGGTCGCCTTCAGCCGGGTCATAGATGTAGTCACAGATTACACAGCGGTACTTGGTCATGGTTCACTCCTTGCTAAAGTATGATAGGACCCTCCAGCCGGGTGGCCGGA
The DNA here is from genome assembly GCA_024641085.1 of Geobacteraceae bacterium. Classification (GTDB taxonomy): domain Bacteria; phylum Desulfobacterota; class Desulfuromonadia; order Desulfuromonadales; family BM103; genus JAHEDT01. The sequence goes on along the minus strand of JAHEDT010000030.1, from coordinate 28,615 downwards.
TATAATCTCCGACTTTGCATGACCAGAGATCTGGCCGGGCAAGTCGGGGCATAAAAATGCGATATCGTCAAAACTGAAGACTTGGCCACAGAGCAACAGGGCGCACTGAGAATCCCGCTTCGCGGACCCGCTCCCGGGCTCTCCTGCTTCACAATCCAGTGTAACCGAAATTCCGGCGGTCGTTGGGTTATTCGGTCAAACCAATCAATGTCTGGACGGTTTTCTCAATACCTTCTGCAGCTTCGGAAATGCGGCCGGCAAGCATGTAGGCCGGGCTTGAGACCAGTTTGTGCTTGCGGTCGACGACAAACTCCCTGACAGGGCACTGGACATGCTCGCTCCCCATTTTCTGGAGCGCTTCAGCGGTGCCGGCGTCGTTGCCGATGGTCAATTGCGGCGCGACACTTGGATTGCCAAGCACCCTGGCCAGGACCGCCGGTGCGATACAAACGGCAGCAATCGGTTTCTGTGCGGCATACATCTCCTTGATCAGGCGGGCCACCTCGGTGTTGGCCGAGCAGTCGGGGCCCTTCACGGCAAAATCGCAGAGGTTCTTGGCCGCACCGAATCCGCCCGGCAGGATCAGGGCGTCGATCTCGGCAGCCTTGACCTTGGCAATATCCTTGATGTTGCCGCGGGCTATGCGCGCTGATTCAACCAGCACGTTACGGGATTCTCCTTCGGCAGGTTCTCCGGCCAGGTGATTGATAACGTGCATCTGCGGAATGTCAGGAGCCATGCAGACCGCTTCTGCGCCGGCCCGGTCAATCGCCAGCAGGGTGATGACTGCTTCATGGATTTCGCTGCCGTCATAGACGCCGCATCCGGACAGGATTACTCCAATACGTTTTGCCATAAGCCTCCTCCTAGGAATCTGGTGACAGTCTGTGCCTTGTTCACCCTTTCGGACTCTGTCAAGATTAAAGAAAAATCCCTTTATGTCAAGGTTGTCGGAAATGTGTGCTGGTCGTTGCCTGACGGGTCATGATATCTTAATTGTCATGTTCTCGTCATTTATGCGCAAAATCAGGCCGAAACAACTCGACCTCGACAACATCCAGGCGGTTTTTTTCGATCTTGACGGAACCTTGATCGATGTTGACATGCACCGCTTCGTGCCGAGTTACCTGCTGCGTTTGACGGAGCAGATGAGCGATCAGGTCGACCCCGCACGGGCGACCCGGACCCTGCACCATGCGGTCGCTGCCATGTTTGCCAATACCGATGCCGGCAAAACGCTCGAGTGCATTCTGCTCGACGTGCTACAGTCGGAATTGGCTTTGTCGCCTGGTGCATATGCGGCCAGCCTGGAGCGCTTCTACCGCAAAGACCTTGAATCCCTGCGGCACCTGGTTGCCGGGCATCCCCTGTCACCACGCCTGGTCGAAGCTTCCCTGCAGCGGGGGTGGCAGGTCGTGCTGGCGACCAATCCCATATTCCCACGGGCGTTGATCGATGCCCGTATTGCCTGGGGAGACCTGGACGGTGGTGCCTTTCATCATGTGACCGCTTATGAAACGGCCCATTTCTGTAAGCCGAATCCGGGCTTTTTCGAAGAGATTCTGGACCGGCTGCGCATCCCTGCTGCCGCCTGCCTGATGATCGGCAACGATACCTTGCACGATCTCGCTGCCTGCCAGGTTGGCATGCAGACCTGTCTGCTGACGCCCTGGCGCATTCATCGTCCGGAGGCTCACTTCAAGGCCGACTGGCAGGGCAGCCATGAAGAACTGCTGGCCATGATTGCAACCCATGGCGGCCTGTCCGGGCAGAGAGCAAGCGGTCCAGATTGACATAAGGCCTTGCTTTCGCTAACCTGCTGAGTCGTAAACGAGGGATGTGGAACAGATGTTCAAGCTCTTTTTCAGGTTGTCCGGCTGTGTTTTTCTGATGTTGCCGTGGCTGGTGGTCGGCGGCTGCAACGAACGGCCAGAGACGAGCCTGACGAGTTCTGTGCGACAGGAGGTTTCGCCGCCGCCGGTGGAGGCCCCGGCTGCCGAACTGCTGCTCTCGCAAAGAGCATTTATCGAAGTCTCGGACAAGGTCACTCCGGTGGTCGTCAATATCAGTGCCGAACGGGTACGGATGGTCGATCGGATCAGTCCTCTGTTCGAGGATTTCTTCGGCGACTTCTTGCCCGCTCCTCCCGCTGAGCAGCGTGAGCGCAGCCTCGGTTCGGGGTTCATCCTCAGCGAGGACGGATATATTCTGACCAACGAGCACGTAGTGTCCGGGGCGGAACAAATCAAGGTCCGCCTCACTGATCAGCGGGTGTTTCCTGGCAAGGTCGTCGGTGTTGATCCGAAAACCGACGTGGCGGTGATCAAGATCGATGCTGCAGGGCCGCTGCCGGTTGCCGTGCTCGGCGATTCCGACCGGCTGAAGGTGGGGCAGTGGGCATTGGCTATCGGCAACCCCTTCGGCCTCGACAGCACTCTGACGGTCGGAGTGATCTCGGCCACCGGCCGGACTGACGTGGGGATCGAGGACTATGAAAATTTCGTCCAGACCGATGCTTCGATCAACCCCGGCAATTCGGGTGGACCACTGCTGAATATTTACGGTGAAGTGGTCGGCGTGAACACGGCGATCGTCGCCAGCGGTCAGGGAATCGGTTTTGCCATTCCAATCAACCTGGCCAGGCTGATCGCTGACCAGTTGATCAGCAGCGGACAAGTCACCCGTGGCTGGCTTGGGGTCAGCATCCAGCCGCTGGATGCCGCCCTCGCCGAATCCTTTGGCATGGACCGGGTGACCGGCGCCCTGGTGACCCGCGTGCTGCCTGGAACCCCGGCAGAAAAGGCTGGGATCCGACGCGGTGATGTCCTGCTCAGCTTCGCCGGCAAGCCGGTGCGCACTGTCAAGGAATTGCAATTGCTGGTCGCGAGTTCGGCGCTCGGCAAACGCGTCCCGGTTGAAGTGCTGCGTGAGGCGACGCGTCTGACACTCATAGTCGTTCTCGTGGCGCGTGATGAAACGGCTCAACCTGCCATCCAGCAGCCATATGCGGAAGAATCCGCCCCCTGGGTCGGTATGAGCTTTGAGGAAACCGGAGCGGGGGTTCGCGTCGCGGAGGTTGAACCGAACAGCGTTGCCGCCAATGCCGGCATCCAGCAAGGAGACCTGGTCCTGGCGATCAACCATCATGTGGTCAAGACGCTGGCTGATTTGTATACGGCCCGCCAGAGGGCACGGGTGAGGGACAGCGCCCTGCTGCTCCTGCAGCGTGGTGACACGAATCTGTTCGTCGCTCTGCCGCTCAAGGATTAGGTAAGCGGGTGTGCTCCACCCGTGACGATATTTTGTTCACTGCATAATGTGGAGGTCTCATGGCCAAACTGGTAGATAACCCTAAGCTGGCATTCCGATTAGCCCGTGCCATTGTCTCGGATATCGCCCTTTATAACCAGGAGAAGGTCAAGGAGGGGATCAAGAACGATTCGGTTTTTGATGTCCTGGCTGCCGAACTGGATGAAGGTCGCGAGCATTTCTATGGCCGGGTTTCTCCTGATCTGACCGACCGTGATCACCTTTATGACCGGGCGATCGTCGATGTCATGATCAAACAGGCCGGCAAGATCGAGAGTTCGATCTGGTAAGCAGTCGGCCTGTTCCATGCTGTCTTCAGGTCACTGCTGCGCACGTGGCAGTGCGGCTGGACCGTTTCCTGGATGACAGCCTGCCGGAGCTGACACGCTCGCAGATCAAGCGCCTGATTGATGAAGGTGCCGTGACCCTGGACGGCGTCAAGAGCAAGGCCGGCACCAAGCTGCGAGGAGGCGAAAAGATTTGCGTGGTCCTGCCTGAGCCGGTGGCCCCCACGGCCCAGGCAGAAGATATCCCGCTGACCGTGCTTTACGAAGACGCGGCTCTGATCGTTGTCAACAAGCCTGCTCAACTCGTGGTGCACCCCGCCCCGGGTCATCAGGGCGGGACCCTGGTGAACGCCTTGCTGCATCACTGCAAGGATCTCTCCGGGGTGGGCGGTGAACTGCGGCCCGGCATCGTGCATAGGCTCGACAAAGACACCTCCGGAGTCATGGTCGCGACCAAGGACGATCGCACTCACCAGTCTCTCGCCAGGCAGTTCAAGGCCCACACGATCAAGCGGCGCTACCGGGCTCTGGTATACGGCATGATGCCGGCGGCCCGAGGTACCATTGACCAGCCGATCGGCAGGCACCCGGTCCATCGCAAGAAGATGTCAACCGAAGCGCGTACCAGCCGTCATGCGGTCACCCACTGGCAGGTGCTGCGCCGTTATGAAGCCGACCGACTGAGCCTGGTCGACCTGCGGTTGGAAACCGGCCGGACCCACCAGATCAGGGTTCACCTGGCAGGGCTGAACTGTCCGGTCGTCGGCGACCCGCTCTATGGTGGCAGCAGCCGGATCAGGGGCCTCGGCGACGGTGCTTTACAGCAGATGGTGGGGAGACTGGGCCGACAGTTCCTGCATGCCTGGCAACTCGGTTTTGACCATCCGGACGGCGCCGCAATGTTGTTCCAGGCGGCACTGCCACCTGAACTGCAGGAGATACTCAGTTACCTGGAAGAAAAATATCACCACCAGCCTGCCGACCTCGATATCCCTTTGTATGCGGGGCCGGTTGAAACGACATCACATGAAAACAGTTAAACAGGGCAAAATTCATTACCTGCAGCCGGCCTGGGCGGACCGGGACAACCTGGTGTGCGGATTCACCACCCGTAATGGGGGCAGCAGCCGGCCACCTTTCAACTCGCTCAATCTCGGTTTCAATTCCGGTGACCAGCCGTCGCAGGTGGACGCCAACCGGGCTGCCGTCGCCAGGGCTTTTGAACTGGAGCCACACCTGCTTTTGACGGTCAATCAGGTTCACGGCAGTGAAATACTGGTGATCGACCAGCCCAATCCCGAAGTGTCCCATTTCCAGCGCGTCAATAGCGATGCAATTATCACCAACCAGCACAATATCCTGATCGGTATCCTGGTTGCCGATTGTTTCCCGGTCATCCTTTACGACCGGCAAAAACATGTCGCCGCGGTCATCCATCTCGGCTGGCGCGGCACTGCCGCCGGCCTGCTTGGGCGGACAGTGAGAGCAATGCAGGAGATTTTTGGCTGCCTGCCGGGGAATCTCTGTGCATCGATCGGTCCTGGAATCGCCGCTCACAGTTACGAGGTCGACCGCCCGGTGCGCGACGCCTTTCGCCAGGGGACCGACCAGTGGGGTAGAATTGCCACGGAGACCAGTCTTGGCCACTGGCAGCTGGATTTGCAGCAGAGCACTCTGCTCCAGCTTGATGAGGCCGGTGTCGAACGGACCGCGGCTGACATCGTCAAGGAATGTACCTGCTGTCACAAGGAGACATTTTTTTCCTATCGGCGCGATCATGGCAGAACAGGTCGCCAGATGGGCTTCGCTTTGCTGCGCTAACTTTTTTACGAGAGGTCCGTATTCTCATGGACAGGGCATATGTCCTGATTGTCGAAGACGATCCCAGCGTTTGCGAGTTGCTTTTTTCCTGCCTGGACAAAGCCGGATACCGGACTTCGGTTGTTCAGAGCGGTGAAGCTGCCCTGCAGCAGATCGAGGAGGATCCACCGGATGTGATCGTCCTCGACCTCAACCTCCCGGAGATGAACGGGTTGGATGTCTGCCGTGCCGTTCGTCAGGATCCATGGATGAGCAAACTACCGGTCCTCATGCTGACCGGAAAAACCGAAGAAGATGATATTGTCGCCGGACTGGAGGTCGGTGCCGACGACTACATGACGAAGCCTTTCTCGCCGAAACTGTTGTTGGCGCGTGTCAAAACACTCTTGCGCCGCGGCAGAAGTCGCGAGACAGCGGCGCCTGATCCAGGAGCCATGCCCGCCGGAGAGATCGACACGCCAAAGCTCATCATCAAATCCCTTGGCAAATGTGAATTGCTCATTGACGATCATCGGCTCTCCTGGGACGAGGAGTTCAGCCCGGCGCAACGCCAGCTCATGGCCATGCTGCTGGCTGCACCTGACGGCAAGGTCTCCCAGGACGAGGTCCAACTGGCACTCTGGCCGGACAGCCCGCCAAGCAGGGCTCGCTCGAGCTTTGACTCCCTCCTGTCACGCGTGCGGCGCACGCTTGATCAGGTCCTTGAACCGATCGACAGTAAAAAGTACCTGGTGGTCAAGCGTGGCTATCTCTTCCTGGAAAATGCCCGGATTGACTGCCATGAGTTTCGCCGCCTGGCCCGCAAGGGGAACCAGCAGGTTGCGGCCGGCGATTTCTGGCCGGCGGAAATCACTTTTTCCTCGGCGTTCAGCCTCTGGCAGGGCACCTTTTTGCCGGGAGGCTTTGGCGTTGACGCGGCTTCAGTGTTTCAGAACGACATGGAGCAGCTTTACCTGGAGACCAGCCTGACCTTTGCCCGCCTGCTCGCTGAGAGCAAGCGCTACCAGCCAGCCGCCAAGCTGTTGCGCGGGGCCCTGCGCTACGACCCCGCTAACGACAGTGTCTCCCGGCTGCTCTACCAGTTGTGCCTGGCGGAAGACAATCCCGGTCAGGCCAAACAGGCGCTCAAGCAATACACTGAAGCCCTGATCAGGGAAGGCTTCAACGGAGATGAGGTGCAGGAAGCGCTAGATGATTTTGCCAGGATCTCCCTGCCGAAGGGCTGGCTGGCCGGGGCCTGAAAAAGACTGGTCACTGACCAGGACGTGATGGTTGCTGCCGTACACAAGCGCTGTGAGAAATTTGTGAGAGGGCTTGTGTATCATAACCGCAACAAATATCGCTTGTGTTTGCAGGCTTGCTGATTGATACGAAGAGAGGGATTGTTATTTGTTCGACAGGGGGGCCCCCATCCATTGGATGGGGGCCATTTTTTGTGCGCCTTCAGTGCCTCTGGTCGAGGTGCCGGTTGCCCTGGATGCCCCCTGCCTGAAGTCCCATGAGCCCGCGCCGGAGCCTGGGCCGTCGCTCCTAATTTACAATGCCGGCCAGATGCCCCGGGCGGTGGTCTGCAGGGTTTGGGGGCAGGGGTGAGGATGTTTAAACTCATGAGCATGAGTGCTTCGGGCCCCAGAAGCTGGTATATTTATCATGATCCTTGGGGAGGTTTTTGCGCAGTGGTCATCCTCCCGGCATCGATAACCTGTTGCGTCAAGAGAAAGCCTTGAAGCAAAGATGAGTATGCGCACGGTTTTAATGAGGGTTAAAGCGTTCTCTCCTGCACAAGCCCTGATGTTTTCCTATGCCCTGGCTATTCTGACGGGGGCCGTGTTGCTGGCGACGCCAATGGCGGCCAACGGCAGTCCGCTGTCCTTCCTGGACGCCTTGTTTACCGCGACCTCCGCACAGTGTGTCACCGGTCTGGTGGTGGTTGATACTGGAACCAGGCTGAGCCTGTTCGGTCAGGGCGTGGTCCTGTTGCTGATTCAGATCGGCGGGCTGGGTATCACGACATTCTCGGTCTACCTGTTCATTTACCTGCGGGTCGGGGTCAGTGCCCGCGGCCGCTGGATCATCAACGAGACGCTGATGCACACGCCGATCAGTTCGTGGCGCGAACTGATCAATGACATCGTCATCATGACCTTGATCATCGAAGTGGTCGGAACCGTTCTGCTGTCGGCGGCCTTCATTCCGCAACTCGGGTTTTGGCCCGGTCTCTACTCAGCGGTCTTCCACTCCATTTCCGCTTTTTGCAACGCCGGGTTTTCCCTCTTCCCCGATAACCTGGTTGGCTTCCGCAACGATTCCCTGGTCAACGTGACCATCATGGCCTTGATTACCCTGGGTGGAATCGGTTTCCTGGTGATTCGGGAATTGCTCCAGGTGGGCCGAATCCGTGTCCGACATAGAAAGCAGAAGGTGAAACTGTCCCTGCATACCAAGATCGTTCTGGTCACCTCCGGTTGCCTGATTGTTTATGGGGCGGTGGTGATCGGCTGGCTTGAAATGCACGGTGCCCTGGCCGGGAGGCCTCTGATGGAAGGGGTGTGGACGGCGCTCTTCCAATCGGTGACAGCCAGGACCGCCGGGTTCAACACCATCGACCTGAATGTGCTCCGTGCACCAACGCTGTTCCTGATGATTTTCCTGATGTTCGTCGGCGCTTCCCCGGGGTCTGCGGGCGGGGGTGTCAAGACCACCAGCCTGGCGCTGTTCTTAGCGATCTTCTACAGCCGTCTCAAGGGGAGTCCTCATACCAATATTTTCCGGCGGACCATCCCCACGGATGTCATCACCAAGGCTCTGGCGCTGGTGATTTTGGCCAGCATTCTGATCGGGATTGCCCTGTTTGGCCTGCTGATCGTCCAGGCGCCCGATATTGCGCATGAAAACAAGCGGGAGTTCCTGAGTTACCTCTTTGAAACCTTCTCAGCGTTCGGGACCGTCGGTCTGTCGATCGGCGCGACGGCCAAATTGAGCGTTTTGGGCAAGTGGATCATCATCCTCTTGATGTTCGCAGGCAGGGTCGGCCTTCTGACCGTGGCGTTCGCCATCGCCGGGAGAATGCGCCGTCATGCAACCCAGTACGCCGAAGAAAATATCATGATCGGGTAAACCGGAGGAGACACCTTATGAAGAAGAAATTCTGCGTGATCGGCTTGGGCAACTTCGGATTTCATATAACCGCCGCCCTCTATCAGGCCGGGCATGAAATCATCACCATCGACTCCGACAAGGAGAAGGTCCAGGCCGTCAAGGACATCTGCGCTTACGCGATTTTGGGCGATGCGGGCAACAAGGAGTTCTTAAGTGCCCAGGGGCTCGCGGAGATGGATGCCGTCGTGGTCTCCACCGGGGACCGCTCACACCTTTCGACCCTGATTACCCTGTATGCCAAGGAATTGAAGGTGCGGCGCATTCTGGTCAAGGCGGTCAACGAAGATCACGGACGGATTCTTGAACGGGTCGGCGCGACCGATATCATTTTCCCCGAGAAGGATATGGCCAGGAGAATCGCCCACAACTTGTCGAGTCCGAACATCCTCGAGTTCATTCCACTCGCCGAGGAATACTCCCTCTCTGAAACCGATCCGCCGAAACATTTCATCGGCAAAACCCTGGTCGAGCTGGACCTGAGAAAAAAATTCAATGTCACAGTGATCGCCATCAAGGATATCCTGACCGACCAGTTCCTGCCGGCACCGCCGCCGTCTTACCTGATCAAGGACAGCGACGTCCTGGTCCTTATCGGCAAAACCGAGGATATTGACAAGGCTCTGCGGAAACAGAAATAAAGCTGACCAGCCTGCTGAGTGGGCCGGGTGAGCGCAGTTGCACATCGGGCTGCTGAATGGAATGGCAGGTTGTCCTGAGCGGCGGGCCTGCTCCCTTTGCGTCAAGAGCTTTGTTGATTGGGATTGGGGTTGTCTCCCGCTTGGCGGTTTACTGGTTGCCGTTGGCTGGGAACCCGGTCCAGCGCGTGATGCCCTGGCGCAAAGCGTTCCGGTAGGGTTCCCCTCCGACGACGAAGCCATCGTTGTGATCGGCCCCTGGAATCCAGAGTATCTGCTTGTCCCTGGGCGCCCTTGTCATAAGCTCCTCGGCCATGAACGGCGGGCAGATGGTGTCGCTCTTGCCGTGGATCAGCAGGAGGGGGCTCTGCAGCCGGGAGATCTTTGCCAGGTTGTCGTACTTTGCTCCGATCAGCCAGCCGAGCAGCAGGTTCAGCAGTGGGTAGTGGTGGTGGCCCAAGGCGGCGATCGAGGTAAACGCCGACTCCATGATCAAGCCTGCCGGCGGGGCGTGCAGGGCGGCTTCGAGGCCAACTGCAGCACCCAGCGAGCGGCCGAAGATAATCGTCTGCTGCTGCGGCCAGCCGCGCCTGTGCAGCAGCTCCATGGCACCGGCGATATCATCGTAGGTCCCGGCTTCACTCGTTGTCCCCGCACTCGTTCCATACCCCCGGTAATCGAAAATAAACACGGCGACACCCAGGCCATGGAGCAACTGCAGCGTGTCCAGTCGGTGGGAGATGTTGCCGGCATTGCCCATGCAGAACAGCACCACTGGCGCGCCGGGCCGTCCCGGAATCAGCCAGCCGCTCAGCCGGGTCCCGTCGGCGGCCGGGAAATCGATCGTTTCGTAGGCCAGCCCCACATCCGCCGGGGTCGCCGCGTGGCGGGATTCGGGGAAGTAGAGAAAGTGATGTTCGAGGGCTGTTCGGACAGGCATGGCAAAAATCAGTGCGGCAAGCAGGTAGATGAAAAGTCGTAAGGGCGGCCATTTGCCGCGGACGGCTTCAGGTCCGGTCGACATGGCAGGGTCATTTTCGCCAGAAACTCGGAAAGACCAGGACCAGCACGGTGAACAGCTCCAGGCGCCCCAACAGCATGCAGAAGGCCAGTACCAGCTTGCCGAAAGCCGGGACGTGGGCGAAATTGTCGACCGGTCCGACCGAGCCGAGTCCCGGGCCGATGTTGCTCAGGGTGGCGATCACCGAAGCGCCGGCCGAAGGCAGATCCATGCCGAGCCCGGCCATGATGAAGGAGGCTGCGACGAAGACCCCCATGTAGAGAGCGAAGAAGCCGAGTATCGACTGCATCACTTCCTTGTCCACCGGTCGTTCGCCGAGCTTGACCAGGCGCACGGCGCGTGGATGGATCAGGCGGAAGACCTGAACCTGGGCATGCTTGAACAGGAGCAGGATGCGGGCGACCTTGATGCCGCCTCCGGTGGAGCCGGCGCAGCCGCCGATGAACATGGAAAAGACCAGCAGATACTGGCAAAGCACCGGCCAGAGCTCATAGTCAGCGGTACCGAAACCGGTGGTGGTCATGATCGACACCACCTGGAAAGCGCTGAAGCGCAGGTTGTCGAAAAAGTCAGGGTAGGTCTCACCCATATTGAGCAGGACGATCAGGCACGTCCCGGCCACGACCAGGACGGTGTAAAAGAGAAATTCCTCGTTGCGTAGAAAATCCCCGATCTTGCCGCGCAGTGCGAGGTAGTGGAGGGAGAAGTTGACCCCCGCCAGGAACATGAAGCCGGTAATTACCCAATCGATGTAGGCGCTGCCATAGGCGGCTACTGAGGCGTTGCGGGTTGAAAAGCCGCCGGTGGCCATGGTGGCGAAGGAGTGGTTGACGCTGTCGAAGAGGCTCATGCCGCCAGCCATGAGCAGCACCACTTCGGCGCCGGTGAGCAGTACGTAAACCCCCCAGAGCAGCTTGGCGGTATCCTGGATGCGAGGCTTCAGGCGGTCGGCAGTCGGTCCGGGGACCTCGGCTTTGAACAGCTGCATGCCGCCAACACCCAACATCGGCAGGATCGCCAGGGAGAGCACGATAATTCCCATGCCGCCCAGCCATTGGGTGAGGGAACGCCACAGGAGCAGGCTTGGCGGCAACGCCTCTATATCGGTAAGAATCGTCGAACCGGTGGTGGTGAAGCCGCTCATGGTTTCGAAAAAAGCGTTGATATACGAGGGGACCGCACCGGTAAAAACAAATGGCAAGGCCCCGAACAGGGCAAAGAAGGTCCAGCCAAAGGTGACCACGGCAAAGCCCTCGCGGACCGAGAGATCGGTTTCGGAACGAAACTGACTGTACAGCAGGCCACCGCAGGCTGCCGATATGACGGCCGAGAGGATGAAGGCTGCGGCGGCCCCATCACCATAGAGCCATGAAATGGGCACCGGCAGAAGCAGGGCGATGGCCAAAAAGAGCAGAAGCGCGCCCAGAATACGCAGGGTCAGGGTGATGTTCATCTATTCGAAGAACCTTTCCACCTTGGCCAGTGCCTCGGGCAGAGCAAAGACCAGCACGCGGTCGCCGATCTTGAGGCGGCTCTCTCCATCAGGAATTTCATAGCCCTTCTGGTGAACAATGGCGCCGATGATAGCGCCGCGCGGGAAGTGCAGCTCCTTGAGCGGGGTGTTGACCAGCATGCTGCCGGTTTTTACCTCGATCTCGAGGACCTCCGAATTGCTGCCCTCGATCGTTGCCAGGGAGATGACATTGCCCCGCCGGACGAACTTGAGAATGGCCCCCGCCGCGGCGAGGCGCGGCGAGACACAGGCGTCAACTCCCAGGGACGGGGCCAGGTCGAGGAACTCCGGGCGATTCACCAGGCAGAGCGTGCGGTTCGTGCCATGACGCCTGCAGAGAAGGGAACAGAGGATGTTGGTTTCGTCGTTTTCGGTGGCGGCGATGAAGATATCGGCATCCGCGACCCCCTCGTCGAGCAGGACGCGGATGTCGGTCCCTTCGGCGTGAATCACCATGGTCTTCTTCAGGTTGGCCGAGAGCTTCTCGCAGCGGTCCTGGTCGCGTTCCACCAGGCGGACGATGAAGCCGCGCTGCTCCAGGTTGCGGGCAACGCGCAGGCCGATGCGCCCACCGCCGAGAATGAAGGCCTTGCGGGCGCCCCGACGCTTGTCTTCCTTGATCTGCAACAGGTACTGGATGGCAGGCAGCTCTTCCTTGTGGGCGAAGATGAAGATGCTGTCGCCAACCTGGATGGTGTCTTCGCCGCGGGGGATGATGGTGTGGCCATGGCGTGCAATCGCGACGACGACGAACCGGTACATGCCGCGAATTTCTCCCAGTTCCTTGAGGGTCAAATCGCACAACGGGCTGTCTTCGGTGATGCGGTAACCGAGAAACTGGATCTGACCATCGACGAATTCAGCGACATCGAAAGTCCCGGCCCGCCCAGCCAGGTTGGCCAGTTCGTCGGCAACGGCATCGTCTGGATTGATCATCAGGTCGATACCGAGCTTGTCCTTGGAGAGCACTGCCCCGCGGCTCAGGTAATCGATGCTCTTGACGCGTGCAATACGCTTGCGGACGCCGTATTCCCGCGCCAGCAGGCACGCCAGAATGTTGACCTCGTCGAGATCGGTGACCGCCATGACGATGTCCGCGTCCTTGATGCCGGCCTGTTCCATGGTTTCGGCACTGGCCCCGTTGCCGAGGATGCCAAGCACGTTGAGCCGGTCCTGGGCGGCATTGAGATTGTCCTGGTCGCGATCGATCAGGGTAACCTCGTGCCCTTCCAGGGACAACCGCTCACAGAGAAAGTAGCCAACCTGGCCGGCTCCGACGATGAGTATGTTCATCAAGTCATCCTTGTTTGAAAGACGAAAGCAGAAATACAGGACACAGGATAGCACCTCCACCAGCCTCTTGCCGGGCAAGAATCGCGGTGTTGGCAACCATGTGCGGCCAAGCTTTTTACTATATTCTGTATTCTGACTTCTGTATTCTAAAACCCATGAATACTTTCTGCGACATCCCCGAAGAGCAATTGCGCCACGAACGGCAGAAAGCCCGTGAACTGAGGCGCTCCCAATGGTGGCGCAACCGGATTGCGGCCGGCCTCTGTTACTACTGCGGCGGACGTTTTGAGCCGAGCGAACTGACGCTGGACCATCTCGTGCCGTTGGTGCGCGGCGGCCGGAGTTCCCGCGGCAATTGTGTCCCGGCCTGCAAGGAGTGCAACACCCGCAAGCGCGATCTGCTGCCGACCGAGTGGCAGGACTATCTGGACACCCTGGCCCGTTCCTAGGACGGAGCCCTCAAGCATGCCATGAATTGCCAGCGCGCCTCATGGCCCGGCAGCCCCTAGAGCTCTTCCAGCTGCTCCGGGTCATCGTCATCGCTGTTGCCTATGTCATCATCATCCAGGTCATCGAAGTCTTCATCCATGAAACGTTCCAGGAAACGCTGATTGCTGCGCAGGCGCCGTTGGATCTTCTCCTCCAGCTCGGCTAGTTCAGGGAAGCGCTCCGGTCTGGTTGTTTCTTCCATGGGCCCCGGTTCGACCTTGTTCTCCTGCTCATCCGTCATGGTCAGTCCTTTGTACACAATCGATAGAGATCAACGTATTGCGCGGCGGCCCGGGTCCAGGACAGATCCTGGGTCATCCCCTGCCGCATGAGCTTTTGCCACTCTCTTGGCACAGCGTATGCCGTTAGAGCCCGGTCGAGTCCCTCGAGGAGGCTGCTGTGCCGGTATTCACGAAACACGAAGCCGTTGGCATGGCCTGCCGCCGTCTGCGGATCGACGATCGTGTCGATCAGCCCGCCGGTCGCATGCACCAGGGGCACCGAGCCGTAGCGCAGCGCGATCAACTGACCCAGGCCGCACGGCTCATAGCGACTCGGCATCAGAAACAGATCGCTGCCCGCATAGATCCGTCGCGACAAATCGTCGTCGAAACGCAGCAGCACGCGCACCTGGCCGGGGTAGTAAGCAGCGGCAGCGGTCAGACGGTGCTCGAAGTCGGGATTGCCGGTGCCCAGAATCACCAACTGCAGTCTGCGTGACAGGATCCTGTCCCAGCTCTCCAGGACCAGCTCGACCCCTTTCTGGGAGTCGAGCCGTGTGACCATGGCCACTAACGGGGTCCGTGGAGAAGCCTGCAGGCCGAGTTCCTGCTGCAAGGCTGTTTTGCACAAGGCCTTGCCGGAGAGTTTGCGCGGCGCATAGCTGTGAGCCAGGGCCCGGTCGCTGGCCGGTGACCAGAGGTTTTCGTCGAGCCCGTTCAAAAGGCCGTGCAGTCGGTCTGACCGGGCACGCAGCAGACCGTCGAGGCCCATGCCGCTTTCAGGGGTCTGAATCTCCCGACAGTAGGTTGGCGATACGGTATTGACCTGGTCGGCAAAGCCGATGCCGCCCTTCAAGAGGGAGATCTGACCGTAGTATTCGAGGCCTTCGGGTGAAAGCGGTGACGCCTCAAGACCGAGGATGCGGGCGGTCTCAAGAGGAAAAACTCCCTGGTAACCGAGGTTGTGAATACTGAACAGACTGTGACTGCCGGCAAAGAACGGGTCGCGCCAGAGCTGTCGGCGCAAGTACACCGGGACCAGCCCCGTCTGCCAGTCGTGGGCGTGGATGACATCCGGTGCAAAACCGAGTTCGCGGGTGAGTTCAAGGGCTGCCCGGCTGAGCAGTCCAAAGCGTTCGGCATTGTCTGGATAGTCACTGCCCATGTCTCCGTAGAGCCCGGGGCGGTCGTAAAACTCCGGGAGATCGATGAAATAGATCTGAACGCCCCGGTTTTCCACGGAACGGTAGCCGACCTGGAAGACGCGTCCCCCCATCGGCACAGACAGCTTGCGCCGGCTGGCACGGATCTGGCCGGTGACCTTGCGGACGGCGCGATACCAGGGCATGACCAGGCGCACATCGTGGCCCAGGCTCTGCAGCGCCGGAGGCAGGGAGCCGACAACATCAGCCAGTCCGCCAGTCTTGGCGAAGGGCGCGGCCTCCGAAGCAACCATGAGTACTTTCAGGGCTGGTTCAGGCATGGCGTATTTCGTGGCAGGAGAAGTTCATTTCAGCTCGGCATTCTAACCCAGGCGGAGGAATTTATCCAGTCGGTAGCCAACGGCCGCGGCGCGCGCCAGGCGCTGGCGGAGGACTCCGGCGATGGCTGTGGCCGGACCTTTGGCGCGGCCCTCTGCCCGTGGTTGTATCAGGGGCATGATCCCGGCCTGCAGTGCGACGGCCCCTGCCAGAGACGCCATCCCCTCATCGACAAACCAGGTCGTGCCGGCATGTGTGTTGATGCCGAGTAATCCGGCGTTGGCGGGATCTCTGCACACGCTGGCAAAAGCAGGTTCGCTGCTGGCCGGATGGGGGGAAAGATCCGCGGCCTCGAGCAGAGTCAAGGTGAGGAATATGTCTCTCTCCTGATCGATTGACGCGGCGCTCACCTGCCAGGCGTGGTCGAGACCGAATTGACGGAGTTGCTGCAGGCAGCGTGAGCCGCGGTCAACACCAATAACCACGCCGAGGCTCTGCAGCAGCACCCAGCTGAGGATTGGTGCGCCGAGTCCTGGCTGCCGGCGTGTTCCGTTCCACGCCTCGGCCAGCAGGCTGCACGGCAGTTTGCCGGCAGACTGCTCTGTCAGCCACTCAGTCATGTCGGCGAGCAGCCTTCCCAGGTCGATCGTGCCGGTGGGTTGGGGCTCAGCAGCGCCTGTCGCTGAGTGCAGAGCGGCAGCGAAGTCCTGCAGTTCATCATTCAGTTGTGCAATCATGCTTTTGAGCGGTGTGGGCTGCGGAGTTGCCAGCAAGGCTCCCGCCAGGACATGCAGCCGCCCCGGGTCGAGCAGATCGTTAAACAAACTCCAGAGAGGCTGATAGCGCATCTGCAGCATCTCGCGATCAAGATCGGCAACCGCCCGTCCCTGCAGGCGCTCGTCCAGCTGTTGCCAGAGGCCATCGGCATCGTCGAGCAGTCGGAAATCAAGAAAGACCTGGTGCTCATAAGCGTCCAGCTGCAACGTCATGCCGTGCTGCAGTTGATCGACTGCCTGCAGGTAGTCAACCCCGCGCATGGAGCGAAACCTGCAGAAGCCGCCTCGATCCCGGTCCAGTCCAAGCTCCTGCCAGAGAGGCGGCATCGGGTGCGCGGCCCCTTCCTGTGCAGGGCCTGCCTTGGGCACGGCCTGATGCAGTCGACCTGCTGTGGGTTGTGCGGCGTTGTTGTAGACGACCAGGAGTTTACCACCGGGTGGACCGTTACTGAAGGCGTAGACGTTTTCATCGATGCCGTGCTCGGAGGCAAAATCATAGAGTGAGAAATGATCGACACCGGCAAACCGTTGTCGAATGCGCAGCAATGGGAAAATCTGCTGTGCATGATGCGCTATAAAGCCGGTATCCGGTTCTTCCTGCCAGTAGGCTCGGCGATACTCCATACCGTATTTCTCGCGGTACCCCTCGATCTGGCCGTGACCGAACATCGGCAGCCCGGGGAGCGTGGCGAGCAGGGTGGCAACGCCGAAATACTTGTCTCCCTTGTCAAACTGTTCCACGGCGGTCGCTTCATCGGGGTTGTTCATGAAGTTGACGTAGCGCTTCAGGATCTCCGGGTTGAAGGCGAGGATATCCTTGAGGATCTTGCGGTATTTGGCGTTCTCTTCGCGCTTGAGCATGTTCATGAAAGCGCTGTTGTAGACCCGGTGCATGCCGAGGTTGCGGACGAAATAGCTCTCCATCAGCCAGAAAGCCTCGGCGATCAACAAGGTGTCAGGGGCTTCGCGGTTGATGCGATCCACCACCTCGCGCCAGAACTCGACAGGGAAGACCTGGTCGAAATCGGCATCGGACATCCAGCAGACCGAGCGCGACGGCACCCCGGCACTGCCGCCCGGTGGTGGAAACCAGAGGCGGCGGAAATGCTTGCGAGCCAGGGTCATGGCGGCGTCGAAGCGGATCAGGCGAAAGCGCCTGGCAACATTCAGGATCAGGTCGCTCATGGCCTGGCGCACTTCGGGCAGCAGGAAGTTGAGCTGCGCCGTATCGTTCCAAGGCATGTGTGTGCCGTCGTTGCCGTGATAGATGTAACGGCGCCTTCCACTGTTATGCTCGATGAGTTCATAGACCACGGCGGCATCGCTGTGGTCCCAGTAACCGTCTTCGATGCGGATGCTGAGTCCCTCAGCATCACAAAGGTCCGGGCCGCTGAACGCGTACCCCGGATAGGGTGGCTGGTCGCCCTGCAGGAACCACTCGGGGTGCTCCCTGACCCACTCTGAGTCGATCCCGGTATGGTTGGGGACAACATCGCAGGCCAGGCGAATGCCGTGCTGCTGGCAGCGCTGCTCCAACTCGTGCAGGGCGCTCTCGCCACCCAGGTCGGCGGCCACCCGGTAGGCGTGCAGGGCATAGGCAGACGCTTCGGCTTCTGGGTTGCCGGACATTTGCTTGATACGCTTCGATGCCACGGAACGTTCCCAGATACCGATCAGCCAGAGAGCATTGAATCCCTGGCTGGCCAGGCCGGCCAACTCCTCGTCGGGGATCTCGGCCAGGGTCGTGATGGCACGCCGGTAGCGGATGCTGAGCTGGTCAAGCCACACATGGATCGATTTGGCGAGCAGGACGCAGCTGGCCATCCAGTCTAAATCCGCCGTGAAGGAAGCCGGGGCCTCGCTGCCGTCGCCCTTGCCGAACTGTGGGACAGGTGATGGCCCGGGGCCGGGCAGGTGCACACGGCCCTCCTCGCCGGTTATGGCCCGGGCAAGCTGCAGGGCCGAGAGGATCTGCTCCGGGAGCCAAGCGGCCCAGTGCTGCGCAATGTAGGCAACCTGACCAGCCAGGCTGTGGGGGGCGGCACGCATAGGCGCCCGCAGGAGCGCGGGCAGGCTTTGCCCTTGGACGAGCGGCCCCTGCGGCGTCCCGGTCAGCCGGGTGAGCCGATCGATCAAGGAATGATAGTCAAAACGGGCGCACAGATCGGTGTCGTCATAGAGGTCATGAAAATCCTGCGTCGCGGGGTTTTCAACCAGGAGTTCAAGGACATGAAGTTCGGCAAGCAGGCGCAGTCGAGAGAGGCCGGCCGCCGCCGTCGTCCCGGGTTGACGCGCCGGTTGCAATTCTTCCCTGGGGTAACAGTCCAGGTAGTCCCGGTAGGCTGACCCCAGTTCCGGCAGAAGGTGCGCTTGCCCTGCCAGAATGACCTTGTCGTTGTCCGGTGCGAGGTTCGCCTCACCGAAGTAGCGCAGCGCGACCTGCCTTGAGGCTGCAGTCACCAGGGCGAGCAGATAGAGGCCCGTTCCGGAGCCTTTCCGCCAGAGGGCGAGTTTGCGGGCTGCGTTGATATCGCTCAGCTCGGCGCCCAGATCGCTCAGCCCCGCTTGGCGCAGTTCATCGAGCGCCTTGCGGTTCATGATCAATGTATGGTCAAGGGGCAAAGACATTCCCGAATAGACTCCATTGCATCGTCAGAAATTGCAACATTTAAAGTGTGAGCTCCAGGTCGATGGCACGCAGGAAGCGTGCCGCATCCTCGGGCGGCAGCGGGTTGATGAAGAACCCGCTGCCCCACTCGAAACCGGCGATCTGGCTGAGGCGTGGCACCAGCTCGATATGCCAGTGATAGTCCTGCCCCAGGCTCTGCCAATAACCCGGCTTGCTCGCCTCTGCCGGGGTTGGCGGAGCTGTGTGCAGGATGTAGTTGTAGGGAGGGTCCTCGAGCAGCCGAAAAAGACGGCGCAGCATCTCCTGCAGGGCCCTGGCGCACTCAGCCAGCTCCAGGTCGCTCTGCAGAGCGAAATCGTGATTGTGCTGGAGCGGGAAGAGTCTCAGTTCAAAGGGGAAGCAGGAAGCATAGGGGGCCAGCACCAGGAATCGGCCGTCGTTGAAAACCACGCGTCGGCCATCGGCGATTTCCTGTGCCAACAGGTCACAGATCAGGCAGTTGCCGGTGGCGCGGTAGTGTCCGAAACACGCATTCAGTTCGCTGCGAGTCACCGGCGGCGTGATCGGCACGGCCATCAGCTGGGAGTGGGAGTGGGGCAGCGGTGCGCCGGCTTCGATGCCGTGATTCTTGAAGATTTGCAGGTAGCGAAAGCGCGGATCCTGCCGCAGGTCGAGGAGCCTGGCACGATATGCCTGCAGGACGGCACTGATTTCGGTAACCTCCAGCTGGGCCAGGCTGCGCTGGTGATCCGTGGTTTCAATGATGACTTCGTGTGCGCCGACGCCATGCATAGAGCGGTAGAGGCCGGTCGACTGCCGGTTCAGCTCCCCTTCGATTCTCAGGACCGGGAACTTGTTCGGCACCACCCGGACCTGCCAGCCCGGTTCGTTGGGTTGCGTACCGCCAGGACGCAGTGCGTAGACCTCGCGCGGGGTTTTGCCCTCCTGCCCCGGGCAGAAAGGGCAGACCGTTATCGAACTCCTTTGACGCTCGATTATAAATTCGCGTGGTTGGCGGCTGCGTTGATTTTCAGTAATGACCCAGGTCCCCTTGAGGGGGTCCCATCGGAATTCAGACAAAGTTATGATCCTTCTGGCCGGTTCTTCCCGGAAAATGGTTTGCCGTGTTGACCGGCATCACGATGCTCACCCCTGCCTCAGCTCTTTGAGCCACCCCGACACCCGCTCCTGGTAGAGATCACGCAGGTCGTCGGCATCATCCTGCTCGGTCGATTCCACGTGAATATGGACAATCGGACGATGTTGGTCGGGGAGGACCAACACCCAGCCTCGGTCGTTATCAATCCGCACCCCATCGGTAAACGTTGCATTCTGGTCGGCGGCCGCTTCGCTCATGCGCCGCATCAATCCCCCCTTGCTCTCCCACGGACAGGGCAGCTGCAGGTGATGATAGGTGTGGCGTGGCAGCCTGGCCAAGGCCTGGTCCAGGGACAGCCCCGACCGGGCGCAGAGTTCCATAACCTTGGCGGCCGTGAAAAGGCCGTCAAAGTGTGGTTGGAACCCCGGGAAGCCGAAGCGGTCATCCATCGAGGCGACCAATCGGGCCTGGCGATTGCGCGCCGATTCAACCAGCGAGTAGCCATCGGAGCGGGTCCGCTGAACAGTCAAGCCCCTGGCCTTGGCCAGTTCGTCAACCGTCTGGGAGGCCGCCACCGGCACGACCAGACAGCCGTCCTGCTCCGTTGCGCAAACCAGGGCCGCCAGAGCGTTGAGTGCGTCGCGGCTGGATAAAACGCGACCGCTGCCGCTGACCAGGCGAATTTTCTCCCCGGAGGGGCCGATCCAGAATCCGGCATCAGCTTCTAGGGTCTTGACGATGCGGCTTAAACGGTCAAGTGCAGCATCGTATTCATTCACGGTCATGTCCATCGGTTTTTCGTGGACATGGGAATTCAGTTCGGTGACTTCAAAGCCGAGCCCGGTCAGCATGTCGGGAAGAAGGTCCGCTGCCGGCGAATGATTGAGGTCCAGAACCACCTTGGCCGCGGCCTTCTTGAGCAAGGCGCCGTCGAGGTTGCGCAGGAAACCTTCGCGATAATAGTCGTAGATGCGGGGCAATTCGTCGATGCCGCCCGGTTCTGAGTGATGGGCGCGCCGGAAGTTCTCCTTGAAGTAGATGCGCTCGATCCCCTTGGCGATGGTCGAGGAAACCTCGTTGCCGTTGCCATCGAAGAAGATGATCTCCGTGGCAGCTGAATCCTCGGGCGACTGGCGGAAATGGATTCCGCCGACTTCACCGAAGGTCGTCAGCTTGTAGCGCAGCACCGGCAGCGAGATCATCTTGACATCGTGCACATTGATCCCGGCGGAAAGCAGTCCGCCGACAAAGGAGCGCTTGAGCATGCGTGATGAGCGAATAGCGTCGCGACCGGTCAGGACAAAACTTCCCTTGGGGATGGTCGAACCGTAAGCTGCACCGAGTCGGGCGGAGAATTCCGGGGTCATCTCGACATTCGTCAGGCCACGAACCACGGCGCCCTCGAAGAGACTCTTGCGCCACTTCTCTCCCCAGATCAGGTTGGTGGACACGGTCGACCCGCTCTCGACGACCTTGCGCGGCCAGATCTTGACGTCGGGGCGGATATTGACCTCATTGCCGACGATGGTCTCATCGGCGATCACGGCTCCCGATTCGATCACCGCCCGCTGGCCGATCCTGACGCGGTGGCCGAGGTTGGCGCCGGTGATCCTGGTGCCGGCCTTGATGTAGACATTGTCCCAGAGGACTGCGTCCTCGAGGATGGCGCCCTCCTCGATCAGGCAGTTGCGGCCGATCACGCAGTTGCTGAGTCTGGCATTGCCCTGGATTCGGGTGTTGTCGCCAAGCACCACCATGCCGGAGAGCTCTACTTGCTCGTCGACCTGGGCATCGGGGCTTACGAAGATGGTGCTGTCGGTGGAGAGTGGAGGTTCGGCGATCTGTACGGCCACCTTGCCGTGACAGATATCTCGGCAAGCCTCGAGGTAGGCCTCTGGATTGCCGATGTCCGCCCAGTAGCCGGGCATATTGCATCCGTACAGCGCTTCGCCGTTTTCAAGCATTTTGGGGAAAACATCTTTAGCCCAGTCCCGGTTCTCCCCCTCGGGGATCAGGTTGAGAACCTCCGGTTCCAGGATGTAGATGCCGGTATTGATGGTGTCGGAGAAAACTTCTCCCCAACCCGGTTTTTCGAGGAATTTGGTCACCCTGGCCTGTCTGTCTGTGATGACGACGCCGAACTGCAGGGGGTCAGTCACCGACGTCAGGGTCATCGTCGCCCGGGCCTGTTTCTTGGCATGAAACGCCATCACCTTGGACAGGTCAAAGTCGGTCAGCAGGTCGCCGCTGATGATCAGGAAGCGTTCATCGAGATGTCGGGATGCGGCCTTGACGGCGCCCGCTGTTCCGTAATCCTCGAGCGGCGTCACGTATGTGATATGTACACCGAATTCGCTGCCGTCGCCGAAATACTTCTTGATGATCTCAGGTTGATGAAAGAGCAGCAGGATCAGGTCGGTAATGCCGTGCTGCTTGAGCAGGACGACGATATGCTCCATGATCGGCCGGTTGATCAAGGGGATCATCGGCTTGGGCATACTGATTGTCAAGGGGTGGATGCGGGTGCCGAAGCCTCCCGCCATGATGACTGCTTTCACTACGTCTCCTCAAACCCTTGAAGGTTCTCAGGATAATGTCAGGATTTTGCCAGGATGCGTCGAACCTCTCGTTTCAACTCGTCGAGGTTGGAACTTTTGACCACGTATGCTTCTGCCAGCCAAGAGGAAAAATCATCCTTGTAGCAGCTGTAGGCGGTACAAAGGATCACCGGGGTGCTCTCCCGCATACGGGCGATCTTCTGCAGTAGTTCCAGGCCGTTTTCCTGGTCGAGCTGAATGTCGAGGACGACCAGATCGAAAGCCTTCTCCCGCAGCTGTTCCATCGCCTCCTTGCTGTTGGCGCAGGTAACAACGGTATGCCCCTCGTCTTCCAGTTCGGCAGCATAGAGGTGGCGGATATCACCTTCATCGTCAATGACCAGCAGGTGCGCCATGGTGTGCTCCTTGGGTGGGTGAGAAAACTTTTTTATTATATCAAGCAGGGGCCGCACTGCAATCGCTGAAAAATCTTTGCCCCCTTGCCCTCGAAGGGTGACGATGGCATAGTCCTGTCATGTCATTGAAACCATACCAGCTTTTTTCCGAACACCTTAAAAACCGCTTCGGTGTGAGGGTCCACAAGATCTCTATCGATGCCGGTTTCGGTTGTCCAAACCGCAATGGCGGCCGGTCTGGCCATGGCTGTCTCTTTTGCGATCCCGGGGGGGCCGGGGCGGTCGGCATCGAGCGCAAGCTGAGCGTTGCCGCGCAGATCGAACAGGGCAAAGAAGTCATGAGCCGTAAGTACAAAGCCGATCAATATATGGCCTATTTCCAGCCTTTTTCGAATACGCTGGCTCCGGTGGATCGGTTGCGGGCCCTTTACGATGAGGCCCTGGCCGTCGACAAGGTCATCGGCCTTGCGGTGGGCACCCGACCCGACTGTGTCCCCGACGAGGTTCTGGATCTGCTTGCTGAATATCACCGGAGAACCTACTTCTGGCTGGAACTCGGGCTGCAGAGCAGCCATGACCGGACCCTCGCCTGGCTGCAGCGCGGCCACGATTATGCCACATTTGCCGAAGCATACAGTGCGGCCAGGGCGCGCGGCCTGAGGGTCTGTGTTCACGTGATTCTCGGCCTGCCCGGCGAGAGCCGGGCCGACATGCTGACAACAGCCGACCTGCTTGCAGAGCTGCAGATCGACGGCGTCAAGTTGCATCTGCTCCATGTGCTGCGAAACACGCCGCTCGGCAGCCTCTATGCGGACAACAAGTTTCAGCTGCTGGCAATGAACGAATATGTCGAACTGGTCGTCGATGTCATGGAGCGGTTGCACCCGGCCACCTTGATCCACCGCCTGACAGGCGACGGGCCACGGGGACAGTTGTTGGCACCGCTCTGGTCGCTTAAAAAGTGGGAAGTGCTCAATGCGATCGATGCGGAATTTGCCCGGCGTGGTTCCCGTCAGGGAGCGCGCTGCAGAGCTTAGGGCCGGATAAGAAGACGTGCGGCAGGGCAACAGAAAAAGCCCCCTGGAATCAGGAGGCGATTTTGACGGGCGGAGCTTGCTGGGCGGCTGAATCCGGCGGGCTGCTCCAGGAAATAAGCAGCAGGCTGGCCCAGATAATGCTGACGAGTAAAATCACGAAGCGGAACATGGCGCGGAGGATAACCGAGGAAACCGGAAAAATCAAGCAGGCAAAACGTGGCGGTGAGATTTTTTTGCCTTGCAGCATCTCCGGCGGCTCAAATCGACAGCCCAGGATGTCGCGGGTTTGCTTGGCGTCCAGAGGTTTTTGATGCCGACCTGGTCTTCAGTTGAAAACCTGACTTTACTGCCCCCGCAACGGAGGTTCCCGCTAAAGGGCCAGGAAGATGGCTATGCCAAGGACCACGGCCGCAATGATGATCCCCACGACGAGTGTGCCGCGTCCCCCCGCCCCTGGTGAGGGCGCCTCTTCCTGAAGGGTGCCCACGACGGGGAAGCGTTCAACCACCGCGCGAACATGGGGCGCCTTGCCCAGTTCTTCAGTCAGGTCCTGTCCCGCCTGGTGGTCGGGGGGGTGAAAGCCCTTTTCCCAGCGGGGGCTGGAGGTGACATCGTAGATCGTGCCGTTCACAGCAATGTAGGCTGGCCGACCGTCACGGCCATCGTAGCTGGCGAGTTCTGCAAGGGTCATAAGCTTGTCCATTTCAGCGATGGCGTAGCAACTTCGTCGGAAGAAGAGGTGGTAGCCTGTTGATATGAATGACTATATAATACTGGTAATCAGAAGCTTGGCAAGCTCTCAGGCCGCGGGTGCGGCTCATGCCTGAGTTGTCGCGGCTCCGCCCAAAAACCACCTGCGGCATTGGATCAAGTTCTCCGGCGAGAATCCCGCCATGCCGTGCTTGATAATGTGACACCAAAAAACTCCGATCTATGCTGACCCACTCTCTCAATGCTTATCGCCGGCTGCTCACGGATGTGGACTCCTGGTTCTCGGCCTGCCTGCAGGCCGGCGGTTCGTCCCTGGCTTGCCGGGGTGGCTGCAGCGCCTGCTGCCGCGGCCTCTTCGATATCACCCTGCTCGATGCCTGGCTGCTTAAGCAGGCTTTCTCCGATCTGTCTGGCGATGTCCAGATCGGGGTCGTCAACCGCTGTCGTCCCCGGCTGTCCGAGCTGTGCCAGCGCTGGCCGGAACTCAAACCGCCCTATCTGCTGAACGCCCTGCCAGAGGATGAGTGGACCTCCATGGCCGAGGAGGACCCGACTCCGTGCCCACTGCTCGATGAGAACGGCTATTGCCTGGTGTATGCGGCCAGGCCGATGACCTGCCGGCTGCACGGCTTGCCCAACATCGATACCAGCGGAGAAGATTTCGACGGGACCGTCTGTACACTGCACGCCGGCGATCCGTTGAGTTTGCCGGGCAAGGTTCTGCGCTGGCGATTTCGGGAGGTTTTTTCCAAAGAAGTGACCCTGTTTGGTGATTTTTCCCGGGCCTTGACCGGACGCACCTGGCATGAACTGGATACGTTCATCCCCCTGGCCCTCCTCGCGGATTATGCTGCCGTCGACTGGCGTAACCTCAAGCTTTAAACAGTGATCACAGCTCGTCAGCCGTTCGCATGCCCCTGTCTGTGGCCGGCCCCTTTGCAGGATCACATACTCGTTGCACCGCGCTCCGGTTGACTTGTGTGGACGGGGGCCTCTTGCCCGCCCCGGTGACCCCTGCGCTGCCTGCGGAGTTCCTCCCACCTTGCCTGTTGTTCAGCGGTCAGGGTCTGCTTGACCTTGGCGCGCACCGCATGTTGAGCAACCATCTGCTCGGCACGCAACTCGGACTGCCTGAGGAGCAGTGTCCGCAGGCGCGACTCGTCGAGAGTCGCTGCGGCGCATACGTCGCGAACCGCAGCCCGGGTTGCCCGAAGCTCTCTCCGTCGGGCCTTTATCTCCTGCATGCTCTCGGTGAGAATTGCGCGAATCTCCGCTTACTGTTGCAGGGTCAATTCCAGAGTTTCCTTGAGCTGTTCAAACTGTTCCATCCTGCCCCCTTCAAGATTGAACGGCCGGTCCCCGCCATGGCGCTTAGCGTATGCCGGGGTCATGGCCAGACTTGTGAGCAGGAGTGCCAAGGCCAGGGTTCTCAGGGTGTGCATGATGAATCTCCTTGTCGGGGTGGGTGTCTGCTGTTGCCATTAAATCCGGGAATCTGTTCAATTGGACGCACCTCTGTGGCCATCGGTTTACCTGGAGAGGCAAAAATAATGAAATTTATGTCAATCAGCGCCCTGATGCGCACGCTACTGTGCGATTGCACAGTGCTCAGGTCAGGAATCTGTGATATTTTCTGCCTATGCGACTCGCTCTGAAACACCAGATAATCCTGGCGCCCGCCGTGGTGCTTTGCCTGATGACCCTGCTGTTGTGCTTCCTGCAGTACACCTACTGGGACATGTCGGCCAAGCGTCAACACGCCAAGGACCTCAAGTCGGCATTCATTGCCCTGGCGGAAGCGGACATGGCCTCCCAGCGCATGCATGGCCTGGTGCGTTTCCTGGCCCAGGCCCAGGTGCCGGATCCCAGGGCCCTGGGGCTGATCGCCAACCTGCACCAGCACCTGATCATGTCGATCGATCGTCTCCAGGAATCCGGGCAGGTGGGTATCGAGGACCTGGGCCAGTTGCGGAAGACGATTGCCGATTTGAACCCGGAGCAGGGGATTCTCCTCGAGCGCTTTGATGCCGCCCTTACCGAACTGCGCCCGGAGATTGCGGCGCAACTCAACGCACTCAACCAGCAGCGCGATGATATGAGTGAACTGCACGGTGAGGATTTCGACGCCCTGGTGGCAGAAACGACCTTTGTCACGATTGTCGTGCTTGGTATTGCCATCCTGGTGGGGATTCTGCTTTCGCTGGCCTTTGCTAGGAATATTCTGCGGCGCATCCATGTCCTCTCGGCGAGTGCTGTGCGCATCACCAATGGAGATTTTTCACCGCCGCAAGCTCCCGATGAGGTTCGTGACGAACTCGACGGCCTGACGGTTTCCATCAACCGCATGACCGATCAGTTGATCCGGGTCGTGGCAGCGGAAAAACTGCTCGAAGGGGCAGAAGAGGAACGCCGGCGAATTGCCATGGACATCCATGATCAGACCCTCGCCGATCTGTCGGCTGTCGGGCGAGGTCTCGAACAACTGCGCCAAACCCCTGCCTGTGGCGAGGAGGCCGCTTGGATCGAGGCGGACCTCCAGCGGGCGACTGCCAACCTGAGGGCGGTGATGGACAACCTGCACCCTCAGACCCTCGATATCCTCGGTCTGTCGGCTGCGGTCGAATCCCTGCTGGAAAAAGCCTGCAAGGCGCCGGGCTCACCTGTCTACCATTTCATGGCTGATGACGATGCTGTCGATCTCAAATTGCCGCGCCTGGCCCAGGTGACCGTTTACCGGATCATTGCAGAAGCGGTCAACAATGTCCTGCGTCATGCCCATGCCAGCCAGATGGAGGTCAACATGGCGCTGCGCAACCACTCCCTGGTCGTCGCCGTGGAGGATAACGGCGGCGGCTTCAACCAAACGCCCATGATGCCGACCACCTTCGGAGGTCGGGGGCTGCACAATATTCAAGAGCGCGCGCGCGCGATCGGGGCCCAGGCCAGCTGGCGGCATTCGCGTTTCTCCAGCGGGACGCGCTTCGAACTGGTGTTGCCGCTTTAAAAGAATGACAAAGGAGATGCTGCCATGGCCCCCTATGCCCTGGTCATAGCTGAAGACAACCCCAAGGATTTCGAGTTTCTCAAGCAGATGGTCAGCGACTGGGACCAGGAGTGCGTGGTTGAGCACGCGCCCGACGGGCAGGTCGCTTTTGAACTGGCCCTGGCCCACGAAAAGCCCCTGGTGATCAGTGACATCCAGATGCCGCTGATGAATGGCGTCGATTTCGCCAGAGCTCTCTGGGAGCGCAAGCCGCAGGCCCGGATCGTCTTCTGGAGCCAGTTCAAGGATGAAATGTATGTGCGGGCCCTGGCTAAGATCGTGCCGCCGGAAACGGTGTACGGCTATGTCCTCAAGTCGAGTCCGCGCGAGCGGATCATGACTGCCATGGGCACGGTGTTGTTCGAAGACCAATGCTGGATCGACCCGGAAGTGCGCAAGGTCCAGGGACGCACCGGCCACAGCCAGACAGCACTGTCCGATATCGAATTCGAGGCCCTGATCGATATCTCCCTCGGCCTGACCGACAACCTCATCGCCCAGCGCCGCTATCTCTCACGTCGCGGTGTGCAAAGCCGGCTCAATTCCCTCTATGGCAAGCTGAGTCTCGACCAGGAGCAGTTCCAGAGCGACAAGGTCGGTGAAGCCTTCAACCTGCGCAACCGGGCCGTGGCTGTGGCCCTGCGCCGTGGCTTGATCAATGCCTTCGAGCTCGAGCATGAAGAGGAGTACCTGCAAGGCTGGTTGAAGCGCTACAAGAGCGGGCGGCGTTAATCTGCGGCCGCTTTGTCGTTGTAAAAGCCCCCCTGTTATGCTAGAAATTGGTCATACCAAATAGCGAGTGGGGAAAAGGCATGACCATTGTCCTCGAGCCGATCCGGCCCAAAAAAATTTCCGAAGAAATTGTCAACCAGATCAAGCAGCTGATCTCAAGGGGAGAACTCAAACCCGGGGACCGCATTCCGTCGGAGCGCGAACTGGCGACCATGCTCGGTGTCAGCCGGCCTTCCGTGCGCGAGGCGATCATGGTCCTCGAGGCGATGGGTTTTTTAGATTCACGGCAGGGCGGTGGGACCTTTGTCAAGGCGCTCACCGAGGGGAGCATCATGGACCCTCTCGCCAAACTGGTGGAACAGCGCGATCCGGAACTGCTGCGGGCGCTCGCCGAGGTCCGTATGGG
>JAHEDT010000117.1 GCA_024641085.1 Geobacteraceae bacterium | reverse complement strand
GCAACCGCCAGAGCGCCGCCAGAGCCGCCCTCCCCGGTCACCGTTACGATCACCGGGACAGTCAACGCCGCCATCTCGCGCAGGTTGCGGGCGATGGCCTCCGCCTGGCCGCGCTCTTCGGCGCCAATCCCCGGGAAAGCCCCCGGCGTATCGACAAAAGTAAAGATTGGCAACTGAAACTGTTCGGCCATCTGCATGATGCGCAGCGCTTTGCGGTAGCCTTCCGGGTTCGGCATACCAAAATTTCGATAGACCTTTTCCTTGGTGTCACGCCCCTTCTGGTGCCCGATCACGGCACACGGTGCACCGTCGAGTCGGGCAAAACCGCAGACCAGCGCCGGGTCGTCACGAAAGTTGCGGTCACCATGGACCTCGAACCAGTCTGTGAAGATGTGCTTGATGTAGTCGAGAGTATAGGGGCGCGCCTGATGACGGGCCAACTGAGTGCGCTGCCAGCGGGTCAGGTTGGTAAATATTTCATCACGCAGTTTCTCAGCTTTTTTCTCCAACTTCTTAATGTCATTGGTAAAGTCAACACTGTCTGTTGAATAATCCCGGAACTCCCTGATCTTCTGTTCCAGCTCGACGAGGGGTTTTTCAAAATCCAAAAAAAACTGCATCAGCAGGCTCCTGTCAGTTCATCGGCGACCGGGTCGTTGGGTCAAGCCTATTCGAAAGTAACCACATTATAACCGAACAATTTCTCAACGTCATCCATCAATTCATCGCTGGCCTGAAGGCGTAGTTCGTCCGGTAATGATATCACGGTTTCGCTCCGATTGGGCACGACCAGGTGGATCAGCGCTTCGCACTCGCCTCGATAGCGAGTCATGATCTCCTTTAACGAGTGCAGCTGCTGCTCATCAAGCCCGGGAGTCGTCAAACGAAAATGAACCAGCCTGGTCATGCGCTCCTGGACGTCCTTGAGGGAGAGGACTTCGTTCACCAGGATCTTGCAGGCATCCTCGCCCGCGTCGACAGAGCCCTTGACCAGCAAAGCCTGCTCGCTGTTCAAAAGGTCGGCGCACTGGGTGTAGGTCTCGGGGAAAACGACCATCTCCACAAAGCCGCTCAGGTCTTCCAGGGTGACGAACGCCATGCGGTCGCCCTTGCGGGTATTCAGGAGCTTGATGCCGGTGACAATACCGCAGACACTGACTTCCTCCTTGTCGGCACGCTCGGTGAGACCGGCCGTATCACAGGTACTGAAGCGCTTGATGGCATCGCTGTGTCGTGCCAGGGGGTGACCGGTGATGTAGAAGCCGATGGCTTCCTTTTCGTTGGCCAGCAGAACATTCTCCGCCCATTCTTCAAGGTCGGGCAGCTGGCCGTAGGCATGGCCGTTCTGGGTGATGATCTGGTCGGACCCGAAGAGCGACTCCTGGCCCGATTCCCTTTCCCGCTGAAGTTTCTGGCCGTACTCCATGGCCTCTTCGAGCGCGGCCATGAATTGGGCGCGCTTTTTCTGCAGCGAATCCAGGGCCCCGCACTTGATGAGGGCCTCGACGACGCGCTTGTTGACGCGCCGCAAATCGACCCGTTCGCAGAAGTTGTGCAGGGATTCGAAGGGTCCCCCGGCCGCGCGCGCCTCGACGATGGCCTCGACAGCCCCACTGCCAACCCCCTTGACCGCCCCCAGGCCGAAACGAATGTCTTTGGCGTGAACGGTAAAATCACGGCTCGACTCGTTAATGTCGGGGGGGAGAATGGCAATGTCCATATTGCGGATTTCGTTGATGTTCTTGATGATCTTGTCGGTATTCTCCATGTCCTCGGTGAGCAGCGCAGCCATGAACTCCACCGGGTAGTGCGCCTTGAGATATGCGGTCTGGTAGGCGACATAGGCATAGGCCGCCGAGTGGGACTTGTTAAAGCCGTATTCGGCAAACTTTTCCATTTGGTCGAATACGACCTCGGCTTTTCTGGTTTCCAACCGGTTGTCCTTGGCGCCGTCCAGGAAGATCTTCTTCTGTTTGGCCATCTCCTCAGGTTTCTTTTTGCCCATGGCCCGGCGCAGCAGGTCGGCACCGCCAAGGGTGTAGTTGCCGAGAACTTGGGCAATCTGCATGACCTGCTCCTGGTAGACGATGACCCCGTAAGTGTCCTTCAGGATCGGCTCGAGCTGAGGGAAGTCATAACCGAACCGCTCGACCCCGTGCTTGCGCTTGATGAATGAGTCGACCATCCCCGACCCGAGAGGACCGGGCCGGTAGAGCGCCACCATGGCGATCAGGTCTTCGAAACAGGAGGGCTTGAGCTTAATCAGGTATTCCTTCATTCCCGAGGACTCCAGCTGGAAAACCCCGGTGGTCTCCCCCCGGCTGAGCAGCTGGTAGGTCTTTTTGTCATCGTTGGGGATCAGGTTCAGGTCAAAATCGGGCGCCTTGCCGGCGCGGATCAGGCGAACCGCGTTGTTGATGACGGTCAAGGTCTTGAGGCCAAGGAAGTCGAACTTGACCAGGCCGATCTTCTCGACGAAGCCCATGTCGAACTGGGTGACCTGGCCATGGGACTTGGGATCGACGTAGAGCGGCAGGTAATTGGTCAGGGGCTCCGGCGTGACCACGACGCCTGCGGCATGGGTCGAGGCATGGCGGGTGAGGCCTTCCAGTGACAGGGCGACATCGAACAGCTTCTTGACCCTGGGGTCCTTTTCAATCATTTCGCGCAGGCGCGGCTCCTGCTTCTGGGCATCCCTGAGAGTGACTTTCTTGCCGGTCGGGTTGGGAATCAACTTGGCGATGGTGTCGACCTCTCCGTAGGGCATCCCCATGCCGCGCCCGACGTCGCGGATGACCGCGCGCGCCAGCATGGACCCGAAGGTAATGATCTGGGCGACATTGTCCCTGCCGTACTTGTCCCGCACGTAGTTAATGACATCCTCGCGGCCGTTGATGCAGAAATCGACGTCGATATCAGGCATCGAGATGCGTTCCGGATTGAGGAAGCGTTCAAAGAGCAGGTGATAGGGAATGGGGTCGATGTCGGTGATCCTGAGCGCATAGGCGACCAGGCTGCCGGCAGCGCTGCCGCGACCGGGGCCGACCGGGATGTCGTGGTTCTTGGCCCAGTTGATAAAATCGGCGACGATCAGGAAGT
>JAHEDT010000066.1 GCA_024641085.1 Geobacteraceae bacterium | reverse complement strand
ACATCCCGGGCCAGTTTCTCTTCTTCCCGCACGAAGTTGAGGTAAGTGATCTCCACTTCGGAGAGTGGCGTAATGCCTTCCCCGGCACCATTGCCATTTCCGGCCCAGGCAGGCATGGCGACCAGAGCAGCCATCACGGTTGCAACGACCATGATGTTCAATAAGATCGTGCTGACGATATTTTTGTGCGTGGCCATGTGAATACCTCCTTTCTGCTTGCTCAGGCGACGGCCAGCCGGGCACGCTCCTCACTACGCCACTGTGGCCACCGCACCGTATTAGTATTTTCTCACCATATGGGCGGCCGGCAATTGGCCAGAGGTCTCTTTATAGCTGGCAAAGGTATTGGGACCTTTGGTTATGGACAGAGGGTGAAGAGTGGCAGGTGGGTAACGGTTGCCTGAGCCCCAGCACTCACCGGGAGCCAAGCTGACCTGTCTGGAGGAGTCCTGGCTCAGGCCAACCGGGTTGTCTGCCACAGACGATCTGGTGGTATCGGTTTGGAAATGGATTTTCCAATGGCATCAGGTGCATAATCTGTTCACGAGCCTTACATTTGCACAAACATGTTAACAACCGCTAAGTTCTCTGTTATTTTTCCAGAAGGCTGGCTTGCGAATTCACACTGCCCTCTTTGATACAAACGGCTGCAGCCATAAACAGTTTAATCAAATACGGACCTTTGGCTGTCAGCTATGCAGGCGAATCACCTGCGAGAAAGAACAAAGCGATGAACAAGTCACTGATACTGGTCATCGAAGACGAAGAGGACATCCTGGCGCTGATCCACTACAACCTGGTCAAGAACGGCTTCCGGGTGGAGTGCGCCACGAGCGGCGAAGAAGGGTACAAGAAGGCCAGGGACCTCCGCCCCGACCTGGTGCTCCTCGACCTGATGCTGCCGGGAATGGACGGCACCGATGTCTGCCGCCTGCTCCGCCAGGCCCCTGACACCAAGGAATGTCCGATCATCATGCTGACCGCCAAAAGTGAGGAGCATGATATCGTCAGGGGGCTGGATTTGGGTGCCGATGACTATATCCCCAAGCCGTTCAGCCCCCAGATTCTGCTCGCCCGGGTCAGGGCCGTGCTGCGCCGGCGCGACAAGCCGGAAGCCGGCGCGGGCCATGCGGAACCGATCAGGGTCCGCGATCTCTACATCCACCCCGGACGCAACCAGGTCGTCGCTAACGACGAGGCTGTCGAACTGACCTATACCGAGTTCAAGGTTCTCATGCTGCTGGCATCACGACCCGGATGGGTCTTCAACCGCACGCAGATCGTCGATGCGATCCATGGCGAGGACTATGCCGTCACCGACCGGGCCGTCGATGTGCAGATCGTCGGTCTGCGCAAGAAACTCGGCTCTTGCGGTGATTATATCGAAACCGTGCGCGGGGTCGGGTACCGTCTCAAGGAATAATACCGGAGGCCGGGCGCCGACGGAATTTTCGAAGGACTCAACCCTCAGCATTCAATCATCAGGATCTCTTGTTATGACTCGCAAAAAACTCGCATGGCAGATATTCCCTCCCTTCCTGGTGATCATCACGTGCGCCCTGATCGCGATCAGCTGGAGCATTTCTCGAGAAATCGAGACGTTTCATACCCGCCAGACAACCCAAGACCTGGAAACCCGCGCCATCCTCGCCGCCAAACAGCTGAGCGGCCAGATGTCCCTGGCCAACCGTGACCAGGTCGATCGCCTCTGCAAAGAGCTCGGCAGCAGCACGGCAACCCGCTTCACGGCCATACTCATCAACGGTGACGTCATCGGTGATTCGGAAAAACAGCCGGAGCAGATGGACAACCATGTCACCCGCCCGGAGATTGCCCAGGCCCTGCGCGGGGAGATCGGCATAGCCAAGCGCTTCAGCCAGACCTTGCGCCAGAACATGCTCTACGTGGCGATTCCGATTTTGGACAATGGTCAGATCATCGGCAGCATGCGGGCGGCCATATCGATTGCCGAGCTCGAGCGCACCCTGGCCAAGATCACCCTGAGACTGGTCGGCGGCGGCCTGGTCGTGGCCCTGGTTGCCGCACTCGTCGCCCTGGTCGTGGCACGCCGCATCAGCCGACCGCTGGGGGAGTTGCAAAAAGGCGCCGAGCGTTTCGCCGAGGGCAACCTGGAACAGCATCTGCCGATCTCGCCGGTCGTGGAAATCGGCAGTGTTGCCGAAGCCATGAACAGCATGGCGGCCCAACTGGATGAGCGGCTGAGCACCGTGCTGCGCCAGCGTAACGAGCAGGAAGCGGTCCTCGCCAGCATGATCGAAGGCGTCATCGCCGTCGATACCAACCAGGTGGTTCTGCGCATCAACCGTGCCGCGGCCCAACTGCTGCAGATCGACCTGGCCAATGCGCCGGGCCGGCTGATCGGCGAGGTCACCCGCAAGGTGGACCTGCACCGTTTTGTAGAACGTGCGCTCTCCAGCAGCGAACCCGTCGAAGCTGAATTGACCGTGCTGAACAAGGGCGAAGAACGCAACCTGCAGGCCCATGGGACACCCTTGCGCGGCGCTCTCGGCCAACAGATCGGGGCACTGATTGTCGTTTATGACGTCACCCGCCTACGGCGCCTGGAGAACCTGCGCCGCGACTTCGTCGCCAACGTCTCCCACGAGTTGAAGACCCCCATCACAGCGATCAAGGGCGCCGTTGAAACCTTGTTGGACGGCGCCATGGACAACCCGGCCGACAACCGCCATTTTCTGGAGATCGCCAGTCGGCAGACCGACCGTCTCAATGTGATTGTCGATGACCTGTTGTCCCTGTCCCGTCTCGACCGAGACACCGAGAAGGAAGACATGCCGCGGACCCGGGAAAGCCTGCTGCCGATCCTTGAATCAGCCCTGCAAACCTGTGCCACGGCCGCTTCCGCCCACAAGATCCAGGTTAATCTTTTCTGCTCGGAGCAGCTGCAGGCGCGCGTCAATGCTCCGCTGTTCGAGCAGGCGATTATCAACCTGGTGGACAACGCCATCAAGTACAGCCCGGCCGAGGGTGTGGTGACCGTTGAAGGGTGGCAGGAGGCCAGTAAGGTGATGATCAAGGTTCAGGACTGGGGAGTTGGGATTGCCAAAGAACACCTGCCGCGGCTTTTCGAGCGTTTTTACCGCGTCGATGCCGCCCGCAGCCGGGACGTCGGCGGTACCGGGCTGGGTCTGGCCATCGTCAAACACATTGTCCAGGCGCACGACGGCAAGGTGGCGGTTCACAGCAACCCGGGCGAAGGCAGTGTTTTCACGATCACGCTGGCGGCAGATTGAGTTTTCCGTCGCTCGAAACCGGCACAGGAGTGCTGTCGGGCCGTTCCCGTTCACAACAGCCCAGGGGTGGTCCCCAATGAATGGCCCCGCGGCAAGCCACGGGGTATCCAGAATTCAGTATCCAGCAGACAGAAAAAACTTGCGGCCCCACGTGATTGTCGGTACTTATTCTGGATTCCGGGTACTGGATTCCCTCAATAAGGCGCGAACCAGGCGACAATCAATGCGTGGCGCAATGAACCCTCTCGTCGCTTAAAAAGGCTGGCCTGACCAAGGTTCAACAATCAGGCGCACCGTATTCGAAAAGACCAACAATCCAGTCACGCTTGCCCAGTTTTTGAGCGCTGTGCACCTCGATAACCCCTGGGGCCAGCCGCCGTGAAAATGACCAGGGCCATCGCAATTAATTGACTTCTCACCCTCCCCTAATAAACTCCTAACATTCGCGCAGCAAACTCGCCTCCAACTTCAACGGATAATATAGTGAGGAGAGATACCCATGAAGAAAAAAATCACCGCCCTGTTCCGCACCATCCTGGTGACCCTGGCAGCCTTGCTCCTGTGCGGCAGCCCGGTTCTGGCCGCGGCGACCATCAACGGCGCCGGGGCGACCTTCCCCTACCCGGTGTATGGCCAGTGGGCCTGGCTCTATAACAAAGAGACCGGTGTCAAGCTGAACTACCAGTCGATCGGCTCGGGCGGCGGCATCAAGCAAATCCAGGCCAAAACGGTTGACTTCGGCGCGTCCGATGCGCCTCTCAAAGCTGAAGAGTTGAACCAGTCCGGCCTGATGCAGTTCCCGATGATCATGGGCGGCGTCGTTCCGGTCGTCAATTTACCGGGAATCGCAGCCGGCAAGCTGAAACTGTCCGGCACCGTCTTAGCCGACATCTTCCTCGGCAAGATCAACAAGTGGAACGATGCCGCGATCGCCAAGGAGAACCCTGGCCTCGCCCTTCCGGACACGGCGATCACCGTGGTGTACCGGGCCGATGGCTCGGGGACGACCTGGATCTTCACCAACTACCTGAGTAAGGTTTCGAAAGTCTGGCAGGATTCGATCGGCAACGCCAAGGCGGTCAAATGGCCGGCAGGTGTCGGCGGCAAGGGCAATGAAGGCGTGGCTGCTTACGTACAGCGCATCAAGGGCTCAATCGGCTACGTCGAATACGCCTACGCACTGCAGAACAAACTGACTTACAGCCTGCTGCAGAACCGAGCCGGCAAGTACGTCGCTCCGACCAGCGCCACGTTCCAGGCCGCGGCCGCCAATGCCGACTGGGCCAAGGCGGAGGGCTTCTACCTGGTATTGACCGATCAGCCCGGAGACGAGAGTTGGCCGATCACCGGAGCCTCGTTCATCCTGGTCTACAAGGAACAGGCCAGTTCGGCAACCGCCAAAGAGGTCTTGAGCTTCTTTGACTGGTGTTACCGCAAGGGTGGTGGCACGGCGCAAAAACTCGATTACGTGCCAATGCCCGAGAAGGTCGTCAGCCTGGTTGAAAAGGCCTGGGCCGAACAGATCAAAGCCGAAGGCAAACCGGTCTGGCCATAAAATCCGAGGCACGAGACAACCAAACCTTTCAGACAGAACCTACATATGCAGCCCAAGACGCATACCAATCTTGATCCGACCTTCCGCTGGTTAACTTTAGCCAGCGGTTTGGGCGTTGTGCTGCTGGTGGCCGGTATCCTCTACACCCTGGTCATCGGGGCCATGCCGGCGCTCAAGCATTTCGGCTTCGGCTTCCTGGTCTCTCAAAGCTGGGACCCGGCTTTCATGGAATTCGGCGCGTTGAGCAGCGTCTACGGCACCCTGATCTCGACGGCCATCGGTATGCTGATCGCGGTTCCCTTGAGCCTGGTGATCGCCCTTTTCCTGGTGGAACTCGCCCCGCCCGCGGTCAGTCGCCTGGCTGGCGGCGCCATCGAACTGCTGGCCGCCATCCCGAGTATCATCTACGGCATGTGGGGACTGTTCGTCTTCGCCCCGTTCCTCGCCGACCACGTGCAGCCCAGACTCGCGGAACTGATCCCGGGATTCCCGCTTTTTGAAGGGCCGCCCATGGGGATCGGCATGCTTTCCGCCGGCATCATCCTCGCCCTGATGGTGCTGCCCTTCATTACCTCGGTGACCCGCGATGTCTTCCAGATGGTCCCGGCGGTGGTCAAGGAGTCAGCCTACGGCATGGGCAGCACAACCTGGGAGGTGACCCGCAAGGTGACCATCCCCTATGGCATCCAGGGGGTGGTCGGCGCCTGCTTCCTCGGCCTGGGACGCGCCATCGGTGAAACCATGGCGGTCACCTTCGTGATCGGCAACCGCCACGAGATTTCGGCGTCGTTGTTCGCGGCAGGCAACAGCATCGCCTCGACCCTGGCCAACGAATTCACCGAGGCCTCCGACGAACTTTACCTGGGCGCACTGATCGAGCTGGGGCTGGTCCTGTTCGGCGTTACTCTGCTGCTGCAGCTGGTCGCCCGCTGGTGGCTGCGCCGCACCGCGCGCAAAATGGGGGCCGTCCGATGAGACATCGCAGCCTTGCCTATCGCCGCGGCATCGACCTGGGGATTCGTTTGATCAGCAGCCTGGCCGCCCTGTTC
This sequence comes from Geobacteraceae bacterium, assembly GCA_024641085.1. GTDB lineage: Bacteria > Desulfobacterota > Desulfuromonadia > Desulfuromonadales > BM103 > JAHEDT01. Next base: position 5,689 of record JAHEDT010000066.1, on the reverse strand, counting down.
GGCATCGCCATGCTGAGCTGGATTCTCGGCACGGTCATGCTCAAGGGGGGCCCCGCTATCAACTGGGAGTTCTTCACCGAGCTGCCGGCGCCGCCGGGAATGCCGGGCGGCGGCCTGGCCAATGCCATCCTCGGGACCCTGCTGATCACTCTGCTGGCCGTGGTGCTCGGCGTGCCAATCGGCCTTGCCGCCGGCGTCTGGCTGGCCGAGTTCGGGCAGCAGTCGAAAACCGCAGAAACGGTACGCTTTGCCGCCAACCTGCTGATGGGGACGCCATCGATCATCATCGGCGTATTCGTCTACGTGGTCATGGTGATGACCACCGGGCAGTTTTCCGGGAGCGCCGGAGCCGTGGCCCTGGCCATTATCATGCTGCCCGTGGTGGCCCGGACCTCCGAGGATATCCTCGCCCTGGTGCCGAGCGCCCTGCGCGAAGCGGCCCTGGCCCTTGGCGTCCCGCGTTGGAAGGCCACCGTCGGCGTCGTGTTCCGGGCAGCGAAAACCGGCCTGTTGACCGGTACCCTGCTGGCCATTGCCAGAGTCAGCGGCGAGACGGCACCGCTGCTTTTTACTGCTCTGAACAGCCCCTACTGGCCAGAGTCGTTCAACGAACCGACCGCCAACCTGACCGTCACAATCTTCAACTACGCCATGTCCCCTTACGATGACTGGCAGACCTTGGCCTGGGGGGCATCGTTGCTGATCGCCGCCAGCGTCCTCGGGACCACCATCATCACCCGGGGATTTCTCTGGTACAGGAGCAGACAATCATGATGCTGACAACTTCCGGAAACCTGCCGGGCTCCCCGCAGACCGCCCCCTTGACCCTGTCGGCGATCAAGGCTGGGACGAGTCCGGTGCCGAAAGAAATCAAGATTGCCACCCGTGGGCTCAATTTCTATTACGGCACTCACCAGGCACTGTTTGAAAATCACCTGCAGATTGCGACCAACCGGGTGACGGCGATCATCGGTCCCTCGGGGTGCGGCAAATCGACGCACTTGCGCACCTACAACCGGATCTTCGAACTCTACCGTGGCCAGACGGTCAGCGGCGAGGTGCTATTGGACGGGCAGAATATCCTCGATTCAAGCTGCAATGTGCTCGAACTGCGCCGCAAGGTCGGCATGATCTTTCAGAAGCCGACCCCTTTCCCGATGAGCGTCTTCGACAATATCGCCTACGGCCTCAAGCAGCACTACCGCATCAACCGCAGCGATCTGCGCGACCGGGTCGAAAAAGCCCTGCAGCAGGCCGCCCTGTGGGACGACGTCAAGGACAAACTGAACCATCCCGGCACCGCGCTCTCAGGTGGTCAGCAGCAGCGGCTCTGCATCGCCCGGGCGATTGCGGTAGAGCCCGAGGTCCTGCTCATGGACGAACCCACCTCAGCGATCGACCCGGTGGCCACGTCACGCATCGAGGAACTGATCGACATCCTCAAAGAGCGTTACACGATCGTGATTGTCACTCACAACATGCAGCAGGCCGCGCGGATCTCCGATTTCACCGCCTTCTTTTACCAGGGCAAGATCATCGAATTCGGCGCGACCCGCAAGATTTTCACCAACCCGGACAACCGGCAGACCCAGGACTACATTACCGGTCGGTTCGGTTAAGGAGCTCAATCATGACAAGCATATTGCACAAGGAAATGGCCTACCTGGAAAAACAGCTGCTCACCCTGACCGCCATGGTCGAGGAAAGCGTGCAGCAGTCCTTTCAGGCCCTTGTCAAGAAGGACATTGCCCTGGCAGAGAAGCTGATCAAGTCCGATGCAGAGATCAACCGCATGGAAGTGACCCTCGAGGAAGAGTGCCTGAAAATCCTGGCACTGCACCAGCCGGTGGCCAACGACCTGCGCATGATCGTCGCCGTGCTCAAGATCAACAACAACCTGGAACGGATCGCTGACCTGGCCGCAAACATCTCCGCACGCGCCCTGGCCGTCGCCAAGGAACCACCCGTCACCTGCCCATTGAATCTCGATGATATGGCGAAACTGGTCATCGCCATGCTCGGCAAGGCGCTTGACGCCCTGGTCGACGCCGACCTCGAACTGGCCCAGTCGGTACTCGAGCTCGACGAGGATGTCGACAACCTCCACGGCCGGAATTACCAGCTGTTCAAGGACTACATCCGCAAGCACCCGGAGACCATCGACACGGTCCTCAACTACCTTACCGTGTCCCGCCACCTCGAGCGCGTCGCCGACCTGGCCACCAACATCGCCGAAGACGTCATCTATCTCAATGAGGGACGGATCGTGCGACACACGATTGCCTGACGCGGTTTTCAGGATCGACCCGCAAAGCCCGCATGAGATGTGCGGGCTTTTTTCGTACCGGCGTTAACCCGCGAGGGGCAACCGACCGCCTGTCACTCAAGCCTTCCACGTCCCGATTTCTGAGCTTCAGCGTTGCAGCTGGTCTCGCAGGGTCCGGGCCGGGGAAAAGTCTTCTCTTTCCACTTGCGATTCAGATGCTATTATTAATGAGCCGTGTGAACATCATTCTTGCGAAGAGGATCTCATGACTCAAATCGACCCCCTGCCCATCGCCAAGTCCGAGGACTTTCTCGGCATCCTGCCACGTATGGCCAATCGCCATGGCCTGATCGCCGGAGCAACCGGTACCGGCAAAACCGTCACCCTGCGCGTGCTGGCCGAGCAATTCAGCCGCATCGGCGTGCCGGTCTTCATGGCCGACGTCAAGGGCGACCTGTCCGGGATGGCCCAGGCCGGCGGCGACCACCCCAAGGTCATGGAGCGGGTGACGGCCCTTGGTCTTGAGGATTTCGCCCCCAAGGGGTTTCCAGTGGTCTTCTGGGACCTGTTCGGCGAGCAGGGACACCCGGTACGCACCACCGTTTCGGAGATGGGGCCAATGCTGCTGGCCCGACTGCTCGATCTCAACCCGACCCAGTCCGGCATCCTCACCCTGGTGTTCAAGGTGGCCGACGACCAGGGGCTGCTCCTGCTCGACCTCAAGGACCTGCAGGCCATGGTGCGGTTCGTCGGCGACAACGCCAAGGATTTCCGCACCGAATACGGCAACGTCTCCGCGGCCAGCATCGGCGCCATTCAACGCGGGCTGCTGAGCCTGGAGCAGCAGGGTGCGGAGAGGTTCTTCGGCGAACCGGCCCTGAACCTCGACGACCTCATGCAGACCGGGCCGGGCGGGTTCGGCGTGATCAACATCCTCGCCGCCGACCGCCTGATCCAGACCCCGAAGATCTACGCCACCTTCCTGCTCTGGCTGATCTCCGAGCTGTTCGAACAGCTACCGGAAATCGGCGACCCGGCCAAGCCCCGTATCGTCTTCTTCTTCGACGAAGCCCACCTGCTGTTCGATGACCCGCCGGAAGCCCTGCTCGACAAGATCGAACAGGTGGTGCGCCTGATTCGCTCGAAAGGGGTCGGTATCTATTTCGTCACCCAGAATCCCCTTGATGTGCCGGACGCCATCCTCGGCCAGCTTGGCAACCGGGTGCAGCACGCCCTGCGCGCCTTCACCCCGCGCGACCAGAAGGCGGTACGCGCCGCGGCCCAGACCTTCCGGCCCAACCCGCCTCTCAATGTCGAACAGGCGATCACCCAAGTCGGCGTCGGTGAAGCCCTGGTCTCCTGCCTGGACGCCAAGGGCATTCCTGCGCCGGTGCAACGGGCCCTGGTCTGCCCACCGGCCAGCCGCCTGCGCCCTCTCGACTCCCAGGAGCGTGACCAGGTCCGCACCGCATCACTGGTCGGAACAGTCTATGACCGTGAGATCGACCGTGAGTCCGCCTATGAGAAATTGATGTCCAGAGCCCAGCAGCAACAGGCCGAACCGCCACCGGCCTCCCGGAGCCGCTCACGGCAGAACAGTTCGGCTGGTGACTTTTTCGAAGCCGCCGCGAAAAGCGCCGCCCGGTCGATCGGAACCCAGCTCGGCCGCCAGATCATGCGCGGGGTGCTGGGCTCGCTGTTCGGCAAGGGGCGTTGACCCTCATCGCCAATGATGAGCTCACTGGTCCGGCACCTCCGCTGTTTGCCAAATTGACTGCCAAAAAAAGCCTTGCCTAGGCGTTCAGAATTCATTGGGGGACACGTATCCCGGGAGGCAGTGGGCCAGTGCAGAATTCTGGAGACGGGACGCTCCACAAGGTCTGCGTCTCATACAAACCCTCACTCATATCAGCCACTTGTACTGAATTCCTTTGAATTCCAGGTTATTTCTGCCATAATTTCCAGGACCTCCAAGGGCCATTGGTATCACCAGTCCTGGCACGCTGTTTCGCACCATAGAAAAACCAGGGACAGGCATTAGAGAGGAAGACCTTATGGGGAAAAACCCACTGTTCAAGCTCGATTTTCTCAAAAAGCCGATCAACCGGGACATGTTCCAGGTCAAGGCCAAGCAGGTCGGCCTGTCGCCGGGGACCCTGATCCACGTTGGCAAGCAGAAAGTCGAGAAGCCGGTTATCACCCTGATCGATTATGACCAGACCAGGTTCGAGTCCCTCAGCGACATCACGATCGAGGAGGCCACCGCCCTCAAGGAGACGGCCACGGTCAGCTGGATTAATCTGAGCGGAATCCATGATATCTCCCTCATCGAAGAATTCGGCAAGCGGTTCGGCATCCACGGCCTGGCCCTCGAAGACATTCTCAACACCAATCATCGCCCAAAGCTCGATGAATTCGAAGATTACACCCTGATCATCCTCAAGATGCTGTTCTTCGACGAGGCGGCCCAGACGATCAAAACCGAGCAGGTCAGCTTGCTGCTCGGCCAGAACTATGTGCTCTCATTCCAGGAACTTGAGGGGGATGTGTTCGATGGCGTCCGCGACCGGCTGCAGCGCAGCTCCGGCCGAATCCGCCAGCGCGGCCCCGACTACCTGGCCTATGCGTTGCTCGATTCGATCGTCGACAGTTACTTCCATATCCTGGAGAAGGTCGGCGACCGGCTGGTGCAGCTGGAGGAAGAGCTGATCCACAACCCCGAATCGGCGCTTCTGACGACGATCTACCATTACAAGCGCGAACTGCTCTTGCTGCGCAAATCGGTCTGGCCGCTGCGGGAAGTGATCAATCAGCTGCACAAAGAATCCTCTTCACTGATCAATGAAGGGACCCAGGTCTACCTGCGCGACCTTTACGACCACACGGTCCAGGCCATCGACACCCTGGAGATTTTTCGAGACGCGATTACCGGTCTGCAAGACCTGTACATGTCATCAGTCAGCAACCGCATGAACGAAATCATGAAGGTTCTGACCATCATGGCTTCGATCTTCATTCCCCTGACATTCATCGCCGGCGTTTACGGGATGAACTTCGAGTACATCCCCGAACTCAAGTGGCAATGGGGCTATTTCGCGGTGTGGGGGGTCATGGCCGGCTGTGCCATCGGCATGCTCGTCTACTTCAGAAGGAAGAAATGGTTATGAGACCGTTTGCAGTGTCAAGTATGCACCTGCTGAAGCGGCATAGCCTGATATTCGCCCTGGCCACCAGCCTGCTGCTGGCATTCACTGGAGCCCTGTCGGCCGAACAGTCGGCCCCGACCCCGACCGTACAGGGGAACTACCCCGGACTCGAAGAATTCACCCCGCGGGTGACGGCCTTGGCGGCAAAGGCGATTGACGCCGATCAGCAGATCACCGAAGCCGAGCAGGCCCTTGAGCTCGAACCCAAGATCGCGGC
>JAHEDT010000002.1 GCA_024641085.1 Geobacteraceae bacterium | reverse complement strand
GACTTGACCGGCAACCCGCTCTTGGTCTTTATTGCTTACAGCTTACAGCTTACAGCTTACAGCTTACAGCTTACAGCTTACAGCTTACAGCTTACAGCTTACAGCTTACAGCTTACAGCTTTGTCCCCTTGCCTTTCCCGGCCCATTTGCTTATGATCTGCCGGGTCAATTCCAGCCGATTCAACCGCCGAATTCCAGGAGATAACCTGATGTTATATGACACTCCGGCCAGATCCCGAGGCAGGGTTATCTTTGCCTGCCCGTTGCCGGCCAGGTTTTTATCATGAGCCTGACTTCCCTCAACTCGCAGCAGTGCGAGGCGGTCCTGCACACCGAGGGGCCGCTGCTGCTGCTGGCCGGCGCCGGGTCGGGTAAGACCAAGGTGGTTACCCACCGGGTCGCCCATTTGGTCGGGGCCAGGGGGGTTGAGCCGGAGCAGATTCTGGCGGTGACCTTCACCAACAAGGCCGCCCGTGAAATGCAGGAACGGATTGCCGGCCTGGTTGGCCGCAGCAAGGCCGAGCGCATCCAGGTCTCGACCTTCCACTCGCTCTGCTGCCGAATTCTTCGCACCGATATCGAAACACTCGGCTACAAGAGCAACTTCAGCATTTATGGAACCTCCGATCAGCAGCGCCTGATCAAGGACCTCATCAACAATATCGACCCTGCCAGCGGTATTCCTGCCGATGCTGTTTTATGGAAGATTTCCGACGCCAAGAATCGCCTGCTGCCTCCGGAGAAGTTCGGCTCCTTCATGGCCGGTGACCTGGTCGGCGCGATGGCCAGGGCGGTTTATCCCGAGTACCAGAAGAGCCTGAAGAGCTACAACGCGATCGACTTCGATGATCTGATCATGCTGGTGGTGCGGCTCTTCACTGAGTTCCCCGCAGTCGAGGCCCGCTACCAGGAGCGCTTCCGTTACATCATGGTCGACGAGTACCAGGACACCAACCTGGCCCAGTTTACCCTGATGCGGCGACTGGCCGGAAAATGGGGCAATTTCTGCGTGGTCGGTGACGACGACCAGTCGATCTATGGGTGGCGCGGCGCCGATCCCGGCAATATCCTCGATTTCGAGAAGCATTTTCCCGGTGCCCACGTCATCAAGCTCGAGCAGAATTACCGATCCACGGCCCATATCCTCAAAGCGGCCAACACGGTGATCAGGCACAACAATAAGCGAAAGGAAAAAGCTCTCTGGACGGCAGGCGTTGCTGGCGAGAAGCTTGGCGTGGTCAGGTGCATTGATGCCGAGGACGAAGCCAGGGCGGTGATCGAACGAATCCGCCACAATGTGGGCCGTAAGCGTATGGCCTATCGCGACCACGCCATCCTGTTGCGGACCAACGCTCAGACCCTGGTCTTCGAGCAGGAGCTGCGCTTCGCCGAGGTGCCCTACGTGCTGATCGGCGGCCAGCAGTTCTTCGACCGCAAGGAGGTCAAAGACGCGATTGCCTATCTGCGCTTCATCGTCAACCCCTACGACGAGGTCAACCTGCTGCGTATCCTCAACTACCCGCGCCGCGGCATCGGCCGCACCACGGCCGACCTGCTGATCCGCGCCTCAATTGCCGGCCGGGAGCCACTCTGGCAGGTGATTCGCAAGGCCCGCCTGCTCGAAGGGGTCAACGCCAAGGCGGCCGACGCCGTGGGAGGTTTTGTGGCCCTGATCGAAGAGCGCAGGCGCGGGTTTCGCGCTGGCGGCCGGCTGGCCGCAACGGCCATGGAGCTGTTCGCCACGATCGGCCTCGAAGCCGAACTGCGCCGTGAACCGGACTCGCGCGAAAGGATCGAACGCCGCATCGAGAACGTCCAGGAGATCGTCAACGCCCTCGCCACCTACGAGGGGCGTGTGGGGCAGCCGACCCTGTCCGGTTTTTTGGAAAAGGTTGCGCTCCTCGACCGCGATGAGCCCGGTTCCGAAAGCAAGGAGAAGAAACTCGCTCAGGACGCCGTGGTGCTGATGAGCCTGCACTCGAGCAAGGGCCTGGAATTCCCCCACGTGTTCATGCCCGGTTTCGAGGAGGGCTTCCTACCGCACCGGAAATCGGTCTCAGACGTTTTCGACGTCGACGAGGAACGCCGTCTCTGCTATGTCGGCATCACCCGGGCCCGGGAAAAGCTGACCCTCCTGCATGCCGACGCGCGTATGAAGTACGGCAAGGCGGAACCCCGCGAAACCAGCCGTTTCCTGGCGGAAATCCCTGAAGAGGTGCGCCGCGAGGAAGCCCGGGCCGGGTTCCAGCTGGTCGAAGGGGATGAACAGGCCAGCCTGTCGGACCTGTTTGCCCGGCTGATGGGAGAGTAGCGGGACGCGCAGTGCCGCCCCCGCTCAAGGGCCGTCCTTCCTGGGGCTGAAAGTTGGGCCCCAGCAAGATTCCCGGGGACCGCCTGCTATCACGCTTGACTGCCAGACCTGCCCTGATCTTGATTGCTTACAGCTTACAGCTTACAGCTTACAGCTTACAGCTTACAGCTTACAGCTTACAGCTTACAGCTAAGGCGGTGAGCCCCCGCTGGTTTTTTCTGTTGAAATGATTTCCTGATCTGTCAGAGTATCAACATCATGCATGATCACACCGACAACCTGCCCCTGGGCAAAGCCACGGCTTACAAGTCGGAGTACGATCCCGGTCTGCTCTGCCCGCTGCCGCGGCGACTCAAGCGCGACGAGATCGGCCTGCCGGAGGTGCTGCCTTTTCACGGAGTCGACATCTGGAACGCCTACGAGCTGTCCTGGCTGACTCCCCGGGGAATGCCGGTGGTGGCCATGGGCGAGTTCCGCATTCCTTGCGAGTCTCCCCACCTGATCGAGTCGAAATCGATCAAGCTCTATCTCAACTCCTACAACCAGACCCGGTTCGACAATTTCGAGGCGGTGCGTGCCCTGCTCAGCCAGGACCTCGGCGGTGCCGCCGGGGCCCCGGTAGACGTCCGCTTGATCGGTGCCGAAGAGTTTGCCGATCAAGTCTTTGCCACGCTGCCGGGGGAGTGTGTTGATGATATCGATGTCCCGATCTACGGATACGCCCTGGACGCCGGTCTGCTCGCAGGGGCGGCCGACCCCCGGCAGGAGGTTGCCGAGACGCTGCACAGTCACCTGCTGAAGAGCAACTGCCTGGTGACCCGCCAGCCGGACTGGGGGAGCGTGCTGATCCGTTATGAGGGCGCCAGGATCGACCGGGAAGCCTTGTTGCGCTACCTGGTTTCCTTCCGTCAGCACGACGAGTTCCACGAACAGTGCGTTGAAAGGATATTTGCCGACCTGATGCACTTCTGCCGGCCGCGGAAGTTGACGGTTTATGCGCGCTACACCCGGCGCGGCGGCCTCGACATCAATCCCTACCGCAGCAATTTCGAGTACGAGGCGGTCAACCTGCGCCTGGCGCGGCAGTAGCACCAGGCCAGAAGACGACGTCCTTGGACGGTCCTGTCTCCTGAAGCAAAGACACAGGTTTCCCGGGCGCCGGAATAAACGGCGGGCAGGTATGGGCGGCTCTCTGCCGCTGGCAAAACCTTTGTTTTGATGATCAGCGGGTTTTCTTATAGAATGGCATGCAGGCTAAATTTTCTTTCCTGGATTCGGGAATCATGGGTAGAGATCCTTTGACAACACTGTCCACCACAGAGGTCGCCGAAGCCCTGGGCTTTGCCCTGCGGGTCGTGCAGGACGCGGGCGAGATTGCCCTGCGTTATTTCCGCACAGCTCTGGCTGTGGACAACAAGCCTGGTAAAGGGCGCTTCGACCCGGTGACGCAGGCCGACCGCGAGGTGGAGGCCAGTCTGCGCGAAGCGCTCGCTCGGCGCTTTCCCGACTTCGGTATTGTCGGCGAAGAGACTGGCAGCACGCCGGGGCGTTCGGATCTCAACTGGGTGATCGACCCGATCGACGGCACCAAGGCTTTTATCAGTGGATTCCCGACCTGGGGGATTCTGCTCGGCTTGCAGCAAGGCGACCGGGTTCATGCCGGGCTCATGCACCAGCCGGTGACAGGAGAGCTTTTCTACGGCAGCGCGGCCGGTGCGTTTCTGCAGTGCCGTGGGCAAAGGACCGCCATGCACACCAGGCAGCAGGTGGCCCTCGACGAGGCGCTGCTCTACTGCACCCATCCGAGCATGTTCGCCAATGAGGCCAACCTGGAGGCCTTCGGTCGGGTGGCCGCAAAGGCCCGCCTGCAACGCTTCGGTGGTGATTGTTACGCCTACTGCATGCTGGCCCTGGGCCAGGTCGACCTGGTCGTGGAGGACACCCTGCAGCCCTACGACATCGTGCCGCTGATCCCGATCATCGAGGCGGCCGGCGGTGTGGTCACCGATCGCCGGGGGAGGGCTCCTGTGGCCGGCGGATTCGTGGTCGCGGCCGCAAACCGACAGCTGCATCAAGAGGTCATGTCCCTGCTTTGAACGTGGAGTCGAGCCCATGGAAACAATCAAGACGGCCAGCTTCGAATACCTGATCGATCTCGCCAAGGAGAACCCGGAGGGCGGCTACACCTTCGTGCTCGACGGCAAGAGCTACCAGATTCAGGATGTTCTCGAAATCTCCCGGATTGCCACGCAGCACGGCTACATCGTGATTTACTGATCGGCCTTGTTTCATCCCCACATGATCAACTCAGGGCGGTTTAGGGCCGCCTTTGGCAATTTTGGCGGGTTTGGCCGGGCCGGTTCAAGGTCGTGGCTCGAGGCCCGGCAGATCGTGCGGTAGCAGGGGGCGCGGCGTGATGTAGTCCGGCAGGGCGAGGAGGCGAGTGCCCGGTGGCGGTTTGAGTTCAGCATACAGCCGCCTGGTGTCGCCAAGATAGGTTTTGCTCAGGTGCATCGGCAGCAGCACGTCCGGTTTGACCTGTCGGCTGAGGATGTTCAGATCGGTCGTGCACAGGTGTGCGGAACTGCGCGCTTTGGCTTCATCTGCGGCCAGGAAGGTGCATTCCGAGACCAGCAGCGTGACCCCCTGCATGAGGTCATGGATGCGTTCCAGGTTGCCCTGGGTCATCCCCACATCGCAGAGGTAGCCAATGCTGGCCGGTGGTGCGCTGCGACAGATCCGACGGTATAGTGCCTCGGGGTCGCCAAGCGTTTCGGTGGTGCGCTTCCCCTCTTTCTCTCTCCAGACTTCCAGGGGCCTTTCGTCCCAACGCCCGGTGTGAAAGCGTTTTTCCAGCTCCTTGATCCACGGCCCCGCCAGCAGCTGTTCCTCGTGCAGTTTCGACTTGTCGAGCAGGAAGGCCGCGCTCTCCGTAACCCGGAAGATCAGTGCCGGAATTTTGTGGTCGCAGATCTCGGCTTCGACGGTCAGGTGCCGTGTCTGCAGCAGGGTACGATCCCGGCGGAGACGGGTTTTGGCATGCTGTGATGTGAAGCCGCGGCTGCCGGCGAATTCGTACTCCTCGATGGTTCGGGGGTGGATTTCGAAAACGGTAATCGTGCACCAGGTTGCCTCGGTGAGGTTCCAGTCGTACCCGGCCAGCTTGTTGCCGATTCGTGCGGCAATTCCCGGCGGGCCATAGACGGCGATAGTGCGAGAGGCGACATGCACATGCCGCAGGAGGTGATCGAAGCCCATCAGGTGGTCCATGTGGGCGTGGCTGACGAATATGGCATCCACCGAGCGCAGGACCCGCTTCGCCAGGTGGTGGAGCTGGCCGCAATCGATCAGGAGGCCGCGACCGGTGGGCCGGACGTTGATGAACATCACCGGATCATCGAGCAGTCCGGAGAAAAAACTCGGTTGCAGGTAGCGGAACAGACCAAGGTTCTGCATGGAAGCTCCGAATATTGTCTCCAGCTACAGGCCGCTGGCATCGAAAGAAGACTCGATTTCCAGCGAGCGTAATTTGAGGACCATCTTGCGGCGCACCGCCGTTGGGATTTCGACGTGCAGGCATTGGGTCTCGGGGTTGAGCTTGCGGGCGGCGATCCGCTGCAGGGCGTTGGCCCCGGCCCCTGGCAGCCAGCGCAGGTTGTCGTTTGGCAGAAACGCCCGGTTTTCACCGTCCACCAGGCTGTCGACCTCAGCGCGTGGGTCGATGCGGGCCCCGAGCAGCTGCATGCCGCCGAGCAGGGCGAAGTTGTAGCACTCGTGGGCGCTGGCACAGAACTGCACGTACATCTCGGCGGACAGCTCGCGGATCACGCCCAAGCCCTGCCGAACGGCCGCGCTCGGCTGTAGGTGGAGGATGCCGGCTTGGTTGACCAACGTGCCGATCTGCTGCGGGTCACGGAAGGGCGGGAGCCCACCGAGCCCAACCACGATGCGCCGATCGTCACTGAAGGTCCCTACGCAACCGTGGATGTCGATCACCAGGTCGGGAAGGGCCATCCCAAGGGCCGCGATATAGTGCGGCAGACCCTCTTCGAGCTTGTAGCAGTAAGGGTGGCCGTGTTCGTCGGAGTAGGGGTAGATAACATCGATGTTGCTCGGATTAAGCGGCACCCCCCAGGCGTCGAGCTGGGCGAGATTGTCATCGGTCAAGGGCTCGCGGCCAGCGAAGCCGAGATTGATGATGGCCGCACCGACCTTGCCGGCGCGCAGAAAATAGAGTGCCACTTCCAGAGTGTGGGGGTCATAGGGGCCATGGCTGGCGGTGATTAGCGGGCGCTCCCGGAGAATCTCCTCCTGGTTGTGTCGCAGCAGCAGGACCCCGCCTGCGGCATCCGGCAGGTAGCGGCTGGCGAACTCCGGCAAGGCGTGACCACAAAGACGCCAGCCCGAATCCACGGTGGGTTCGGTGGTGAAGAAGCGCTTCAGGACCGACTGGCGCCAGGTGGCGACAAAGCGCAGGCAGCGCTCGGGCAGACGGTAATAGATCGAGTAGCTGACCGGGTCGAGATAGATGCGGATCTTCAGGCGCTTGAGCAGCTCCCGGTTGTAGTTGTTCTGGGTGCTTTTCAGAAGGCGCTCGGTAATCTCGGTCATGACGGAGAAAGCCCCTTCCGCGGGGATGTTATCGAGCAGTTCGACCCTCTTCAGCTGACTGTAATCCTCCCGGCCGATCTCGACTTCAAGGCGATTCAGGTGGCGCTTGAAGGGGATTGCTTCGTCAACTTCGAACTGGCTGAGGAAGAGTGGTGATATTCCGGGGCGCGGGTCTGTCATGTGCCGTCCAATCGTTAACCCTGGGAAGCATGGTTCTTTAATCCTAGCGGGTTTTTTCGATTTGTCCCGTGTCTCGTTGCCGGACGAAGTACTCGTGGGCTACTCCCTGGCAGGGCCCTGACGGATCCGGGCCATGGAGAAAAAAATCCCGATGACGCAGAGTGCCGAGAAGGTCAGCAGCGCAGTGTGCATGCTGAACAGGAACTGTGGCTGGGTCTGTGCCGTGACGGCCTGCCCCGACATGACGATTGAAAAGGTGATGGTGATGATGGTCATGCTGCCCATCATCCCCAGGGTGCGCATGGTGCTGTTGAGCCCAGAGGCGACACCGAGGTAGCGGGGGGCGACGCTGCCCATGATGACACTGACATTCGGCGAAGAGAAAAGGGCGAAGCCGAGCCCCAGGATCACCAGCATGGCCATGATCAGCGCGATTGAGGTGCCGCCGGTGATACCGGCGGCGATGCCGATCCCCGTGGCGCACAGGCCCATGCCGATGGTGGCCACGCCTGCAGCGGAAAAGTGGTCGGCCAGCCGACCGCAGAGCGGAGAGAATACCGCCTGGACGATGGGTTGGATCATAAGGATGGTCCCGGCTTCGTGGGGGTCAAGCCCTTTGACGTATTGCAGGTAGAGACTGAGGAAAAAAGTCACGCCGAAGGTCCCGGCGTAGTTGAGCATGGCGGCCAGGTTAGAAAAGGCAAACACCCGGTTGCCGCGCAGCAGGGCGATGTTGAGGACCGGGTATGCGGTGCGTGCTTCCAGCGCCAGGAAGAGCCCCAGCCCGGCGATTCCGCACAACGCCAACAGCCAGGCCCATACGCCCCGGTCGAGGTTGGAGGCGCCGATAATCAGCAGCATGATGGCGCCGGCGTACACCAGGCTGCCGCGCCAGTCGAAGGGCTCACCCTTGGCCTCGGCCCATTCGCCGCGCAGTTTCAGGCAGCTGATCGCAAACGTGATTATGCCCAGCGGCACAGCCAGGTAAAAGATCGCCCGCCAGCCGAAAGCGGTGATCAGGGCTCCGCCGAAAAATGGCCCGCAGGAGATGCCGACATAAACGCTGGCGACAGCGATGCCAAGGGCCTTGCCGCGCTCCTCGGGCGGGAAGACCGACACGACGATGGCGAAGGTGGTCGCCATGACCATCGAGCCGCCCATCCCCTGCAGAAAGCGCAGGGCGATCATCGATTCGATCGACCAGGCCTGGGAGAGCAGGCCGCCAACGATGGTGAAGATGATGATGCCGTACTGGAAGATGCGTCGCCGCCCGTAAATGTCCCCCATCCGGCCCATGGCCAGCAGGAAGATCGAGGCCGACAGCACATAGGTGGTTTCCACCAGCCCGAGCTGCATGGCGCTGGCCGAAAACTCCCGGCCGATAACCGGCAGGGCCACGCCGACCGCCGACATCATGAAGGGCATGAGAAAGTGGGCGGTGCAGACGACCAGGAGTGTGGCGGAGCGGGAAACCGGCCGGGTCATCTAACCCCCCGAGGTGAGTGGTGTGCGGTGCGAACATCCCTGGCTCGGTTTTGACGCTTATTAGATTCTTTCACCCCTGCCCCCTGACCCCGGACCTTTCGCCTCTCAAAGATATGTTCTTCCGCCCATGTAGGTCTTGGCGAAGAAGCGGTTCGAGAGCTTTTCAATGCGGACATTCTTGCCGGTGCGTGGTGCATGGATGAACTTGCCGTCGCCGATGTACATGCCGACGTGGGTGACCCGTTTGCCACCCTTGGTCGCGAAAAAGACCAGGTCTCCGGGGCGCAGCTGCGCCTTGGGAACCCACCTTCCGGCCTGGAACTGATTACGCGAAACTCGGGGCAGATTCAGGCCGTTGAGGCGGTAACAGACCATGGTCAAGCCGCTGCAGTCAAAGCCGTTCTCGGCCGTGATGCCACCCCAACGGTAGGGGATGCCGAGGAAACGCTTCGCGGTTCTGACCAGTTCGCTGCGCAGATCGCCCCGGCCGCTCTGCTGGATGCGGGCGGCAGCGTAGTCTTCCGGGAACACGATGAAGAACTGGCCGATCAACCCCTGGGCCTGCAGGCGCTCGGCTTCGTCACGGGCCGGCTGGTAGCTGGCGTGGTTGCCGAAGCGGACTTTGTACAGGCCGGATTCGTGGCGGAAGTAGTAGGCGTCGATGCCGCGCGCCTCGAGGGCCTGCTCCAGGCGTACGGCATTGTCGAGATTGGTGAACGCCCCGACCTGGATCGAGTAGCCCATTTTCGGCAGGGGAAGGCCATCCTGCTGATCGTCAGCCCCCTCGTCGAGCAGCACCGCAATCGGATCGTCCGCGGGTGTGCCTGGCGCTGGGCCGGGGGTCCAGCTTGTCAGTGGAGGCGTCCTGTCCTGGACTGTCGGCACGCTGCAGCCAGCCAGCACCAGGATCAACAGGAGCAGGCTGACGGCACTTCCGAAGAGTTTTTTGCGCAAGGGGGTGACTGTCAGCATGACAGGTATTGCCGTCCTTTGATCATCTCTGAATCAGCGTGCTCGATGTGGCTCAGGAGAGACACTGGCCGGTCCTATGACGTGTGCTTTCGGCCAGCTATGAGCGCACTGATTCAGGCCATATTCGGGGAGACAGACTAACACAACCGGGAGAAAAAATAAGGTGGTTTCTCTTAATGCAGATGATAAAGGTGCAGGTTTACGCCGCAGCTTTGCCGTGCCTCGGGGAAATCCTCCCCCGCGGTGAACTGGTCGATCTTTGCCGCGCCAGGGATGTGGGCGGCAAACAGTTCATCAAGGAAGTCGGGGCCGAGGTGCGGTGCACTGAGGCAGGCCAGCACTTCGCCGCCGGGCTTGACCAGGTCAGGGAGGCTGCGGACCAGCCTGGGCCAGTGGTGCTTGGCGGTAAAGCTCTTCCCCTGAGATGCAGGGGGGTCGCAGATGACCAGATCAAAAGGGGCCAGCCGGCGCAGCTTGCCGAGACTGCGGAAGAATTCCATCGCCAGAAAGCTGGCCTGGCGCAGGTCGATGCGATTGATGCGATGATTGATCTTGCCCAGTTCCAGGGCGCTGCGATTCATGTCGAGGTTGACCACCCGGTCCGCGCCCCCGGCCAGGGCGGCCACGGAAAAGCTGCAGCTGTAGGCAAACAGATTGAGCACGCTCTTCCCCGCAGCCCGCGCCCGGACCGCCTGGCGCCCAGCAGCCATGTCCGGAAAAAACCCGATGTTTTGTGCCGCACCAAGACGCAGGGTGAAAGACAGCCCGGCTTCATGCGCCTCGAGGCTCTCCGGCAGTTCCCCTCGCAGCAGCCGGCTCGGGGCTTGGGGCAGAAAGCGTTCCTGCAGCAGAATCGCCCGGGGTGCTGCCGACAGCCGATCCTCTAGCAAGTCACTCAGCTCCTCAAGCCATGCTTGCGGGCGCGGTCGGTAGAGAGTCACCATGATGACCGGCGGGAAACAGTCGATCACCAGGTCGTCATAGCCGGTAAAACACTGCCCGCGGCCATGAAAGAGACGGCGGGCCTCTCCGGCGACAGGCAGGTGCCTGACGATTTCATTACGGATAATCTGCATGGCTGTTGTGGACTGTACGCTGTCTAAACGCCGGTCAGCGCCTGTTCAGTAGCGGACCTTGAGATGGTCCAGGGTGCGGTGAATATCCTCGAGACTGAAGCCCTGCTTTTCGCAGCACATCTCCGACCAGGTCTCGTACTCTTCAACCCGCTGGAGAAGTTGTGCCACCAGTTCTTCGCGTCCGAAAAAATCGGCCGGATTATCGGCGACCCGCATGAGCAGCGGCACGATGAAATCCGGCAGGTCCCCTTCCCTGTTCTCTCTGCGGGTGGCCGCTGCCAATCTGGCGAAAATATCCACTGGGTTCTCCCTGGTAAACGCACGCGTGGACCTCTCTCTTCCGAGCATAACTGCCGCGCCGAGATTGCGCAATAGGGCACGGGGCGAAACGGACCCCGTCCAGTTGGGTTGTGCATTTTTTGTGAAATGTGTAGACCTGACCCCTAAGTCAGTGGGGAAAGGATCATCCTGATGGCCAGCAGTGAGATCAACAATTTGAAGCCCAGCAGGAACAGCTTTTCCGGGGTCCGGTGCCTGAGCCTCGTGCCTGCATAGGAGCCGGCGACCACGGCGATGATCATCAGGGCCATGAGACCGAGGTAGGGAGTGAAGGCGAAGCCGAGCAGGCCGAAGGTGATGATCTTGACCAGGTGGACGCTGGTCATAAACGCGGCGGCGGTGACCACCAGCTGGTCCCGGGTGAGGCCGGCACGGATCAGAAAGGGCAGGTTGAGTGGGCCGGTGGCGCCGACGAACAGGGTCAGGAAGGCCTGAACGAAGCCGAGGCTGAGAAACTTGCCGGGGAACCAGAGCCGTGTTTTGATCTGCGGCAGCCAGGTCATGAGCAGGATGAAGAGTCCGAGGGGAATCGGCAGGAATTCGCTGGGGACGCGCAGCACCACCCGTGAGCCGACCAGGGCGCCGGCGAGGCACCCGGCCAGGAATGGCCATAGGATCTCCCTGCGGATGTCTCGCGGCGCCAGGGCTCCCCGGCTGGCGTTGCTGGCCAGTTGCACGACACCGTGCACCGGAACGACCGCGCCCGGGGGGAGGATGACACCCATGATGGAGATCAGCAGCATGCCGCCGCCGACGCCGAGCACGGCGGTCAGCGAAGACGACAGGAAGGCGGCGATGACCAGCAGGCTGCTGTCCATCAGTTGGGGGCAGTCAGGTCCTGACGGTATCGATGCAGGAGGGTTTTGACCTGCGCGGCATTCTCCGGCCCGATGCGAATCAGGATCTTGCGCCCTGCAGAGGATTTCTCGAGATCCGGGTCGGCGTAAAGGTAGAGGGCCTTGGGCTGGACCAGGTACACCGGCTCGTTGACCGGCGGGGAGGTCAGCAGGTGGTCAATAACTTCAATCAGGCGGTCGTTGAAGTAGGCGTTCGGGTAGCCGAGCCCTTCGTAGGCTTCCTGGAAGAGCGGATACAGGCGCTTGTAGATAGCGACCACCTGCCGGGGGTCGAGCGCCGCGAGTATTTTGACCAGTGGCGTGTAGCGCCGATAGTTGGCCGGGTCGATGGTGAGCTGGCCCCGCTCGCCCTGGGCCAGGAACCGCCCGGGGGTTTCTTTGACCGGGCGGTGGGTCGCCGGTAGCTGCTGGCGCGGCAGGTTGTCAACCATGACGACGAAACGCTCGATAAAATGTTCAAGGATAAAGTAACGGTCCAGTTTCTGGTCAGCGAAGAGCCTGGCCAGGATCGCCGCCATCGACAGATCGCTCTGTTTCAGCTCCGGCAGCGGCTGATTGAGGTCGAGGGCCGGCCCGGCGGCCTTGAGCTCCTCCGGGGTGGCGGTGAGTGGATGCTGGATGACCGGCTCGGTTGGGGGTTGGCTGGCCGGGGCCGGGACAACGGCCTGTTGCTGGGGTGCTTGCGTGGGGCGATAAAACTGCCAATAGACCACAGCGATAATCACGGCGATGATCAGGAGTCCGATCCGAAACGGCCAGTTTTTCATGGGGTTTCTCCGATATCCGGGGTTTGTGGGCCCTGCCGGAGCATGGGGCGTCCGAGCGACCCTAGAACAATAACGCCAATCCGCGGGACGTCAACCGGCCCTGTTCAGCCGCCCATCAGCAGCGCCGCCCACCAGGAGCCGGCCACGATGCTGATCGCCGCTGCTGCCAGCAGGGCGTTGACTGCCCTGCCTGGGCGTCCCCGGTACTCTATCATCAACTCCGCGCCGATGCCAAGGGGGAGACCGAACAGGAAGCCGAACAGGTGGGCGCCGAGGTCGGTGTTTTCGCCGCCGGCCCCGAGCATGGCGAGCAGCCCGAGGGCGGCGGCGACCGGCAGGGTCCAGCGACGGCGCGGGCGCAGGTTGTGGCGGTAACGTACCATGCTGATGGCCGCGAGCAG
Organism: Geobacteraceae bacterium; assembly: GCA_024641085.1. GTDB lineage: Bacteria > Desulfobacterota > Desulfuromonadia > Desulfuromonadales > BM103 > JAHEDT01. Next base: position 176,004 of record JAHEDT010000002.1, on the reverse strand, counting down.
GCCGACGGCACCAAAGATGGCGGTGGACGCGCCGACCGCGCGGTGGGCTGGATTCTGCAGCCAGGCATTGACCAGGTTTCCGAGCATGCCGCTGAATAGCAGCAGCAGCCAGGCCGGTCCGGAGCGCAGGTCCCGGCACAGGCGCGAAATAAAGATGCCGCCGATCAGCAGGTTGCCGAGCAGATGCTGCCAGTCGGCGTGCAGGGTGAGGGCGGTGACCAGCCGCCACCACTGGCCGGCCATGATCTTGCCGGCATGGGCGTTGCCGAGGGCGGCCCAGTCGACGGGATAGTGCCCGGCCAGATTGATGTTGTGCCGGGTGAGATTGTAAAACACCCCGATAGCGATCAGCACCCAGATGGTGGTCGTGCGATTGTCGACCAGCGCCGTGGCCTGCGGCGCTGCCGGCGGCCAGCCGCGGTTCTCGCTCTCGTACTGGCGCAGCTCCTGTACGCTCCTGGTCAACTCTGCGGCCGGAACCAGGAGCTGCCAGCCGAAGCCGCGCCGCTCGGCACGCCAGGGGATGTGGCGCGCCGCCAGGACCAGCGACCAGCTGCGCAGCTGGCGCCGGGACAGGGTGGTGACGGCAGCCCCTTCCAGGCGCGCCGGCAGGGGCTGCCACTCGGCTGGCTCCAGGCCCGGAGCGGCGATGTCGATGGGCGGGTCGATCATAACCTGCCTATCATCGCAAATTGTCGGCTCTGCGTCACCCCCGATTGCTTGACTCGCGAGCGCTTTCATGATAGTTACTTTATAGTAACTAAACACCGAGGGTCGTTTGCATGTCGCCACTGACTGATCGTCAACAACAAGTCTATGCCTTCCTGACCGCGTACCTGGCCGCCAACGGCTACCCGCCGACCTTGCAGGAAATCGCACGGCACCTGCATGTCTCGGGCAATCTCGGCGTGCTGCGCCACCTCAAGGCGCTGGAGCGAGCCGGACTGATTACCCGTAGCCCTGGCAGCTCCCGCTCGATCGCCCTGGTCGCCCGCAGTGCGAGCGAGTCGGTGCTCCTGCCGCTGGTCGGCACGGTGCGGGCCGGATCGCCGCAGCTCGCCATGGAAGAAGTTGCCGGCTATTTCGCCGTGGACCGCTCCCTGGTCAAGGGAAAGGGATCTTTCCTGCTGCGGGTCAAGGGCGATTCGATGATCGAGGCGCACATCGTTGACGGCGACCTGGCCGTCGTCCGTCCGCAGGCAACCGTCGAAAACGGCGAGATCGTGGTTGCCCTGGTTGATGGCGAGGCCACCCTGAAGCGGTTCTTCCTTGAGGGGCGCCGCATTCGCCTGCAGCCGGCAAATGCCCGCCTCGAGCCGATTATCGTTCCGGCCGGGACCCGGGATGTGACCATCATCGGCAAGGTCACCGGTCTCTGCCGCAACCTGGAGTAGCCGGTATGCAGCCTGCTGACGGCAACCTCCGGGTCGGAGTTATCCACGGCCCGGGCCGCAGGATGACTCCCGTCTGGTTCGACCTGAAACGTCGCAAGCACGTCATTCGCGAAATCACCAACACCTGGCGCGCCCGGCAAGGCGAGACCGTGCGTATTTACTTCCATGTCACCGACGAGGGGGCCCTGTACGAACTGGTCTACGACCTGGCGGATGCGAGCTGGACATTGGAACAGATAGAAGCTCTTTAGGACAAGCGAAGCGCGGAGTGACCCGTGAGAACAGCCGCCAGGCCTTTGCTCGCTTCACGCTGCGCGCCTCGCGCTTCGGGGTGTTATGAAGACCATCCTGCATGTGGATATGAACGCGTTCTTTGCGGCTGTGGAGCAGCAATCGAACCCGGCCTTGCGGGGGCGGCCGATTGCGGTGACCGGCAGCGAACAGCGGTCGGTCATCCTGACCGCCTCGTACGAGGCCCGTGCTTTCGGGGTCAAAACCGGCATGACTCGGTTCGAAGCCTTCGAACGCTGTCGGCAGCTGATTCTGGTGCCGGCCAACAACCGGCTTTACACCCACGTGTCGACGGAAATCATGGCCTTGCTGAAGGATTATACGCCGCTGGTCGAGATCTTCTCCATCGATGAAGCGTTCCTCGATCTCAGCGGGTCCCTCAGGCTGTTCAGTGGTGCCGAACGCATCGCCTACCTGATCAAGTCGCGGATCAAGGCCCGTTTCGGCATTTCCTGTTCGATCGGCATCGCACCCAACAAGCTGTTGGCCAAGCTGGCCTCCGAGCAGCACAAACCCGACGGCCTGACCGTATTCCGGTCGACGGAGATCCCTGGTCTCCTGGAAAACATGCCGATCCAGGAGCTTTGTGGCATCGGTCGGCGGCTCGGCCGGCAGCTGCAGGGCCTCGGCATCTTCACCTGCGGCCAACTGGGGCGCTTTCCCCTGGCGGTTCTTCGCAAGAAGTACGGCGTGATCGGCGACCAGCTGCACGCCATGGCCCGTGGTATCGACCGGTCTCCGGTGGTCCCCGAGGAAAGCAGCGCTCCGATCAAGTCGGTGGGGCACAGCCGGACGCTGCGCGACGACCTGGCCGACCGCCAGGCGATCTGCGCTTTCCTCCTGCAGCTGGCGGAGATGGTCGGGCGCCGCGCCCGGCGCTACCAGGTGTCAGGCCGGGTGGTGACCCTGACCGTGCGCTACGCGGATTTTACCACCTTGAGTCGTCAGCAGGCGCAGGCCGACTACCTGGCCGGCAGCGAGGAGATCTATCGGGCCAGTGTGCAGATCCTCGACAGCCTGGCGCTTGAGCAGCCGGTTCGCCTGCTGGGGGTACGGTTGTCCGATCTGCGCTTCAAGACCGGACAGCTGCCGCTTTTCCCGCTGGAACGCCGGCAGTACATGTTGACTGAGGCCAGGGACTGTGTCAACGATCGCTACGGCGACTTCACGGTCATGTTCGGCAGCCTGCTCGAGCAGAAGGGCAAGGGCAGCCACGTCATCTCGCCGGCCTGGCGGCCGCAGGGGGTTCGCAACGTCGCAGTGCAGTAAGGAGGGGGATTAGGGATTCAAAGTGCCTGTGGTTCGGTTGCCGCGAGGAGGGCATGCAGCATGGCCACCCGGGGCATCGGTGTTGCGACCGCGGCAGCACGCTGGAGCGGGACACCGTAGATCGCCTCGAGTTCGAGGGGCGAGCCCTGCAGGCGGTCGACCATCATGCTTGGCCGGTAGGGCCCCATGCCGGAGGTCAGGTGCAGCATGCGCGCGATGAAGGCGTCCCCTGCGATCGGTGTCGTCAGGGGCTGTCGATTGGCGGCGGCCACCACCTCCTGCATCATTTCCGTGATCATCTTCCGGGCTTCCGGGCAGGCCAGCAGGCGGTCGGTAGCCAGGCCGGTCAGGGCACAGAGACCGTTGAAAGGGATGTTCCAGACCAGCTTTTCCCAGCGGATCTTGTTCAGGTCGACACAGGCCTCGCAAGGGATGCCGGCCCTCCTGAAGGACTCGGCCAACTGCTCGGCCCGGGCACTGAGGCCTCCGACGCATTCGGCGATACGCATGGCGCCCTGATCGAGGTGGTGCACGGTGCCGGGTTGGCCGCGGTTGCAGCAGAGAAAAGCTGTCCCGCCCAGGATCTTCTCCGACCCGAAGGCGGCGGCCAGAAGATCCTCGTTGCCGAGCCCGTTCTGCAGGGTCAGGATGCTGGTCCCGGGCGCGACGAGCGGGCGGGTCAAGTCGACCAGGTGGCTGTTGGCGTACGCCTTGAGTCCGACCAGGGCCAGGTCGACCGGGCCGATCTGTGCGCTGTTTTGATAGCCGTTGACCCCTGCGAGATGGAAGTCGCCGCGCGGTGAAGTGACCGTCAGGCCCGTCTGACGGATGGCCTGGTAGTCGCGGCGCAGCAGGAAGTGCACGTCATGCCCGTCTCTTTGCAGCAAGGCTCCGTAATAAAGCCCCAGGGCGCCCGATCCGATTACACCGATACGCATTTGACCCTCCCGGCGCCCGGCAGTGTGCTTCGTGTTCCCGAGCGCAAACAAACCCCCGAAGAATATGGGCTTTCCTTGACCAGATGGGCTTTCTGTGTTAATCTCGTAATTTCCATGGGAGAAACGCGAATGTTTAAAATTGGTGATCGGGCGGTTTACCCTGCACAAGGGGTCGGTGTAGTTGAGAAGATTGAATCCAGAGAATTCTGCGGACAAATCAACGATTTTTATATCCTGCGCATCATCGACAACGACATGACCATTATGGTCCCGGTGGGTAACGCCCGTCAAGTCGGACTGCGTACCCTGATCAGCAAGGAGAAGGTCGAGACAATATACAACGTCCTCGAGGAAAAGCAAATCGGGGCCCTGGCGATTGCCTCATGGAGCCGGCGGCAGCGCGAATACAACGACAAGATCAAGACCGGTGACCCCAAGGATGTGGCCGAGGTGCTGCGTGAACTCTACCTGATCAAGGAAGAGAAGGAACTCTCCTACGGCGAGAAGAAAGTCCTGGAACTGGCACGCCGGCTGCTGGTCAAGGAACTGGCTCTGGCCGAGGGGATCGCCGAAGAGATGGTGACGAAGCGGCTCGAGAAGATGGTCAACTAACCTTGCCATAGCCTGAGACTGATTCCGGACCGGGTGCTGAAATGCACCCGGTCTTTTTATTTGCCCGGCATCGGGCTGTGATTAATTATTTTCAAACGTCGGCAAATGCGATAAAAGTAACAGTCCGGGCGATCGCCTGGCATGATCGGTCGATGGCGGGAAACTTATGGATGTACACGTTCTGGTCCCGGCCGCGGGCAGCGGCAGCAGGATTGGGGGCGATACCAGGAAACAGTATCTGGAACTGGGCGATCGGCCGGTTCTGGTGCAGACGCTGCTGCGCCTGGCAGGCCTTCCACAGGTGAGTGCTATCCATCTGGTCGTGCCGACTGCGGACATCGCTCTCTGTCGTGCCGAACTGGTCGACCGCTATCGCCTTGCGAAGATCGGCGCGGTGATTGCCGGCGGAGCGGAGCGCCAGGATTCGGTACGCAACGGCCTGGAGTCCTGCGGCGCCGCCGACCAGGATGTCATCCTGGTCCATGACGCAGTTCGCCCCTTCTTCCCGAAAGACCGGATCGGCCCCCTGGTCCAGCTTGCTGCGGTCGAGGGGGCCGCCCTGCTGGCGATCCCGGCCCAGGACACGATCAAAGAGGTTTTCGATGGCCGGGTTCGCTCGACGCTCGATCGCCGCCTGCTCTGGCAGGTGCAGACCCCCCAGGCCTTTCGTTATGAACGGATACGTGAAGCGCATCGGCGGGCCTACGCCAGCGGTTATGCCGGAACCGATGACGCTTCGTTAATCGAATGGTGCGGGTGGCCGGTTGCGGTTCTGCCCGGCGACCCCCACAATTTCAAGATAACGACGCCGGCGGACCTTGCCCTGGCCAGGGCTCTGCTGGCGGCGGGAGAGGTGAGCCTGACATGATACGCATCGGCCACGGCTTTGACGTTCACCGACTGGTTCCGGACCGTGACTTGATCCTGGGCGGAGTCAATATCCCCTACGAGCATGGCCTGCTTGGCCACTCGGATGCCGACGTGCTGCTGCATGCGGTGTCCGACTCGATCCTCGGCGCCCTTGGGCTTGGAGATATCGGCCGCTATTTTCCCGATACCGACCCGTCCTACAAGGGGGTCAATAGCATGCTGCTCCTGGAACACGTGGTCGGGTTGGCGCACACGCGCGGTTTCAGAATCGGCAACCTTGATACCACGATCGTCGCTCAGCGCCCGAAGCTGGCGCCTTATGTCGCTCAGATGCTCACCAACCTGGCCAATGTCTGCCAGGTGCCGAGCGGCTGCGTCAATGTCAAGGCCACGACCACCGAGCACCTTGGCTATGCCGGCCGCGGTGAGGGGATCTCCGCCTACGCCGTGGTGCTGATCGAAACAAACGACAAATAGGGTCACACTAATAAAACTTCAGGAGTAAGCCTCAGATGAGTCAACCCACTGTACAGCTGGCCGCCAATTTCATTCGCAACATCATCGACGAGGATTTGGCCAGCGGCAAGCACCAGAGCGTGATCACCCGTTTCCCGCCGGAACCGAATGGCTACCTGCACATCGGCCACGCCAAGTCAATCTGCCTCAATTTCGGCCTGGCGGCTCATTACCAGGGGCGTTGCCACCTGCGCTTCGACGATACCAACCCGGTCAAGGAAGAGCAGGAATATATCGATGCGATCAAAACCGACGTGCGCTGGCTCGGCTTCGATTGGGGTGAACACGAATATCATGCCTCGGACTATTTCGAGACGCTGTACGGCTATGCGGAAAAACTCGTGGAGAAGGGCCTGGCCTATGTCTGCGATCTGAGCCCGGAGGAGATGCGCGAGTACCGCGGCACCTTGACGGAGCCGGGCCGGGACAGCCCTTACCGTAGCCGCAGCCGAGAGGAAAACCTCGACCTGCTGCGGCGCATGCGGGCCGGCGAGTTTGCCGATGGCTCACGGGTGCTGCGCGCCAGGATCGACATGGCGTCAGCCAACGTCAACCTGCGCGATCCCGTGCTGTACCGTATCCTGCGCGCCACCCATCCGCGCACCGGGACGGCCTGGTGTATCTACCCGATGTATGACTTCGCGCACGGCCAGTCAGATTCAATCGAAAGGATCACCCATTCGCTCTGCACCCTCGAGTTCCAGGACCATCGCCCGCTCTACGACTGGCTCTGCGAGGCTCTGGAAATCTACCATCCCCGGCAGATCGAGTTTTCCCGGTTGAACCTTACTTATACGGTCATGAGCAAACGGCGCCTGCTGGAACTGGTCAATGAAAAACATGTCTCCGGGTGGGACGACCCACGCATGCCGACCCTTTCGGGAATGCGGCGCCGCGGTTTTACGGCCTCGGCCATTCGCACTTTCTGCGAACGGATCGGTATTGGTAAAAGCGACAGCGTCATCGACCTGAGCGTACTTGAAGATTGTGTTCGCGAAGACCTCGACCAGACGGCCCCGCGCGCCATGGGTGTGCTGCGTCCCCTCAAAGTGACGCTCACCAATTACCCCGAGGGGCAGAGCGAAGAGTTTACCGCCGCCAGCCACCCCAAGGATCCTGCCATGGGAACGCGGGCCATCCCGTTCAGCCGCGACCTCTACGTCGACCGGGATGATTTCATGGACGACCCCCCAAGCAAATTCTTCCGCCTCGGCCCGGGGCGCGAAGTGCGCCTGCGTTACGGCTATATCATTCGCTGCGACGAGGTGATCAAGGACCGGGCGTCCGGAGAGGTGATTGAACTGCGCTGCAGCTACGACCCGGAAACCGGCGGCGGCGCCCTGCCGGAGGGGCGCAAGAAGGTCAAGGGGATTATTCACTGGGTCTCAGCGGCCCACGCCGTACCGGTCGAGGTCCGTCTCTACGATCGCCTGCTCCGGGTTGCCGACCCCTCGGCGGAAAAGGGGCGCGACTATCGGGAGTTTCTCAACGACGCTTCGCTGGAAGTCCTCTCCCAGGCCCTTGTAGAGCCCTCCCTAGTCGAGGCCGCTCCGGGAGCTGCTTTCCAGTTCGAGCGCCTGGGGTACTTCTGTGTGGACAGTAAAGACTCGCGTCCGGGCAGGATGGTGTTCAACCGTAGCGTGACGCTGCGTGACACCTGGGCCAAAATGGTAGGTGATTAGCTCTCAACGGAGCCGCTGCGGACTTTTTCTGTCGGCTGTTCTGTGATATGACATTTGGGCGCTCCGTGCTGAGGGGCGTGAATCCTGGTGGAGAAAAGAATATGTCACTGCGTGTTTACAATACAATGTCAGGAAAAAAAGAAGAATTTCAGCCCCTTGTCCCTGGCAAGGTCGGCATGTACGTCTGCGGAGTGACGGTCTACGATTATTGTCATATCGGCCACGCCCGGGCCAATATCGTTTTCGACATCGTCTACCGCTACCTCCAGTACAGCAACTACGATGTCAACTACGTACGCAATTATACGGATGTTGACGACAAAATCATCGCTCGCGCCAATGAGCGCGGGATCAGCAGCCAGGAGCTCTCGGAAGAGTTTATCCGGGCTTTTGATGAAGATATGGCCGCCCTGGGACTGCGCAAACCGACTCATGAACCGAAGGCGACCGAGCACATCGCCCAGATCATCCGCCTGGTCGAGCAGCTGATCGGCAAGGGCATGGCGTATGCGTCGTCCGGGGATGTCTATTACAGCGTCGATACGTTTCCCGATTATCTCAAGTTGTCCAAACGCAACATGGAGGAGATGCAGGCTGGCGCGCGGATTGCCCCAGGTGAACAGAAGCGCAATCCGATGGATTTCGCACTCTGGAAAGCCGCCAAGCCAGACGAGCCGAGCTGGGAATCGCCTTGGGGGCCCGGCCGTCCGGGCTGGCACATCGAGTGCTCGGCCATGAGCTCGACGCTGCTAGGCACCACCTTCGACATCCACGGCGGCGGGCGCGACCTGATCTTCCCGCACCACGAAAATGAAATTGCCCAGTCCGAGGGAGCCAGTGGCAAACCGTTCGTCAAATACTGGCTGCACAACGGCTTCGTCAATGTCAACCAGGAGAAAATGAGCAAGTCGTTAGGCAACTTCTTCACGATCCGGGACATTTTGCAAAGTTACGATCCAGAGGTGGTCCGGTTCTTTATCCTGACCGCCCATTACCGCTCGCCGATCGATTTTTCCGATCAGAATCTCAATGACGCCCAGGCCGGTCTGAGCCGCTTCTACGAGGCGCTGCAGGCGGCGGATACCGCCGTGGAAGGTTGCCCGGAAGGCGGGGCTTCGGGGCCAGAGGCGCCAGCGCTCGAAGCACAGTTTCGGGCTGCCATGGATGATGATTTCAACACCGCCCAGGCGATCGGGCATCTTTTCGAAGGCGCCCGTACCATCAACCGCCTGATCGCCGAGAAAAAGTTCCGCAAGCAGGCAGACAAGGTCGCCTCGGTCAGGGCCGTCAGGCAAAAGATCGCTGAACTCGGCGACGTCCTCGGCCTGTTCGCTTCTGAGCCCGCCAACTGGCTGAAGCAGAAAAACCTCAAAGGTCTTCAGGCTCTTGGCCTGACAGAAGCCGATGTGGAGGCTTTGATCGACGAGCGATTGGCGGCGAGAAGCAACAAGGAGTTCGCCCGCGCAGACCAGATCCGCGACAGCCTGGCGGCACAGGGCGTTGAACTGCTCGACTCTCCGGCCGGGACGACCTGGAAGGCCAAGTGATCATATGCCGTTCATGCAAAGAGGTGTCTGGCATGGCGACTCTTGCTGATTATAGCGATTTATATGGCCAAATTCGCTCTGAAGACCGACTACCAACCCCAGGGTGACCAACCGCAGGCCATTGGCGAACTGACCGCTGGGCTGCGCCGCGGCGATCGTCATCAGGTCCTGCTCGGGGTGACCGGTTCCGGAAAAACCTTCACCATGGCCAACGTGGTCATGCACGTCCAGCGACCGACCCTGGTCCTCGCCCCGAACAAGACCCTGGCCGCGCAGCTCTACGGCGAGTTCAAGGAGCTCTTCCCGGACAATGCCGTCGAGTACTTCGTGTCCTATTATGATTACTACCAGCCGGAAGCCTACGTCCCGACCACCGATACCTATATCGAAAAGGATTCCTCGATCAACGAGGAGATCGACAAGCTGCGACACAGCGCCACGCGCAGCCTGTTGACCCGGCGTGACGTGTTGATCGTCGCATCGGTTTCCTGCATTTACGGGCTGGGTTCGCCGGAGGCCTATCACGGCCTGCTGATCCGCCTCGAACAGGGGATGGCGCTGGAACGCAACCAGCTGCTGCGTCGCCTGGTCGATATCCAGTACAGCCGCAACGACGTCGATTTTCATCGCGGCAGTTTCCGGGTGCGTGGCGACACGGTCGAGGTTTTCCCTGCCTACGAGGAAGATCGCGCCCTGCGCATCGAGTTCTTCGGTGATGAGGTCGAGACGATCAGTGAGGTTGACCCGCTGCGCGGCACGGTCATCGACCGCCTTCCGGCAACGGCGATTTTCCCGGCCAGTCACTACGTCGCCACCAAGCCGACTCTCGAGCGGGCGATTCGCGAGATTCAGGAGGAGCTGCGCGAGCGCATCCAGTTTCTGCGCAGCGAGAACCGCCTGGTGGAGGCCCAGCGGATTGAGCAGCGGACGCTGTTCGACATCGAAATGATGGAAGAGATGGGCTTTTGCCAGGGGATTGAAAACTATTCGCGTCACCTGGATGGCCGCCAGTCCGGCTCGCCGCCGGCGACGCTGTTTGACTATTTTCCTGCCGATGCGCTGCTGTTCATCGACGAAAGCCATGTCACCGTGCCACAGCTCGGCGGCATGTATCGGGGGGATCGCAGCCGCAAGGAGACGCTGGTTGAATACGGCTTCCGTCTCCCTTCGGCGCTGGATAACCGGCCTCTGACTTTCGATGAGTTCAACGCGAAGCAGATTCAGACCATCTATGCGTCGGCGACCCCGGGCGACTATGAATTGACCGAGGCTGCGGGCGTGGTCGTCGAGCAGATCGTCCGGCCGACCGGCCTGGTCGATCCGCCGCTGGACGTTCGTCCGGCCCGCAGTCAGGTGGACGACCTGGTTCATGAAATCCGTCAGGTTGTGGTCGGCAAGGGCCGGGTCCTGGTGACCACCCTGACCAAGCGGATGGCCGAGGACCTCACCGGCTACCTGGATGAGCTCGGCATCCGGGTTCGCTACCTGCATTCCGATATCGATACCGTCGAACGCATCCGGATCATCCGTGACCTGCGCCAGGGGGTGTTTGATGTCCTGGTCGGCATCAACCTGCTGCGCGAGGGGCTCGACATCCCCGAGGTCGCGCTGGTTGCAATCCTCGATGCCGACAAGGAGGGGTTCCTGCGCAGTACCCGTTCACTGATCCAGACCTGCGGCCGTGCCGCGCGCAATGTCGACGGCCGGGTCATCATGTACGCCGATCGCACCACGCGCTCGATGCAGGCCTGTATCGATGAAACCACGCGTCGGCGCGCGGCGCAGCTGAGTTACAACCAGGAGCACGGCATCACCCCGGAAACGGTCCGCAAATCATTCCGCTCGATCCTCGATGTGCTCACCCAACCGGCCTCGGCGATGGCGAACCTGGCGGCAGAAGCCCTGTCCGAATATCGCTCGGAAAAGGAATTGCTGGCCGAGATCAAGCGGCTGCGCGCGGCAATGCTGCAGGCCGCCGCAGAACTGGAGTTTGAAAAGGCCGCCGAACTGCGCGACCGGATTCTGCTCCTCGAGAAGCAGGACCTTGCCTTGCGCAGCTGAACAGCCTGCCGCCTTGTGGCGACATCAACCCGCGGGGCTTGCGCCGGCTGATGTGCGGCGCAAGCGCAGACCAGGGTTTAGCCGGCAGGAGATTTGCTTCCCGGCAGCATGCTGCTGGAGAGTTCATCGAGGGCTGAGGTTCAAGACGGCATGGGGCGCTGTTCGCTGAGGTAGACCCACCCCTTGACGATCCGGTAGATCAACCAGACCGTAGCCGCGAGCAGAATACCCTTGCCGATCAGGAAGATCAAAGTCGCTACACCGATCACCAGCCAGAGCAGGGTGAACCAGAAGGTCCTGATCTGCCAGCGAAAGTGGCTTTCGATCCACGTTCCCTGCACATCTTCCCGACGTACGTAGTTGATGATGATGCCGGCGAAAAGGGTCAGGGTTCCGGTGAACAGGCTGGCCGCCTGCAGGGCATAGACAATCATTGCCAGCCGCTTCAGGCTGGTCTCGGTGGGGGCCTTCATCTGTTCCTGCCACGTGTCATTCATTGCATCATTATACGGTGTCAACCCGTTCTGCGCCAGTTCCGCAGGCCTTAGAGAAAGTTTTTGTCTTCATCGCAGACTCCCGTTACAATAGCCGGGTTGATTCCGCCCTGACCGGCAACCTTGTTCGAGACCGCTATCCACCATGGGTTATCGCAATCTGCACGAAACCGTGGCCGACCTTGCAAGAACCGGCCAACTGATCCGGATCGAGGACCAAGTCGATCCGTGCCTGGAGATCGGCGCCATCCAACGGCGGGTCTACGCCCGCGGTGGACCGGCACTGCTCTTCACCCGCGTCAAGGGGTGTGCGTTCCCCATGCTGGGCAACCTGTTCGGCACCCTTGAACGGGCCCGCTACCTGTTTCGCGACACCTTGCCGGCGATCGAACGCCTGATCGCGCTGAAGGTCGATCCGGGCTGCGCCTGGCGCGAGCCTGCCGCTTTTCTGGGTCTTGCCCGTCATGCCTGGCATCTGCTGCCGAAAGCTGTGCGCAACGGACCCCTGCTCAAGCACAGCACAAGGCTCGCGCAGCTGCCGCAGCTGGTTTCATGGCCCGCCGATGGCGGTGCGTTCATTACCCTGCCGCAGGTCTACAGTGAAGCCCCGGGCCGACCCGGCTGGCGGCGTTCCAACCTCGGCATGTACCGCGTGCAGATTTCCGGCGGCAGGTATGCTCCGGACGAGGCCGGGCTGCACTACCAGATTCACCGCGGCATTGGCGTACATCACACCGCGGCCCTGGCAAAAGATCGGCCCCTGCCGGTGAACGTTTTCGTCGGCGGCCCGCCCAGCATGGCCCTGGCTGCGGTTATGCCGTTGCCCGAAGGGATGCCTGAGCTGGCCTTTGCCGGCCTGCTCGGTGGGCATCGCCTGCCGGTGGTCAAGACCCCCAATGGTCTGCTGGCCCCGGCCGAAGCGGATTTCTGCCTCGCTGGCCATATCCTTCCCGGCGAGACCCGCCCGGAGGGCCCCTTTGGCGATCACCTGGGCTACTACAGCCTGGCCCATGACTTCCCGGTCATGAAGGTCACTCACATCTTCCATCGTCCGGGTGCGATCTGGCCATTTACCACGGTCGGGCGGCCCCCCCAGGAGGACACGACATTCGGGGCCCTGATTCACGAAATGACCGGCGCCGCGATTCCCGACCTGGTGCCGGGCATCCGTGCGGTTCATGCCGTCGACGCGGCCGGGGTCCACCCGCTTCTGCTGGCGATCGGCAGCGAGCGCTACCTGCCTTACGCCGAGAATTGCGGCCCCCAGGAACTGCTCACCCAGGCCAACGCACTGCTCGGCCAGGGCCAGTTGTCGCTGGCCAAGTACCTGATGATCATCAATGAATCCGATCAGCCGGGACTCGATATCCAGGATATCGGCGAATTCCTGAAGTCCCTCCTGTCCAGGATTGACTGGCGCCGGGACCTGCATTTCCAGACCTGTACCACCATCGACACCCTCGATTATTCCGGTTCGGCACTGAACTCCGGTTCCAAGGTCGTCATGGCGGCCACAGGCCCGGTGCGGCGCACTCTGCCCGGGGCCCTGCCGCCAAATCTGCGCCTGCCGGCAGGGTTCTCCGGTCCGCGGCTGGCCCTTCCCGGCGTCCTCGTTGTGCAGGGATCTCCCTGGCAGGGAGAACGTGGCACTCCGGCTGCCGACCTGGTGGCGTTCTGCCGCGCCTATACTCCGGACGATGAGATCAACGCCTTCCCCCTGATCGTGATCGTCGATGATGCGGAATTTGCCGCAAGGAGCCTGGACAACCTGCTCTGGGTGACCTTTACCCGCTCCGCTCCGGCCAGCGACCTTGAAGGGGTCGAGGCCTTTGCTCATGCCAAGCACTGGGGTTGCCGTGGCAGCCTGGTGATCGACGCCCGCTGCAAGAGCTTTCATGCCCCACCCCTCGAGGACGATCCTGAGGTCGAACGGCGGGTGGACGGGCTCGGTGCAGCAGGGGGGCCTTTGCACGGTCTGCTCTGAATTTACCTGCAGCATGGCCTGAACACATACGGGGGCAGACTCAAGATTGAGTCTGCCCCCGTCTTTATTCGGTCGTCAGGATGCTCTAGAGGCTCTTCCCCTCCAGGGTCTTCATGATCGGCGGGTTGGCTTCCTCGATCGCCAGCAGGCTGTGGCAGGTGTTGCAGTCGGCGGAGATGGTCTTGCCGTCCGGGCTTTCATGCATGTCGTCGTGACAGCGGAAGCAGCCGATATTGAAATCCGGGCCGTGGCTGATGTGGTTCACGTAAGTCCCCCAGGTGACCTTCATCTCCGGGAACACGTTTTCCGTATAGGCTTTGATAACCCCGTCTACCGCGCGCTGGACAAGCTGCGGTTGTGCCTCGACCAACTGCGGATAGTGCTCACGGTACCATCCCTCGAGCTTTCGGGTGATGGTTTCGCGAGCCAGGTCTGCAGTTGCGTAGTCAGCCGTAATCAGCTCCAGGGCTTGCTGCTTTATGAATGGCAGTTCGTGGGGGATCCCACCCTCGGCCAGTTTACGGTCGAGCGCATCGTCCGGCGAGAGGTAGATGTGCGATGGCCGGTTATGACAGTCGATGCAATCCATTTCGCGCAGACCGCCATCGGCCGCGGCGCCCTGCAACAGCGCATCGGCATCGCTCGTGCGGAAGACGGTGACCGTCCCGTCGGCCTCGGTCAGGGTCACCTCGGGGATCACCATGCGGCTGTCGTCCGAGGCCCGGTACGTAATTTTGTTTTCCGGGGCTACGTGCCAGTGAATACCGTGAGAACTCTGCACCCGGTCGCCGGCACTGCCGACTTTCATCAGGAGAACATTGTATACGGAGCTGTTCTGCTCATCGGGAAGGAACTTCTTGAACACCGACAGCTTGTCGCCGTGGAAAAGCTCCGGGCGATGACATTGCTCGCAGGTTTCCCTGGCCGGGCGCAGGCCATGCACCGGTGTGTTGATCGGGGTCGGGTAGGTTCCCGCCGCGACGGCCAGCAGCTGTCGGGCTCCGGATATTTTCGATTTGACAAACCAGTCGGCCCCGGCGCCGATGTGGCACTCGACACAGGCGACCCGGGAATGGGGGGAGTTTTCGTAGGCGGTGTGCTCGGGGGTCATGACGGTATGGCAGAACTCGCCGCAGAACTGGGTCGATTCCATATAGTGATAGGCCCGGTAGAGGAACATGCTGAAAACCGCAAAATTGACCGAAGTCAGCAGGACGATCAGAAAAACGTTTCTGCGCAGGCGCCCGAACATGTCCGGTTCCGTGAAGTATCGGCGCAGGTACTCCAGAGTAAAGAGATGCACGTCGCGTTCGCCGCGGAAAAAGAAGGCACCGATGAAGATCATTGCCAATCCACCTAGAAATACCGGCCCCAGGGCCAGGTAGACGGCGGCACCGAAGTAGGGGTTCTTGATGTGCCAGACGGTGTCGGCCAACATGTAGCCGAACAGAAAAGGTGTGGTGACGGTGACGATCATACCGCCGATCAGCGACATGCGGCTGCGGCTGATGCCGAGAAAGAAGTCCTTGACGATGTCAAACTGTCCCATGGAGAGCTCCTGTTGTACCCGGGTCGGAGGCGTTGAAAAGCTTAATAATTTAGCGAGAAAAGTGAATAAATTGCATAAATAGCCAATAAGTAAAAAAGATTAATTGGCAAATATTTATCAAATAAAACTAAAAAATACAAGAAAAAAGGCGGGGTTAGAGGGTGTCTGAAAAAAATGAAATTATTTTAACTTTTCTTATTGACATGAGATTTATTTAATGTTAAAAGTTTAATCAAAGATAATTAAAAAACATTAAGAAATAGGAGGACATCATGAAAACTCAAAGTCGCTTTATGGATAGCGTCAAAAGCAGTTACCTGGTTCTGGTCATCGCCCTGCTCGGCGTGTTCGCATTCATCTCCGCTGTGCTGATCGCCTGGCCGGCCCTGGCATACATCGGTTCGAAACTGTTCAACTAGGACGTCACTTTAACCATCCACCCTTCCGCCCGGCGGGAGAGCCCATAGGAGGCACACCATGAAAACCGCAGCCACGATCCTCAGCACCGTCAAAGCCAGCTACACCATCGCCATCATGGGCCTGCTCGGCGTGTTCGCCTTCATCTCCGCCGTGCTGATCGCCTGGCCGGCGCTCGCCTACCTCGGCGCCAAGATGTTCAACTAGTTCACCGGACAATTGCCGGGCCTCCGCCCGGTCATGAACAGAGGCAATAAAAAAGGCCGCTCTCTGATGAGAGCGGCCTTTTTTATGGTCGTCATGTGTGTTACAGGTTCGGTCAGTGGGCTTCCTCTTCCTTCATGAACGCCGGGAAAATCTTGTTCAGGAAGTAGAAAATCACAAAGGGGGTTGCCATAACCAGCAGGGCACCGCCCAATCCTTCGCGGAAAGTCTCCCAGTCGTGGGGGATGATCGGCAGGTGATAATGCATGAAACCGGAAAAACTTAAAGAAAACGCTTGCCCACCGATGACAACATTCCAACGCATCATGAACACCCCGAACATGACCAGTACCGTGGCGATGGTAGTCCGGCGCACGGTCCGATTGGGGAGCACCATGAGCAGGAAGGGCAGTGCGTTGCCAAAGGCGTACTGCATGATGAAGATCTTGTTGAAGTCCCGCTCCATGATGACTTCGCGCAGAATGTCCCAGGATTTGACCTGGGTGTAGCCGCGGAAGATCAGGTCGAGAATCTCCAGGGTGATGGCAGCGATCATGAAATAGAGCAGGTAGTTGGAGACGATTTTAATTTCCAGCTGTTCGGCGGATTGGAGCTCTTCCACCGAGGGGGCGTTGGGATCCTTGCTCCAGCGGCTGATCTTGCGTTTGGCCATGAACTTGCGAATCTCCATGGTCACGACGTAGCAGAGGATGCAGAGGGCGATCCCCGAGACAACCGCCGAGCAGATGAAGATGACTGGCATCAGCGGAGTCATCCAAAGGGCGTTGGCCTTGACCGAACCGAAGATGAAGCCGGCATAGCCGTGCAGGAAGCAGGCGACGGGGATACCGAGTGAGGCAAGTTTCTTGACCGCATTATGATCTTTCTGGACGGCTTCATGACTGATATCCATGGCGCCGAGGGTCAGGACTTTAAAAAAGTGCATGCGCAGCGTATCAAAACCGCTGCGCTGCGGTTGGGCCGCCAGGGCCTGGGTCGTCAGAACGAAATGCTTGCGGTATTCAAACCAGAGTTCCGAGGCGACGATGAAGGCATAGGCCATGAAGACGATACCGAAGGCCGAAATCGCCGAAGTGAAATGCGGCGTCATCATGACATGAATGCCGCGGAATGGCTGCTGCAGGTGCATCAGCAAAGGCATCATCGCCACGGGCAGCAGGGCAAAGGAGAAAACCAGGGAAAAGCGGGCGATCTCCTTGAGCTGTTTCACCCCGAACACGTGGTAGAGGGATGAAAGGACAAAGGCACCGGCAACCAGGCCGGTCATGAAAGGGTACATGACGATCTGGATCGACCAATAGACATACTCATTGGGGAGAACGAAGAGTTCCTTGACGGTCCATAGCTCTCCGTGAACGTGCATAACGTTTTCAACCATGATTAACGCACCTCCGAGGCGAGGCCGATGTAAAAGGCCTGGGGCTTGGTTCCGAATTCGTCTTTAAGAACCCCGACACGCTCATTCAGAATGATCTGTGTCACCGGGTCGTTGATATCCTTGATATTGCACATCTTGCGTGCACCGAACGGACAGGCGTTGACGCAGGCTGTCTCCACCCCCTTGGTGATGCGGTGATAGCAGAAGGTGCACTTGTCGACTACCTTGAGCACCGGATGGAAGAATCGGGCACCAAAAGGACAGGCCATGATGCAGTAGCCGCAGCCGATGCACCAGGAGCGGTCAACCAAAACCGGTCCGCTATCGGTTTTGTAGGTGGCGCCGACCGGGCAGACCTGGGTGCACGAAGGTGTTGCGCAATGATTGCAGAGTTTGGGCACGAAAAACGCCTTGCCGACGTTGTTCGGGTCGACGTCCTGGTAGCCCAGGTGTTCACCGAGGTCGATTCTCGCATCCGTAAAGCCGTATTGCGCAGACTTGGGGCTGTCGATGTAGCGGCGGTCGTCCTTGGTGTACACATAACGTTCGACCCAGGTACGACTGGCGTTGGCTTCGAAGGGGATATCATTCTCTGTCTTGCAGGCTTTTACACAGAAGCCGCAGCCGACGCAGCTGTAGGTGTTGATCAAAAACGCCCAATGAATCTCAGGGTTGGCAGCCAGGACCTCTCTCGGATCGATGAATTCAAGGGCCGAGAGAGGAACCGAGGCGCCGGCAATGGCAACGATCGTGTTTTTCATGAAATCACGCCTCTTCATAACTACATATCCTCCAATCTCGGGTTGTGCGGATTATGGCAATCGACGCAGTCTTCACCGACGTTGTGCTCGTTGGGGTCGATGCCGGGAATGCGTTTGCGCTCACTAGTGGTGTAAGGCAGCAGAGTATGGCAGCGCAGGCAGAGTTCCCGACTTCGGTCGATCACCAACTTCTCCGGATCATCCGGGTGCTCGAGGGCCGGCCCGTGGCAATTTTCGCAGGCGATGATCCCGTGCAGGTCCCCGGAACGAGTCTCTACTTCATCGCCGTGGCATTCTCCACAGTATTCATGCATCTTCTGCTTGCCCGTATCCCGGTACTTGAGCGGCTGGTTTTTCCAGACTTCCTCGTTGTCTTTGTTGTGGTAGCTGTACATGAAGCCGTATTCGCCTGAGCCAAAATTGCCCGGGATGTAAAACTCCCGGAACAGCAGGATTAAGGCGACGATGCCAATGACCACGTACAGTGGTCGCCAAACGTGACTTTTCACAGTTTCCTCCCTCTCTTTTTTAAATTTCCCGAACCCAAGAGTTCAAAAGAGCTGTCGCCTGGTCACAAGGAACAGCGCCCTGGCCACACGACACCCTGGATAAACATTTGTTTTAAAATCCTGAAAGCATTATGACAGGTCCCGTTACATTACAATGCAAACCCCGCCGGACCGTGGTGGTGTACGGCGAGACTAAGTAACTATATTTAAACGTTTTTGCCTGATTTGGTGGCAGGCTCTTCATCTGAGTCAGCGACAAGTCTGTCACGGTCCGCCCTGCGCAGGAAGAACATGTTGTCGCCGATATGAAAACCGACACCGTCGTCCGCAACGTGAAAGTCGCCGTTCATAATCGGGATTGCCACGCGCAGCAACATGGTAAAAACAAACAGCCCGGTCGCCCAGATGCCGATGGCAAGTGCCATCTCCATCCCCGTGGGAACATATTCGTAGATTTCGTGAAGGACGTCTGGCACGAACCCCGGAATAACCAATCCCATCCCTTTTTCAATGTAAACCCCGATAAAGATCAGCACGCAGCCGAGCACCAGGGTCGTATTGTTGCGGCGCGTGTCGGGAACCAGGAAGATCATGAAGGCCGAGAAGTTGAAGAGCATGGCGGTCCAGATCCAGGGGACCAGCGCAGAATGTCCATGCAGGCCCTGAAGCAGGTACTGCATCGGCGCGAGGTGAATGGTTCCGGTGTAATACTCCTTGAAGATCTCAGCACCCAACAGGAAGAGGTTGATGAACATCGCGTAGGCGATCAGTTCGGCAATTTTCTGAATCGCTTCGTCCTTGATCTGGAAGCGGGTGTACCTGCGGATCATCAAGAAGACCAGAATCATGAACGCCGGGCCTGAACAGAAAGCCGAGGCAAGAAAGCGGGGAGCCAGAATCGAGGCGTTCCAGAATGGACGGGCACCGAGACCGTTGTAGAGGAAGGCTGTGACCGTGTGAATTGAAATGGCAGCCGGAATCGAGAATAGCAGCAAGGGAGTCATAAACTTCTTGTTCGGCTCCCGCCGGTAGTAGAGATTGTAGAGATAGTAGACGGCAATGGTCAGGTTGAGGACCAGGTAGGTGTTGAGGACCGCCACATCCCAGGCCAGCAGCGACTGCGGAAAGTTCAGGATGCCGACAAATGGGATCAGGTGCCAGAAACGATCCGGACGGCCGATGTCGACTGTTACGAAGAGCAGGCACATGACGATCGCTGAAACAGCCAACAGCTCTCCGAGCAGGGCAATCTCCTTGATCGGCTTCCAATTGTAGACGTACGCCGGAATGACCAGCAGAACCGCCGCGGCCGCAACACCGACCAGGAAGGTGAAGTTGGAGATGTAGAAGCCCCAGGAAACCTGGTCGCGCATGTTGGTGATGATCAGGCCGTCATTGAGCTGCACCAAGTAGGTCAGAGCACCGATAACCATCAGAACGATCAGACCCGCTACCCAGCAATAGTAAGCCGTGCTTCCCCGAGCGGTCAGGACCAGGGTCCCTTTGAAGAAATTCCAGATGTTTTTCATCAGGCTACTCCCAAGAATTAGGTCGCATAGAAATAGAAGAATTTCGGCTGTGTATTGAGATCTTCCTTGAGAATGAAGACCCGCTTGTTCTCGATCAGGTAGCGCATCTCCCCCTTCGGGTCGAGCAGGTTGCCGAACTTGCGTGCGCCGACGGGGCAGATTTCCTCGCACGCCGGGTAGCGGCCGGGCTGTTCGCGTGTCCGCTGGATGCAGAAGGTGCACTTCTCGACCACGCCGGTCGGCCGCGGGCGGTTCCCCAAATAATGGGTCTCGGGGTTCATCTCCTCTTTCGGCAGCTTCCCCTTGGTCCAGTTGAAATGCCTGGCGCCGTATGGACAGGCGGCCATGCAGTAACGGCAGCCGATGCACCAGTTGTAGTCGACCACGACGATGCCGTCATTCTCCTGCCAGGTTGCCTGGACCGGGCACACTTTTGTGCAGGGGGGATTTTCGCACTGCTGACACTGCACCGGCATGTAGAAGTGCCCCTCCACCGGAACTTCCTCTGGGTTGTAGTAGTGCTCGGCATATTCCAGGGCGACACCCTTTTCCTTGTTGAGCTGCAGCACGCGAATCCAGTGGATTTGAGGCTCACGGGACTGGTTGTTCTCGCCGACGCAGGCATAGACGCAGCGCCGGCAGCCGATGCAGCGGGAGAGGTCGAGGCCGTAGCCGTATTTGACCCCTTCGATTGGCAGGGTCGCTTTAACCGTGACGTCCTTACCGTATTCCTTGCTGTATTCACTTTCCAGGCGAGCCAGCACCTGCTTGAGCTCGTCCCTGTCCAGTTCCCGGAAATTCTTTTGAAAAAATGCCTCCCAAGCCGATGCCGAGGCATTGGGGGCCGGCAGGGCCAAAGCGCCTACTCCTGCGGCCAGGCCCTTGAGGACCTTGCGACGGGATTGCTGGAAGGCGTGTTTGTCGCACTGGGATTTGTTGCTCATCTGCTGTCTCCTCTAAAGAGGTTGTCATTCAGCGGTTGTCAGTTGTGTTCTGAACCTTCCGCGATCCCCTGACGGTTGAGGTTCTCAGGACGGACCGGCGGCGGCAACGGCTTTAATGCTTTGAATCTCGGGCTGTGCGGGTTGTGGCAATTGGCACAGAGCAGATACTGCTTTTCGCCATTCCAGTAACCGGTCCGCTTGCCATGGATGCCGACTTTCCAGTCGCGGTATTTGTCTCCGTGGCATTGGCCGCAAAGCCGATAAGATTCTGTAAAGGGGATCAGCTCGCCGGAAACCAGGCGCAGTTTGTCGCGATCATCGAGATTATGGCAGTCCAGACACCAGCGCTGTCCTTCGGCATGCTCGAGGACGATGTCGTCGTGCATTTCAACCAGTTCGCGCCGCTTCGGATTGGGGGTCATGTCCGCATGGCAGTCAGAGCAGGGGAAGATTCCCTCGGAAAAGGGTGGCGGAGGGACCGGAAACGTTGTGCCCTCATCGGCACGACGTTTGTAGCGTTCAACCTTTTCCTGGACAACCAGGTTGCCATGACGGTCGAAGAACTTTTCAACCTGAGCTGCCGAGGCCAGAGTGGCGCCAAATGCAATCAAGCCAATGGCCAGAGATAGGGATCGCCAGACATGGTTTTTCACAGGGCTCGCCTCCACGTAAAAAGAGCTAGACAAATAAAGTAAAACGAAGTTTTGTTATTAGCATGATGCGACGCCTGTTGTCAAATATACAGATCGTCATTCTGCAGGATTTTTACAGGGATATTGTGGGGAAAATGCCGGAGAATAAGACCTAAAACCATTAAGTTTTATTATTTATTGAGCTTTCATTTTTGTTTTACTCAGTGAATCTTGACAATAAAACACAAATAAAATACTGTTTTACTTATGGCGTTTGCGAAATGGCCGACTTGAACGCGTTGTCTCTCCCGGAGAAGTTATGCTCAAACGCTCCCGTACAGGCGCCTGGAAAAGCCTTGAGAGTGCTGATCCGGCGGCGGCGCACGAGTCAAAATGACTATTGATATGTGGGACAAAATTTCATTGGGTTGCATAGTGCGAGGTGCTCATGGCGGAATCGTCTGCCGGTCTGGAGAAAAGGGTTGCTGATCTTGAGATGCAGCTTGCTGCATTAACCAAGACAGTGGATGCATTGCATGCGGGTCGGGAAGCGGCCATCCCGGCTGAACTGACGGGCAAGGAGAAAGTGCCCCGCAAACCGACCGTCCAGGGGGGCGCGTCAGAGGAGATACTGTCCTGGGTTGACAAGTCCTATATCCTGTCGCGCGTGGCCACAACCAGCTTTATCGTCGCCGTCGCTGTGGCCTTGCGAACCGCTGCCGACAGTGGGGCCATAGACCTGCAGATCGGCTCTTTCATGGGCATGCTCTATGCCATGGGGCTGATTATGTACGGTTGGTTCGCGTATAAGGAAAAGAGCATCCAGGCACCGGTCTTCATCCTCTGGGGCACCATCATCATGTGCAGCGTGTCGGTCGAAGCCCACCGGGTCTTTGATACGGTGCCTACGGAGCTTGCATATGTGGCTATGGCCGTCATGGGACTGGTCACGACAATCATCAGCCGAGTGAACCACGTCGCTCTGCCGGTTTTCGTCGGGACCCTCGGCATGAGTTTCGGCAGTTTCGCCCTTGACTACCCCAGCCCCGTTTTCCCCTACCTGGTGATCATCATGGGGTTGGCCAGTATCTTTGCCACCTACGCAACCCATCTGCTCAGAGCGTCCTGGCTACGTTGGTTGTTGTTCGTCCTGACGCTTTTCATGATCCAGATCTGGGATCTGAAGCTGGCCATATACCTCGGTAAGTTGAGCCCGGAAAATCTCGAGTTCTCCGTACGGGGGCTATTGCCGTCAATCGGTTTCCTCGGCGTGGTTTTTGGCGGGATCGCCTTGCTTGGCGTTCTGGGCAAAGTGCAGGACAAGATTTCCAAGTTCGATGTGGTCATGCCGGTGCTTAATGTCTGCTGGGTGTACCTGGCGGCCAACTATGCGATCAGGCAGGGGTTGACGACGTCGATGACGTTCGGCTGGGTGGCCCTGGTTGCCGCCTTGGCTCACCTGTCGATTGCCTGGTGGCTGGCGGTCCGGACCGAGGGCGGGTCCTTGGGAACCACCTCTTTTGCCCTGGCCGGTGGTTTGCTCCTGGCGTTTTCCGCGCCGATGGCGATCGGTCATGCCGTGATTGCCTCGGCGCTGGTTGCGCTGCTTGCCGTCGGCATGGCATGGGCCTCAGTGCGCTACGAAATTGTCGGGCTGCGCCTGTCGTCCTACCTGCTGCAGTTCTACGCCTGCTCGGCACTGGTGTTCCTGCTCTGGACCACCGATGGCACCAAACCATCAGTGGTCGGCGCACTGTCCTCCGGGCTGCTGTCCCTGATTGCATTCTTCCATTACTTCTGGGCGCGCAGGCATCCCGCGGCTCGTGGTGAGAGCTTCATGCACAAGCTCAACAAGAACGACCGGGGGGCGAGTATCCTGTTGATCGCCGCCCTGTTCAGCGGCTTCTTTACCATGCGGGTTGGCATCTACCAGACTCTTGACTTCCTGCATTCGGCGACCCACAGCGCGTTTGGCGGTGCACAATCGGTTCTGATCAACGTAACCGCAGCGGTCCTGCTTTGGCTGAGCTTGATGAAGCGCAACAAGGAGTTGCGCAACGTGGCCGTTGTGATCACGGTGATTGGCGCCGGCAAGGTCTTCCTGATGGACATGGTGCAGTTGAAGGGGATGCCGCTGATGATCAGCGTGTTCACGTTCGGTCTGGTCGCCGCGCTGGCATCCCTTGTCCTGGGGCGTTGGAGCAGGGTGGCTGATACGACCACCCAATCAGACGACGAGAAGGGCGGGGATTGATTCGTCCGGGTGACTGACCAACGGCAAGCTTGCTCCTAGATGCGCCGGGCTCTCATTGCCATCCCTGTTTTAGCCAATGGCGTGATACAAGCATGCAATGAAAAAGGCGCCCGCGATTGCGGGCGCCTTGCTGTTTGTCCCCGGCTTACCGACCAGACTTACCAAACCGAGTCGAGCTGTGTCATGGCTTTCTTGAAGTCGGCGTCGACGCTGTCAAGGATGGCCGTGGCATAGTCGTTGTTGTGGACCCCGTGGGTGCCGTCGTTGCGCACGAACTTGAGATTGCGGATCGCCTTTTCGTAAGTCTTCCAGACTTCGGCAGTGTTGCGCTTAGCGGCATCGGCATCGACCAGGGCGGCTTCAACTTCGACCCGCTGCAGCTTGAGCTCTTCAACGCGGGCCTTGGTCGTTGCCGACCACTCTTCATAGACCTGCTTGTACTCCTGGTCTGCGTGGCAGTCGGTACAGGTCGTGGAAGAAGGTCTGTAAACACCCTTGGTGACACCGGTATGACAATCGGTGCAGGTCATCTCCGCCGCGTCGCCGTACATCAGGCTGGGGGTGTCCTCGACGCCTTCCACTCCGAGCCCCTCGTTCATGGCGACCTGAGCCTCGTGGCAGACTTTGCAGTCAGCCATCTGCGGGGCCCCTTCGCCGGCATCGGCATGACAGGTCAGACAGAAGTTCATGCGGTCAGTTTTGGTCGCGGGATTGTGGACAACACCGAAATGGCAGTCGCGGCAGGTCAGGTCGAACTCCTCGACGTGCATGCTGTGATTGAAGTGGATGCCACCGACGAACGTGTCCTGCATGATGTCCGCCAGCCCTTTGCGTTCACGAAAGGCCGGGTTGACCACGTCATCGAGCATGCGCATGTTGACGAGCTTCATCGGGCCTTTGGTGGTTTCGCGAACCGTCTTGTTGCCTTCGTCCGAGTGACAGTAGAGGCAGTGCCACGAGGGGACCAGGTTTTCGTGCGGGTTCGAGAGAATCTCCAGTTTCTCCTCCTTGGAGATGGTCAGCTGCATGTAGGTATCCTTCAAACCACCCAGTTTCGCCTTGACATAGCCGAGAACGCCGGGCCGGCCGTGACAGTCTAGACAGGACACGCCAGCATCGCCGTGAGCGGAGTGCTCCCAGGAGTCGACTTCCGCCAGGGGACCGAAGCCTTGGGACGGGTGACAAAGGTGACAGAATTCAGGTTCTGAGGTCATGTGAAGAATCTGGATGTTGATGAAGCCGAACACCACGACAAACGCCACCGAGATAATGGTGAAGATGACAATGTGCCGCTTACACCAGTCAAATATGTTTTTCAGCATGATCCACACCCCTGTAAATTTTTTTTGATTAAAGTTTGTGATCGTGAAGGATTAACCTCCGGCAAGCCACCGTATGATACACATTTTAAGAATGAATGCAACAGAAAGGTTGTATACAGTATGCAAGTTGACATGCCCATTACGGAAGATTGTCCGTGTTGACAGCGGTTTAAAATAAATGGGGCTGCCGATCGGCAGCCCCAGGAGAGATAATCTGCTTGCAGTGCTTCTGCTAATGCCCGCTGCCCCCCATGAAGGCGAAGATCATCAGGAACATGCAGGCGATGCCGGTGAACAGCGCAATATAGCCGAAGGCCTTGAGACAGAAGTCATAAACCGGCCCGCTGACTTTCTTGCAAACGAACTCTTCGGTAATCCCTTCCGATTCATAGCGCCGCCACTGGTCGCCACGCTCCTCGATGAATTCCTCCTTGGCCATCTGGCCGTTGAAGATAACGAAGTCCATCGGGAACTTTTCTGGCCGGCCGTGGGTGTTGTAGAAGTGCACGGTGAAGATGAAGCCGGTTGCCAGCAAGGCCTCGTCAGAGTGCACGATCGTGGCGACGTTGAACATCCATCCGGGCAGGAAGTAGCCGAAGAATTCCGGGAACCACAGCATCAACCCGGACCCGCCGATGGCGAACATGCCCCAGAAGACCGCGAGGAAGTCGAATTTTTCCCAGTAGGTCCAGCGTTCGAAGGTCGGTTTCGGGCCGAGGAACAGGAACCAGCGGACCATGCCGACGACGTCGCGGATGTCACGCAAGTTCGGGCAGAGTGAATCGGGACCGAACAGGCGGGTCAGCCACATGTCGCGCGGGCTCTTCTTCTTGCTCAGGAAGAGGAAGTCGAAGCTCAGGATGAGAGCGGACATGAAGTAGTAAAAGGTCAGGATCGCGCAGCCGCGGTGGATCAGGCCGGCATAGTAGGTGCCGCCGTAGAAATCCATCATCGACATGGCCCAGCGCTGGTCAGCAAACTTGAGCGGCAGGCCGGTCAGCGTCAGGCCGAGGAAGCTGACGATGACCGTCAGGTGCAGGAAGATATGGCGCGCTTTAAAGCGTACGTACTGCTTGTGCGGCTCGCTGATGTGGTGCTCTCCCTTGCCCTGGTGCTGCGACGCTATCCTTTGGCGGTTTTCGACGAAGCCGCGGATCATCCACAACAAGGTGTGGATCCAGAAGACGGCGAAGGTGCCGACCAGCAGGCCGGTCATGCCGACAAACGTGTAGTTCAAAATCGGATACTTTTCACGGTTGTGCATATCGCCGTGGGAGTAGAACTCGGCGAACAGGGGCGTGGCGTTCGGGTGGCACTGGGCGCAGGTGCCGGTCAAGTTCGCCTCGTTGACGCTGGACATCGGGTCGTTTTGGGGCAGCACGTTATGTGCCGTGTGGCAATCGGCGCAGCCGGCAACCTTGTCGGGCGAGCCGAGCTTGAAGTTCTTGCCGTGGTAGCTGCTCATATAGGTTTCCACGGCCACGTTGAACACGCCGTTGCGCGCCATCATCTCGTGGTCGGCATGGCATTTCAGGCAGACCTTGGTGTGGAATTCACGGTTGATATGGCTGTCGGACGCCCCAAGCTGTTCGATCTTGTGCAGACCGTGGCAATCGTTGCAGGCCGCGGAATCCTGATTCCCGGCCATGACCGACTTGCCGTGTATCGACTCAAGGTAGTCTTCATGATCATCATGACAGCTGGTACACTTGGCGATGACCTTCTTCTTGTCGTCCTTCCAGTAGGTATGGGTGTGAATGTCGCTATGGCAGTCGGCGCATGACACGTCGTTTAACTTGTGAACGCTTGAATAGTGCTCGCTGGTCTCTTTTTTGTGGCAGCGAACACACTTCGGTTCGCCGGGCATCATCTCGCCGGAAATGTGTGCATCGAGTGAGGTCACTTCAACGTGGCAGCTGGTGCATGCATTGGTGCCGTGCACAGAGGCCCCGTAGGCAACCGGAGAGACCACGTCTTCATGGCATTCCAGGCACACTTCCGGAGCGATCGCCATGCCGCTTTCCGCAAGAACCGGTGTGCCAGGCATGAGCAGGGCCATGGCCAGCAGCAAACAGGCAAAGAATCTACAACTCATAGGTTGACCTCCTGATGTTCTTCTGTCGTCTCAAGCCGGAAATGCACGTGAATGATTACAAGAAAAGTCCCGTTTTCAGTACATGAAAAAAAGAAAAAGTTGAATAAATTGATCATGTTGCATGTCAGTGTTTTGTATACAATGTAAGATTAAAAAACGTTTATCATAGGCCGGATTAAAAGTCAATCGTGAAAATAAACTAAGTAAATAATTTAAATGTATTGTGCAAAAAGATTGCAAGACCGATGAGCTGCCCTTAATATGCCATCATCAAAAGGTTTCAGGGAGTTTTCGAGCGATGAGCGATTGGCGTGGCTGGGTCTGGGCCGGGCTGGCATTGAGCCTGTATGTTTTCGGTGGCCTGCTGATCATGGCCGGACTGGTGATGATTGGTATCCTGGGGACCCAGGACCTATGGGGCTGGGGGGAGGCACGTGGTTTGGGTTACCTGGCTTTCGGCGTCGGAATTATTCTCTCAGTCATGGGTGTGCTGATCATGAGAATCATGCGCAATCGGGGTGTGGCCTGAAGGGCTTGTCACCAGGCCCGTCTCTCAGGACCGGAGAGCCGGGCGGGTATCATCCCCTTGGTCGACAACGAGGTCGGTCCTGAGACGAAAAAGCGGGACGATAACCGAAACTAAAGGAAAAACAGAGACTTAAGTTTTTGCTAAATTAATGAGCCGTAAAAAAAGAGCAGCCGAAAGGCTGCTCTTTTTGTCTGCTGACTAGGTCGACTTACTTGTTGATCAACTGCACAACAGTTTCGGTGAAGGGGTTGGCGAAGAGGATGATCATGGCAACAACGAAAACGTAGATTGCCAAGGACTCGATCATCGCCAGACCGATCAGCATGATGGTCATGATTTTACCGCTTGCGCCGGGGTTGCGGGCAACACCTTCAACCGCCTTCTGGATGGCCAGACCCTGACCGATACCGGTTCCGAAAGAACCGAGTCCCATGCCGATACCGGCCGCGACAACACACCAAGCAAAGAATTCCATATAACGACTCCTTTTCTGTTTTCTGTTTTCCTATACAGTATAGGACGCAAGCCCGGAACATCCGGACTTAGTGAGCTTCCTCGAGCGAACCGGCGATGTAAATCATGGCCAGCAGCATGAAAACGAAGGTTTGAATGAACGCGACCAGAACGCCCATCAGCATCATCGGCAGCGGCAGCAGGAAAGGCACCAGGCCGAAGAAGATCATGAGCACGATTTCGTGGCCGTACATGTTGCCGAAGAGACGCAGGGTCAGGGACAGGGGCCGCGCCAGGTGACCGACGATCTCAATCGGTACGATGAGCGGGGCCAGCCAGATAACCGGACCACAGAAATGTTTGAAATACCCGATGCCGTGTTCCTTGACGCCGATGATGTGGGTCATGGCGAATACCGTCAGAGCCATGGCGGCATTGGTGTTGAGATTGGCCGTCGGCGGAAAGAATCCAGGGATCAGGGCGATCAGGTTCGATGTCAGGATGAAGAAGGCGATGGTGGCGATCAACGGAAAGTAGGCTTTTCCCTTGTGGCCCATGGTCTCTTCGATCATGTTCTCGATACCGTCGATCACCGGCTCCAAAAAATTCTGCAGGCCGCTAGGCACCGTCTTGATATTGCGCTTGACCAGAATGGCCACGAGAATCAACAGCGCCATGACCAGCCAGGTATAGGTGACATGGTTGCCGATGTGCAGGTGCAGTTGCTGCTCGAGCCATTCGAGAAAAATAAACGGATGTGTCATGGTACCAGAAGCCTCCCCTACTTAAAGGCGCGTTGTACTGTTATCCAGAACAAGTTGATAACCACTACCGAAAGTCCGATAAGCAAGCCGCCGGTGTGGATTTTTACGACTGCAATTAAAACGGCCAGAACCAGAACCAGTGCCGCCAGCCTGACCAGGTACCCGAACTGGTAGCGAAACCGTGCACCTCCGGTGGGCTGCTCGAGCAGTTGGCCTAGCGAGCGCCGCATCCATAGAAAGCCGCCGATCGCTACCAGCCCTCCGCAGAGAATCCCTATGCTCAGGGCCGGATTGCCGAAGGGCAGGCTACCCAGTACCAGCATGGCCAGAACAACCCAGTTGCGCCGGCTCAATTGGGCGGGCAACCGATCAAGCGGGTCCATCGTTCCTCTGGTCCGGTTGGTCATCCTGCTCCAGATCGCGCAGGGCACGTCGGGTCAGAATGAAGATGTTGCGGAAGCCGGAGGCGATGCCGAAGCCCAGCCAGGTAATGGTCATCCACGGCTTGGTGCCGAGCCATTTGTCCAGATATATACCGATGAACAGGCCGATGAAGGAAGCCGCCACCATAGATATCCCGACGCTTGATAAAAAGCTCAGGGATTTGAGTAGTTGGCGTTTATCGTCGGCCATAGATAATTGTATGCAGAGTACACCTGGAGTTAAAGCCCACCTTAGATAGCACAGGGTTTTCGGAGTGTCAACCGGTTTTCTGCCTATTTGCCCGGGGTTTCCAGGTCGCTGGCTACTCTGGTTGCGCAACAAGAGGGTTTACAAATACAGCCGGGCGGAGTATGTTTTTTCGCCGGGGCGTCTTGCCTGTCGTCGGAGATAATGTCCCGGGGCAATTGCCGCCTGGAAAAATTGGCATAGCGAACGCCCTGGAGGGCTTTCGATTTAACGTCAGAAGGAGTTACGCGATGAAAAAATGGATTCTTGCGCTGGTCCTGTTGCAGGCCTGTCTGCTGGTGCCGGCCATCGCAATGGCCGAAGAAAGTGCCACACGTGCGGAAATCATCGAAATGTGCAAAAAGGCTGAGCAGCTGCTCCTGACCAATAAGGAAGCCGGCATTAGCGAAATCGCCAACCCGAAGGGGCAGTTTGTCACGAAGAACACCTATGTGTTCCTGATGGACTTTGACGGCAATATGCTGGCCCATCCGATGGTTCCCCAGTTGACGGAAAAGGGCCCCCTGTTCCATGTCTCTGACAAGAACAAGGAGAAGCCCAAGATGATCTTTGTCGATTTCGTCAACATTGCCAGGAACAATGGTGAGGGCTGGATATGGTATAAGTGGACTCTTCCGAACAGTCGCGAAGTGAGTGACAAGTTCACCTACATCCGCCGGGTCGGCTACACCAATTTACTGGTTGGTGCCGGGATCTACAAGTAATTCGCCTGGTAGCAACACTCCAATTTGCCGAACAGCAAGGGGCGCATCAGTTTTGATGCGCCCCTTGCTGTTCGGGAACAGGATTACCGGTCGAGAGAGATGAGGGTCAGCAGGCCGAAACCGATCATGGCAACCAGTGAGGCCTGATAGCCGTAGTAAGGCCAGGCGATGTGACCGGTTTTCTGCATGCTGATCTGCCGGTAAGTCTTCAGGTGTTTGTGCACATGCCAGCGGATCTCGAAAAAACCGACCTTGATGCCGGCTTCGGCGAGGCCGCGCAGGACCAGGATCGAGCAGATGAAGTTGAGCATGCCGGTTGCCAGAAAGGCATAGAAAAAGAAAAGCGTCACGAACATTCTCCGGGGGCTGGCCGGTTCAGCGGGCAAGCCCTGACCTGGTCAGCGCACGACCACCTGTTGGCCGGCGAATTCGACCTTCTGTCCAGCGCGGACCTTGCACCGCTTGCGCAGTTCTGTCGTGCCGTCGACCCTGACCTGACCGTCGCCGATCAACAGCTTGGCCAGGCCGCCGCTCTCACAGAGGCCGGTTGCTTTCAACAGGCTGTGCAGCTCGATGTAGTCGTGCCCTGCCAGGTCGAATTCAATCATGTGTTTTTCCGCCCGCCGTGTCGATTGCGTGGTGATTTCTTGCCCCCCGGTTTGAAATATTTGCCGTCGCCGCTTTTGATCCCGTGTTTACTCTTGGCTTTGGCGGCGCGAGACGGGAACCGGTCGTCGGCCGGGCTGATCTGGAGCTGCTGCCCGCAAATCCAGACTTTTTGCAGGTGGCGAAAGGTTGCCGAGGGCATGGTCTGCGGCAGGTCGACCAGGCAGTGATCGTCGTAGATCTTGATCTGACCGATATCACGGCTCTTGATGTTCGCCTCGTTGGCGATGGCGCCGACGATATGCTTGGGCTCGACGCCGTGAATCCGGCCGACTTCTATCCGGTAGCGCATCAGGCTGCTGTCGCGCGCGACCGGGGTGCGTCCGGTAAAGGCCGCCTCTTCCTCCGGGGCCTCCGGTTCGTCTTCGACGCCGTCGTCTACCTGCAGCGGCTTGTCTTTCTGGACCAGGTAGGCGAGCGTGGCGGCGATCCGGCGCAGGCCGACATCGTACTGGTGCTGGTAGCTGTCGATCAGTTCCTCGTAAAATTCCAGGTCCTGGGATTCCATCGCCTCGGCGATCTGCTCCTTGAACAGGCCGATGCGACGGTTGGAAATCTCCTTGCGGCTCGGCAGGCTCATCGCCGTGATCGGTTGCCGGGTCGCCCGTTCGATGGCGGCCAGCATGCGCCTTTCCCGGGGGGCGACAAACAGGATGGCCTGCCCTTCACGACCGGCCCGCCCGGTGCGGCCGATGCGATGCACATAGGCTTCGGTGTCGTAGGGGATATCGTAGTTGACGACATGGCTGATGCGTTTGACATCCAGCCCGCGGGCGGCGACGTCGGTGGCGACGACGATGTCGAGGGCCCCCGATTTCAATTGTTCCACGGTCTTTTCCCGCATCGCCTGGGTCATGTCGCCATTCAGCGGCGCACAGGAGAAGCCGCGCGATTCGAGTTTCTCCGAGAGTTCTACCGTGGCGGTCTTGGTGCGCACGAAAACGAGCATCCCCTCGATATCCTCCGCTTCGAGGATGCGGGTCAGGGCGTCCAGCTTGTGCAGTCCCTTGACCTGCCAGAAGCGCTGGACAATGGTCTCGACGGTTGTCGTCTTGGCCTTAATGCGAATCTCAACCGGGTCCCGCATGTAGCGCCGGGCAATACTCAAGACCTCCTTCGGCATGGTCGCAGAAAAGAGCGCGGTCTGCCGTTCTGCCGGGGTTTCCTTGAGAATCTCCTCGACGTCTTCGACAAAACCCATGCGCAGCATTTCGTCGGCCTCATCGAGGACAACCGCGGCGAGGGCTCCCAGGTTCAGGGTGCCGCGACGCAAGTGGTCCTGGATTCGTCCCGGGGTACCGACCACGGCGTGAACACCGCGATGCAACTGCCGCAATTGCTGGCTCATGCTCTGGCCGCCGTAAATGGGCAGGACCTGGAATCCCGGCAGGTGACGCGAATAGGTACGAATCGCTTCAGCAACCTGCAGGGCCAGTTCTCGGGTGGGGGTGAGGACCAGAATCTGCGGGCTTTTCTTTTTCAGGTCGAGACGGCTCAATAACGGCAGGGCGAAGGCTGCGGTTTTGCCCGTTCCGGTCTGGGCCTGCCCCAGAAGGTCGCGCCCCGCAAGGAGCGGCGGAATGCTCTGGGCCTGAATCGGCGAAGGGGTTTCGTAGCCGACTTCGTCAATAACCTGGTGAATGGCCGGAGCAAGTCCCAACTCGGCAAAGGTCGTCAATTTATCTTCTGTCATGTGCTTCCTTGTGTTCTGCTGTACGCGAAAAGCCCGGCCGGGGCCGGGCCATGTGAAAGTCAGGTGCGGAGAGAGGCTCTACATAAGAGAGCTTGAAATGAGGTGCAAGAAGGCGGCGAACTTAACCCATCTCTCAATCGAGTGCAACTCATTAACTCGTCTATATGCAAAAATATGTTGTCTGCAGAACGGAAGATCCCCGCTTTGCTGAAGGCAAAGATAACGCAACTCGCCAATTTCGGCAACCGGCTCAGTGGTTTGAGTCTGCCGCCGGTCGGTCTCTGCCTCCGCCTGGGCCAGATGAAACCCGTCTGTCTGCCGCCCTGGTGCTGATCCCAGCTCCTGCAGTTGATTGTTGAGTTTTGTCGTGCTTGTTTGCTACTCTACATTGTTGGTTTTGGAGGAGAGTCAAGTCACGGGCTTTCTGTGGCCGCTTGACCTCTGCCCAGGCAGAGTCTCCCCCAGGGAGAGCTTTCCCTCACCGGAGCAACCGGAATGTTTTATGGTAATCGACCGTGATGGTCGTCAAGGAAGGACGTTGAATATATGAGGTTGCGGTCGAAAATACTTTTAGCCCTGGTTTCCGTGGGAGTCATTCCCCTGGTGCTGTCCCTCTGGCTGGCAGGCAGCATGATCGCTGGAGAACTCGAATCCCAGATGCAGGTGCGTGCCCAGGACTCGGAGAACTTTATCGAACAGACCACCAACGGCATCTCGGCGGAGAATCTGACGATCGTCCAGCTGCTGGCCAGCAACCCGTTTATGGTCAACGCCGTCTATTCTGCCGGCACGAGCGGCGACAACTCGCAACTGGTCAGCCTGCTCGACGACATGGATCATCTGCCGTTCGATCAGATCCAGGTCCTCAACAAAGAGGGTGACCGACTTTTCCGTGGGTTCTACCGGGGGAACCAAGAAATCCCTGCCACATCCGGGATCGAGCACCCGGTCATCGAGGCCAGCATGCAGGGTGAAGCGTACGACGAGAACGGTCTGTTCGACGGACGCATGGCGCTGGTCGTGGCTGCCCCGATCAGCATGTATGGTGATCCGATCGGTCACTTGGTCGGGGTTGCCTACTTCGACAACCTGTTGGCCAAGCGTCTGAAAACTCTCAGCCGCATGGAGATCGCTTTCTACGATGAGACGGGTGTCTATGCCAGCACTTCCCCGGACATGAACTCTCTCGACCTGGCCGCCACTCTCAATTCGACAGAATACGAACCCTTAATCGATGGGCGCAAGAACCGCATCTTCCGCAATTCGGTTGGTGGTATGGGTCGCGGCGTGTTGATGGCCCTCGACATCACCAAGTTCGATGCCGCCAAGCATCAAGTGCAGAAGTCCTTGCTGATCACTGCGTTGATTGCCGGCTTCATCTCGGTGTTGGTCGGGCTGCTCGTATCGGCCGGGATCATTCGCCCTCTACGCGCGGTCGTTGCAAACCTGCGCGAAATCTCTGCCGGTGGCGGAGACCTGACCCGCGAGCTCGCGGTGCGCAGTTCCGACGAGGTCGGCGAACTGTCCGAATGCTTCAACAGCTTCCTGGCCCGGCAGCGTGACATGGTCGGCCGGATTCGTGATGTGACCGGCGACTTGGCCAAGGCCAACGAACAGATTCGCACATCCTCTCACGAGGTCATGGATGGTGCCGTTCGCCAGTCGCAGGCCCTGGAGGAGTCTTCCAGGGCGATCGAAGGCATTGACGAAGCGGCCGGGGGCATCGCCGAAAGTACCGGCAACCTGGTCAGTTCAGTCGAAGAGAGCTCGTCGGCGACCCTGGAGCTGGGGGCCACGATCGAGGAGATCGCTTCGCAGATGGAGAAGCTCTTCGCCACGGTCGATGAGGTCTCCAGTTCAATCAACGAGATGTCGGTGGCCAGCCAGGAAGTCGCCGAGAATGTCGGCATCCTCTCCTCCTCCACCGAGGTGACGGTCTCCTCGATGCTGGAGATGGACGCCTCGATCAAGGAGATCGAGGAAAACGCCGTTCAGACCAGTAAACTCGCCAGCGAAGCGGCGGAAGACGCCCAACGTGGCATGCAGACGGTCAACGAAACGATCCGCGGGATCGAGTCGATCCGCCAGACCGTCGACCGGGCCAGTGCGGCGATCATGGAGCTGGGGAACCAATCGAGCGCCATCGGCAAGATTCTCACCGTCATCGACGAGGTGGCTGATCAGACCAGCCTGCTTGCCCTGAATGCTGCGATCATCGCTGCCCAGGCCGGTGAGCACGGCAAAGGCTTTGCGGTTGTGGCCGACGAGATTCGGGAGTTGGCCGAGCGAACCGCGATTTCCACTCGGGAGATCGGCACGATCATTGCCAACCTTCAGGAGGGTACCCAGGAGGCGGTGATCGCGATGAAGGCCGGCAGCGACCAGGTCTACGATGAGGTCAAACGCTCCAAGGATTCGAGCGATGCCCTGGAGAAGATTCGCAACAGCACTCTCAAGGCGATGGAGCAGGTCAACGGGATTGTCCGGGCCACTGAAGAGCAGTCCCGCGGCAGCCGCCAGGTCACCGATTCGATCAACCAGGTGGCGTCAATGCTTGAGCAGATTTCCTCGGCGATCAACCAGCAGACTACCGGTGCCCGCCAGCTTGCTGAGGGTGCCGAATCGATGCGCGACATTGCCGCTCACGGCAAGCAGAGCACAGGGGAGCAGGCCAAGGGGAGCCGACAGATCAACGCGAGCATGGAACAGATACGTTCCATGATCACGGTGATCGATGACGCGACCCGTGAGCTGACCAGCAGGAGCCGGGAGGTTGTTGATGCGGTCGGCAGCGTCCACAAGGTTGCCGAGAACAACGCCGGCCGGACGGCGGAACTGGACCATGTGGTGGAAACCCTGACGCGCTTGACTGCCGCCCTGGAAGAAGAGGTCGGGGTCTTCAAGATATGACCTCGCCGGTTCTCAAGCTGACGATCCTGGGCTCGGGGACCAGTACCGGCGTCCCCGTGCTCGGCTGCCATTGTGTCGTCTGCAGGTCGACCGAACCACGCAACAACAGGACCCGCTGCAGCGCCCTCTTCGAATGGTCCGGACAAAAGATTCTGATCGACACGGCGACGGATTTCCGCCAACAGGCCCTGCGCGAGGGGATCGAACAGGTTGACAGTGTACTTTATACCCACGCCCATGCCGACCATGTGCACGGCATAGATGATCTGCGCACCTTTACCCTGGTCTCCGGCCGGGCCATTCCGGTGTATGCCGCACCTGGCGTGCTTGAGCGGATTCAGGGGCTGTTCAGTTACATTTTCAGCGATATCGATGTGCCGGGCTACCGGCCGCGCCTGCAGGTCAACGAGGTGACCGGGCCCTTTGAGCTCTTCGGACAGAGAGTGACCCCGATCCCCCTGGTGCATGGCTCGGGGGAATCGCTCGGCTACCGGGTCGGCAACCTGGCCTACGTGGTCGACTGCAGCGCTATCCCGGACCCATCCTGGAGTTTGCTGCAGGGACTGGAGGTGCTGGTCATCGATGCCTTGAGGTTTCGCGGGCACGAGTCGCACTTCAGCATCAGCGAAGCGATCGAGGTGGCCGGGCAATTGCGGGTTCCGAGGACCCTGCTGACCCACCTCACCCATGATATCGATTACCCACGGCATGCCGCCAGTCTTCCGGCGGGGGTCGAATTTGCCTATGATGGACAGACTCTGACAGTGCCGTTGCCAGCCATTTGAGAACGGACGTTATGCCTAAGCACCAGGAAATTCGCCTGCACGGTCACCTCGACGATACCATCGAATATTTCGCGATGGCGGCGTCGCGTGACGCCTACAGCCGGTATTTCTTCGAGCCGTCCAGCGACAGACTGCGCTTTTTCTCGCCGGGCAACGAGTTCATCCTGCAGCCTGAACAGGTCAGCCACCGCGGCAACGGCGGCTCCTTCTGCGAGTACATGTTCGGAGTCGACCAGCCGCTTTCGGACCTGGCGAAAACCGACGTGCGCAACCGTCTGGTCCTGTACGGGACCTTCTACAAGGGCGATGGCAGCCAACTGGACTTCACCCCGAAGACCGAGGGCCAGAGCAGCTGCGAGCAGCTTTTCTTCGAGGGCAATGCCACAGTCAACTATTTCTTCTTCGTCACCGGGTCATTCTCAGGCCAGCTGCAGGAGCAGCAGGAGAGTATCGCCCGACTGCTCGGCAAAACCCTCAAACGTTCCATCCATGTCGGGCTTGGCGATGACTCGGAGCTGGTTGACGAGATCTACAGCATGCTCGGTCATCGCAGTTCGCTCTACCTGATCAAGCTGATCAATAAAAAGCACAAGAAGTACCATGATGTCTTCAAGGAGCTCTATTTCGAATACAAGAGCATTCCTGATTATGAATTCGAAAAACTGCAGGAATTGGCCGATGACCTGAAGATCGACAAGTACCAGCAGGAGCGCATACGGATTGACGTCATGTACAAGCATCCCGACAATCAGCGGATTGTCGACGAGTACAAGAACATCCTGATCGAATGCAACCTCAAGGGGAGCATCAATCAGATGGAGAATGCCCGCCTGACCCGTCTGAAAACACTGTCGGTGCGCAACAAAATCCCTGCGGCGCTCTTCTACACGCTCGACAAGATGCTCAAGCACGACAAGCTGGTCGATCTGGATGAACAGGATTACCTGGCGGAAACCCGGCAGGTGCTGGAGGGCATTTTCTTTGCCGAAGCGCAGATCGATGCCAGCATCAATTCAGAGGACATGTCCCTGCTTTTGCATGCCAAGCGTCAGGCGAGTGAAAACCGTGATCACACCTTCGAGCATATCCTCCTCGAGACCGGCAAGGCCTGCGACGAAAAAATCCATGAGGGCGCCGACCTCGCCCTGCTCGAACATTTTTCCTATATCATCACTTATTTCGACCGCTACGACAACACTTCGGCGGTGATCAACCAGCTGGCCTTCATGGAGAACGTCAACTTCGGCGAAGAGCATATCCGCAGCCTGTTGGGCAACAAGAAGGCCTTTGATGAGCTGGACCCGAAACTCTGGTCGGAGCTGTTCTTCAACCGGGTGTTCGAAAACAAGTATCTTGGCCACTTCGGCCGCAAAAAAGTCGTCTGCCTGCACCAAGGCCTGGGGCTGATCGAGGACAGCCGGCTGACGATCAAGGCGCTCGCCGACCAGCTGCGCGTCCTCGGTAAGCAGGAGCGGCTCACTGTGGTCCTGCAGGCCCACGTCAAGGAGCGCATCCGCAACTTCTATTCCAAGTACAACACCCGGGTGGAGCAGGAAGCCCTGCTGGTCGAGGTGGCTGACGAGCTTTACAGCAAGGGGATCTACACCGGCGATATCCCGCTGGCCCAGTTCCACAACGTCGTGATGAACATCAAGAAGGAAGCGATTTACCTGCACAACCTGCTGCCGAGGATCATTGCCGAGCGTGATGCCGGTCTGCGCGAGGATTTTCTAGACAACAGCGGCCTCGACCGTTTCTACGTCGAAGAGCTGGAGCGTGAATATTTCCAACTCAACAACCTCAACATGGATGACCTGTACCTGATCCGCAAAGGTTACGCGGGCTGACCGCGAACCCTTGCCGACGGCGGAACCAACATGAGCCAGCCAGCCCTCAGCCAGATTCGTAATATCGGGATTATCTCGCATATCGATGCCGGAAAGACCACGGTCTCGGAGCGTATCCTCTATTACTCCGGCGAGATTCACAAGCTGGGCGAGGTTCACGACGGCATGGCGACGATGGACTGGATGGCCCAGGAGCAGGACCGCGGCATCACCATCACTGCCACCAGCACGACCTGTCGCTGGCAGGACATCTGGATCAACCTGATCGACACCCCCGGGCACATCGATTTCACCATCGAAGTGGAACGTTCCCTGCGCGTTCTCGACGGAGCGGTTGCCATTTTCAGCGCCGTTGAAGGCGTGCAGCCACAGAGCGAGTCGGTCTGGCATCAGGCCGATCGCTATGGTGTGCCGCGCATCTGCCTGATCAACAAGATGGATCGGGTCGGTGCCGACTACCGCAAGGTCCTCGAGCAGATGCAGGTGCGCCTTGGCGCCCGAACGGTATTGATGCAGCTGCCGGTGGGCGAGGAGGGTGACTTCCACAGTGTCATCGATCTGCTCGAAGGCTGCGAGTTGACCTTCGACGAGGGCGAATTCGGTGCGGCGGTCGCCTGCCTGCCGGTTGCCGACGATCTCAAGGCGGTGGTTGCCGAGGCGCGCGAAGCGTTGGTGGAAGCCGCGGCCGACTGGGATGATGAACTGCTCGCCGACTTCCTGGAGGGCAAAACGATCGCCGCGGAGCGGATCCTTCCGGCTCTGCGCAGGGGCGTGCTGGCCGGGCAGCTCTTCCCGGTGTTCCTCGGCTCGGCCCTCCGCAACAAGGGGGTTCAGCCGGTTCTTGATGCGGTCAGGGACCTTCTTCCCTCGCCTCTTGATCTACCACCGGTCAAGGCTCATCAACCTGGCAATGCAGAAGACCTGTTGCTGCCCTGCGACCCCTCCGGAGCGCTCTGTGCCCTGGCCTTCAAGGTCCTCTCCGACGAGGGGCGCAAGCTGACTTATCTGCGCATCTATTCCGGTGAGCTCAAGGCTGGAGACACCGTGATGAACAGCAACCGCAACGTTCAGGAACGCGCAGCCCGCCTGTTCCGCATGCATGCCCACAAACGCGAGCGGATCGATACCGCCCGGGCCGGCGATATCGTTGCCGCCGCCGGGCTCAAGGAGGCATTGACCGGGGACACGCTCTGCACAGTGGAACAGCCGCTGCTGCTCGCCGGACTCTCTATCCCCGAGCCCGTGGTCTCGCTGGCTGTGGAGCCGAAGCAGATCCAGGACCGCGACAGGCTGCTCCTGTCCCTGGAGAAACTCCAGTGGGAGGACCCGACCTTCCGGGTTCGCGAAGATGAGGATACCGGACAGACGGTTCTGACCGGCATGGGGGAGCTGCATCTCGAAGTGGTGATCCGGCGCCTGGCTGAAGACTTCGGCGTCCAGGTCAATGCCGGCCAGCCGCAGGTCGTCTATCGGGAGAGCATCTCCGGCGAAGCTGTTCACACCGAGTGTTTCGAGCGGGAAATCGACGGCAAATATCAGCGTGGCGAGGTCAGCCTGCGGATCTCCCCGCGCGAGCGTGGTTCCGGAGTCGAGATCGTTCTGCCGACCGGCGACACGGACATTCTAAGTGCCGACCTCCGGGCCGCTCTGGAAGAAACGCTGCGCATGGCCACGCAGTCCGGAGTTCAGATCGGCTACCCCATGGTCGACCTGAGCGTCATCGTCGAACAGGTCCCGATCACTCACGGGGAGACCACCGTTCTTGGTGTGCGGGCTGCCGCCCAGCGCGGTTTCACCATGGCGGTACGCTCTGCCGGGCCGATTCTTCTTGAACCGGTGATGGCCCTGGAAATTACCTCCCCGCACGAATTCTCGGGCAAGGTCATGGGCACCCTCCAGCAGAAACGCGGCCGCGTCGAGGGGATGGAATCCCGTGAGGTCGTCGATATCGTCCGGGCCCTCATCCCGCTTGCGGAGATGTTCGGCTACATGACCGAGCTGCGCAGTTCCACCCAGGGGCGCGGGTCCTTTACCATGGAGTTCAGTCATTACGACCGGGCACCGGACGCTGTGCTGGTGAGGTATGGTCTGAAGTAGGCCTTGTTGGCGAGCTTAACCATGGCCTTTTGGCGCGGGACAGGAGGCTGTTCGTCACTGTCCCGTTCTGCTGTCGTCAGATCCGCTGTCAGGCTCAGAACGTCCCCCTTCTGCCGCGGCCCCCTTGGTTTGCGGCTTGGACAGTACCAGCAGCTCGAGAACCCCAAAATAAAATCGTTGCGAATGGCTGACGATCAGGCCGTTTTCTTCAATCAGGGCGCGCAACTGTTCGCGGTTCGGAAAACAAGCGAGGCTGGCGGCAATGTAGGCATGCACCTCTGGATTGCCATGCAGAACCATCCCCCAGAAGCCGCACCAATATTTTAAAATGAACAGCTGCAGGCGTTGCAAAAAACGGTGCGGCGGCTTGGAGAAATCGAGCAGCGCCACGACGCCGGACGGCTTGAGAATCCGATCGATTTCCCTGAACGCCTGCCGCAGTTCGGGCGCATTTCGAATAGCATAGCTGCCGGTGACGATATCAGCGCAGGCGTCGGGTAAACCGGTCTCCGCCATATCTTGCAGGAGAAAGGTGACTCGCTGGCAGTGGTTGCGAGCCATGGCCAGGTCCAGCATCGGCTCGGTCAGGTCGATACCGAGGATCTGTCCCTGAGGGTATTTCCCCGCCAAGAGGAAGGCGATATCGCCCGTGCCGCAGGCCAAGTCAACACAGAACGGATCCGACAAGTCTGGCAGGGCCGCGACCATCAGTTTCTTCCATGCGGCGTCACGACCGAGCGAGATGGCCCGGGTGGCAAAATCGTAGCGGCTGGCCGCTACGCTGAAATGCTGGACGTTATAGGCGCGCTTGCTTTCCGGAGCATGAATATGGTCCCTGATTTTCATGGAAAATCTGCGGGTTCTCGTCATGGTCTTCTCCCGTTCAGGCCAAATCAGCCCTGGTCAGTTCAGGCTCGAGCTCTTGTAGAAGTCCCTTGGGCGATCTCAATGGTGTCCCCACGACAATAATGCTCCGAGGCACGCCACCCCTGAGTGCCAGATCAGCCTCAAAGTCCATTGTCCTTGCTTGTCCTGCGACGTGTCAGGGCTCCTCGTACAGGAGCTCGAAACTGGCCGTGCCCCGCTCGCCGGAGAGGAGAGGACGTTACCCGGGTCGCCCCCTCTTGGCGGCAATTGTCAGGCCAAAGTGGAGAGGGTGGCCGCCGCCCCGCGCTACGACTGTCTGTCCGGCCGCCGTGCCTGCAGCAGGGCCATTTCAACCGTCAGGCCAGGACCGAAGGCCATGGCACAGACCTCTTCCTGGCCGGGAGCCTCAGGGTGGTTGAGAATTTCCTGCAGGACAAAAAGGATCGTGGCGCTGCTCATATTGCCGAACTTGCTTAGAATTTTACGCGAAGCAGAAACCTGGACCTCATTGAGGGCGAGACTCTTGGCGACCTTGTCGACGAT
Organism: Geobacteraceae bacterium; assembly: GCA_024641085.1. Lineage (GTDB taxonomy): Bacteria > Desulfobacterota > Desulfuromonadia > Desulfuromonadales > BM103 > JAHEDT01. The sequence continues at coordinate 134,183 of JAHEDT010000002.1, read as the reverse complement.
CGCTCGCCCGCCAGGGTGAATGGCCCATGTTTGGATATCTGCCAGGCTGAAATTGCGGGTCGCCAACAGCGGCATGATCGCACTTTGAATATTGGCGCCGATAATTTTCGGCACGTAACTCGACAGGGCGATATCAAAGCCACGGTCGCCGATGGTCCAGGCCATATCGCCCTTGCCGCTCGTTATAAGGCTTGAATGGAACGCGTCAAGTCGATAACAGTTTTGGTCGGCCAGGGGGGGGCGGGCACTGACAATCGCTGCCGCCGCTCCATCAGCAAACAGAGAATTGGCGAGCATGGTATCTTCTGTGCCGTCCAGTTGCAGGTGCAGGCTGCAGAGTTCTAGGCTGAGCACCAGGACCACGGCATCGGCCCGCGCTTCGCAGAACTGTTGGGCCATGTGCAGTCCTGGTAATGCGGCATAGCAGCCCATGAAGCCAAGATTGTAGCGTTGGGTGGCCTGAGAGAGGCCGAGCTCATTGACGATATGGTAGTCTGGCCCGGGATTGCAGAAGCCGGTACAGGACACGGTGATAACATGCGTGATGTCGTTTTTGTCGATGATCGGGCAGTTTGAAATCGCCTGGTGGGCCAGTTCTACAGCCAAGCGATGCGACTCCCGCGTATATAGGGCGTTGCGCTCAGCGGTGCTTGGCTCACGGCGCCGGCCATCCAACTCCAGTGGAAAGAAATCCCCCGGCAGACCCTGGTCGAAGGAATGGATCACGCTGTAACGCGTGTCGATGCCGGATTTCTGGTAGAGGGCCCGGATGATGCGTTTGCCTCGCTCATCATCCATCCACCCCAGCATTTTTGCGCTGATATCTTCCTGAGTATAAATCTTCCCGGGGTTCATGGTCTCTATCTGCTGAATCCAGACTGGCATGCTTGTTCCTTTGTCGCAAAGGCGGCCGCCTGCCGTGGCTTATAAATGACAGGTCGACAACATCATGTGCCCGTCGCACACCTGGTCATGCATGCTGATCAGGTCAGGCATACAGGGGGCATGTCTCGGAAGTCTTCCGGAGATGGCGCAATGCCTGCTCAGGCCTGGCAACTTTACCAGTTGGTGGCACAGCCTGCACGTAAATCCTAAAATATTAAGTGGGGTTCCGCCGTTTTTGAGATGATTCCCTGACCGAGACGGTTCATATCCACATTCAGCTTGGACTAATGAGACAGGATGCCGGGCAGAGGCGATGCTTGCAGAATTCTCCATGGCCGGTCCCGTCCTGGCGCCTGATTCCAGCCCGCAGAGCCGATTCTGTAAATTCAAGAATTCTCTCTCCAGGGCGGTGAAGATGCCGTCGGGATCGCCGCCCTGCCTACTCCAGGCTTGACATGGCGCCCGCTTGGTATATATTGGAGACAAATAATTAAATAATATTAAGCTCCTGACTGGGAGAGGCTTCCGCGAGGAAAGCCGCATAAAGCCGCGGGTCTGTTCCCACCGGGCTGCGAGGGTAATTCGGGTGTGCCGGATTGATTCCCAGGCACCCGGTTTTTTCGTGCCGTTTTGTGGAATGGTCGTGATGAAGATCTACAAGGCGCTCAGCCACAGTCTGATCAGCAAGTTCACATTCAGAACCGGTGTTGTCCTGCTGATTACTATCTCCCTGTTCGCTTTTTTCAATATCACGACCCTCAAGGAGCTCTTCCTGATCGATGCCAAGGATGATATTGAAACCGTCAGTGAAATCATCCTGCATACCACTCACTTCCAGATGCTGGAAGACAACCGCCAGCGGGTTTACCAGATGATGGAGGAAGTTTGCCAGCATGAAAAGATAGACCGAATCCGGCTCTTCAGCACCGTTGGCCAGGTGCACTTCTCAACCTGCTCGGAAGAGATCGGTAAAGCCCGGAAAGATATCGAAGCCAGCTGCCCGGATTGCGAGGACGATGCCATGGCTTCCGAGTTTTTCCCCTTCGAAAACAGCCGGCGCATTTTCCATAACGCCGAGGGTGCGGAGATCCTCAGCGTCACCACGGCCATCTACAACAAGCCGAGCTGTTCCACCGCGGCCTGCCATGTGCATCCGCCCCATGTGAAAACCCTCGGCTACCTGGAGGTCCAGGGGTCGCTGGCGAAGATCGGTGTCCAGGCGGGTTCCTACCGCAACAGCATTGCAGCCTTCGGCGTGATCATGTTGCTGATGGTCATCATCTGCCTGAGCTGGATGACCCAGAGCATGGTCATCCGTCCGGTCCATGATCTACTGCTGCACGCGAACAAGGTTTCAAAGATGGAACTGGACAGCCGACTTGAGAGGACATCGAATGACGAGATCGGCGAGCTCTCCGAAGCGTTCAACGAGATGACGGCCAGGCTGAAGGAAACCAGCGAAGGATATCGCCATCTGACCGAAACCCTGGAAGCCAAGGTGCTCGAGCGAACGCAGGAGATTGCCAATGTCAACAGTCAACTGGTGCGTTCGGAGAAGCTGGCTTCACTCGGTCAACTGGTCGCCGGCATCGCCCATGAGATCAACAACCCTCTCACCGGCATCCTGATGTTCGCCAACATGTTCGCCGATGACCAGAGACTCGATGCAAGCCAGAGAGAAGATGCCCTGACCATTGTCCATGAGACGAATCGCTGTGCCGATATTGTCAAGCGGCTGCTCGATTTTTCCCGGACCTCGATCCCTGACAAACGGCTCAAGTCGCTGTCGCAAATCATGGAGAGCACCGTAGCGCTGGTGGAGCACCACGCAAGCGTTAACGATGTCGAGATTGTGCGTCATTATGGTGTCAACCTGCCCGATATCGAAGTCGACCCCACCCAGATGGAACAGGTTTTCATCAACCTGATGGTGAATGCCTGCCACGCCATGCCGCTGGGCGGACGTCTGACCATCGGCATGCGTAAAGAGGCCAAGCGCGACCTGTTGATTACCACGATCGAGGATACCGGGGTCGGAATCCCCGAAGAAAACCTGGGCAAAATCTTCGATCCGTTTTTCACGACCAAGAACCAGGAGCTGAACGGCGTTGCCGGGACGGGCCTCGGCCTGTCGGTTTCCTACGGCATCATTCATAATCACGGAGGCCAGATCAAGGTGCGCAGCGTCGTGAATCATGGCACGGTCTTCACGGTCGAATTACCGATTGCATCATTGATGCGCACCATTGAAGCGGAACCCCTGCCGGACAATCGCGCATCGACAGCCTGACCGTTCCCGGAGCGCAGAGGGCTGCACCGGCAAGTCAGCAGTCCAGGTCCTGATAAGGGTCTTATTGTGAATCTCATGATATGAAGAGGGCGTTATGAAGACTGACGTTGATCGGATTCTGGTCGCCGATGACGATGCGGTGATCCGTGAGGGCCTGCGGCGCATTCTGACCGCTGAAGGCTATGAGGTGGAAGCTGTCAGCAACGGTCGGACGGCGCTCGAGCGCCTTGAACAGAAGCGCTTCAAGCTGCTCGTGACCGACCTGAAGATGCCTGGTATGAGCGGGCTGGAAGTGCTGAAGGCGATCCGCGGCTGCCAGCCGGAGCTGCCGGTCATGCTGATTACCGGCTATGCGGCGATCGACAATGCCGTCGAGGCGATGAAGAACGGCGCAACCGACTACCTGGCCAAGCCGTTTGCCAACGAAGAACTGATCAGCAAAGTCAAAAATGCCATAGAATCGCGGGCCGTGCTGATCGACGATATCTGCATGCGTCGGGAGCTCAACGAAACCAATGGATTTGACAACCTGCTGGGTGCAAGTCGAGAAATGCAGCGGCTTTACCAGCGCATTATGCAAGTTGCGCCGACCGACAGTACTGTGTTGATCAGTGGCGAGAGCGGCACCGGCAAAGAGCTGGTCGCCCGGGCCATCCATACTCACAGCCCGCGGCGCGCACAAGCTTTTGTCGCTATCGATTGCACGGCGCTGGCTGAAAACCTGCTGGAGAGTGAACTGTTCGGTCATGTCAAGGGATCGTTCACCGGCGCGACCCAGACCAAGTGCGGGCTCTTCGAAGTCGCCGAGGGCGGAACCCTGTTCCTCGACGAGGTCGGCAATATCAGCCTGGCGACGCAGGCCAAACTGCTGCGCGTGCTGCAGCAGCGAGTTGTGACGCCGATCGGCGGGACCCGGCCGATCTCGATCGATATCCGCCTGGTGGCGGCGACCAATACCAACCTGCGGGAAATGGTCCGGCAGGGTACTTTCCGCGAGGATCTCTTCTTCCGCCTCAACATCATCCCGATCGACCTGCCGCCCCTGCGCGAGCGCAAGGGCGACCTGATGCTGCTGGCAAGCCAGTTTCTCCGGCAGTTTGCCGCCGAGAACGGCAAGGAGATCCGGGGGTTCAGCCCGGACGTGATCGAGCAGCTGGAACACTACAGTTTCCCAGGAAACGTGCGTGAATTGGAAAACCTGATCGAGCGGGCCGTGGTCCTGTCCCAGTCAGACCTTCTGCAACGGCAGGACCTGGAAATGCCTGGAGAAGATCTCGAGACCTACGCAAATGGCTACAATGCCGTACCCCATGATGCCAACCAGCTGAAGGAGCAAAAGCGCCTCCTGCGCGAAGAGGCCGTCGTGCCGCTGGAGCGGGCTTTTTTGCTGAGCGCCCTCGATCGCAACGACTGGAACATCACCCGGGCTGCCGAGGAAGTTGGCATGCAGCGACCGAACTTCCAGGCCATGCTCAAGAAACAGGGGATCAGCATCCGCAACCGGATCCCGGAGTAGCCAGGCAGGCGCCTGCTCCATGATCTGCATCTCACAGCATAATCAAAACATCACCCTGTATATTTTGCCTATACATTCCAGGCTCCTGAAGAAACAAACCTTTTTTCAATAACTTAGAAGATCAAACGGCCGGATTTACTGCTTCGCACGGCGCGCGGCGTATATTTTTTTTATACGTCGGCCCCTACTCCAGGAACATCCCTGTTCCACGCATTAAAAAAATAATCATTTAAAAACAGTACCTTAAAAATATAAATAAGAAAATTCTAAGAATGGTACGGCTGATGCATTTTGACATTGCCAAGAGCAAATGTCGACCAATCATGGTCAACAGGAAGGAGGCCATTATGAAAACGATGAGGATGTTGATATCGATGGTAGCCGGCAGCGCATCTGCCGCTTATGCGGCCGCAGGCACGCACAGTGAGGGTGCCGGAATTCTGGCTTATTTCTTCATCGGGTTCTTTGCCCTGATCATTGTGACTCAACTGGTGCCGGCGATGATCCTCTTCTTCGGCCTGGTGAAGGGGCTTTTGACCCGCCCGGAAAAAACGTCTGTAAAATCCGAGTAGATGTGACCTGTCCCCCGATGCAGGGACAGCCCGATCTCGGGTAGGAGAAGACAATGACGATGCATATGCCAGGACTACTCATCGCAGACGAAGACTTGTTGACCAGGAAGCGCATGGCTGACCTGTTCATCAATGCCGGCTACCAGGTGACCGTGACCAACTCGGCCGCAGGCGTCCTCTATGGAATCCTCAAAAAAACCGCCCAGGTTGTCCTGTTGAGTACCCGGTTTGATGAATTGCTGGCGACGGAGCTGATTCCGATTCTCAAACAGTGCAACCGTCACCTGACCATTATCCTGGTTGCCAGCGAGCTGCCGCTGGCTCTGATCCGCAAGGCCCGCAGCGAAGGAATTTTCTACCATGCCCTCAAACCGAACCGCCCGGGCGATGAAGAAGAGTTGCGCCAGGCGGTCAAATGCGCATTTGAAAAGCTGGCTCAGAATCCAGCCGCAGAGTGGCTGCAATGAGCCGTGCATCCAAAAACTTGATGGAGGCAATTATGAAAAGCTACCGAAGGTTACTCATGGGAATGTCGATGCTGCTGATCACGGCTGGACCGGCGTTGGCCGTGGATACGACCAAAACCTATTCCAGCGGCATCCTGGTCGCGATCTTCCTGGCGTTCTGCGCCCTGGTCGTAGTGGTGCAGCTGATGCCGACGATCATGCTGCTGGTCGGATTTATCAAAGGCCTGATCAAGGGTACTGATAAACAGACCAGTCGTCATGGCAGCAGGGGCTAAAAGCGTCAACTTAGGTGCTGTTTCGCACAAAGGAGATAAGCATGTTTACCGAAATACTCGGCAAAATAGGAGAGTTCCAGACAGTTTACACGATGGTGGATTATTACACGTACATCAAAACGGTCGAATATCTTATATGTGTCGGATTCTTCATCGCTTTTCCAATGTTTTACAAGTACGTGAATACGAAGCCTGGTGATCTCAAGAAATGAGAATTCCGACCGGTACAATCACAGTATAAGGAGAGAGAGTCATGAGCGCTAAGCAAACCTTGACCACGTTGATAATGGCACTGGCACTCATCGCTGTGGGCACGATAGCTGCGGCAGGAGATGTGCCCGAGCAGGTGTCTCTCGACACAATGGCCAAGTTGTTCAACGGTGTTGAGTTCGATCACGCTATGCATACCGATCTGGGCGAGGATTGCTCGGCATGTCATCACCACACGACGGGAACAGGCACAAGCAATGAGCGTTGCATGGGCTGTCATGCGGGTAGCGACGAGGCAACAACGGTCCGATGCAGTGGCTGCCATGTCGCCGAGCCTTTTTCTGCGAAGCATATCAATCGCGACGCCTCGAACCGCTACCAGTTCCACATCGATATGCCCGGTCTGAAGGCCGCCTATCACTGGAACTGCGTTGGTTGTCACGAGCAGATGGACGGGCCGACCGGGTGTCAGGATTGCCATACAAGGACGACTGCCGGGGACGACTTCTATCAAATAAATGTCGTCCACGCAGAGGCCGCGGGCAGGGGCGGACACTAAAAGTGCTCAGTCTTGAGATGATATTCACTAGAACAGGATTTTCAGGATAAGGAGAGTTGTCATGAGTGGAATCAGTCGACGGAGATTTCTTGCTGCAAGCGTGGCAGGATGTGCCGCCACAACCTTGGCCGGGCCAAGAAAGGCCCTGGCGTCGGGGACATTTTCCGGATATCCGGATGGCATGGGTGTGCTGGTTGATTTGACACGTTGTGTCGGTTGCCGCAGTTGTGAGGCGGCCTGCAACAAAGAGCAGAAGCTCCCTGCTCCTGATCGTCCCTTCGACGATATGTCGGTTTTTGATGAAACCTTTCATGACGGCAAGCAGAAGCGGCGTCCCGATGAAAATGCCTACACGGTGGTCAATCGTTACAATCCAGAGGGCGGTGCTCCTGTCTACCGTAAGGTGCAATGCAATCACTGCAACGAGCCCGCTTGTCTCAGCTCTTGCTTTGTGAATGCCTATACGAAGACCGAAGAGGGAGCTGTCGTCTACAATAGTAAGGTGTGCGTCGGCTGCCGAACCTGCATGGTCGCCTGCCCGTTCCACGTTCCGGCCTACAGCTACTCCAGCTCCTTGGATCCGGTCATCAAAAAATGCATCTTCTGTTACGACACCAGGCTGAAAAACGGCCTGCCGCCGGCCTGCGTCGATATCTGCCCGCAGGAAGCCTTGACCTTCGGCAAGCGTAAGGATCTCATCAAGATCGGTCACCAGCGGATTGAGACCCACCCTGGCCGCTATGTCGCCCGCCTCTATGGTGAGAAAGAGTTGGGCGGAACAAGCTGGATGTATCTGGCGCCGGTGGCTTTCGACCAGGTCGGCTTCGACCCGACCCCCGGCAACGAACCGATCATCAACAACGTCAAAGACTTCCTCGGTACCGTACCAATGGTGCTGGCCATCTGGCCGGCAATGTTTACCGGCTTCCACCTCCTGGCAAAGAAACAAAAAGGTCACGACGATCACGAACATGACGCCGAGCAACAACAGGGCGAGGATGGAGGCGAGCAATGAAAAGTCTTATAGGATGGGGCGTGAAGCCCGTGGACTCCCACGTCAACGAGAAAAATGACAAGGCCTGGACTTTCAAGCAAAAGCTGTTCCTCGGGTTGACGCCGGGCCAGTACCTTGGCCAGGCGCTGCGCAACCCTTTCAACTGGATTCTGGGGATCATCTTTGCCGTTGGTCTGCCCCTGATCGCTTACCGTTATTTCTTCGGGCTCGGTGCCGTGACGCATGCCTCCAACGATTATCCCTGGGGATTGTTCCTTGGGTTCGGGCTCTTTGTCATGGTGCCTCTTTCCGCCTCGGGATTCATGCTCGGGACCACGGTGGAAATTTTCGGGCGCCACGATTTCGAACCGATCGAACGCCTGGCCCTGCTCAATGGTCTGCTCGGTTATTTCTTTGCAGTGGTCTACCTGTTGATCGATCTCGGCCAGCCCTGGCGTCTGCCTTACCCCATGTTCGTCTCCTTCGGTCCCGCTGCCGTGCTTTTCCTGGTCGCCTGGCATGTGGCCACCTACTTGTCCGTGCAGGTTGCGGAAGTGTCTGTGTCCTTCTTCGAGTGGATCGGCTGGCTGGGTGGCAAGCGCTTCATCAGGAGGATTGCCATCGGCCTGACCGTATCCGGGATCATCCTCTCGACATTGCACCAGGGGGCCCTGGGGGCGCTCTTCAATTATGCCCCCGGCAAGGTCCATCCCCTTTGGTATTCACCTTTCCAGTGGATTCATTTCTTCTGCTCTTCAATCCCTGCCGGACTCTGCATGGTTATCGTCGTCAGCACGATCGTCAAGAAGACCATGGCCTGGCGATGTGACAGCAACTTCAGCGATAATCTGGATCGCTGCACCCTCGGCCTGGCCAAAGGTGCCAGCCTGGCCTTGATCACCTACCTGGTCATCAAGCTGATTGGGATTGCTCATGACAACGAGTGGGGCTACCTGGCAACCGGTTGGGGCGCATGGTTCCTGCTGGAAATGGCCGTCGGAGTGGTTTTGCCGATCATCCTGTTCGCTTATGCAATTCGCCATCAAGTGGTTAAAGTGGCCCGTCTGGGGGCAATGATCACCGTCTTAGGGATTGCCCTGAATCGTTTGAATACAGCGCTGATCGCCTTCAACTGGCAGCTGTACCAGGAGATTCCGCATATTTTTGAAGTGATAATTGCCGTAACAATCTTTGCCATTTACATCGTGGTCTACCGCTTCATCCTCTATCGTCTGCCGATCCTCTATTCCTGGAAGGCGCAGCCGGAAGAAGCTCTTGCTGCGGAAGCAGTCAGGCCGGCGCCGATCCGGACGACGCCGTCTCCGGCCGGGGCCATGTATCGCAAGATCGATTGAAAGATGACCGCGGGGCCGCTCGACGGCCCCGCGGTCAGGTGATCCTGCCAAGGAGATTCGTCATGTTCAGCAGCATTAACAGTCGCGCTATCGTCCCGGTTGCCTGTGCCGTAACCGGATTTGTCATCGCCTGCTGTGTGCTTCTGTATACATTTGTCAAAGAGGACCTGGTCAAGGGCGAGATCCAGCATGCTGCCGATCTGGCCGACACCGTGATCAAGTCGACCCGCTACGCAATGCTCAAGGACGATCGGGAAACCCTGAGCAATATCATCATCAGCATCGGCGAACAGAACCAGGTTGAACACGTGCGGATATTCAACAAGAAGGGGCTGATCATGCTGTCCCGTGACCCCCGGGAAGTCGACCGGTTCATCGACAAGTCCGCCGCCGGGTGCACTGAGTGTCATGCCGGGCCGGTGCCAAAACGCAGTCTGGGAACCATGGACCAGGCCCGCCAGTTTACCAATCAGAAAGGCCGGGATGTCCTGGCGATTACGGCGCCGATCTACAATGAACCGGAATGCTCCAATGCCGCCTGCCATTTCCATGATGCCGGACAAAGCCTGCTGGGCACCCTCGATATAGGCGTGTCCCAGACGCCTCTCAAACAAACCCTGGGACATCTGCAAAACCGCATGATCATGTTCAGCGGCATGGTCCTGGTGCTCACGGTCGGGGCTGTCTGCGCCGTGCTGTACAGCCAGGTGTTTCTGCCGATCAAAAAACTTGTCGACTTTACCGAAGCTTCGCAGGGTGATATTCTTGATGACGATTTTCCCGAGGTGAGCGGCGAAATGGCTCGCCTGGCAGATGCTTTTCAGAAAATGAACAGCCGTGTGCGGGATTTGGAGCGCCGGGATAAAGCCAAGGGGAGCGAAAGCACTTCACCGGAGTCGCTGCTCTGAGCCAGCAGGACATCTTGTGGCTGACGCGGTTGCATGATGCGCCGGTCGGGCAGAAGGAGATGACTAATGAGCCAGGCGGGGCCACATCCCGAAGTGCAGCCGGTCCCGGGACGCGAAGACCTGCGCCTGCGGATCGAAGCCCGCATCCGTCGTATGGAAAGAGCTTCTTTGTACGGGCTCTGGTCGATGGTCCTTTTCCTGCTGGTCAGCTTCGCCGCGTATGACGGTTTTTCAATTTTCCCCGCCCTGACTGAAGATGCACACAAATTTCTCGGCGCCCCGCCGCCGGGGGAGATGATCAGCCTGGCGCTGGTCGTCTACGCCTTCTCGAGCATCGTGCGCACCCTCGCCCGTATGAGCCGCAATATCCAGCCCTATATGGGCCTGATGCACGCTGCTTTCTTTGCCGCTTTCTATGCCTTCTACCATCTATCCGGAATTCTACAGGATAACTTCTGGGCGGTCTTTTTCGCCGGGATCAGCGTCATGGGGCTGGAGAACTACTACCTCTGGTCGCATAGCAGCGCGGCGGTTCGCAAGGAACGTGCCCTGCTCGATAGCATGCGCAGAAACGGGGACGAAGAGCGGGGCTAGAATGCCACGGGTCCCGGTTGTCGGTCAGGTTCAGATATAGCGTTCCATCATCTCCCGCATGGCCTCCTCGACACCATCCCTGCCGTAGTGACGGTAGATCTCGTCAAGCAGTTGCCTGGCTCTGGCCTGGATTCCCGGGTGATCGAGGTCGGCCAGCTTCTCTACTAATGCAGCGCGCCGGGCAACCTGAAAAAGCTCGCGTTCTTCCCGCGGCAGAGCGAGGAACCGGTCGATTATCTCAACAAGCCGTTGCTTGTCCGTGGGGAACTGCCCCTGCAGTTCCCCGAGCAGGTTGAGGATGTGGTCACTGGCAAGCTGTGAGGTCTTGACGTCGAGCGCCTCGATGAAGGCGCGAATCTCCCTGACAATATCGATGTCGCTGAGGCGCGTCAGTCTGCCGGAGGAAAATTCCTCCCAGAGGGGCAGCCTCGGACCGAGGCACACGGTGCGGAGCCTGATGAAGTCAGGACCGATTGCATTCAGAACCCGTGCCGAGTCAAGGGCGTGTCCCGCGGTGAGCTCTCGGCCGCCGAGTCCCGGCATGATATATTCGCTCAATTCTATGCCCGCCTCGACGACCCGCCGGCCGGCCCGGATATGGACCTCGGCGGTCGCCCCTTTGCTGACGATCTCGAGGAGGGGGTCATGCCCGCTCTCCATGCCGATGTGAATGCGGGTGAGGCCGAGTTCCCGGTAGGAGGCCAGGTCGGCGACGGTGCGGCTCGCCATGGTCCTGGAGCGGGCGTAGCTGGTGATCCTGGAAATCTCGGGGAAACGTGCTTTCAAATGGCCGAGGATGCGGCGCACGGCGTCGGGTTTCATGGCCAGAGAATCGCCATCCTGGAGGAAGGCCGTGGTCCCGCCGCTGTTCAGGGCATTGCTGACCATCCAGCCGTATTCGTCGTGCACGGACTGGCCGCTCATGAGCTCGTCCCTGATGCGCGCCATGGCGTCGATATCAGCCTCGACCTCGGCGACGTCTCGGATCTCGAAACGCTGCCTGCGGTAGGTGCGGCAGAACCGGCACTTGTTCCAGGGACAGCCGCGGGTCAGGCGGATCAGATAACTCCCCGCCTCGCTGGGGGGGCGAATGGGTCCGGTTTCGAAGGTGTTCATGCTGCAAAGAGTCATAAAACTTGAACAAAATCTTCCGCTAAGGGCCGCAAGGCAGTTGCAGGGCCCTTCGCCCTGTTCCGTGAAGCTAAACGCATCTTCCTGAATATGCAAGCTGAAGTTGTCGATCAAAGCTTCGGTGATGGGGCCTTCCATAGCTTTCCCAGCATCTATGGCCGGCAGGCTTGCGGTTTGATCCCCTGATAGTTTTTCGAGAGGGCTTGAAAGGACAGTGTTTGACTTGAAGTTACCTTTCCATTAGATTAGCACCTGGGGTGGGGTAGCGGAGACTACATTGCAGTTGCTCGCCAAAATTCAGACCCCGTAAAATCATCAACCGCTGCCGCCGGTATTATGCTGGTCAGCGGTTTTTTTATGCCCGGACGTTGAGTCTCCTGTCCGGGAGGCGGTAGTGGCAACAGGGTATCAATTAAGGGGTTCTTCAGGGAGGTCAGTATGTCACAAAAAAATGTCTTGAGAAGGGAAGCCCCGCAACTTGTCGAGGTGACCCTGAGAGACGGGACCAGTCACCACATCGCCCCGCAGGTCCTCGATGTATTGATCGAAAGCGATCACATATTGAAATTCCGACGCGCAAATGGTTGGGCGACGGTTGGTGCCGACCCTGTTCGAGCCAAACGCAGAAGTGATTTGTGCATCCTCTACTACGGTCCGGAAAGGCGGGTTCATTATTGACCCTGTATCACAGCCTCTTCAGGGAGCCTTGCGGGTGTGGGCGTCAGCTGCAAACATAGAGGTTGTTGCTGCCATTGCCCCTGCCGGTTATCTCCTCTCCGAGGAGGATGGAAAATCCCCCTGCCGCAAATGTTCTTCACTCTAGTAGCGCCGTCCTCTTTCCTTGCGCAAGGCCACCACGAAGGTCAGCACGATACAAAGAACCAGCGCGCCACCGGCGGCCCAGTAACCGAACTGCCTGAGCTGGCCGCCGACGTCCTGTCCCAGTGCGTCGAGTTGGGCACGGGTTTCGATCACTTGGGCGCTGGCCTCGTCAAGTTGCTTGCGAAGATCGACAAGCTCCTGACCGGCACCCGTCTGCCGGGTGGTCAGCTCACCCCGTAGCGCAGCCATCGAGGCCTCGAGGGCGCCAAGCTTATCGGCCTGTTCGGAAAAGACTCTGTTCTGTTGCCTGATCTCGGCGGTCAGCCCGCTCAAGGACTCGCCCAGCGCAACCAGGCCGCTTTCCACCTTCACCGTTTTCTCCTGTTGATCGGTGGTGACCTGGGTCAGGGCGGCGAGGCGTTCATTCAGCTCCTGCTGGCCAGCGGTTGCCTGGCTCAAAGCGGCGAGGCGCTCGTTCAACTCCTGTTGGCCGGCGGCGGCCTGGGTCAGGGCGGTGAGCCGCTTGTTCAGCTGCTGCCGTTCCTTGCTGATGCTGGTCTCCAGGCCCTTGAGCTGCTTCTGCTGTTCCTCAAGCGCGGACTTGTTCGCCCCTATATCCCTTTGCAGGTACCAGAGTTTTTCCTGCAGCATTTCGAGTTCTGTCAGAATGGAGACCTTCTCGGCGTGCAGTGTCGTTGTGCAGAACAGTATGACGAGCAGCAGGTAAAGGGTCTTCAAATTTACCTCCATGAGGCCGCGCGGGACGCGCAGTCAATCACGTGACAAGCTAGGGTTGGCGGACGACAGTCTGTTTAACCGCCAATCTAGCGCAATCAAGCGGACAGGTAAAGGGGGGGAATGATTGGGTTGGGGCGTCGGAGCGGCGAAGGGCGGTTGTGTCTGAGCGGCGCTTGTCGGGGGCACGGCCGGTCGAGGTCTCCACGCCGGTTGCTGCTGGCGCTGCGCAGCCGTCTTTTTCCGTCACCGGCCCGCGTTAGGGCCTGTGGTTTTACACAGTTTGACATCGTGAATTCTCGACTCAGAATTTACGGGTCTCCACGTATATTTTTAACGGACGGTCCGCTATCATCCGACCATCGAAGACCTGCTGTGGCAGGCGGGTCCGAGACAACCTTCTTCAAACCTCCTAAACATAGTACCCGTTGCCCCACAGTTATCCTCCTGACTGTGGGGTTTTTTTGTCGCGCGACCGGAGCTGTGAGAATCATGCCGGGCCGGGATTTACAACGGTCTTTTGCTTAAACGCTCGCTCCATGCCACCTTCCGTCTCGACAAACCGTGCTTGACCCATGGCCGGGAGGGCGCAGAGCAAACGATGACTCCGGCGCCGGCCCCTGCCAACCCGTCCCTTGGTCTTCCTTGAAGCGGTTTAAATTTCTGTTGTCAAAAACGAACCCTTCCCTTAATCTCCAACAATCGCCCATTTTAAAACGGTGTCATAATGTCGCCTCAAAAACATCGCAAGCAGTATCGGCGCACTCCCTTGCGCTGCGGTTTTGCCTGGGTTCAGCCCCTCCTGGGCGGATTGCTGGCCGCTGTTTTTGTCGCCTGTGCGCCGGTCGGGCCCGATTATCAGCCCCCTCGCCAGGAACTGCCCGCCAACTGGCGCGAAGCCGGCATGGCAGAGGGTGGGGCGGTCGGGAGCAAAGCGCTGGAGCATTGGTGGACGCTCTTCGATGATCCGCTGCTTGACTCGCTGATCAAGCGCGCGACGCAGGCGAACATTGACCTCCAGGTGGCCGCCACACGGATTGCTCAGGCCCGTGCCCAATACGCTCTGGCCAGTGGCGCAACCCTGCCGACGGCTGGTCTTTCGGGTGAATACGCCAATTCCGGGCGCGGCAGTAGCCCGCATCAGGACCTTTTCCAGGTCGGATTCGACGCAGGCTGGGAAATAGATGTCTTCGGCGGAGCCCGTCGCGCGGTTGAATCGGCACAGGCCAGTTTCACGGCCGCGCAAGAGAGCCGCAACGACGTGCTGATTTCCCTGCAGGCAGAAGTGACCCGCAATTATCTGGAGCTTCGCGGCAGTCAGCAGCGGTTGACCACTGCGGAAGACAACGTCGCGGCGCAGCAGAAATCCTTTGAGCTGGCCCGCGGTCGCCAGCTCAGCGGTTTAGGCACCGGGCTTGATGTCGCCCAGGCCGAAACCCTGTTGGCGTTTAACCGGGCCCAGTTGCCGGTCCTCGAGGACAGTGTCGGTCAGGCGGGCTACCGGCTCGACCTGCTGCTCGGGCTCCCTCCCGGAGTACTTGCCGATCAACTCGCCGGCCGCGGAGCATTACCTTCTCTCCCCGTTCATCTGCCGGGGGTCCTTCCCTCGGAACTGCTCCGGCGCCGTCCCGATATCCGGCGCGCCGAACGGCAGCTCGCTGCGGCAACGGCGGACATTGGTGTGGCGGTTGCCAGGCTCTTCCCGCAATTCTCTCTGAACGGCATGGTCGGGCAGCAGAGTACCAGCCTCGGCGATCTGCTCAGCAGCAGTAATCGATACTGGACCTTCGGCCCCTCCGTGAACTGGTCGTTGTTTGATGGTGGCCGCATCCGGGCCGGCATCGACCTGAACCGGGCCCGCCGAGAAGAGGCCCAGCTCATTTATGAAAAGACCGTTCTCGGTGCCCTCTCCGAGGTCGAAAGCTCCCTGCTTGCCCTGAGCCGCGAGGCCGAGGTCAACCGGTCCCTGGCCGCGGCAACAACCGCCGCGCAGCAGGCTCTGAACCTGGCCTCGGGGCGCTATCGCGCCGGGTTGAGCGGCATGCTCGATCTGCTCTTGAGTGAACGCGCCCTCTATCAGGCACAGGACCAGCTGATCGTGAGCTCCCAACGCCTGAACATGAACCTGGTGGTCCTGTTCAAGGCCCTCGGCGGGGGCTGGGAAATCACTGCGGATGGGCCGGATGCTGCCGAAGTTGAACCGGCAAAAGCCCACCCACTGGCTCAAACCAACAGGGCAGGAGACAGCAAACCATGAAGCAATCCTTCCAGAGGGCAGAATTCATCCAGAGCGTCTTTGCTTGTCCGCCGCGGGCGGCGGCCCGTTGGTTCGGTGTCCTCTGCATGTTGTTCATTTTAACCGCTTGTTCCGAAAACCCGCCGGGGCCGCCTGCCGCCAAAGGCAAGGGCGGCGCACAGCCCTTGCCGGTCAAAATCGCCTCCGTGGTGCGCAAGGATGTCCCCGTCGAGCTGCGCGCCGTCGGCCTGGCCGAAGCCTTTGCCTCGGTGGCGGTCAAATCGCAAATCGGCGGCATTCTGCAGAAGGTTGGTTTCAAGGAGGGAGACCGGGTCAAGGCCGGCGACCTGCTGTTCCACATCGATTCACGTCCCTATCTCAGCCGGCTTGAACAGGCACGTGCCGCCCTGGCCAAAGACCTGGCCGCTCTCGAAAATGCCCGCAAGCAGGCCCAGCGCTATCTCCCGGCCGCCGCAAGCGGCTACGTTTCGGCGGAGCAGTCGGACCAGGCTCAGACCAATGTTGCAACCCTGGAAGCCCAGGTCCTGGCCGACCGGGCCGCCGAGGCAAGCGCGCGGATCGATCTTGACAACTGCACGATTCTCGCCCCCATCTCCGGGTACACCGGCGAGCTGTTCACTGATTTGGGCAACCTGGTCAAGGCCGAAGCCGACCAACCTCTGGTGACCATCAACCAGACCTCGCCGATCAAGGTGAGCTTCACGCTGCCGGAGCAGGTCCTGCCCGAACTGAAAAAACATCTGGCCAGCGGTGACATGCAGGTGACCGTCTCCGCCGCAGAGGCGACCATGACGGGCAAGCTCGATTTTCTCGACAACCAGGTGAACCAGGCAACCGGCACCATTCGGCTCAAGGCGACCTTCGCCAACCCCTCCCGGCAGCTGTGGCCGGGCCAGTTCGTCAATGTCCAGCTCCGCCTGACCACTCGCAAAGATGCGACGGTGGTCCCGACCCGGGCCATTCAAGCCGGTCAGGATGGAGATTACGTGTACGTGGTAAACAGCAGCCAGACCGTTGAACAGCGCCCGGTCACAGTGGCCTTCAGCGATGACGTTCAGGCGGTGGTCGATTCGGGCCTGGATGTTGGTGAAACGGTGGTCACCGACGGGCAGCTGCGCCTGCGGGTCGGCGCTGCGGTCAAGCCGGTTGCCGAGCCGAACGCTCAAGCCTCTCCCGGAGCGGCTCAATGAACATGTCGGCCCTGTTCATCCGCCGGCCGGTGATGACCAGCCTGGTCATGCTGGCGATCATGATCTTCGGCACCTTCGCCTACCAGCTGCTGGCGGTCAATGACCTGCCGACCATTGATTTCCCGACCATCCAGGTCCGGGCCAGCCTCCCCGGCGCCAGCCCTGAAACCATGGCCAGCGCCGTGGCGACCCCGCTAGAGCGCCAGCTCTCGACCATCGCCGGGATTGACTCCCTGAGCTCCACCAATGGTGAAGGTTCGACTATCATCACCATTCAGTTTGCGCTCGACCGGGATATCGACGCCGCCGCTCAGGACGTGCAGACCGCCATCTCCCAGGCGGCCCGCCGCCTGCCGCGCGAGATGCCGAGCCCCCCCTCGATCCGCAAGGTCAACCCTGCCGATTCTTCGATTTTCTACTTGACGATGACTTCGGCGACTCTGCCGCTCTCCGAAGTCAACGAATATGCCGACACGGTCATTGCCCCGCGCATTTCGATGGTCAGCGGGGTGGCCCAGGTAAATGTCTACGGCTCTCAGAAGTATGCGGTGCGGGTTGGCCTCGACCCGCGTAAACTGGCAAGCCTTAAAATAGGGCTCGATGAGATCGAACAAGCCCTCGGGGAGTGGAATGTCAACCTGCCAACCGGCGGGCTGCAGGGGGAGAGCCAGTCATATACCATCCTGGTCAGCGGCCAGCTGTACAACGCGGAAGCCTTTCGCCAGCTGGTGGTTGCCTCTCGCGGCGGGGCCCCGGTGCGCCTGTCCGATATCGCTACCGTCAGCGACAGCGTCGAGAACGACAAGGTTGCCGCCTGGTTCAGCAACAAGCAGCAAACGACCCGGGCGGTCATCCTGGCCATTCAGCGGCAGCCCGGGACCAACACCATCGAAGTCGTCAATAATATCAGCCGGCAGCTACCCAGCTTCCGCCAGCAGCTCCCCGGCTCGGTCGAACTCAATGTCATGTACGACCGCTCCAGTTCGATCCGCGAATCGGTCGCTGAAGTCAAGTTCACCCTGGTGCTGACCATCGGGCTGGTGATCCTGGTTATCTTCCTGTTCCTGCGCAACCTCTCGGCGACCGTCATCCCCAGCCTGGCGCTGCCCCTGTCGATCGTCGGGACCTTCGCCGCCATGTACCTGCTCGGTTTTTCGGTCAACAACATCACCCTGATGGCCCTGACCCTGTCGGTCGGCTTCGTGGTCGATGACGCCATTGTCATGCTCGAAAACATCGTCCGCCACATGGAACATGGCGAGAGTGCGCGTGACGCCGCTTTCAAGGGCTCGAAGGAGATCGGTTTTACGATCGTCTCCATGACCATTTCGCTGGTTGCGGTGTTTATCCCGGTGCTCTTCATGGGCGGGATGCTCGGTCGCGTGCTGCACGAATTTGCCGTAACTATCGCGGTGGCGATCCTGATCTCGGGCTTCGTTTCCCTGACCCTGACCCCGATGCTCGGCAGCCGCTTCCTGCGCCCGCCCGCCGGCAAGCAGCACGGCCACCTCTACAACCTCATGGAACGCTTCTTCGCCGCCTGGCTGCAGCTCTACAAGACGACGCTCACCCGGGTGCTGCATTTCCGGCGCACGATCCTGGCACTGACCGTGATCCTCACCATGGCGACGTTGTGGCTCTTCACCCGGATCCCGACCGGCCTGTTTCCACCGGACGATATCGGCGCTCTGCGGGGCTCAACCGAGGGGGTTCAGGGGGTTTCGTTTGAGGAGATGAAACGCAACCAGGCGCAGCTGGCCGCGATCATTATCCAGGACCCTGATGTCGAGGCCTTCATGTCTTCGGTGGGGGCCGCCGGTTCACGGGTCGGTTCCAACAGCGGCTTTCTGTTCATCAAGCTCAAGCCGCGCGGTGAACGCACGGCCAACGCCGATCAGATTATCCAGCGCCTGCGCCCGAAGCTCAACGGCGTCCCCGGGATCAGGATTTTTTTGCAGAATCCGCCACCGATCCGCCTGGAAACGGTCAGCTCCAAGGCCCAGTACCAGTTTGTCCTGCAGAGCCCCGACAGCGACGAGCTCTATGCCAACGCCGAGGTCTTTGAGGAGCAGCTCAACAACCTGCCGCAGCTGCAGGATGTCACCTCCGACCTGCAGATCAAGAACCCCCAGCTCAACCTGACCATCGACCGCGACCGGGCCGCGGCGCTCGGCGTCACCGCGGAACAGATCGAGAGCACCCTGTATTCGGCCTACGGCGCCCGCCAGGTCTCGACCATTTTCACGCCAACCAACCAGTATCAGGTGATCATGGAACTGGAGCCGCGCTACCAGACCGAGCCGGCGGCACTCGAGCTGCTCTACGTGCGTGCCGCCAGCGGCGAACTGGTGCCGCTGCATTCCCTGGTCACGATAAACCGCGGGCTGGGTCCACTGTCGGTGAACCACCTCGGCCAGATAACCGCGGTGACCATCTCCTTCAACCTGCGGCCCGGTGTGTCGCTCGGCGATGCGGTGACCGCCATCCAGCAGCAGGCGCAAAGCCTTCCGGCGACGATTACCACCGGCTTCCAGGGGGCTGCCCAGGTGTACCAGGCTTCGACCAAGGGGCTGGTCCTGCTGCTGATCCTGTCGATCCTGGTCATCTACATCGTGCTTGGCATCCTCTACGAGAGTTACATCCACCCGCTGACCATTCTCTCCGGACTGCCGTCCGCAGGTTTCGGGGCCCTGATCACCCTGATGATCTTCAGCAAGGATCTCAACCTGTACGCCTTTGTCGGCATCATCATGCTGGTCGGTATCGTCAAGAAGAACGCGATCATGATGATCGACTTTGCCCTGGAAGCCCAACGGACCGAGGGGAAGGCCCCTCTGGATGCGATATACCAGGGCTGCATCGTGCGTTTCCGGCCGATCATGATGACGACCATGGCGGCCCTGATGGGCACGCTGCCGATTGCCATCGGTATCGGGGCCGGAGCCGAATCGCGACGGGCCCTGGGCCTCGCCGTTGTTGGCGGTCTCCTGGTCTCACAGCTGATGACCCTGTATATTACCCCGGTCATCTACTATTACCTTGACCGTCTGCAGGCGGCGGTCAAAGTGCGGTTCTTCGGTTACGGGAAGCAGGACGTGGCTCATCAGGGGCCGGAGGTCTCTTAGCAGGGCGTTCCCGGCCAGACAGTCCCCTCCCTTTCAATCTCGACCCATAAAGAGCTGTAAGATGATTTAAAAGAAAATCAGCCGGGGAAAAATAGAGAGCTTAGCGAACCGTTGAAATTCAGTCAGATGCATAATTTGGGAACGGCAACAAGTTCGTTTCTCCCCAGTCTCTATTCCCGATCGGACGCAACATCGGAGCACCCATCAAAGCGATGGTCGCGAACCGTCTCGATAATCGAAATGAACAGGTTCATGTGAGGGAGAAAGCTGCCATGATCATTCGGGAGATCCAGGCCAAAAGCATCCTCTCCGCCTCAAAAATTTACCCCTACGTTATCAATCCGTATGTCGGTTGCCAACATGCCTGCTCATACTGTTATGCCAGGTATATGAAGAAGTTCACTGGTCACAAGGAACCCTGGGGGACGTTCGTTGATGTGAAAATCAATGCTGCCGAGTTGCTAAGGAAAGAAATCTGCAAGAAAAAGAAAGCGACCGTCTGGGTCAGTGGGGTATGTGACCCCTATCAGCCCTTGGAGAAAAAATATGAGTTGACCAGGCAGTGTCTGCAGATATTGGCTCGCGAAGAATGGCCCGTGGTGATACAGACACGTTCACCGCTGATTCTCAGGGATGTCGACATATTGAAAGAAGCAAAAAATGTGGAAGTCGGGTTTTCCATAACGACCGCAGATGACGGTATCAGAAAATTGTTCGAGCCCGGTGCGCCGCCAATACCGGAACGGCTCAATGCTCTTAGTGAGCTACACAGGCTGGGAGTCAGAACCTATGCGATGGTTGCCCCGATTCTTCCGGGTTCGGAAATGCTGGTTGATCGGCTGGCAGGGGTTGTTGATTACATACTGGTGGACCGTATGAATTACCACCACGCCGACTTCATCTACAGAAAATACGGGTTGGAAGAGAAGATGACAGAAGAATATTTCCTCCGGGTCAGCCGACAAATCACATCCGATTGTTGCCGGTTGGGGATTGAGTGCACTACAGTATTCTAAATGTTGAGTTTTTTGCTGACGAGACCAAGTGCAACATCTCCGCCGCACGGGAAATAAAATGGGGCGGTCCTCTCGTTTGGCTCAACCAATAAAACACAAAGCCCTTGTTCGTCAGACCAAGGGCTTTTCCCGTTCGTCAGGATATCTGGAAACGCGGATCATTTGGTTTCCATTGCCCTGTAATTTTAATCACTTGGGGCTGTAGCCCCCGCTGCTTGCGGTGGGGTCGTTTATTGAGATAATATTTCGACCGCTTATGAACCTTGTACAAACTCAGCGTGGAAGCGCCCTCGCTACTTACAAAGCAAGTCAAGATTAATCATCTGCCCCCATATAGCTACGGACGTTCCTCTTGTATGAAGACTGGAGCTGTGCCGGAATGATGGGCAGTGAAACAGGAATTATGATGACTTATAAGCGCCGGCCCTTGATCAGCCTGATCCCATTTTTATTTGTTTTCTTATGGAGTACCGGCTTCATTGCTGCCAAGTATGCTTTGCCCTTTATCGAACCTTTTTATTTACTCTTCATCCGGATGACTCTAACTGTCGCCGTATTTATGCTTTTGTGTTTATTGTTCCGGGCTGAGCGGTTATCAACCAGGCAGGCTGGGCAACAAATGGTCACTGGTTTTTTGGTGCATGGTACTTATCTCGGCGGTGTTTTTGCCGCGATCAAGTGGGGCATGCCTGCGGGGGTTACAGCAATAGTTGTGGGAGCGCAGCCAGTTCTCACTGCTTGTTTGGGATGGTGCTTCTTAGGTGAGCGGTTGCGCCCCAGGCAGTGGTTGGGGCTTGGATTAGGTCTCGTAGGAGTGGTCACTGTATTGTTAAGCACCGGTCAGAATAACGACGTCGTCCTGAACTGGCCTGCGGTACTCGCGGCCATAGCGGCTTTGTTAGGAATATCTATCGGAACCTTGTATCAAAAGCGATTTGGCTCAAGGACGAGTTTGCTATCTGGATCAATCTGGCAGTATGTCAGTGTTGCGATGCTGATGGCGGCCCTGACCTGGGCATTTGAGGCCCAGGACGTAGTGTGGGATATTCACTTGGTACTGGCTCTTGGCTGGCTGGTATTTGGATTATCAGTCTCGGCGATTCTTTTGCTTATGTATATGATCCGAGAGGGAGAAACGGCTAAAGTAGCAAGTTATTTTTATCTTGTACCACCTGTTGCGAGTATCGAAGCCTGGCTGTTATTTGATGAATCATTGAGTCTAGTCGCGATAACAGCGATCATCATGACAGTTATTGGTGTTTACTTGGTGGTAAAGAGGTCATGACAACGATCAAGCGAGTCAGCTGCTCTTTGCTGTTCTAAAAGGCTCTAAAGGCACAACAACGACTTTCATCAATGGATGTGTATCAGATATAAAATGGCCGACCTTGAACGGGATGGTTCATTTTTACATTGCAGGATATATAGTAAAGGTTCTGCATGCCAGGTCTAGGTGCAGACCTGAGCCTGAGGTGAAAATTGGGATTGGGAGGGGATGCAGAAATGAAAAGCCCCGAAGCGAGATCCGCAATGGGGCTTTAATCATTGTCTTTCTATCAGTAGATCAAATTCTCCCTCAACGATTCAGAATACCTGCACAGCCTAGCACTGCCGGGATCCGCCACCAGTTGTTGAAGATGGCAACTATGGTTGCCGGTGCTGCGGGGTGACGTGTCCCTCGAATTGATTGGATAGGTTACTGGATGCGTTCGACGGTCACCTCGACCACTGGGTTGCGCCAGTCGTATATAGCCGTATTAAGGCCGCCCGGACCGCCTATGCCGTGAATGCCGGCATGAACATGGATGTAGCCCTCGCCGTTCTCATTGATCCCGTCGCCCGTTATGGGGTCGTCATCCGTAGCGCCGAGAGCGCCCACCGTTTCGGCACTTTCATCGTTTCGCTCACTACCAGCATCATAGGCGGTAGCATAGGCATACGTAATCTCACCGACACTTTTCGGCAGCAGTATGCCGCGCACGGCGTAGAAGGCATCGTTGGTTGCTCCAAGCATGGCTGCGGCGCTCAGGTACTTGGCGTTGCCTGAGGCGTGGATAGTAATTGAATTGGACTCGCCAGGGAGCAGGACGGGCGGTGTACGGTCCGTCGGTAAGGCCACCGCTTCCCAGACGCCGTCTGAAGTGGCAACGCTCTCCACTAAGTAGAATGGATATCCGGTCTCCGCCGCCGTCGCAAGGTCGAAGTATAATGTGTAGCCGGAATCACCCAGCGCAGGGGTCGGACCCAGATTGAAAAGCCTGAACGCGTCGGTATGAGTCGCAATTACCGATGGCGCGACCGGCTGGCCCAAGGTTGCATTAGTGATGGTGACACGGTACATGCGCATTCCCTGGTCGTTGTTTTGATCTGCCATGGCGGCAGGAGTAAGGGCAATGGCGCCGGCGACAATAATGGCACCCAGCAAAGCGATTTTCAAAACTGCTGTCTTTCGGTACATAGTGATCTCCTTCCGTTCTGAAATTGGGCAACGTTGTAGAATCAAATAAGCTTCCCCACCGACCGGCACGGGTCAGTAAGAAAACTGCCTCTAGGTTTTTCATGTTAATGGTTCAGTGTAAAGTTAGGTTAAAGCCGAGATAAAGATTCTATAAAGATTGAGACAAAGGCGGAAAAGTGATGAGGCAGGTCTGGATGCTGGATTCAAACCAGCAATCCCTGCTCCCGAAACAGGAGCGCTACAAGACAGTGCTAATTCTCAAAAGTCACCATCTTTAAGACATGAAAATGGCCCGTCCGCTCTGGATGGGCCATTCTGACATTACGGAAGATGTAAGAGATCATAAAACTGGCCTATAGTAACGACCTAACTTGATGGTTACAGCTGATTGGTTCTGTTTCATTTGTTACCAAATATGTATTTAATTTCTCATATATTGACTTTGTTTGTAAGTTTGATAATTGAACATTATCCTGCTGAACTTTTCTTGTCCTCCAATTTGGCAGTGTAGCACTTGATCTGTCTCTGGTCGTTCCAGTTTCTGGTTTCATAGTCGTTTTAATGGGTAATGATCTCTGGTGCAACACACGAATAAGTCGAGGTCTTTATGAGAGCGCTTCTGGTTGGTATGATTTTCATGGTTTTTTTGGCAGGGTGCGATGATGGTAACAGCTATGATTACGGAACAGCTTGGATAGATAGGGACGTACTTGTCGTCGACGTCGATGGTGATGGCCGAGCCGATGTGTTGACGCTCGTTCAGAAAAACTTCGACGTTGGGCTTTTAATGGTCTACATACAGACCGCCACGCCGGGTGTCTTTTCTGCACCTGTGACGTATGGAGTAGGGAAGAACCCGTGGCAGATAGCTTTCGGCAACCTCGATAACGATGACAGGCTCGACCTGGTCATCGCCGACTGGAGCACCAAAACCACTTGGCTGATGCTCCAGGACGCAGGACATCCGGGACAGTTCTTGGACCCAGAACCCTTGATTAACGGTGCCTCCAATTCTTATGTGGTGGTTGCTGACCTGAACGATGATGGAGCGCCGGACGTCGCTGTCAATGGGGCACCTGACGGCGGCGGGCTGATCATCCGGTACCAGGAGCCGGTAAACCGCGGCAGCTTTGGCCCTCAAGTCGTGGTCACGTTGCCGGTCGGCGAGCCCTACAACCTCGCTACCGGAGACATTGACGGTGACGGTCTCGTTGATTTGCTGACTGGGGTCAAAACGAACCCCGGAAGGGACTCGCCGATTATGGAGTTCGTTGTCATGTACCAGGAGCCAGGTGGCGATTTCACTATCTCCGACGTGCATACTGAGGATCAAGGTTTCCATATCCACGGATTGACGATTGCCGACATCAACGCCGACGGACATAATGACCTGTTCGCAATGTTAGATGCTAACAAAAACTCTAAACTTGTTGTATTCCCACAGGCGCTAATGGATAGCTCCTTTGGCCTGCCAGTTTACACGTTGTTATCGAATAATAATTATTACGACGATGTGGTGCTGGCCAACATCGATCAGGACAATTTGCCCGATGCCGTGCTTGCGTTTGGTAAGACCGTCAGCCTGCTGAGGAACAACGGCCAGGGGGTGTTTGAGTTGTCTGAAAAAATCTCGGTCCCTTTTGGGATCCAAAGGCTAAGCGCAGGCGACCTCGACGGGGACGGCCGCAATGACCTGGTGCTGCTCGACGAGGGAAATCGATGTTTGGTGATGTACCAGACGGCGGTTGGCTCGTTCCTGGCCCCGCGTGAAATATAGCCATCTGCTGGCCTGCACTCTTTTAAATGCATGTCATCCATTGACGCATTCTTGACTAAACTTCTTTACAGGTGTGCTGCTATTGCAGCAATCAGGCCCAGGATGCAACATATACTTGAATCGATCATCATTCTGCTTTTCGGCAAATAGCCACACGGTCAGGTACGACATATTAAACGACAACTTTTCAGTATATTTTTCTCGCTTGCATTGTGTGGGCTGTGCTCTTGAGTGATAACGATGCATGAATCCGTATTCGATCGACTGGTGGAGCTGCTTAAGTCGCAGAATTTATCCTTTAGTGTCTCGCGACACAAGCCTGTGTTTACGAGCGAGGAGGCTGCCGCAGTACGGGGTGCCCCCCTATCCACTGGGGCCAAGGCGCTCATCTGCAAAGGGGAAGACCAATTCGTCATGTTTGTGATACCAGCCGATCGCAAACTGGACAGCAAACAAGTTCGCCGGTTGTACGGCTGGCGTAAACTCCGATTCGCAAACCGTGACGAAGTGCTCACCTTGACGGGACTGACCCCCGGTTCCATCCCTCCTTTTGGAAGTCTTTTCGGATTGCCCACGTTCTGCGACCAGAAGCTTAGCGAGAATACGACGATCAATTTCAACGCTGGGGACCATACGATCTCTGTGAGTATGCGGTATGAAGACTATTTTGAAGCAGAAAGGCCAGAGGTGGGCACTCTTACAGAGTAATGCACGTTCGGAGGGGATGAGAAAATGGGGAAGAAGTGACCTCAGTCGACCCTTGGGCGCGGCCAGGAGGCTAAAATAAGCTCTCGGAAAAGATTATGTGCCCAAAGGGGTCTCTTTATTATTCTTAAGATGTTATGAAAAGATCAACCCTCCTGCAATTCCCCACATGATAGTTCCAATTAAAACATCAAGAATTTTCCAAGAGAGATGTTTTTGAAAAAGAGGTGTCAGGATGCGAGCACCGTATCCTAGGCCGTAAAACCATACCATTGATGCAGCCACTGCACCGGCAGCGAAAAAGAGCCTCTCTGATTCAGGATACTGGCCAGCGATGCTTCCCAGCAGGATGACGGTATCGAGATAGACATGTGGGTTGAGCAAGGTCAATGCAAGGGTGGTTGCTACGGCCCATGTTTGCCCAGAGGCGGTTTTGTCTGAAGCATCAACATTCATGACCTCGTTTTTGCAGGCGGATCGAAAGGACCGTATTCCATAAAAGAAAAGGAATAATGCTCCACCCCAGCGGGCGATTAGCATCAGGGTTTCAGATGACGCCACGAGTTGACCGAAACCTCCGACACCCAGTAAGATCAGGATCGCATCGCACAAAAAGCAGATTGTGCAAATGGTAAAGACAAATTCCTTCCGCAATCCTTGTCGAAGGACGAAGGCATTCTGGCTGCCAATTGCAATAATAAAGCTAGCGCCGAGTGTGAAGCCTTTAATGGTTGGAGTCAGCATAGCGCAAAAAAATATCATGATCGGGTAGGCAAAAGAAGTTGTTTGTTGATCTGCTAAGAATGCAGTCAAAAAACGGTGCTATTCAAAAGTGTCTCATAACCCGCGATATTTAGGACCCCCTTTAATCCACAAATTTATGGCCACCTGGATCAGTAACGGGCGGTCTTTTTTCTCTCGCAATTATTCTCCTTGACTTTCCTGACTAAATAAGTAAGATATTCACCAGAACATACTTCTTCATGTTCTACCCTCCTAAAAGAAAAACCCATAAAACCCTTTGCCCCACAGTCTCCTCCGATTGTGGGGCTTTTTTTCTTATTAGACAGGGTTTATGAGGCTTGCGCATTTTTGTCAGTCAGGGCAATCCGTATTATTTTGGAGCAACATTTGGGACTCATTAAAAAAGATGAGTCATCTACTCTTAATTCTCATTCTGAAGTATAATTATAAAAAATAGCCTTTCGGTATTTAGGATAGCCATTACAAAGGATTCAACATGTTTCGTCTCCTACTAATCCTGGTTGTCCTGCTTTTAAGTGGCTGTATCCTAATCCCCTTACCGGATGGCGGACCGGACGTTCAACAGACCGCACTTCCTCCATTGGGGGCCCGCACTGAACAGATTCATCAGAGCCTTGGCACACCCAATCTACTCAATTCTCCAAACTACAAAATCTACGATTGGGAGACGGGTCGCCGGTTCCTTATCATTCCCGCGTTCCCGACGGGTCTGCCGGTAGGTGGCGTCATAGCTAAGAACCGGACCCGGTTACTCTTGGCCCTGGATGAACAGGGAGCAGTGGCTCGTATGGAATGTTCTGTTGCC
Organism: Geobacteraceae bacterium; assembly: GCA_024641085.1. Taxonomy (GTDB): domain Bacteria; phylum Desulfobacterota; class Desulfuromonadia; order Desulfuromonadales; family BM103; genus JAHEDT01. Next base: position 106,772 of record JAHEDT010000002.1, on the reverse strand, counting down.
GCCCTCAATTCTGAGCAGTTAAAAACTCTCGGATGCCTCGACCCTACAAAACAACACAGCGGAACGACACAATTATACGAGCAAAAAATTAATGAATTGCCTGGATTGGAAAGGGGCCGCTTTTACGATGGTCGTCTTTCCGGTTCATTCTTGAAAATGGTCCTTTCTCCTGATGGTCGACTATTTGCGGCAGTTGACACCGATCTCCACGTTTGGGTGGTTGATCTGGATAATTTCCAGGTGATATTTGAATATCAGGCAGACCCTCCAGGCTGGAACACTGGAGGTATGCCACGCCTGACTTTCTCAAAGGACAGCAATAAGCTTGTGATCTCTCAGCCAGACAACCCCATGCTTGTTTTGCGACGGAATGAAAATGGCTTTGTTGAAGAATCCCGATTAGAAGGGCTTGAGATTCATGACGTCCAGTTTGCTCAGGACGGGAGCCTGATCGGCCTTCATAAAGACTATGCTATTCAGGTCTCAACGACCGGGAGCGTAATCGCTCAAAGCGATAAAGAGGGGACCATATCCTTCGGCCCTGATGGTCCAGTCATCAAACGGACGGTTAAAGCTGCACCTATTTTGTCGGCAGTTTTGGATTTTTCCTGGCACATTCCATCACAACGCGCAGTCTTCAGTGCCGAGGGGCAAGGATTGGTCGTCCTTGATCCACGCAACGACTTCGCACGTCAAAATGGCATTGCGAATTTTCAATTTTCTCCTCAAAGTGACTGGTTAGCCGGCAACAACTGCCAATATGTTGCTCTATGGAACAGCCGGAACCTGGCAAATATTCTCGTTAACATCACTGAGAAAGAGCCTCTCTCCCCTGAAAGGGCCATGCTGACCCCTTTAACTTCGCGTGATAAAAACATGCCAGACAAGTGCATTGGACCGATCGCGTTCAATCCTGACGGTGATATGATGGCTGCCGCAAGCCATCATGCAATTCATGCCTGGCGCATTCGCTCGGGAGTTTCACCATCAATGAACGAGCCAATTTCTATTGATTTGTCACAATCTCTGCCATGGTCATCGAATACAATCCTGGCTATGGCATTGACACAAGATAACCGCCTGGTTGCGATATTCTCTCATTTCTCTGACATCATGGTCACAAGTTGGAAAATTAAAAAAATAGATTGACCAATTTATTAGTTGATGTGGCCGTTATTATTTATCATCACCTATAAGACGCGAGAATGGCCTACCCCTTCCAGGTGGGCCATTCCTATATTGCAGGAGAAATAATAGGCTTCGCACTCCACCCTCATCATTCTCCAGTCAATCATAAGAAATTTCAACAAGAGGATGCTTTCCCCTGCAAAACGACGCTCGAGACAATCCTTATTCATTTTCTTGGCGAAAACGAATGACTCCTCCTGTGGATCGCAGATGAAGATCTCTTTGTGGGAAGGGGATTTCGATGCCATTTTTCCGGAAACCAGTATCTATTGCATAGTTGATTTCACTGATGACATCATACTTTTCAACAGCATTGGAAATCCAAAACAACAGCATGAAATTTAAAGAGGAATCACCGAATTCGCGAAACCATGCTTTTGGTTTCGGTTCAATCAGAACCCGTTTATTGTCCAGCGCGACCTGGACCAAAACCTCCGCCGCTTTTTGACAATCCGACCCATAAGCAATACCAACGGGAACTTGCAAACGAATCTTCGGATTTCCGTAACTGTAGTTGATGACCTCGTTCTCGAGAAGTTTTGAGTTAGGCACAATAACCGAAATACCGTCTGGTGTTTCTATCAAAGTAGTTCTCAAATTGACATGCTTAACATCACCCCATACGCCGCTGATTTCAAGCCTGTCTCCGACCTTAACAGGTCTCTCCAGGAGAAGGATGATGCCGCTAATGAAATTCGATGTCAGGTTTTGCAGACCGAAGCCAATTCCGACGCCGATAACGGCGAAGAGACCCAAAATGGCCCCAAGAGGAATGTTAACTGTGTTGAGGCCAATATAGATACCGATGAACAGGATCAGGAAATGAACTAAACGAAGCAGAGTATATTCTAAGCCCTCATCAATGTTAATTTTTTTAAAAACGTGGTTCCGAAGAGATGAACGAGTAATCTGCGACACAACCAAAGACAGGAGGACTGCAATAATGGCAATCACAAGGTGACTGATTGTGATTCCGACATTCTGGATTTTAAATAACACAAAATCTTTATAGTAATAATTAATGTTTTCCCACATAGCTGCGTTGTTCATATCAGTATATTCCTAGACACGATAGAGGGGTTAAGTAACGCATCGAAAATCATCTGAGAAATCCAGAAGATTAAAAAATTACTTTCCTTTATTTAGCATTTTAACATGTAAGAGATTATGTACATATTTTCGTGTGGTTTACATTTTTTAAATCACCATTCCCAGTCCAAATAAGCCCCATCCACTTTTCTTGTATTGGGATTTTCTTATAAGTGTTGCGGCAAGTCATTCTCAGCAGCCCTAGAGATATTTGAGATATCAACACAGAACGCTAACAAAGCTTTTAACAATGATCTCGTAGGACATCATTTCCAAACGGATGTCTAGCGGGTGCTTGCCGAAAAGACCCCTTCGGCCAGGCTGTCAAGTGCGTTGCGCGTCACCTTAGCCGTGCCGCGGAGATGGGTTTTTTCAGGAGGAGGCCCCTTTGGTCGCCAGCCGTGCGAAAGTCGCCAGAATGCTGCATGCTGCCGGCGTCTCCCGCAGGTCGTTCAGCTTCGTGTCGAGCTCTTGGCCGGCCTGGGCGAGGATATAGTCGCGCATGACGCTGCTGGTGTACTCCGGGTGAAACTGCACTCCCCAGGCGCAGCGGCCGAGGCGAAAGGCGTGGTGCGGTTCGAAATCGTTTTCGGCCAGCAGCACGGCTGCGGGCGGCAGGCTGATCACCGCCTGGGCGTGGGCGGCGTGCACCGGGAATTCTGCCGGCAGGCCGCCGAACAGGGGGTCACTGCTGCTCTCTGGACACCGCCTCACCAAAACCGTGCCGACCTCTTTCCCCTGCGGGTGAAAGTCGACCCGCCCGCCCATGGCCCGACCGAGCAGCTGGTGGCCGTAGCAGATGCCGAGCAGGGGAATCCCGGCCTGCAGCAGCCGAGGAATCCAGGCCTCGATGGCCAGGCTCCATGGCAGGTCATCGGTCACCATGCAGTGCGCGCCGGTGATCACCACGCCATGACAGGCCGCTGGCTCCGGCAGGGTTTCCCCGGCGGGTGCATTGACCACCTGGACCAGGCCCTTTGCGTCACCGAGCCCCCGACGGGTCAGTTCATCGAAATCGCCATATCGAAGTGCGGTGTCGGCGAAGGTTGTACCGGTTTTGATAATGTAGAGTTGTTTCATCAGCGACAGAATCTACCAGGCAATGGCCGTTTACCGGCGGTCGGCAGTCTCGCCAAAGAGCGCCGTCGAGAAATAGCGTTCCATGCGGTCGGGGAAGACGGTGACGATCTTCGCTGCCGGATCGAACTGCCCGGCGATCTCGAGAGCCGCATGATAGTTCAGGCCGCTGCTTGGTCCCACCGCGAAGCCTTTTCTGATCAACGCGCGCGTCGTTGCCAGGGCCTGCTCCTCCTCGACTTCGATGGTGACCAGTCCCTCAAGCGCAGTGGAACGCAGGATCCCCGACTGGTTGTCCATGACGCCTGGAACACAGGTGCTGAAGCTGCAGCATTCGGCCTGCTGAAAGCAGCCGTTGGCATAACAGGACGCGCCGCTGACGCACACCGGCCGCGCCAGGACCGGGACAGTTTTGCAGCCGGCGTCGTGGAACCCCCGGTGAAGTCCGACCAGCGTGCCGCCGGTGCCGACGCCGCTGACCACCGCCGCCACAGTCCGGCCCGGGATTGCTGCGAGGATCTCTGCAGCCGTCGCTCTCCGGTGGGCCTCGGCGTTGTCCAGGTTCTCGAACTGTCTCGGAAGAAAGGCCCCTTCGGTCCGCGCCAGGGTCTCTGTCAACTCAATGCAGCCGTGCATCCCTGCGGCAACCGGAGTCAGCCGGACCGTGCCGCCATAGGCCCGAATCATTTTGACCCGCTCGTTGCTGACCCCCTCGGGCATTACGGCGATGAATTTCAACCCCATCTGGGCGCAGACCATCGCCATGGCGATACTGGTCGAGCCGCTCGATGCCTCGCAGACCAGCGACCCCGGCCCGATGGCCCCCTCGCGCCAGGCCTTGGAAAGAATGTAGGCGGCAATGCGGTCCTTGGTAGAGCCGGATGGGTTGAGGTATTCAAGTTTGCACCAGATTACCGGCATGTCTGCCTGCAGCTGTACCGGCTGCAGCGGCGTTGGTGCGACGGATTCAACCAGTCGGCTGAGAATCGGGAGTTCGGGCTGGGTCGGCATGTCTTTCCTCGACGTGGGTTTGGTCGGTTTCCGGTGTACCGTGGGCAAGGAGGCCCTATTCGATCAAGGTCTCTGAGCTGAAGTTGAAGCTGTAGATTTCATAAGCGCCGTTTCTGTTCAAGATCTTGATATTGATTGTGGCGTCGCCGTTGGCATACTTTGCGTCCGTAGTGTATTCGACGAGGGTCTGCTTGCCAAGCTCGGTTGGCTGGTCGACGTAAGCTTTCTTAAACTCCGGTTCATCCATGCTCTGCAGGGCTCCCAACCTGGAGAACCAGGCCATCCCCTTGGTGAATTTTTCCTCGGAAATGTTGGCCGCGACCTCGGCGACCATCAGCGCCCTGGTCGTGGCGGGGTCCCACTTCGAAATCTCCGTGACGGCCTTCTCGATATAAGGAAGCGCGGCTTCGTCGTAGTCCGACGACAGGTATTTATCATAAACCCCGGAACCGACAATGATAGTCAGGATCGCCACCAGCCAGATCCCCAGCATAAAGAAGAATTTTTTCACGAAATGCCTTTCTCGTTCTCAGTCAAAAGAGGTTGCCTATCGAGATCTTGCGCCTTTGTCGGCCCGGCTTGCGAGCCCCCGCAAGGGTAGCATTTTTGGCCGGAGCGACACCACTCTTAAATCCCTTTGGATGAAGAAGTCTGCCGGAAAAAAACAGTGTCGGGCCGATGGCTCCTGCCGGAACCTTGCTGTTGCGAAAATAGTTGACAAATAAAGTCAGATTTAATAAGAATGAAAACCATTTTCAAATCAAACCGGGAGAAGTAAAGTTCATGGCGAAGTTCACAGGTCCAAAAGGCAAACTCGTACGCCGTTTTGGTGTCAACATATACGGCAACCCCAAGTATGACCGGCTGCTTGAGCGCCGCAGTCACGGCCCCGGTCAGCACGGCCCGAGCAGCGTCCGGCGCAAGGTCTCCGACTATGCCCAGCAGCTGATTGAAAAACAGAAGCTGCGCAATACTTACGGGCTGCTTGAAAAACAGTTTCGCCGGCTGTTTCGCAAGGCCCAGCAGATGCGCGGCGTCACCGGCGACAACCTGCTCATGCTGCTCGAAACCCGTCTCGACACCCTCGCTTTCCGGGCCGGCTTTGGCTGCACGCTGATGCAGGCGCGGCAACTGGTCAACCACGGTCACCTCCAGGTCAACGGCCGCCGGGTGGACATCGCTTCGTACCGGGTTAAGACCGGGGATATCATCACGGTCCGCGACAGCGCGGCCTCCAAGGCCCTGGTGACGCGCTACCTGATGGAAAATCCCCGTTTTTCAGGTGCCGAGTGGCTCACGGTCGATCAGCAGGCCCTCAAGGTCACGGTCAACCGTCTGCCGCAGCGTGACGAAATCCATGGGACAGCCAACGAGCAGTTGATCGTTGAACTCTACTCCAAGTAACCTGCAATCAGACTTGCGGTCGTTAAGGGCGTGTGGCCGGGCCTGTTAGGCCGCCGGAGGCTCAGCGGTCCTCGAGGCGCACAAAGGCCACCAGCCCGGCGCAGGCAATCAGCATGCCGATCAGCTGCGTCAGACTCGGCAGGCTGGCCTGCAGGAAGAGAATCTCTCCGGCAAGGGCGAAGAGCACCTCGCTCGACTGGGTTGCGTCCACCGCAGCCAGTTGGCTGGCGTCTTCGGCGCTGTTGCGGGCCGCCAGAAAGAGCGATGTGGCGATGACGCCCGATAAGAGCGCGACCAGGGCGACAGTGACCAACTGGCCTTGAGCAGGGGGCGGCGCGCTGGTGAACGGATAGAGCAGCGCCCAGAAGGGCAGGCTGCCGAGGGAGAGCAGGAAGACTTTGGCGAAGGCATTCTCCAGCAGGCTGGCATCCACCCGCGGCAGCCACGGGCGCCCGTGTTTCGCTTCCCATACGAGCTGGTTGCCGAGGGGATAGAGGAAGGCCGCAAGCAGTACCGGCGAAGCGCCCAACAACAGGGTCATGGCATGCTCGGTTGCGATCCGGCTGATGTTGACGAGCAGGATGCCGGCAAAAACCACCGCCGAATAGACCCAGATTCTCTTAGGGAAGGTTCGGCCGAAGAGCATCAGGACAAAAAGCGACGCAATGATCGTCAGCTGCCAGGTTGTCGCCACCACCCAGCCCGGCGAGTGATCTGCGGCGAAGCAGATCAGGGCATAAAAGCCGCCGAAACCAATACTGCCGCTGACCACCCAGAACGTCCAGTGCCGAAGAAACTCCACCAAGACCCGCCTGAAGTACCTCCTCCCTTTGATGAGGCTGAGTACGACTCCGAGCAAGCCCACCATGTAGAGATATCTGAGCGAAGCCGACCAGTACCAGTGGCCGCCTTCGAGGCTCATGGCGCGGTTCAATATGAAGGTTGTGCTGAAAAACAGACCAGCGGCCAGGCCGAGAGTCATCAAGCGTAGCATGGGGTCCTTGCGTTGCCGGGTGGGCGCCTCATCCCGGTTGGAATTTCATCGATTGACTTTTGTTATGGCTGGCTACGGGTTACAATGGGCGATATCAAAGATTGCGAGGAATCATCATGACGGTACCGTTCAAACCGCTTAAAATTGACCGGCTCACGCCGAAGAAACCGCACGGCCTGGTGGTGGTGATCACCGGCAACGGCAAAGGCAAAACGACCAGCGCCATGGGTATGGTCCTGCGGGCCAGCGGGCACGGCCTGCGAACCTGCATCATCCAGTTCATGAAGGGCGATCTTTACACCGGAGAATGGGACGGCGTGAAGCTGCTTGGAAGCCTGGCGGAGCTGCATGCCACCGGCATGGGGTTCTGCGGCATCCAGGGGAACCCCTACAGCCATGCCGAACACCGCGTGAATGCCCAGGCCGCCATCGAACTGGCGCGGACCAGGATGACCGGCGGTGACTTCGATATCGTTATCCTCGATGAAATCAACAACGCCCTACAGCTCAAGCTGGTCGATCTCGAACAGGTCCTCGAGCTGATCAAGGAGAAACCGGAGCTGATGCACCTGGTTTTGACCGGGCGCAATGCCCGCCCGGAGATCCTGGAACTGGCGGATACGGTCAGTGAAGTGTGCGAGGTCAAGCACGCCTACCAGAAGGACATCGAACCTCAGCCTGGGATCGACTATTAAATACAGGGCCCGGCGACTGGCAACCCGGAGCCGGTTGCTGCCTGCCAATTGGCAATAACCGCTTCGACGGCTTTGCGGTCGCCGGTGCGATAGGGGCCAACCACTGCCCCGCGCAGGTTGAGCGGTGTGAAAAGCTCATTGACGGTCCGGCGCAAGCCTGCGGCGGTCACCGTGTCGATCACGGCGAGATCGTCGGCGATGGTTCGGCGGCAGCCGGTCAGTTCTCCCCAGGCATAGCGCAGGGCCATTTCGTCGACCTGGTCGCGGGAATAGTCGAGGTCGCAGCGGTAGCAGTCGAGGATGTGCTGCAACTCGTCGGTATCGACAACGGTCGTGTGCAGCTCCGTGAAGATTTCGAGAATCGCACCGGTCGCCTTGGCCAGGTTCTCGGTAGAGACCGCCAGGTCGACAGCCAGGGTCCCGGCGTCGGCATAGAGGGCGAGTGCCGCGTCCACGGCGTACGTCAAGCCCAGCTCTTCACGCAGGCGCAGCATCAGGCGGCTCATCCCCCCCCAGCCGAGCAGGCGGCGCAGCACGCGCAGGTTGACGGAGTGTTCGCTGTCGCGGCCGGGAAGCAGGAAGGCCAGCTGCAGGCTGACCTGTGACCCGGCATCGCGTACCCAGCGCAACGGCTTGTCTGTTCCGGAAAAATCGGTCCACGCCTTCGCCGGCGGTGCTTCTTCCCCCTGCCATTGTCCCAGATGTTCCCTGGCGGCCGCCACGACCAGCTGATGGTCGACGGGGCCGGCCACTGTCAGCACGGCATTGCGAGGTGTGTAGTAGGTGGCGTGGTGTTGGCGCAGCTGACGCAGGCTGAGCCGCTCGATGGCCGGCCGGCTGCCGACCGTCGGTTGTCCGAGGGGGTGGTCGGGGAAGAGCAGGGCGGCGACGATGTTGTCCGAATTGATCTGCCGTCCGGACTCGTTGAGATCCCCCATCGCTTCTTCGAGGATCACCCGCCGCTCCATCTCGATCTCCCTGAACAGCGGGCGCTGCAGCATCGAGCTGAACAGGCTGACGGCTTCGGCGAAACGACTCGGGTGGACGCGGGAATGGAAGCAGGTGGTTTCGCTGTCGGTGGCGGCGTTGGCCGAACCGCCGATGGCTTCGAAGGCGCGTTCCAGGGCCAGCCCTGAGGGGTAGTCCGCGGTGCCTTTGAAGAGCATGTGCTCGAGAAAATGCGACACCCCCGCTTTGCGGGGGTTCTCGTGACGGCTGCCCACCCCGATGTAAATCAGCACTTCAGCGCTGTGATGGTGCGGCATCGGTACGCTGATGACGCGTAGACCATTCTCGAGGATGGTGCAGAAATATTCAGTCATAAAACCTTGAGTTGCGAGGGAAGAGGCGCGAGGCGCGAAAGCCTGATCGCTGGCTTGTTGCGCGCCTCGCTCTCCGCGTTTCTTATTTGAGAAGCCTGGCTGCTTCCTTGGCGTGGTAGGTGATAATCAAATCGGCTCCGGCGCGCTTCATGCCGATCAGAGTCTCCATCATGACCCGTTCACCGTCGATCCAGTCCTTGGCGGCGGCGGCCTTGACCATCGAATACTCACCCGAGACATTGTAGGCGACCAGTGGCAGGTTGTAGCGCTCCTTGAGGTCGCGCAGGATGTCGAGGTAGGCCAGCGCCGGTTTGACCATCAGGAAGTCGGCACACTCCTGGATGTCAAGTTCCGCTTCGCGGAACGCCTCGACGCGGTTGGCCGGGTCCATCTGGTAACTGCGGCGATCGCCGAACTGGGGGGTCGATTCGGCGGCGTCGCGGAACGGCCCGTAGTAGGCGCTGGCATATTTGACGGCGTAGCTCATGATCGGGATGTGCGCGAAGCCGTTGGCGTCGAGGATCTCGCGGATGGCCGCGACCCGGCCGTCCATCATGTCGGAGGGGGCGATGATGTCGGCGCCGGCGCGGGCATGGGAGAGCGCTTCGGCGGCGAGCAGCTTGAGCGTCTCGTCGTTGTCGACGTCGCCGTCCTTGATGACCCCGCAATGGCCGTGATCGGTGTATTCGCACATGCAGACATCGGTGATCACCAGCAGTTTCGGTACCGCGGCCTTGATGGCCCGGATGGTCTCCTGGATAATGCCGTGGTCGGAGTAGGCGTCCTGGCCGAGGGCGTCCTTGACTTCGGGGATGCCGAAGAGGATCACCGCCGGGATGCCGAGGTCGTGGACTTCCCTGGCCTCGGCGACGATGTGCTCGATCGACTGCTGGTAGATCCCGGGCATGGAGACGATCTCTTTCTTGATGTCTTTGCCGAAGGCGGAAAACATCGGATAGATGAGGTCGTCAGTGCGCAGGAAGGTTTCGCGGACCATGCGGCGCAGGGTGTCGTTGCGGCGTAGGCGGCGGGCACGGTATTCGGGGAAGAACATGGCAAACCTCCGGTTGGTCAGAGGCGCGTGGCGCGTGGCGCGAAGCGCGTAATAATTGGTGCGGAAACCCTCTTAGGTGTAATTATTCTTACAGCTTACAGCTTACAGCTTACAGCTTACAGCTTACAGCTTACAGCTTTACGAAGTAATCCTCGATGGCGGCAACCATCTCCTCAAGGGTCGAGCTCTCAGGCTCGACCACGACGGTAAAGCCGAGTTCTCTGGCGGTTTTACTGGTCAGTGGTCCGATCGAGGCGACCGGTACCTGCCTGGCCTGCTGCAGGTTGTCAGCATCCAGCAGCTCAACAAAATTCCGAACCGTTGAAGATGCCGTAAAGGTCAGCAGGTCGAGTCCCCCGGCAAGGGCGTTCTGCAAACTCTTGGCGGCACCGGCCGGCACGGCGCTGGCATAGGCGACCGGGGCGATCACCTCGGCGCCGGCTGCGGTCAGTTCCTGCGGGATCAGGTCGCGGGCCAGGTCCGCTTTCGGATAGAGCAGGCGTTTTCCGGAAACCCGCTCCTTGAGCAGTGCCACAACGCCCTCGGCACGGTAATCGTCCGGCACCAGGTCGGCCGTGACGCCGTAAGCTCCCAGGGCTGCGGCGCTTTTCGGGCCGACAGCTACGGTCTGCAGGTGACTCAGGGCGCGAGGATCATGGCCCAGCGCGCTCAGGCGGTCGAAAAAAGCCGTGACGGCATTGGTCGAGCTCAGCAGCAGGTAATCGACCTGGTCGAGTCGGGCAATCGCCTGGTCGAGTTCGGCAAAGGACTGCGGCGGCACGATTGCGATGGTCGGCACGGTTATCGGCTCGGCGCCGAGCCGGGTCAGGGCGTCGCTGAGCGCGGCCGCCTGGTCAGCGGCGCGGGTCACCAGGACGCGCCGTCCGCCGAGAGGCCTCAGTTCAGACGTCCTCTTTGCCGACATTGAATGTCTCGTGCTGGTAGACTTCGTTGAGAATCTTACCGGCCCCCTGGATGAGCAGGTCGTCACCCAGCGAGCTGCCAATCTGCTGCGCTTGTTCGACCGGTCCGGTGACGGTCTTCTTCAGGCACCTGACGCCGTCGCAGTCGGAAACGAAGCCGGTCAGGGTCAAAAGCTCACCGGCGACGGTGCCATGGCAGGCGATCGGCACCTGGCAGCCACCCTCGAGACGCTTGAGGAAGGCGCGCTCGGCGCGCACTGCCCAATCGGTCTCCGGATGGTTGAAGAAGTTGATCAGGGCGTTGGTCTCATGGTCATCGATGCGGCTCTCGATGCCCAGCGCTCCCTGGCCGATGGCCGGGATCGAGACATCGACCGGCAGGTATTCGCCGATCTGGCCGGTGAAGCCGAGGCGATGCATGCCGGCGGCGGCGAGGATGACGGCATCGAGATGGTCCTCGGTGAGCTTGCGGATGCGCGTCTCGACGTTGCCCCGGATATCGACCATCTGCAGGTCCGGGCGCAGGTGTAGCAGCTGGGCCTTGCGACGCAGGGCGCTGGTGCCGATGCGCGCGCCCTGGGGCAGGTCGCGCCAGGTTGCGACGCCGGGACGCAGGATGACGATGTCGCGGCAGTCTTCGCGTTCGGTGATGCAGCGCAGGGCCAACCCTTCGGGAAAGATGGTCGGGACGTCTTTCATCGAGTGAACGGCAATATCGATTTCGCCGCGCAGCATGGCTTCTTCGATCTCCTTGACGAACAACCCCTTGCCGCCAACCATTGCCAGGGGCACGTCGAGGATCTTGTCGCCCTGGGTCTTGATCTTGGTCAGGGTGACTTCCATGCCGGGGTAGCGTTCTTCAAGTTCCGACTTGACCCAGTTGGCCTGCCAGAGGGCCAGCTGGCTGGCGCGGGTGCCGATTCTCAGTAACTTTCTGGACATCTGTAAAACTCCTTATTCCTGATCGGTATCGTCGAGAGGTTTGATTTCCTTGTCGTCGCCAGCCGGGGCCGGCAGATCGAACAGGGTGCGCACCGCATCGACGTAGTCCTCGCCGCTGGTGTCGTTCTGGGAGTGCTTGAGGACGGCTGTCGGCTGGTGCAGGACCTTGTTGATGATGGCCCCGGCCATGGCCTCGATGCTTCTGCGCTGGCCGTCGGTGAGGTCCTTGAGGTTGCCGAAGGTCTTGTCGAGCTCCTGTTGACGGATCTCCTCGAGCTTGCGGCGCAGGGCGATGATCGTCGGCTTGACTTCGAGGTTGCCCAGCCATTGGTAGAACTGGCCGATCTCCTGCTCGACGATCGTTTCAGCCTTGCCGGCTTCCTTCTGGCGTTCCTTGAGGTTGGCCTGAACCACGCCCTGCAGATCGTCGACATCGTACAGGTAGGCGTTGTCGAGGTTGTTGACTTTCGGGTCGATATCCCGCGGCACGGCGATGTCGATCAGGAACATCGGCCGGTTCTTGCGGCGCTTGAGCACCTCTTCCATCTGGCGCTGGCCGAGGATGAAGTTCGGTGCCCCGGTGGAGGTCATGACGATGTCGACTTCGGCCAGATGTTCGACGAAATATTCGAAGGGAATCGCCTTGCCGTTGAATTCCGCTGCCAGCTTCTCAGCGCGCTCGAAGGTGCGGTTGGTGACCAGGACCTTGGAGACGCCGTTGGTCACGAAATGCCGGGCCGCCAGTTCGCACATCTCGCCGGCGCCGATGATCATGACGCCCTTGTTGTCGAGCCGGTCGAAAATCTTGCGTGCCAGCTCCACCGCGGCAAAGGACACTGAGACAGCATTGCTCGCAATGGCGGTCTCGGTGCGGACCCGCTTGGCCACCGAGAAGGCCTTGTGCAGGAAACGGTTGAGGATCAGGCCGGCGGTCTTGAACTCGGCGGCGTAGCCGTAGGCGGTCTTGATCTGACCGAGGATCTGCGGTTCGCCCAGGACCATCGAGTCCAGGCTCGAGGAGACCCGGAACAGGTGCCTGATGGCCTCTTCGCCCTGGTAGCTGTAAAGGTTGCTGCTGATTTCTTCGGGGGGAACCTCGTGATATTCAGCCAGGAAGCGGCGCAGCGCCGCCATCGCGGCTTCCGGCTCCTTGGTGGCGGCGCACAGCTCGACCCGGTTGCAGGTGGACACGATCAGCCCCTCGGCCACGGGTGGCAGTTCGAGCATCTGCCGCAGGGGCCGCTCCATGGCCGTCGGGGCGAAGGCCAGCTTTTCGCGGATTTCTACCGGCGCTGTCTTATGGCTCAGGCCGACAATAACGATATGCATGACGCGCTCCTCTCCGCTCTCCGGTCACTGCCCCGTGAAATTACGGAAGCTGTGTTCCCCGGAGAGGAACAGGTTGACGCCAAAGAAGGTGAAGAGCAGGAAAGCAAAACCGATAATTGCAAAGATTGCTGCCCGGCGGCCGCGCCAGCCGACCGTGAGCCGGCCATGCAGCAGGGCGGCGTAGAGGAACCAGCTGATCAGCGCCCAAGTCTCCTTGGGGTCCCAGCGCCAGTAGCCGCCCCAGGCCGAGTTGGCCCAGATGGCCCCGGAGATGATGCCCATAGTCATGAGCGGGAAACCGAAGGTCAGGCACTTGTAGTTCATGCTGTCGAGGGTGTCGAGGGACGGCAGGCGGTAAAAAAGCCCGGAAAACTTCTTGCTTTTGAGCATGCGCTCCTGGAGCAGGTACATGATGCCGGCCGCCGCGGCAATCGCGAAGACTGCGTGGCCGAGAAAGGCCAGGGTGACGTGGACCGGGAACCACCAGCTGTCGAGCATCGGGTTGAGCGCCGGGGTCTGCTTGGGCGCCGCGGAACCGATGATCATCAATACCAGCGCCAAGGGGGTGATGAAGGCGCCGAGCATGATGGTTCGATAGCGCAGGTAGAAGATCAGGTAGATGCCCACCAGTGCCCAGGCGAAAAACGACAGGGATTCATAGAGACTGGCCACCGGAGTGATGCCGCTGGCGAACCAGCGGGCCGCCAGGGTGCTGCAGTGCAGTACGAATCCGCCGCTCAGTAGCCAGATGGCGGCCAGGCGCACGCTGTCCTTGCGTGAGATGACGCCGATCAGGTAGAAGATGGTGGCGGCAAAATAGGTCAGCAGGGTGATTTTGAACAGCAGGACATTTACAGTCATGAAACGTCTCGCGGGACCAGAACAGAATCCGCCGGCGACCTCGTCACTTCGACAATTTGGCCGGCTGGTTATGGTTTCCGATTAAGGCCCGGCGGCAGCACGTTGCCCCAGGCCAGCTTCCATTTTGCGACTCTATTATTCAAAAAATTATAACAATACGTTTTTTCTGGCCTGCCTGTCAATTTCCTTGTCCGCTCTCGCCCGCTATTGTGCACGATCGGCTCCTTCAGGGGTTGGTGGCACAGGGCCGCGCCGGCGCGGATCAGATGCCGAAGAGTTCCCCCTCGACCAGCGCACAGAGCAGGTTGCCGATAAAAAGGGCGCTTTCCAGGAGGCGCGGCAGGGAATCACTGGGCAGTGGCAGGCTGATATCCGGCAGGAAGTTCTCCAGGTCAGCCTGCTCGCTGGCAATCAGAATCGTATGGCAGCCCAACTGTTGTGCCATGCCGAGGGCTTCCCGGTCGGCAGGACTGAGACTGGTGCCGGCCAACAACAGCGCGGTGTCCTGGTCGGTGGCCAAGGCCCGCAGCTGACGGCTGAAGAGCTGGCTCCCCTGTTCGTCGCTGGCGAGGAAGGTCGCCAACCCGGCGTCATTGGTCAGGGCGATGGCCGGCAATGCGGGGCGTTCCATGGTCTGTCGGTGCAGGAAGGTTTGACCGATGAGGCCGGCGACCGCTCCGAACGGCCCGCTGCCGATCAGAAAGAGTCGGCCGCCATGGTGAAAGGTGTGGACCAGGTGTGCTGCCAGACTGTCCAGCAGAGGTTTGTGGGTGAGCAGGTAGGGATCGAGCAGAGCGATCTGCTGTGCGACTGCTGCACTGATTTTATCCTCGGTCATGCTGGCCTCGTCTGATAATTTGGGCTCATCTTAAGGGGCGGGGTGTCAACTGTCAAGGGCTGGCACGTTCCCCTCGGGCATTCGAATTCCGGCGGTATCTTCAGCCCCTGGTTTTGCAGGTGCCGCAGGGTCGTTTGTCCTGGTCAGTGGGTTACCAGGGTGTAGAGGTATAGCCAGGCACAGCAGACCAGGTAGCCGACGGCGGCGAACCGTAGGTTCCAGCTCCAGGCGTTGCGCCCGTCAAAGGCATATCTCCCGGCGAGAAACAGGTGAATGCCCGAGATGGGATTGATGAGCACGCCCAATCCCCAGCTCATCAGGAAGCTCATGGCCAGCAGGTCGGGGGGGAGGTCAGTCGTCGTCAGAACCCCTGCAACGACAGTGATGCCCACGACCGGATGGATGCCGACCGAAGACGCGGCCATGATCGCCGCCAGGCCGGCCATGACCAGGAACAGCTGGTTGTAGTCGCCCGACAGGCTCATGGCTTGTCCTGCGGCCAGAGAGCTCAAGCCCGCACCGAGGATGCCCGCGGCAGAGAACAGCACGATCTCCGGTCCCATGCGGGGCAGATCGTGGCCAATATACTGTCCCAGAATCTGTAATGGTCGGTTGCGCCGGTTGGCCAGCAGGGCGTAGCCCGGCGCCACCAGGGTGATCAGGGTGAGGATCGAGATGCCGGGTGCGAGGGCATGGCCAACCAGCACGGCGACGGCGAGAGACACGGGGGTGGTCAGGGCGGTGGCCCGGAACGGATAACCCCGAAACGCCTCGGATTCTTCAGGGTAGCGGAGCGTGGTATACCAGATCATCCCGGCCAAAAGGAGCTGGCTGAGAGGTAACCCCCAGATCAGCAGCTGGCGGTAATCTGCGCCGGGCGCATTCGTCAATACGACGGCCATGGCCACGAAAAACGGTGACCATAGGGCTGCCAGGGCCTGGCCGCGGGCCAGCATGACGCCCTGGAAGGGGGGCATGCGGCCGTCCTGGTTGACCAGACGGTCTGCGAAAATGGCCAGCGCTGATATATTGATGGCTGATCCCATCCAGTGAACTCCGAAAAGGGTCTGCCATAAGGCTTTTTTGCCCAACGGAAGGTCTTTATCTTCTCTGGGGATCGGGATCCGACGCAGCAGCCCGATGCCGGCGAGCATGGCAATCATCTGCTGATTTTTACTGAAGGCGATCGAGAGAGGAATCGCCTGTGGCGAAAACAACAGGCAGCCGAAGCCCGCCAGCACCAGAAAGATGCACTGCCACCGGACGCTCGCCGGGACCAGATTCCAGAGCATGACCCCGCAAACCAGTTGCAGCGCACCGGGCACGATTTGCGGCAGGTTGCCAAGGCCGGCCGCCAGGGAAGTGACTACCGAGCAGGCCAACAGGATGCCGGCCAATGTCACGCGGTTTGCCAAGAAGAACGCTCCTCGCGGGGTGCTGTTGACAGCTAGAACCGGCAGGCCTTGCAGAAGGGTGGGGTCGAAGTGGTCATCGGGCCGCTCCCGCCAGTCATTCGGTGGTTGACCAGCGCTCGGCCTTCATATCGAAGTACCGCTGAACGGCCACTTTTATACAGGCCATAACCGCCTGCGTCGACGGCGCCCAGTAATGGGCCCGAATCCTGTCAAACAATCCCTCAAGACCGTCGTTGAGGTTATACCCCTGAATGATCCTGGCGATGAAATCACGTGCCAGGGAGGTCACAAAAGTGAATTCGGCGTTCACAATTTTGTCGGTTTGCGTGTCTATCTCCAGGACAACGCCGGCAAATTTGAAGACCGAGTGCATTGCTGTCCCGTGTGGTGACGGGGCATAGCCTGTGACCAACACGGTTGCCCCGTAGTGCATCAGGTCTTTTCGCTCGGAGTCCTCTTGCAAAGTGAATCCCCTTTCATCCAGCCTTCAAACTCCGCCCTCGGCACGAACCGACCGCTGAGGCTCGTTGGACGGAACACTTTGCCCCTCACTGCTGACCCTAGAACGGTTGCTTGGCCACCCTTCATCAGAAAGCGTGGGGCTGACCAGAGTCGCAGGGGTGCTTGACCATGCAGTTAAGCATACGCCTGTCACCGCGGGAATACCATCCGCTTCCTTCCTAGGGGCTACCCGGGGGGCAGCAGCTTGGCTGCCGTCCTCCTGCGGACGTCGTCGATCGTGACGCCCGGAGCCAGTTCCACCAACCGAAAGCCCTGGGGGGTGACTTCGATGACGGCCAGGTCGCTGTATATTCTGTTGACCACCGATTTCCCGGTTAATGGATAGAGGCAGTTCTCCACCAGTTTCGGTTCACCGGTCTTGGTGCAGTGCTGGGTGATGACATAGATTGTTTTGACCCCGGCCACCAAATCCATGGCGCCGCCCACTGAAGGGATGTCGCCCGGAGCCCCGGTCGACCAGTTCGCAAGGTCTCCCTTCTCGGAGATTTGCATGGCTCCAAGCACGCAGATATCGATATGCTGCCCGCGGATCATGGCGAAGCTGTCGGCCTGATGGAAAAACGAGGCACCGGCAATCGCGGTGACCATTTTTTTCCCGGCGTTGATCAGCTCGGGGTCTTCCTGGCCTTTGGCCGGGGGCGGGCCCATACCCAAAAGACCGTTTTCAGTGTGATAAATCACTTCCCGGCCTTCGGGAACGAACCTGGCCACCCTTTCAGGAAGACCGATGCCCAGGTTGACGTAGGATCCGTCGGGGATATCCACCGCCACCCGCCTGGCGAGCTCTTCACGGCTCCACCCGAGACTTGGCTGGTTATGGTCGGTCACGGGTACCTCCTCCCTTCGGCAACCAGTTTTGATTCCTGGGCGGGGTCAGAAACGGTGACGATGCGATCCACGAAGATGCCGGGAGTCACCACGGCTTCAGCATCGATGGCCCCCAGATCCAGCAACGCTCCGGTCTGGACGATCGTCGTTTGGGCTGCCATTGCCATGATTGGTGCGAAATTGCGGGCCGTCTTGTTATAGGTCAGGTTGCCGTGGCGGTCGGCGCAGGCACATTTGATCAGGGCAAAATCGGCCTGCAAGCCGAACTCCAGAACGTATTCGCGACCACTGATGGTGCGCAATTCTTTCCCCTCAGCCAGCGGGGTGTTGACCGAGGTGGCCGTATAGAATGCCGGGATTCCAGCTCCGCCGGCGCGGATTCTCTCGGCCAGGGTCCCCTGGGGGACCAGCTCGAGTTCGATCCTGTTGCTGCGATAGAGTGCCGGGAAGACTTCCGAGCCGGTGGTGCGCGGGTAGGAGCAAATCATTTTGCGCACCTGGCCGTTGGCAATCAGGGCCGCCAGGCCAACATGGCCGCTGCCGGTGTTGTTGTTAACTACAGTCAGGTCCTTGGCTCCCTGGTCGATCAAGGCGTGAATCAGCTCGATCGGGCTCCCGGCTTCGCCAAAACCGCCGATCATGACCGTCGCGCCATCGAAAATATCCGCCACCGCCTCGGCGAGCGAGGCTGTGCACTTGTTAATCATTCTGGGGTTCCTTCTTCAATTGAAACGGGTCCTGTCAAGAAAAGGCGTTGCCCACACCATGCGGTGGCTGGAGACACGAACAGCTGATCAGTCACAGCGTACCGACATCCCACCATCCACAACAATTTCCGCCCCGGTAATGAACCTGGCTTCGTCAGAGGCGAGGAACAGGGCCGCATTTGCCGTGTCTCGCCCATCCCCCATGAAGCCGAGCGGAATGCGGGCGAGCCGTTGCTTGAGCAGGGCGTCCACGTCGCCACCGCTCCGTTGCCCGGCGAGCCGGCCCTCGACCATCGGCGTATGCAACTGGCCGGGGATGACCGTGTTGACCCGGATTCCGAAGGGGGCATATTCCACGGCGATCACCCTTGACAGCTGGATGATCCCGGCCTTGCTCGCCGCATAGGCCGTTTGTGCCGAACCGGTCCAGCGAATCCCCGATGTCGAGGAGGTGTTGACAATCGCGCCTTTCCTCTGCTCGACCATGCAGGGCAAGACGTGTTTGCAGGCGAGAAAAACGCTGGTCAGGTTGTAATCGATTTGGGCTTTCCAGACCTCTTCGGACATTTCTGCCGGGCCGCCTCTTGCGGATCCGCCAACGTTGTTGACCAGGATATCGATACGGCCGAACCGGTCAAGGCAGGTCTGCACCATCGCCTGGAGCTGGGCCGCATCAGTGACGTCACAGAGATGAACGTCAATGTCCCCGCCAGCGGCCTCAACCCTCTGGACGGTCTCTTCCAGGGCTTCCTGGCTACGGTCAACGGCGAAAACTCGGGCGCCCTCCTCGGCGAAGCGTACTGCTGAGGCACGACCGTTCCCCCAACCTGGACCAACGCAACCCGCACCGGTAATGATTGCTACTCGATCTTGCAGGCGTCCACTCATGATGTCCAAATGTCTCCTTCTATTTATCAAATCGATAGAGATTCATGGGGTTGTCTACCAGCAGGGCGCGGAGGTGCGCTTCGCTCGGGGCGATCTCTGCCAGCAGGTCGGTCAGTACACCGTCATCCGGCGGCGAAGAGCGGAAATTGGGGTGTGGCCAGTCGGTTCCCCACAAGACCCGGTCGGGAAAGGTCTCAACCAGCCGCCTTGCGAAAGGCACAGCGTCGGCATAAGGGGCCTCCTGGCGCGACGCACGTTCTGATCCACTGACCTTGACCCAGATGTGTTCGTGCTCGAGAAGTCTCATCAGGGCTGCAAACGGTGCTTGGTCGGGGCCCTCCGAGGCATCGATCCGCCCCATATGGTCGATCACCACAGGGACCGATATCCGACTCAGGGTCGGCGCCATTTCCGCAATGTACTTATTGTCCATGTGAATCAACAGGTGCCAGTTGAAATCCTTCAGCCTGGTTGCAAAGGCGGGCAGGTCAGAGATGGCGATGCCCGCTTTAAGATGCGCCATGTAGTTGAAACGTGCTCCGCGGAAGCCCTGTCCATCGAGAGCCCTGATTTCGGCATCGCTGAGTTCAGGAGGCAGCAGGGCAATGCCCCGATAGCGGCCCGGGCGCGCCGCGATCGCGTCAGCTGTTACCGAATTGTCGTAGCCGTGACATCCGGAGTGGACCACCACGCAGCGTTCGAAACCCAGCAGGTCGTGCAGGGCAAACAGCTTCTCCTTAGGGGCTTCTCCGGGTCTGAAGCGGGCATCCTGCGCATAGGGGAACCGGTCGGTTGGCCCGAAAACGTGACAATGCGCGTCGCAGGCCCCTATGGGGAGTACGATCTTCGGCTTGCTGGGGGCCGGGTGGTAGGTGATGTCTGAAAGGGCCATGTCTACTCCTTAGCCGTATGTTGACGACACGCGGGACAGGACAGCTTGGTTAGCAGAGTTCACAGGCCTTGGGGTCAAGGGGGTCCACTTCGAAGATGTTGATGGTCATCGAAACCAGACCGTAATAGCCGAGCACGCCGGTCAGGTCGACGACCGCGTCCTCGCCGAGGGCGGCGACCGCCCGGTCGTAGAGCTCCTGGGGCACCTTGCGGTCACGGTGAACGGCCAGAGCAAAGTCATGGACGATCGATTCGTTCTGGTGGGCAAAATCCGGCGTCTGCCCCTGACGTATGGCTTCTATAATGCTGGCCGGAATGCCGGCCTGGAGCGCGATTTTCTTGTGGGCCTGCCATTCGAACTCCGAGCCCCAAACGCGGGCCGTCACCAGGATCGCCAGCTCTGAAAGCTGCGGTGGCAAGAGTGTCTCGTATCGGCAGTAGCGGCCAAGCGACTGCGCCAGATCGGCCAGTTCAGGCCTGGCCAGCCACACGGCAAGGGGCCCGCGAACTCCACCGCGAGGGGAGGCCGCAATGGCGTCGTACACTGTTCGCTGGCGCGGGGTAAGCTGGTCAGGATCAATCGGTGTGATACGGCTCATACGTCAACCTCCTCTGGCCGGGCGGTCATCCTGAACGCCGGTTCGCTGGCAGAAAACCTGTTCAGCCACTCGACCAGGCGTGGATGAGTCGTTCGCCATTCGACGGGCTGCCGCCAGTCGAGGTAGCCGAGGGCACATGCCAGGTTGATGGCCGCAATTGTCGTCTTGGTCGGGTCCGGCGGGTTCTGTTCCATGGTCGCAAGTGCGCGTTCCACCTTGCCGCGCTGATGCGCCAGCCAACGCTCGGACACCTGTTCCGGTGCGCGGAAGCGCCTTTCGTATACCATCAGCAGGGCCGCATCGGTGATGCCGTCACAGAGGGATGCGGCGGTCAGGGCTTGGTAGCGCTCCAACCCGGCCGATGGCGTCAGGGATGGCTGCTCCACCAGGCTTTCCAGGTACTCGATGATCACCCGGCTATCGTACATTGCCGTGCCGTCGCCAAGCAGCAGGCAGGGCATCTTGCCCAAAGGGTTCTGCTGACGCAAGGAATCCCCTTCGTCCATCGTGTCGGCAGGAACAACTTCGATCAGAGCGCTGACCCCGAGGACCTGCGCGGCGATCCTGACCTTCCTGCCGAAAGGGGATGTCAGCGTCGTCCTGAGCGTCATCTTTTCTGTCGGCCCGTGCGATGGCCGAGCCATGGTGTGATCGGTCATAACCACCTCTGAAATCACATGGTCTGCAGCGGAAAGATCTCCTCAACTGTTTGCCGCGCCTCGTTCTCTGCCCTTGCGGGTTGAGCCGTCGAGCTGCCCCGCAGCGACGAGGGCGGCGAGTGTTGAGCCTGTTTTTCCTGCCCCGCTGCGGATTTATTCAAGTCCCATCGTTCGCGGTAACCACAAGGCTAAATCGGGGAAGAGCGTCAGGAGTATTAACATGACGATGCCTGCCAGAACGTAAGGGAGCACCCCACGGAAAACGTCGTTCAGGTGCACCATCCCCTTTGCGGCACCGGCAACGACGAAACAATTGACCCCCACCGGAGGCGTAATCAGGCCAATTTCTGCGAGCAGAACAACACAAACGCCAAACCAGACGGGGTTGAATCCAAGGTTTGTCATGATTGGCAGTGTAATTGGCAGCGACACGGCCAGCATCGAGGGAGCATCCAGAATCATGCCTAATAAAAGATACAGAATGATCACGATCCCCCAGACCAGCCACCGGTTTAATTCCCAGGCGATGATGGTGCTCCCCAGCAAAGTCACCACACCGCTCAGACTCATGAACTTGGAAAAAACAATGGCGCTGGTAATGATCAGAAAGACCATGGTGGATGTTTTGACCGTCTCCAGCAGGGCATAGGTCAGGTTGAGACCCTTGATCCCCTTCTTCTTGATGATGGCCAGGATAAAAGTCATAAGGGCCCCGGCGGCGCCCGCCTCGGTCGGCGTGAAGATGCCAGCGTAAAGCCCTCCTATGATAGCGACGATACACAGGATGAGCGGCCCTGTCAGCCTGAGGGAGTACAATTTCTCCTTCAGGGTAAACTTCTCTTCGACGACGGGGGCTATTTGGGGGTTGATCCAGACCCAGATGAATGTTGTGATCGATAGAATCAATGCATAGGTAAACCCCGGGATGACCCCGGCAATCAACAGGGCCCCGATGCTTTGACCTGTAAGTATGGCGTAAACAACCATCAAGGCGCTGGGGGGGATCATCATTGCCAGGGTCCCCGCGATGGCAACGCTCGCTGAAGCAATCGCCTTATCGTAGCCATGCTTCAACATTTCGGGTAACGCGAGCCTGGCGAATAGAGCTGCGGTGCCGACGCTTGTTCCTGTCGCAGCGCCAAAGGCGGCGCATGACGCTATGGTGCCGATGGCCAGCCCGCCCTTCCACCGACCGATCCATCTCCGCGCCGTCTCGAATGCGTCTTTGCCCAAATCGGCAGCCAGTGCGAAGCCTCCCATGAGCACGAACATGGGGATGCACGAAAAATGATAGGAGTGGGTGAAGTCGAAGTACGTCGTGCTGAGTACCGAAAAAGCGGCCCTCAACCCAGCCAGAGCGACGATACCCAAGGTTCCTATCAAGCCCAAGGCCAGAACGATATGAATACCGCTGAAGATAGAAACGACCAATAAGCCTATGCCGCAGAGGCCAACAAGAGTATCAGTCAATGGGAACTCTCCTGTTCTTGGCCGGGGTATAAAACTTCCCGAACCGCGTCCAGTAAAAACTGGATGCCCAGTAGAAAGACACCTGCTCCCGCTATCGCCTTCACCGGGTAGAGGGGGTATTCAACCGTGCCCCACTTCACCTCCCTGACCAGCCAGGAGTCCCAGGCAAAGCAGAACATGCAGTAAGAGACACAAGCGAAAAACACGAATCCGATGAAATAGACAGTTGCCAGCATAACGGATTGCCACTTGGGCGACAGTCGGTCGGTGAACAAGGTGACTCTGACGTGGCTCCGCTCCAGTTGCGTGTAGGCAACCCCGGTATAAATTGCAAAGGTAAGCAATCCTTCGGTGACTTCATAGGTCCCTTCGATGGGAGCATTGAAGAACTTGCGGCCGATGATGTCGGCGCCGACCAGAAACATCATGGCGAGGGTTGCAAAACCTGCACAACAGCCCGTAAACCTTATGAACAGGCTGTAGCGCCGATAGAGATTGTCGAACCACCCTGGACCCATTTAGCCTCCTGAATGACTGTATTCTGGGTGTTGGCTGAATGCTTGGGCCACCCTCGGTGAGCTGAGATCTGGGCCTGGAAAAATAGCAGCTGCCCCGGTGTCGCGGAGGGGGCGGTGACCAGCGGTGCCTTCCCGGAATGGGGCCGCACCGCTGGTCCTTTCCCGCGAGAGAAAATTACGGCAGGAACATGCCGATAATTTCCTCGGCATCCTTGAGCCCCTTGGCTTTGGCTCGTTTGATCCAGTCTTCGTGAATCGCCTTCACCTCCGGGCTCTGGGTAATCTTTCTGATTTCTGCCCGATCGATAGGGATAATCTCGACACCGGTTGTCTTCCAGAGTGCCTTGACCTCATCGATCTGGATTTCCAGAATCTTCAGCCATTGCACCATGTACTCCTGACCCAGGCCATCCATGATCGCCCTGACATCCGCAGGCAGTTTCTCGTGCGCCTCGAGATTCATAAGCAGGATATGCCCCATGATGGGGGTGATGGGCCCCATCAGGTATTTGGCGACCTGGTCAACCTTCCAACGGTTGGCCAGCGTAATGCCCATGGGCGTTGCCTGCAGCACGCCGCGTTCCATGGCCTCGTACATTTCAGGCGTTGCGAGTGAAACAGGAACCCCGCCCATTGCCTTGATGAACGCCGGCCAGGCCTTGCCGAAGGTGCGGGTTTTTGCGCCTTTCAACTCGGCAAGGGTCCTCCGGGGATCGCGGGTCAGAATCCCGTAGGACTCCAGCGGGCGGAAACCGATGGCCACCAGGTTCTGGTCGGTGAACTCCTTCTTGAACTCTGGGTATTTTTCGTGAAGGTAATAGTAGGCTTTGCCTAGTTCAGCTGTTGTCAAACCCATTGGCACGACAAAGCAGCCAACGTTGTTGATTGGGAAATTGTCTGGGAAATAGGGGGTAACCAGGTCACCCATGTCGGCCAGGCCGTCTCTGACCGCCCAGGGGATTTCCTTGACCTTGGCTAAGGTCCCACTCCAGAAAATGTTGATCTTGTATCGACCATTGGTTCGTTTCTCAAGCTCGTCTGCAAACCACTGCAGGGTGGAGGATTGAGGGTCCATGTCATTCTGGGGGATGTAGGTTGCCCATTTCAACACCACCGGCTCTTCTGCACCCAGGCTTACGGATACGGTCCCCATCATGACGAGTGAAACCATGACCAGGAATAAAATAACTCTCACTTTCATAAGCTCCTCCTTCTCTGTAGGTTGATGCTCAGAAAACATCCGGTTGAAAATAAGTGCTGCGCGGTCAGATGAACGCCACGGATAGATGCTGGCGCTACACGTATCGCCGGTGCTATGAAACGACCCCTCACGGTAGCGACGTGCAGTAACACCATTGCTCCTCTGTGCCTGGGACTTACAGCGATATTGGTTTTTGGCAAGGAAAACTTAAGATTCTGCAATCATTGAGAAACACAGACAGGCTCGCAAATCACGGTTGCCGTTGTATTTCCGATGACTTCAGTTTGTTTTGCGGGCGGGTATTCAAGGCGGGGAAGCCCAGAATCCATTCCTACAATAGCCGAGTCTCTTGTTTTCCACAATATAATGGCGTTCTAGAGGTGTCAATATCTTTCTGGCATCACGGATTGCCGTGCCTTATTACCCATCAAAATATCATTCATGAGGTGTTCGTTTACTTAACGCCTCCAGGTTCGAGTCTCTAGCACTGTTGTCCTTGGAGAGCCATGACCCGTGCTGGCAATTTAAGGGAGCACGGGAAGATAATCGCTTGATTTTTTGGTCGGTTGGATTATTATGAAACTCGAATGTCTGCAGGAGTTTCTATACAAAAGGAGATAGTCTTATGGCCAGTGATAAAGTCGTCCAGGTGACGGATGATTCCTTTGAGAGTGAAGTGAACCAGTCCTCGGTGCCAGTGCTTGTCGATTTCTGGGCGTCCTGGTGTGCGCCGTGCAAGGCGATCGGCCCGCTGGTTGACCAGTTGGCAGATGAATACGATGGCAAGGTCAAAATCTGCAAGCTGAATGTCGACGAGAACCCCGCGACCCCGGGGCAGTTCGGCGTGCGCGGTATCCCGACCCTGATCCTGTTCAAGGATGGCAAGGTCTTTGACCAGGTGGTCGGCGCGGTGCCGAAGACCCAGCTGGAAGGCTTGTTGAAAAAGGCGCTTTAAGCGTCGACCCTCAACCCGTAGAATCACAAAGGCCCGGCGCATTGCCGGGCCTTTTGCTTTAGTAGAGGTGTCATCCGCCTGGCGCTCCTGCTGCTGCCGGGAGCTATTTTTTTACGGTTCAAAAACCTGAAAAGTTTTAACGCAGAGGCGCAAAGGCGCAGAGGGAATGTGCATAAATCTTAAGGGAATATCACGGCTCTGGGATTGCTCCCTGCGCCTATACGTCTTTGTGTGAGTTAATGTCTTCAGTAGTTTGGTGCCTTTGTTTGGGGTGCCGGCGGGATTGAACGCCGGGGGCTGTTTTTCTACATAAATTTTTTGCTTGACATACCTGACAAAATAAGTAAGATATTCACCAGAACATACTTCTTCATGTTCACCCCTCCTAAAAAGAAAAACCCATAGAACCCTTTGCCCCTCAGTCACCCTTATGACTGCGGGGCTTTTTTTGTCGCAACTTCAGAGTCCCAAAGAATGTCTCCTTGGCGCCAATCTGTTGCATCTCGAACATTGGTGAATAACTGGTAAGGCGACTTCTCATCCTGCAAAAAAATCCAAATCATGCAGAAGGAAATCAGCCCAATGTCTATTTAACGGTTAAATCCCGGGCAATATGAGCGATGGCACATTATATATCTCATGGTTCTTTATTTCTAATATTAATGTGAGAAATTTGTGAGAAAAAAACGAAATGTTTGTATAAAATAAGATTGATAAATATAAAATCTTGACATAAATACGTTGATCCTGCTTTTTAATGAATTAATAAAATAATTTCCTTTATTGACAAGGCCAAACCTGCCGTGAGGCAGGGGCGGAAAGTCACGGGTCTTATTCTTTTCTGTTTGAGACAGCCGGACTGCCAAAATGAATTTTGGCGGTGCGGCTTTTTTATTTGTTTGTTCTGCCTGGCTTGGCAGCATCTCTGATTCGATAATCGGACATGATGCCGTTTATGCACTTCAATCGGTAAGGAGGAAGATCATGAGGAGCAAATTGTTCTGTGCACTTATTGTGGTTGGTTTATTGTCTCTCTTTGGCTGTGGTGACAATGATGGCGATAACTTTGAAGCCAATGCGGGTCCTAGCCAGAATCTTTTGAGCTCGTCCGGCGCTCTGTAATAAAAATAGTTAACACTCCCTTTTTGAATGGGCAATCTTCTTGTATTTTCACTTAACTTCAAAGGAGTAATTATGCGAGATTTGAAAATTTTGGGGACTTCTTTGGTTGTTGCGTTTTGTATGATGGCTTGTGGGGGTGACAATAGCAGTAATAGCACTGTAACGGGTCAGTTTGTTGATGATGTAGTCCAGGGTATGAGTTATTCCTGTGGCACGTCAGAAGATTCAACAAATTCACAGGGCAGGTTTACCTGTCGTAGCGGTACTGATGTCACGTTCTATCTTGGTGATATTCCAATCGCGACAGTAGCTGCACAAAACGGTACTACGACACCTTACACTCTTTTTCCGAATGACACACAGGCAGTCATTAACCTCGCACGACTGCTGCAATCACTTGATGGTGATGGCAATCCAGATAACGGCGTCATCGTTCTGGATTTAGACTTGATTGCTTTGCTGCCGCTGAGTATCGATTTTTCCAGCCAATCGTTCGAAGTAGATATTGAAGCAGCACTTGGTATTCAATTGGTTAGTGAAGAGGCAGCACTCGAAGCACTGAACAACACAATTATCTCTTTGGGGGGAAGTATTCCTGTTGGAGGCCATTTCCCGGTTGCAGATGCAGGACCTGATCAAAATACCAGCACAGGTGCAACGGTAACGCTGGATGGCTCCGGAAGTTCAGATGCGGACGGCGACAGCCTGACATATTCATGGACGCTGACACTCCCGGGCGACAGCAGCGCCGAGTTATCTAGTACAACGGCCGTCAACCCGACATTTACGGTTGACACCGAAGGTGTTTATATAGTCGAGCTGACCGTAAACGACGGCATCCTGGAGAGTGCCGTTGATACCGTTACGATTACGGCAGAGACGGCTTCAAGCAACACGCCTCCTGTCGCCGATGCAGGACCTGATCAAAACGTCAAAGTCGGAGTGACAGTGGCCCTGGATGGTTCGGACAGTTCTGATGTGGACGCAGGTGATACATTGACCTACGCCTGGAACGTTAAGACCGTAGCAGGTGGAAGCAGCATCACGAATGCGAGTCTTTCCAGCACAACGGCTGCCCAGCCAACGTTTACCCCCGATGTGGCTGGGACCTACATTATTGGACTAGTCGTTAACGACGGCGCGATCGATAGTGCTGTCGATACCGTTACTATTACGGCAACAGCCGTAGCCAGTAATACGCCTCCTGTCGCCGATGCAGGAGAAGCTCAAAATGTCAGTACGGCAGACACTGTTCAACTCGATGGCTCTGGGAGCCAAGAT
Source organism: Geobacteraceae bacterium (assembly GCA_024641085.1). Taxonomy (GTDB): domain Bacteria; phylum Desulfobacterota; class Desulfuromonadia; order Desulfuromonadales; family BM103; genus JAHEDT01. The sequence goes on along the minus strand of JAHEDT010000002.1, from coordinate 78,989 downwards.
GCCGACAACGATGATCTAACCTATAGCTGGAGTATTATAACAAAACCTGATACCACCAGCGGTGCGACTTTGTCCGATTCTGCAGCGATCAATCCAACTTTTGTTGCGGATCTCGATGGCGAGTATGTCGTGCAATTGATCGTCAACGACGGAACGGTAGACAGCGTGGCAACTACGGTACTAATCACAGCTGAAACAACCAATTCAACTCCTGTTGCCGACGCAGGGGATGCGCAAAGTGTTACTACAGGTGAATTAGTGACACTCGACGGCAGCGGCAGCAGTGATGCAGATTTAGATGACTTGAGTTACACTTGGAGCTTCATTTCGGTCGTAGATGGCAGCAGTATCACTAACAGCGATCTGTCAGATCCAGAAGCAGAGAATCCGACATTCACTCCTGACGTGGATGGACCATACATCGCTCAACTTATCGTCAACGACGGCAGCGAAAACAGTACTCCCGACACGGTCACGATTACCGCCACGGCAGCATCGTCAGGTGGCAGTGGCAGCCTTGATCCGGACTTTGATGGTGACGGTATTGCCGTTTACGATCCTGGTACAGGTGCCGATCATGCATATGGAATCACCCATGATGCTTCCGATAATGTCTATGTGACCGGGTACATTAATAATGGCAGAGATAATGATATGGTGCTCATGAAGTATACCAGCAGCGGCGCCTTGGATACCACCTTTGGTAACGGGGATGGCATCGTTGTCTATGACAGTGGTATTTCCGATGTAGGCTATGATCTTATTCTAGATGGCGGAGGAAATATCCTGGTCACAGGCTATATCCACAATGGCATCGATGCTGATATGGCGATCTGGAAGTTTGACAGCAGTGGTGAACCTGTCACCTTGTTTGGTATTAACGGCGTCGCAATTTACGATGGCGGTAATGTCGATGTTGGTCATGCTATCACTCTGGACACATCTGGCAGGATTCTGGTCACGGGTTCAAGCAAAACTGGTCCTAACCTCGAAGATACCGCAATTGCGGTCTGGCAATATTCCAACAGCACCGGCAGTCCGATCTCTGTGTTTGGTGGCGGTGATGGCATCTTTACCTACAATGTCGGCGACAATACCGAGAATGGTAAATCAATTACTGTTGATGCTGACAACAATATTATGGTCGCCGGTTCATACATCAAACCGAGGACCAGCAGTTTCAATTCAATCGTCTTTAAATTGGACATCACCGGTAGCGGTCTGGTTCAGACTTTTGGCCAATTAGGTGAAATAAAGGAATTGTTCGGCCAATCAGCTAATGACATTGTGATTGACGATCAAGGTAACTATTTAGTTATGGGCTATGGTGGTTTTCCCGTTTCATTGAAGATCTGGAAATACAACGGCAACGGCGCCCTGGTTACAGATTTTGGTGTTAATGGCATTGTATCCTATGCATGTGGGGCCACTACTTGTGGACGTGCCATTGCTTTAGACAGTGCGAGCAATATCTTCGTTGTGGGTCAAATTCCATATAATATGACACTCTGGAAATATGACAGCAACGGTCAATCTGTCGCCTCATTTGGCGATAATGGTGTCATCACATATGCTGGAGAGCTTGAAAGTGGGGGGGAATCTTTGACGATCGACAGCGCAGACAACATTCTGATCGGGGGGTACAGCTTTGTCCCCCAAGGCAGTACCGGTATAGTGGTTTGGAAATACGAATAAACCACTACGGTCATAGATGGTGTCGTCTGACTTCATCCCAGACATAAAAAGAATGTTGTGATAAAAAGAAAGCCCCGGCGATGGTCGGGGCCTTCTTTTTGGTTTCAGAACTCCATGTTGATCTTTTTCAGCAGGAAGGTAGCAACTTACTGACCGACAGACCCGTTTACACGAAATCCCTTACAGGCCCAACTCTGGTGCTGCAGGACAAATTTATCCATCAGATAGTGGACGTGACATCGCCCTAGGCGCTGCAGGATACATTTTTGTTGCAGGGGCAGCTCAGAACATAGACGGCAATGAAAAGGAGACTTATCGCCCAGAGCAGAATATAATAGGCTCAAGCCACACCAGGTAGAGCCCGGAACCACCGAACAGGAGCGGGGATGACGTCTTATTTTACGGTCACCAGGAAAGTCGCGCTCGGCTATCTGGTCATCATTACGTTCAGCCTGCTGGCACTGGGGTACGCCCTGGTCAACCTGCATGACCACAACCTGCGGACCCAGCAGCTTGTGGGCGGGCAGTTCCGCACCTTTATCCTGTTGCGGGATCTCCGGCAGAACCTGTTGGGCCAGGAGAACCTCGAAAAACAGCTCATCATCCTGCGCGACGCGAAGCTGCTCGGACTGCTTGAGCGGCGCGCCGCAGACCTGGACAGCCTGCTCCTTGAGATCAAGGCTGTTCCGCAGCCTGCCTACCTTGCGCCCCTGCCCTTAGCAGTCGAGGAATATACCGCTCAGGCCCGTCTCCTGATGCAGCTCTTTACCGAAGGTGAATGGGACCGCGCGGCGACCCTTGCCAAGACGACCACAACGCCGCTGCGCAGCCAGCTGCTGGTCTTGCTGTCCGACCTCTGGACGCAGCACCAGACCGTTTTGGACCAGGATCTCAACGAGCTGTCACTGCAGAGCACCAAAGCCTACCGTCTGACCCTGTTTATCAGCCTCTTCGGCATTATCCTCTCGGCCCCTGTCGCCCTCACCGTGATCGCCAGCATCCACGGCTCGGTCAAGGTCCTGCAAAAAGCCACGCAGGACATTTCCGCCGGGAAATTCGAAGCGCCGATCGATATCCGCAGCAACGACGAGTTCGGCCAGCTGGCCCAGGACTTCGCCCGCATGGCCAGGAAGCTTAAAGAACTGGAGCAACTGAGCCTGGACGCCAACCCCCTGACCCGGCTGCCCGGGAACCTGGCGATTGACCGTGAACTGGAGCAGCGCATTGCCGAGCAGCGGCCCTTCGCTCATCTCTACATCGACCTGGACAATTTCAAGGCCTACAGCGATCACTATGGCTACAAGGTCGGCAGTGATGCAATCAACCTGGTCGGCAACCTGCTCCGCGAGGCCGTGGAACGGCACGGCGGCGACGACGACCTGGTCGGCCATATAGGTGGGGACGATTATGTGGTTTTGACGACTCCTGACCGGGCCGAAACGCTTGCCAAGGACATCATCAAAACCTTCGACAGCCACGTCCCCGAACTTTACCAGCAGAAGGATTTAGAGGCCGGGTTCATCGTCGGCAAAGACCGGGATGGCCTCAAACGCTCCTTCCCGCTGCTGACCATTTCGATTGCCGTTACGCTCTCCGAGAATATGGTCCATCCGACCCCTTTAAGCATCAGCCTCAGCTGTGCTAAGATGAAAGAACACCTCAAGCAGCTCAAGAACAGCAACTACCTCATTGACCGCAGAAAGCAGCTATCATGACGAAGGCAATCACCCGCTGGTCCTGCCTCCTGGTCCTTTGCCTGACGTCGATCGGGTGCAGCGGCATATCAATGTCCCAACAGCCGGTGATTGAGCCCCAATCGCCGGTGAGTGGAGAGGCCGAATTGTTCGCTCAGGGGCTTGACCAGTACCTGGCGACCGGTGACCTGACCACGCTGCACCTCTTGTCGAAGCAGTCTCCACAAGGCGAGTGGCGAGCCAGGGCCGATGGCATCATCGACATGGCCAGGCGGCAGCAACAACTGCAAGCCCAGGACCAGAAGAACAACCAGACCCTCACCAATTGCCTGGCTGAGAAGCGTTTGCTCGTTGAAGACAACAAAATCCTGGAAACCACCCTGGAGCGGCTGAAGCAGGTCCTGATCGATACGGAACTCAAGGCAAATTAGGTTGCGCTGCGCCAGAGAACCCGGTTGGCGCAACCCTTTAGCGACGACCTGAAAAAGCGCAACCGGGGGTTGTTATCGGCACATAAAGGACGCTCATCCTTAAGCAAATGGCCACCCGGTCGCGGGTGGCCTTGCTTTTTATGTCCTGCCGGGAACCTAGCCCCTGGAAAATTTTTGCAGGATCTCGGTCTTCTGCATGCCGTTTTTCAGGTGCGTGATAAAGGTTCTTTCGGTGAGCGTCGGGACCTTGTCCAGTAGTTGCACCAGGGAGATCCAGCTTTCGGCATTCTTCTTATTGGTTTCGACCGGAATTATCGAACCATTGGTCAGCCCTGCAAACACCAGATGTGCCGAGGTGACTCCCAACCCCATGCCGAGCCGGATGCCGGAGATCAAAGCTTCGTGGCTATTGGTGGTCATGACCACATTCAACTTGGCGGCGGTTCGTGAGAAATGGTGCCTGAACCAGTGAATCAAGATTGCCAGGTCATCTTTGTCACTGACAAAGGCCTTCGCGGCCAAGTTGGCAAAAGAATGATCGCCGGCGATCTCCTTGTGATAATAATCCTGTGAACAAGCCAGAATCAGCTCCTCGGCAATCAGTGGTTCGATGCTGAACAGATGCGGGGTCTCCAGGAACTGGCCTTTTGGCATGAAGACATCCACCAAGGCAAAATCAATCTCTCCCGCGCGCAGCATTGCCAGCAGGGGCGCCGATTCATCAAAGCTGAAGTTGAAAGTCACCTCCTGGTATTTTTCCCGAAACGTGTGGCTCAAAAGCGGCAGATATTCCTTGCCGAACTCTCGTGGGGCACCAATTCTCAGCAGCCCGGCCGGCCGGTCGATCGGTTGGCGAAGATTATCCATGCCCTCCTGGAGACTGTCGATGAACGGCTGCACCAGGGAAAACAGCCGGTTGGCAGCGTTGGTCGGGACGAGTTTCTTATGCAGCCGGATAAAGAGGGTCGCCTGGATTTCCGACTCGAGCTTTTGTAACTGCTGGCTCACTGCGGGCTGTGAGATATGCAGGGCTCTGGCGGCAGACACGATGCTCTTCAGGGAATAGATATAATAGAACACTTTGAGTCGGTTGAAATCTGGAAGCATAAGTATAAGTTTCTCTATAGAGAAGAATAATCGATTTTACTTATGTTCTGTATATACCCTATTCTGCGTCCATAGCCAACAACAATGATCTCGGTTGGCGGGAGGTGAAAATGGTGTTTCTGTTACTTTTCGGCGTGTGTGCGGTTTTATGTCTGGTCCTGGTCCTGGTCGGATACGTGAAGGCCCAGAGCTGGGACAGTCGATCACGCTTGATCAATGCCGACTGGATGTCCCCCGCGGAAAAATTCAGCCTTATTGCTCGCTGGGGCGCATAACGCCTGAACCAAAACGATCAGCGCATCGGACTGTTTGACCATTCCTGCGTTGTTCCACCTGAATCAGAGATAATAAGCCCCCGATCTTCGGATCGGGGGCTTTTCGTGTTTCAGGGCTATAAACGAAAAAAGGCTTAACACGGAGGCGCTGAGGGAAGGTTCATAAATCGTAAGAAAATATCACGCCCCTGGCATTGCTCTTTGCGTCTTCGCGTCTTTGCGTTGTTCAATGGCTTAAATTTTGTTGTGCCTATGTTCGGGTGATAGGTCCGCAGAATTTCCTGCCACGGCCAAGCTTTCTTTGCCATGTTTGCTCATCTCGCTTTTTTCCGTATAATATCAGTAGGTTTTATCCGTGGCGAGCGCAAGAATTTAACAATGCCAGGTAGTTCCGAACCGGAAGGTTGTAACGCATCGCAGAATTCCCGGAAAATTATCTGACGTCTAAAACTGGGTGACCCGGAACAATATCAGGCGATAGAGGAGACGAAAATCTTTACCTGGTTTTTAATCACGTGTATTGTAACGTGTTGTTAGAGGCGTTCCACGGACAACGGAATGTGCGCTGGAAAAATGCTGATGCTGGACAAATTACCGGCCGACGGTGTCGGCGCAAGTAGCTTGCTTCAGATGTTGACCACATCAAGTTCTCTGCTGGACATCCTCATCGCTGCCGCCTGAACAATTTGCTAAAACCCGCGTGTCAGCGGATGTCCCGTGCGTGATCGGCGACCGCTCCCCAACGACCAAGGACCAACCATGACAAACCATATTGGCAAACCACCCGCTCAGGGCCTTTACGATCCGGCCAACGAACACGACAATTGCGGTGTCGGTTTTATCGCCAACATCAAAGGGCGAAAAAGTCATAGTATCGTCAAGCGTGGCATCGAAATTCTCTGCAACCTGACTCATCGGGGGGCCGTCGGCGCCGATCCTCTGGATGGCGACGGCGCGGGCCTGATGATCCAGATGCCGGAGGCCTTTTATCGCGAAGTCTGTGACTTCGAACTGCCAAAGGCGGGTGAATTCGGCGCCGGGATCGTGTTCCTGCCCCGTGACAGCGTGTGCCGCGAAGCGTGCATCAAGGTGCTCGATCAAGAGCTGGCCCGTGTTGGCTGCAGCGTGCTCGGCTGGCGCGAAATCCAGACCGACAGCAGCACCATCGGCCGCAATGCCCGTTCCGCGGAACCCCGGGTCATGCAGATTTTTGCCGGTCGGGGGCAAGTTGAGCCACAGAACTTTGACCTGATGCTCTACCTGGCCCGCAAACGTGCCGAAAATGCGATCCGCAACGGCCAGCTTGCCGGCAAGCAGATGTTCTATGTCTGCTCGCTTTCCAGCCGGACCATCCTCTACAAAGGCATGCTGCTCTCTGAGCAGCTGAACACCTTTTTCCCCGAACTGGACGATGAACGCCTGGTCAGCGCGATTGCCTTCGTGCACCAGCGCTACAGCACCAACACCTTCCCGACCTGGGATTTGGCCCAGCCTTTCCGCTACGCGGCCCACAACGGCGAGATCAATACCCTGCGCGGCAATATCAACCGCATGCGCGCCCGCACCGCCCTCTTTGCACACCTCGAACTGGCCGATGGGGTGCCTGACCTGGACCCGGTCATCATCGAAGGCAGTTCCGACACGGCCTGTCTCGATAATGCGCTCGAACTTTTGCTCCTCACCGGCCGGAGCCTGGCCCACTCGCTGGCCATGTTGATCCCCGAGGCCTGGGCCTCTAAAGCTCACCTGCGTGCCGATGTGAAGGGCTTCTTCGAGTACCACGCAACCATGATGGAGCCCTGGGATGGCCCAGCCAACATCGTGGCCTGCGACGGTCGCCAGGTGGTCGCGATTCTCGATCGTAACGGCCTGCGTCCGGCCCGCTACTGGACCACCAGCGACGACGAGATCATTTATGCCTCGGAAGCGGGAGTTCTGGATATCGCCCCCGAGAAGATCCTGCGCAAGGAGCGCCTGGCTCCCGGCAAGATGATCCTGGTCGACGTGGAAACCGGCGAGTTCAAGGAGGATCATGAAATCAAGGGCGATCTCGCTGCGGACCAGCCCTATGCGGCCTGGGTGAGCGAGTACCTGATCCGGCTTGATGACCTGCCTGCCCCGGCCACTAAGAAGGTGCACAGCCGCGGAGAACTGCGGCGGACCCAGGCGAGTTTTGGCTACACCCTGGAAGAAATGCGCGTGGTCATGGCGCCGATGGCTGTCAACGGCCAGGAGCCGGTTGGTTCGATGGGGACCGATACTCCGGTTGCGGTCTTGTCGAAGCACAGCAAGCTTCTCTACTGGTACTTCAGCCAGCTGTTCGCCCAGATCACCAATCCACCGATTGACCCCCTGCGCGAAGAGGTGGTCATGAGCCTGACCCAGTACATTGGACCGGCGCGCAACATCCTCATGCCTGGCCCGGAACACTGCCAGATGCTGGAACTCGACCACCCGATCATCACCAACGACGTCTTGGAGCAGCTGCGCCACAGCGACATCCAGGGGTTCCGCGGCACCACCCTGAGCACCCTGTTTGACGCGAACCAGGGGCCCGAGGCCCTGGATCAACGCATGGAGGCCCTGTTTGCCGAGGCCGAGGCCGCAGTGGATGCTGGCCGCACCATCGTGGTCCTGTCGGATCGCGGTGTCTCTGCCGAGAAAGCTCCCATCCCGGCCCTGCTGGCCCTGTCCGGAATCCATCACCACCTGATCCGAGTCGGCAAGCGCAGCCAGTGTTCACTCATCATTGAAACCGGTGAGGCGCGTGAAGTTCACCACTTTGCCATGCTGGTCGGTTACGGGGCGGCGGCGATCAATCCCTACCTCGTCTTCGAGACCCTGCAGGACATGGTCAACCAGGGAATGCTCGCAGGCCAGGACGGCAACACTCAGGCGGACGAAGAGACCGACATCGTCTATCAGTACACCAAGAACTATATCAAGGCGGTCGGCAAAGGCTTGCTCAAGGTCTTCTCCAAGATGGGGATCAGCACCCTGCAGAGCTACTGCAGCGCCCAGATCTTCGAGGCTGTCGGCCTGGACCAGGGGTTTGTCGCCAAATATTTCCCCGGCACCGTCAGTCGCATCGGCGGCGCCGGACTGCGAGAGGTCGCCACCGAGAGCCTGATGCGCCACCACCAGGCCTTCGCCGAACAGGTAGATCCCAACCGTGACCTGGATCGCGGCTCGGAATATTCCTGGCGTCGCGAGGGGGAAGCGCACCTCATGAACCCGGAGGTCATCGCCCTGCTGCAGAACGCCGTACGCTCCGGCAGCCGCGACGACTTCCGGCGCTATTCCTCACTGGTCGACAACCAGAGCGAGCAAATCTGCACCCTGCGCGGACTGTTCAAGTTCAAGAACCTGAACCAGGCCATCCCTCTGGAGGAGGTCGAACCGGTCAGCGCCATCGTCAAGCGTTTTTGTACCGGCGCCATGAGTCTCGGCTCGATCTCCACCGAGGCGCACGAGACCCTGGCCATCGCCATGAACCGGATCGGCGGCAAATCGAATACCGGCGAAGGCGGCGAGGACCCGCGGCGCTACACTCCGGATGCCAACGGCGACCTGCGGCGCAGCGCCATCAAGCAGGTGGCGTCAGGACGCTTCGGGGTCACTCCTCACTACCTGGTCAATGCCGACGAGCTGCAGATCAAGATCGCCCAGGGCGCCAAGCCCGGTGAAGGGGGGCAGCTGCCCGGCCACAAGGTCAGCGAATACATCGGCGCGCTGCGTTTCAGCGTCCCCGGGGTCACCTTGATCTCGCCGCCGCCCCACCATGATATCTACTCCATCGAAGATTTGGCCCAGCTGATTTTCGATCTCAAGAACTGCAACCCCAAGGCCGATATCACCGTCAAGCTGGTGAGCGAAGTCGGTGTCGGCACGGTCGCCGCGGGGGTCAGCAAGGGGCATGCCGAACGGGTTATCATCGCCGGCCACGACGGCGGGACGGGCGCCTCGCCGACCTCTTCGATCAAGCACGCCGGGATCCCCTGGGAAATCGGCCTGGCGGAGACCCAGCAAACGCTGGTGCTCAACGACTTGCGCGGCCGCATCGTCGTGCAGACCGATGGCCAGCTGCGCACCGGGCGCGACGTGATCATTGCCGCGCTGCTCGGTGCCGAAGAATATGCCTTTGCGACCGTGGCGCTGGTCACCGTCGGGTGCATCATGATGCGCAAATGCCATCTCAATACCTGCCCGGTCGGCGTTGCCACCCAGGACGAAGCCCTGCGCGGCAAGTTCACCGGCAAGCCCGAGCACGTCATCAACTACTTCACCTACCTCGCCGAGGAGGTGCGTGAACTGATGGCCGGGCTGGGTGTTCGGAGCCTCGACGAACTGATCGGCCAGACCCAGTATCTCGAGATGGACGCCGCGATCAAGCACTGGAAGAACCAGGGCCTCGATTTCTCGCGGATTCTGACCAAGCCCAAGGTCGGCTCCGAGGTGGCCACCAGGAGAGTGCATGGGCAGGAGCACGGTCTGGAAAAGCAGCTGGACAACCAGCTGATCGAGCTCGCCGCTGCGGCCCTGGAGCGCAAGGAGAAGGTGGCGGTCGAGCTGCCGATCCGCAACTCCAACCGGACCTTTGCGACCATGCTCTCGGGCCAGGTTGCCATGCTCCATGGCCGCGATGGGCTGCCCGATGGGACGATCACCATCAACCTGACCGGCATTGCCGGTCAGAGCTTCGGGGCGTTTCTGGCCCCCGGCCTTGACCTGCGCCTGGTCGGTGAAGCCAATGATTATGTCGGCAAGGGGATGGCCGGCGGCCGGATCAGCATCCGTCCCGATCCCAAGGCCACGTTCTCCTGGCATGAGAACTCGATCGTCGGCAACACGGTCCTCTACGGAGCCACCGGTGGCGAGGTGTTCTTCGCCGGTAAAGCCGGTGAGCGTTTCTGCGTGCGCAACTCAGGGGCCACTGCGGTTGTCGAAGGAACTGGCGACCATGGCTGCGAATACATGACCGGTGGCCGCGTGATCTGCCTGGGCCGCACCGGGCGTAATTTCGCCGCGGGCATGTCGGGTGGCTTCGCATACGTACTGGACGAAGACAACCGTTTCCGGCGCCGCTGCAACCAGGCGATGATCGACCTCGAGCAGATGACCGCCGACGACGATGACGCCCAGTGGTTAAAGCAGACCATTACCCGTCACCACGAACAGACCGGCTCGCCACGCGCTGCTGAGGTCCTGGCACACTGGGAGGCTTACCTGCCGCGCTTCGTTCGGGTCTTCCCCCGTGAATACCGCCGGGTGCTGACCGAACGGGCAAGCAAAGCTGAGAAAGAGAAGGAGGCCACCTATGGGTGACCCACGCGGTTTTATAAAACATGGCCGGCGCGACAAGACCCTGCAGCCGGTCAATGCGCGCCTGCAGCATCACGACGAACACTACAACTATCCCAGCGAGGAAAAGATCAAAACCCAGGCCGCCCGCTGCATGGATTGCGGTGTGCCCTTCTGTATGACCGGCTGCCCGCTGGGCAATCTGATCCCGGAATGGAACGACCTGGTGTACCGCGGCAAGTGGCAGCAGGCTCTGCAGGCCCTGCACGCCACCAATAACTTCCCCGAGTTCACCGGCCGGGTGTGCCCGGCGCCGTGCGAAACCTCCTGTGTGCTCGGCATCAACGAGCCGGCGGTGACGATCAAGCTGCACGAGGTTTCGATCGTCGACAAGGGCTTCGAGGAAGGCTGGATCGTCCCGACGCCCCCGACCCATCGCAGCGGCAAGACGGTTGCCATCATCGGCAGCGGCCCTGCCGGCCTGGCCTGTGCCCAGCAACTCAATCGTGCCGGCCACCGGGTGACCGTTTTCGAAAAAGCCGACCGCGCCGGCGGTTTGGTGATGTACGGCATTCCCCACTACAAGCTGCGCAAGGAAAAGGTGCAGCGCCGCGTCGACCAGCTCGTGGCTGAAGGCATCGACTTCCGCTACTCTTGTGACATCGGCAAGGATGTGCCGTTTGCCGAGCTCAAGTCGTCCTTCGATGCGGTCGTGATCGCCACGGGCGCCGAAGAGCCGCGCGATCTCCCCGTCGAGGGCCGTGAGCTCAATGGTATTCACTTCGCGATGGAGTTTTTGCCGCAGCAGAATCGCGCCAACTGGGGAGATCGAGACCTCGCCGCACTGCACCCCAAAAAGCAGACGATCAGCGCCAAGGGGAAAAAAGTCATCGTCATCGGTGGCGGCGATACCGGTTCGGACTGCATCGGCACTTCGATGCGCCAAGGCGCGGCCAGCGTCGTCAATTTCGAACTGCTCACGGAACCGCCTGAGGAACGCGCCGCGGACAACCCCTGGCCGCAGTGGTCACGGATCATGCGCGTCAGCACCTCGGTTGAGGAGATGCACGTCATGGGGGGGGATGTTTTTTATGAGATCATGACCACCCGCTTCATCGGCAGGGACAAAACAGTCTCCGCCCTGGAGACCGTTAAGGTTGCCTGGGTCAATGGCCGCCCGGAGAAGGTTGCGGGGAGTGAACAGATCTGGAAATGCGACCTGGTTCTTCTGGCCATGGGTTATCTCGGGCCGCGCTCGGAACTGCTCAAACAGTGCGGTTGCGAAACAGATCTGCGTTCCAACATCAAGACCGACCCCAGGACCCGCATGAGCTCGGTCGATGGGGTGTTTGCCGCCGGCGACTGCCGTCGCGGCCAGAGCCTGGTGGTCTGGGCGATCAGCGAAGGGCGTGAGATCGCCCGCTGTGTCGACGAGTACCTGACCGGTTCGCCCAGCCTGCTGCCCAAGGTGCGCCTGGAGCCTTTCGCATACTGAACCGCACGGCGCATCAATAGTCAGGTCCGGCAAGCCAGGCGTACCCGCCACCATCATGCAAATACGAAAGCCCCCGATCTTCGGATCGGGGGCTTTCCTGTTTGTCTGGAATGGTGACAAGCCAGGGCGCTTTTGAAGGTGGTCGAGAGCCACTTCTGAGGCTTTGTAAACCGGTTCCATAACCCAAAAGAAGGTGATCCTTGCCACGAAGACATGAAGGCACCCAAAAAGCCATTATTCAGGATTAAGATCGATTGATCAGGCTAGGCAGGGGTGTTGCCTGCCAAGCAATACAATTGTTTCGTGTCTTATTGAGGGAATCCAGTACCCAGAATCCAGACCCCGGAATACGTCCCGGCAGCCAGATGGTCCGCGAATTTTTCTGTCTACTGGATACTGAATTCTGGATACCCCGTGGCTTGCCGCGGGCAGTTCATATGGTGGCGGACGCTGTTTTGTTTTTTTGTGGGGCCTCAGCCCTGTGGCTCCCGTTGCTTAACGAGCTCGGTTGTCAATATAATCTTCTTGCGGGGTTCCCCCCAGCGGTAACCGCCTATATTGCCACTGGCTCTAAGAACCCTGTGGCAGGGAATGAGATAGGCGATGGGGTTGTGACCCACGGCATTGCCAACGGCCCGGCCGGCCCCGGGCTGGTCAAGCGCTGCGGCAAGGACACCGTAAGAGACAACGGCCCCTTCAGGGATAAGTAGCAGGGCCTCCCATACTTTCAGCTGAAAGTTTGTCCCGCGTAGAAAAAGATTGAGCGGCACCTTGGACCCTGAGGGGGCAAGGCTGAAAATTTGCTCGATGACCGGGCGACTGGCGTGCGGATCTTCCACCATTTCAGCCCCGCGCCAACGTTCCCGAAGGGCCTGCAGTGCCCAAGTTCGTTCGTCTGCACCGATAAAGCCGAGGCTGCAGAGCCCTCTAGGCGTTGTTGCGGCCAGACACTCTCCGAAGGGCGTCTCATGATAGCCGTAGCGCAACTCGAGACCCTTGCCTGCGTTTTTAAACTCGCCGGGCGTCACCGCATCAGTGCTGATCATGAGATCGTGCAGGCGGCCAGGACCACTCATGCCGACCTCCAGGGCCGTATCGAGCACGGAGGCGGATTCGCGCAGCAGCTGCCTGGCGCGTGACGCGGTGAGGTATTGCAGGAACTGCTTCGGGCTCACCCCCGCCCAGCGCTTGAACAGCCTCTGGAAATGGTAAGGGCTCAGGCCGATGTGTCCGGCAACGTCATTGAGAGCAGGGCGCTCGGCCACGTGTTGTTCTAAATACCGAATTGCCTTTTCGATGCGTGCGTAATCAGAAGGGTTCATTTCGTTGGTTTCGTCAGCTGTTCCCGCAGGGAAATGGTCGAGACGCCCTGTTAGAGCTCTCTGTAGAGTCTATCGTCCCCGGCATAGACGTTGATACGGGTTCCCTCGGGCTGTTTCGACTCATGGTGACGGCCGTTAGTCTGGACAGTAAGGCCAGGGGCCTTGTCACGAAGCAGATGAAATATCTGGTCGGCAAGCTCCGGTTTGTAAATGAGCAGGCCGTATCCTGGTGCAAATACCTGATCCATGCACATTCCTCTTCGGGTGCCAGGGAGACGTCGAGTGCGTTGATTGTGCGACAGAACATATCAACTTCTGGAAAGCTTGCCCACCCGTTTCTTGCGGTAACGATTCAGCCTCATGCGGACCCCCAACAAATTGAAAAATGGCCGGTCCTCTCCATGTGGGCCATCCTGCATGGCAGGCTTTTTATGCCCAGGTCATTTCGAGTTATTTTATGACACGAAAGCAAGCGAGGAGGGTTTTTAAGAGATTGAAAAGCCTCCAAAACATTCATGGTTGGAACCGCGTTAAAAACTAAGAGCGCCTCCAGGGAGGACGCTCTCAGGTAAAGAATGCTCGGGAGGCCGGTCTTCGAACCAGCAGTCTCCGGCTTCCGAATTCACTTCCTGCCCTGGCCAGATCCAGAACCGGACCCTGAGCCAGAGCCAGCCCCGGACCCGGAATCGGAGCCAGAACCAGAACCAGAGCCAGGCCCGGAATCGGAACCAGAGCCGGAACCAGAACCAGACCCGGTATCGGCGCCGGAGCCGGAACCAGAGCCAGACCCGGAATCGGAGCCGGGACCAGAACCAGGCCCGGGTCCAGTGGCTTGCCCCATCGAATCTTTGCTTTGGAAGCGATCGAGTAGTTGCTGTTTCTGTTGCGGGGGCATTTTTTCAAAGCGTTGTCGTAATTGTTTCTTCTGCTCAGGTGTCATGTTGTTGAAGCGGGCTCTGGTTTGCAGCAGTTGCTGCTGATCTTCCGCCGAGAGGGCCTTGAATTGTTCGAAACGCTGCCGGATCTTTCGCTGTTCCTCCGGTTGTAGCGCTTGCCATTCCCTCAATTGTGTCCTGGCCTGTTGCTGCTCTTGAGCACTCATGCTGCTCCAACGTCTCGCTGCTTTTTGCAACTGCTGCTGCTTGTCAGGGTGCAGCCCCTGCCATGATGCCGCATAGGGCTCCAGGATTTTCTGCTCTGCAGAGCTCAAAGACTGCCATGAGGGCCCATCAGTTGCAGCGGTCACCTCTGTGGCTACGAGCAGCGGCACCACCAGGCCGAGGAACAGCCAGGCGACATAATTGCTATTTCTCAGACGTCTCATCATTTGACTCCAGTATGTTTATGTCCGCAATTTCCTGAGGGCCGATCCATTCCCCACTGGGGGTCTCCCACTCCATGAGGAACTCCAAAAGCTCTTTAGAGGGTGCCTGGTCGAATTTTTCCCAGGACAGATCGATCTTTTTCTCAGCCACATCTCGCACTCTGTCGGGGCGTTCCTCTGCCTCGGCACAGATGGATTCCAAAAGAACGATGAGCAGGGCCGTGATCAAGTATCTACTCTGCATGTCTTCCGTCCATGGACAGCCAGGAGTAAAAATACAGGTCACGATAGAACTCAAGCCCCAAACTGTCCGAGATGACCTCTATGTCCGCCATCAGGCTCGCTTGATTGATGGGCTGGGGCTTGTGTTCGAAAACCGGAGACAGCAGGAGCAAGAGGACCGCACTTGCCATTATGGCCCCGGCTGGCCAGATCACCCATTGACGTCGAGTCTTTGATCCGGTTTCCATGGCTTTGTTGCGGGCCTGGGTCAACCTGGACAGTGCCGAGGCATCAAGGCTTTCGGCAGCGTCATCAAGGGAGCTTCTGACACTTTCGAGAAATTGCTGTTCACGATCTGGCTGCGAGGTCATGGCCAATGGTCCTCCAACTCTTCGCGCAGTGTGTGCAGTGCTCGGAAATACTGCACTTTTACCGTTCCCACGGAGCACTTCATCGCTAGCGCAGTTTCTGAAACAGTCAACCCCTCCCAAGCTCGGAGTAAGAACGTCTGTTGTTGACGCAAGGGCAACCTCCGTAATGCGGTATCCAAGGCTTTCATCGCTTCGTCGCGGATCAGAAGCCCGGCGGGATTGCCGGAGTCCGGGGCCGGAAGATTGTTGATCGGGTCATAATCTGCTCCTTCATTATCAGGCCTCATGTTTCCCCAGGACAGCCAACGACGACGGACAGCCTGGCGGCGGTACCAGTCCCGTATCCTGTTTTGCAGAATACGGTAGAACAAGGGCTTCAACTCTTCGACTGGTTTATTGCGATATTTCCTGACCAGGCCGAGCATCGCGTCCTGCACGATATCGAACGCTTCATCCTCGAAACCGGTCGCTACCCTGGCCATCAGCAGAGCTCTGCGCTCGACCGTTTTTAAAAACTCATCCCAAGCCTGACTTGTCTCCAGAGGGCGTTCATTCATGTCATATATAATGACATGTTTTTCATGAGTTTCTCTGCACAATAAAGGAATCCGATCAAATGTGCCCAAATTGTTCTGTCAGCACTAAGGCAATAATTTGTACATGAACGGCTATTCCTCCTGGAACACGGTCAACACGACGGTTCCGTTCGATTCAAAATCGATCTCGACCCGGACTTCACCGTCCAACATGCTGATATAGGTTAGCATGCCATCTTCCAAAAGGTTTTCCATTGCGACCGCCGTTCTGGTCTCGACCGTGAGCTCTGTCATGCCCGAGCCGAGGTCGTCCAGGGTCAATTCTGCATGGGGCGTGTCGGCAACCATGGTGTCGATCATCTCGTAAATCTCTTCGTCAACAATTCCCTCTGCAGCATGATGAGCAAAGGCCTGGCCAGTCCCGAGCAGCATGATCAATCCTGCCAGCAAGCATATTTTCTTCATGGCGATGCCTCTCTTTCTGTTGATATTTTGACGTCCTTTCAGTTGGGAGAAATCTATGCCTTATAGATATGAAAACGCATGCTGAGCGGATTGGTTGACAGGGGCTGTGATTTTCCTGGCGAATGCCTTGCTTAACAAAAAATGCCCCTGCAATGCTGATATATATTTTAGGAGGAGGGCATTACAGGGGCCATGTGTTCTTCACTTACTAAAACGGGTATCAACAAGATAGGTTTACAAAAAAAAGAGTACGCGCCCTGGAAGGCAGTTCTCATGTAAATACCGGTTTGGATGGTTGGCGTCGAACCAGCGCCTGCTCTCAAGGTATGTGCTATGCCAGGCAGCGCTACGCTCTTAAATATCACGATGCATAGGACAACCTGAAATCTGGTGGCCCAGGTTCTTCTCTATATGCCTGCAACGTGTTCCTGCTTCAGCCAAGGGTATTTTGGATGCTAGGTGTGGTGTTTGCGGAGCGGGAAAAACTAGATCAGGGCTGATGATCCAAGCCCGGAATACGACATTTTATCTAAGAGGTCACTCTCCTCATGAGCGGGGCTTTTGGACCATCTCACAATCGGTTGCCAGCCAGTAGCCGGTCCTGGCGCAGCTTCACTGCCAACCCGCATGTCACAGCGGCTGCCCCGGGTCAGGCCTCCCTGGCCTCTTCCGCCTTGCGCAATCTTCTGAAAATTTCCCTGGCGGCCCGTTTGTCGCCGTGCTCATGGACAGATCCGGCTAAGCGGGACAGCTTGCCTTCGTCGATCTGCGGGAAGGCGGAACGTACTTCTGCCAGTGCCGCCTCGAAGGTTGCCGCGCTGCACAACCGGTCGCGCAGCTCTTCCAAATGATGGAAGGCCAGGATGTCCTGGCGCTGGCTGACCGCCTGGCTGTCGAGGGCCTCGGCAATCTTTTCCCGCTTCTCGTCGTCGCGCCGCAGCAGCCCGGCGAGGTGCTTGATCTGGCGCTTGCGTGAGCTGTGGCCGGAGGTGCTGCGAACCAGCGCGATCTCCCTGGCCAACTCCGGGTCCTGCGGCAGCGTGGCGAGTTCTGACTCCGGCAGGTCTGCCAGGCGCTGGGCCAGTTGCTCCACGGCCTTGGCTTCGCGCTTCTTGGCGCTGCGGCCACGGCCTTCGATTTCGTCGCTGTTTTTCATCAGAATTGCTTTCGGCTATCGAGCATCAGGGTCACCGGGCCGTCATTGACCAGGGCCACCTGCATGTCGGCCTGGAAAACCCCGGTGGCAACCGTAAGGCCGCGGTTGCGCAGCACGTCAACATACGTTTTGTAAAGGGCCTCGGCCAACTCCGGCGGCGCGGCCTCGGTAAAGCCCGGCCGCCGTCCCTTGCGGCAGTCGCCGAGCAGGGTAAACTGGGACACCACCAGGATGCTGCCGCCAAGCTCTTCGAGTGAGCGGTTCATCTTGCCGTCGTGGTCTTCGAAGATGCGCAGGCCGGCGGTCTTCTCGGCGAGATAGGCGGCGTCCCCGGCCGTGTCCCCCCGGGCCACGCCGAGCAAGACCATGAGCCCCTGCTCGATAGCCCCGACGGTCTGTCCCGCGACGGTGACCGAGGCCCGGCTGACCCTTTGAACGACGGCCCTCATAGGGCGTCCTCCTTTGCCAGCTCCCTCAACAACGCCAGGTTGACACGGTCCATGTCGCCCCGCTCCCCCTTGGGGGTTTCCAGGATCATGGGGATTTCGACAAAGCGCCGGTCCTGCATCAGGCAGGCAAAGCCGGCGCGGCCGATCGTCCCCTGGCCAATGTGGGTATGGCGGTCAATCTTGCTCCCGCACGGCTTCAGGCAGTCGTTGAGATGGAAGGCCTTGATCCGGTCGAGGCCGATCAAGCGGTCGAATTCGGCCATGGTCTGTGCATAGCCTTCCGCGGTGGCCAGATTGTAGCCGGCCGTATGGGCATGACAGGTGTCGAAGCAAACCCCGAAGCGACTTTCATCGAACTCTTCGAGCAAGGCGGCCAGGTGGGCAAACTCGCCACCCAGGTAGCTGCCCTGGCCGGCCGTGTTCTCAAGGAGCAGTCGGACGTCCGGCGGGGATTGCCCAAGAATCTCCCTGAAGGCTTCACGGATGCGCGCCAGGCCAATGTCCACCCCGGTCCCGAGGTGAGCACCGGGATGCATGATCAGGTCGGTGATACCGAGCTGCGCACAGCGCAGCAGTTCGTCGCGCAGGGCGGCTTTCGATTTTTCCCAGACGCCACTCTTCGGAGAGGCCAGGTTGATCAGGTAGGCATCATGGGCCATGACCGGGCCAATCCCGCTCTCCAGCCATGCCTGGCGAAAAGCTGCTGCATCGGCCGCCGCAATCGGCTTGCCCTGCCAGCGGTTGGCGTTTTTGGTGAAAATCTGCAATGCCGTACAGCCGCTTTCGAGGCCGCGGGCGAAAGCCATATCGAGGCCGCCGGCAACGGAGACGTGCGCTCCGAGCAAGCGCGTCATGAAGCCTTTTCCCAGTGGCGCATGGCGGAGTGAATCTGCCGGGCACTGTCGAGGTGGACATCGACGAATGCGGGGGTTTGACCGGCGCCGACCAGGACGGTCCCCATGCCGAGTTTTTTTGCAGTGTGCAGGTTGTCGCGGGAATCTTCGATCATCACGCAACGCTCCGGCGTGGCACCCAATTCGGCCAGCACGGCATGGTAGGGCTCCGGGAAGGGCTTCGGCTGGTAGGCGGCGATGCGGATATCGTAGATCTTCTCGAACAGATCCTCGATGCCGAGTGCCGCCAGCACCCGGCTGGCATGGCAGAGCGAGCCGTTGGTAAAGACCGCCTTGCGCTGCGGCAGGGCGACCAGGACCTCGCGCAGGATATGGTCGGGATCAAGCCGGGTGGTCACATCGACGTCGTGGACGTACCACAGGTAGTCTTCGGGATCGACGCCGTGATGGCGGATCAGCCCCTGCAGGGTGACGCCGTACGAACGCCAGTATTCGCGCCGCAGCGCATCGACCTGCGGGGCAGGAATGCCGACAACCTCGGTCATGTAGCGGTTGATGCGGACATCGATCAGGCTGAAGATCTTTTTGTCAGCAGAGTAAAGGGTATTATCAAGGTCGAAGATCAGGACATCCATTAGCGTATCCAGAATACAGAAGACAGCATGCAAAGCAGGTCAATGATGAATTGGCTTAAGTCTTCTCTTTTCTCCCTCCTGTCGGCTGAATTCCGTTAGCATGATTTTTTTTACTGAGGGATATATTCACCGGAAAAAACTTCCACCGCCGGACCGGTCATGAAGACGTCGCCTTTGCCGTCCCACTCCATTTCCAGGTCGCCACCGCTGAGGTGGTTAAGCAGTTTGCCCTTGGTGCGGCCGGTCAGGACCCCGGCGACGGTGACGGCCGAGGAGCCTGTCCCGCAGGCCAGGGTCTCGCCTGCCCCGCGCTCCCAGGTGCGCTGGCGGACTTCGTTTGGCGAGATGATTTCGACAAACTCGACGTTGACGCGGCGGGGAAAGAGCTCATGATTTTCAATCGCGTAACCATAGCGCCTGACCGGGAAGTTGGCGAGATCCTCCACGTAGATGACGCAGTGCGGGTTGCCCATGGAGACACAGGTGATCTGGAAGGTGAGATCGAGCACCGCCAGGTCCATGTTGACAACCTGCTCATCGGCAGGCCCGACCATCGGCAGGTCGGCACGTCGCAGCCGCGGGCGCCCCATATTGACGCGGACCCTGTCGATACGATCCCGCTGATTGGGAAACATCCTCAGCGGAAGCACGCCGGCACCGGTTTCGATGGTAATCTCGGTGCGATCGACCAGCCCGTGATCGAAAGCGTACTTGGCAACGCAGCGCACCCCGTTGCCGCACATCTCGGCCTCGCTGCCGTCGGCATTGAAAATCCGCATCTTCACGTCGGCCTGTTTCGACGGCTCGATCAGGATCATGCCGTCTCCACCAATCCCGAAGTTCCGGTCGCTGACCTCGCGTGCCAGGCCCTCAGGGTCCTCTACGGTCTGTCGGAAGCAGTCAATATAAACGTAATCGTTGCCGGCTCCGTGCATCTTGACGAATTTCATGGCGCCCTCACGTGGTTGAGAATCTTGAACACCCATTATAGGGGGAAAGGATTTTTCCCACAACCGTGCATTGCCGATCTCCACTTCCTTGCTATCCTTGTGACTAGACGTGAGGATGGAGGAAACGATGCCCCACCTGCAGTTCGAGCTTAATTTCACCCCAGAGACACAGTCCAAGGCGGCGTTCGCCGTCGCGGTCCGCCGGCATTTCGCCACGATCATGAGTACCGGGACGGATCACATCGGCATAACCTTCCGCTGTTATCAGCCCGGTGATCTGGTGTTTGGCCGCGCCGGCATTAACGGGCAGATCGCCTTTCTGAATGCCGATATCCGCCTGGGGCGGACTGCCGACCAGAAACGACGCCTCGCGCTGGCGATCATGGATGAGCTGGGCACCTGCTGGGGATTGCCGAGAGAGCATGTCTACATTGTCTATACCGAGCACGATGGCCCGGATTTTCAGTTGAGCGACCGAGTGCTGCCGTCCTGGCGGGCGGGGGAGGATCCGCTGAAGGATTAGGGGTCAGGTCTACACATTTCACAAAAACAGTAACACAAGATGCGAGGCGCGAAACGAGACGTAAGAATAGACAAGAGCACAATCACCCACGTTGTTAAAGCCACCGTCGGCGGGTCATCGTCCCTGGCAATCTGACGCGGCGCAATTATTTTCTGGCCGCTCTTGCCTCTGGTCCGGGCGTGGGGTGATAATTAATCGAACGGTTTCCGTGGAACCGTCGTGACGATAACGACTCAAGGAGATGATCGATGGCGTTCAACCTGAAAACCCGCATCTGGCAAACCGGTTCCCTGGACTGGTGGGCCATGCTCGGCAACGAGGATGTTTACCTCGGCAGCCGAGAGTTCCCGCTGCCACCGGAGGAGGGCGACGAGTGGCATGTGAAGGAAACCGGCGACCTGTTCAAGGTCGTCGACGGCGAGATCCGCAGAATCGGCAACAAGCCCTATGAGGTTGAGGCGTGGCTGACATGACCCCGGAAATTCTGCAGGTGCCGATCGCCGGCACCGACAACTTTTCATACCTGGTGATCTGCCGGCAAACCGGCAAGGCCCTCGGGATCGATCCCGGAATCTCACCGGAGAGCCTTCTGGGCGTCATTCGAAGCCGCGAACTGGCCCTGGTCATGTTGGCCAACACCCATGGCCACCGCGACCATATCGCCGGAAATGCCGAGATCATCAGGGCTACCGGTGCGAAACTGGCGGCCAACCCCCTCGATGTCGAGGGGGCTCAGATTTTGTTGGGCGAAGGCAGCCTCCTACAGGTCGGCGAGCTCACGATCGGTGTCCTGCATACCCCAGGGCACACCCCAGGTTCCCTGGTTTTTAATCCGCCGGGCGCCTTGATCACCGGCGACACCCTCTTTGTGACGCGCTGCGGTCGCGCTGATTTGCCCGGCAGCGATCCGGCTTCGCTCTACCACAGCCTGCTGCGCCTGGCCGCTTTCCCCCCCGAAACGCGCGTCTTCCCAGGGCACGATTACGGGCCCAAGCCGCATTCGACGATCGCTTTTGAGCGAGAGTACAACGAATATATGAAATGCCCCGACCTGGAGAGTTTCCTTCGGCTGCGCATGGGCTAACTCCGGGCCGCGTGACGCGACAGTCAGAACCCCGGCAGACAAGACAAAGCGAGGGCAGATTCAATCTGCCCTCGCTTGATTTTAAGCCATTCCCCGCCCCGTGCCCGGTTATTTCGGGACTGACGTGCCGGCATCCTGCCACCCTCCGCCCAGCGCCTTGATCAACGAAACACTCGCCTGGAAGCGCTGTTCCAGGACCTGGTTGGTCAGCAGCTCAATCGCCAGGGCGGTCCGTTCACTGACCACCACCTCGAGATAGCTGACCAGCCCGGCCCGATATCGTTTTCCGGAAAGCTCGGCCGCCTGGCGGGCGGATGTCAGGGCCCGCTGCTGGGCCTCGGCCTGCTCGGCCAGGATGCGGATGTCGGCGAGGGCGTCTTCGACCTCGCGGAACGCGATCAAGACCTGCTGGCGGTATCTGGCGACCGACTCCTGCCAGGCGGCTTCGGCCTGGGCCAGCTTGGCCCGGTTGCTTCCGGCGTCAAACACCGGCAGGGTGATAAACGGCCCCAATGACCAGGTGCGGTTGTCCCATTCGAAGAGGCGGGACAGTTCGTCGCTGGCATAGCCGGCGCTGCCAGTCAGGCTGACGGCCGGGAAAAAGGCGGCCTTGGCCATGCCAATGCGCGCGTTGGCGGCAATCATCTGGCGTTCGGCAGCAGCTATGTCCGGGCGGCGCTCCAAGAGCGCCGAAGGCAGGCCCGCGGCGATTTTCGGGGGTCGTACTTCGAGGTTCGGCGGTGGCAGCGGCAGGTTGAAGCTTGCTGCCGGTTCGCCAACCAGCACGGCCAGAGCATGCTCTGTGGCCGTCCGCAGACGCTTAAGTGCCGCGGTTTCGGCTTGGGCGTTGGCCAGTTCTGTTTCGGCGGTCGCGACATCCAGGCGTCCGACCTGGCCGTTGTTGAACAGGCTGGTGACCAGCTGCAGGTTCCTGCTGCGTAGCTCGATCGTGCGCCGCAGCAGGTCCAATTGGGCATCAAGGATGCGCAGGTTAAAGTAATTACGCGTCACATCGGTCTGCAGGGTCAGCAGCACGTTCTGCATCTCGGCCTGGCTGGCCTCGTACAGAGCCGTACTCGCCTCAACGGAGCGGCGGACCCGCCCCCAGAGGTCGATTTCATAGCCGAGGTCGAGAGGCAACCTCATGGTCGTCCTGGTTACGGCCACCCCGCCGCTCAGGTCCGCAGCGCTGCGACCGCGTTGAACCGAAGGGTCAAGGTCGAGCCGTGGATAGAGCCCCGTTTCACTGATGCGGGCCAGGGCCCGAGCCTGGTCCACGCGGGCGACGGCGGCTTTCAAGTCCTGGTTCGCGGCCAGGGCACGCTCTTGCAGTCCCCCCAGCACCGGGTCCCCGTAAATCTGCCACCAGGCCCCCTTGTCCAGAGCATCGGCGGGCGTGGCTTCTTTCCAGGGGGCTTCCTCGCGGTATGCGGTCGGCACCTGCACTTGGGGACGCTGGTAATCGGGCCCGAGGGTGCATCCGCTCAGGCCGGAGTACAGCGTCAGAATAATCCCCGGAAGCAAAATCCTACGCTTGAAAGTCATGATATGCACTCTCCTGGTTGATGTTCAGTGGGAGGCGGAGCTTGGTGCCTGGGCGGCGCTGGTGCGTCATGTCCCGGGCCACGCTGCCGGGCGATCAGCAGGTAGGCGGTAGGCACGACGAACAACGTCAGTATGGTGCCAAAGGACATGCCGCCGACGATGACCCAGCCAATCGCCTGGCGGCTCTCCGCTCCGGCACCATGAGCCCAGGCCAGAGGCAGCGCGCCCAGGACCATGGCCCCGGTTGTCATCAGGATCGGGCGCAGGCGCAGCGAAGCCGATTCGACCACCGCATCAAGCTTGGCCCGCCCCTGGGCGCTCAGTTGATTGGCGAATTCGACGATCAGGATGCCGTGCTTGGTGATCAGGCCGATCAGGGTAACCAGGCCGATCTGGCTGTAGACGTTCAGCGTGTTGCCGGTCAGTTTCAGCGCCAGCAGGGCGCCGGTAATGCTCAGTGGCACCGAGAGCATGATGATGAAGGGGTCGATAAAGCTCTCGAACTGGGCTGCGAGTACCAGGTAAATGAAGCCGAGTGCCAGCAGGAAGGTGATATACAGGCTGGCGCTGCTCTCCTTGAACTCCCGCGACGGGCCGTCGTAATCGATCACAGCGCTGCCCGGCAGGGCCGTCTTGGCGATGGTCTCAAGCTGGCTCAGCCCGTCCGAAAGGGCATAGCCCGGTGCCAGGCTGGCGGTGATCTTGGCGGCGCGCAGCTGGTTGAAGTGGTTGAGCTCTTTCGGTGAGACGGTTTCCCGCACGGTGACCAGGTTGGCCAGCTGTACCATCTGGTTGCTGTCGCCCCGGACGTAGATCGAGGCGAGGTCGGCGGGCGTGGCGCGGTCGACGTCTTCCACCTGAACGATGACGTCGTACTGCTTACCTTCTCGTTTGAAGCGGGTCACCTGGCGCCCGCCGAGCATGGTTTCCATAG
Organism: Geobacteraceae bacterium; assembly: GCA_024641085.1. GTDB lineage: Bacteria > Desulfobacterota > Desulfuromonadia > Desulfuromonadales > BM103 > JAHEDT01. The sequence continues at coordinate 54,621 of JAHEDT010000002.1, read as the reverse complement.
TCCGGCCGACGGTTGCCACATCGACCCCGATGTCGACCGCCTTGTCGCGGTCCACATCGACGGAGAGCTGGGGCTTGTTGAGTTTGAGATCGCTGTCAAGATTGAGGAAGCCCGGCCATTTGCGCGCCTCATCCATGACCGCGTCCGTCATGGCCTGCAGTTCTTCGTAAGGGGCCGTGGTCTGGATCACGAACTGCACCGGCTTGGAGAGAGGGCTCTGTCCCAGCGACGGCGGGTTGAGCGGGAAAGCCATGATGCCGGGAATCCCGCCGTAGAGCTTGGGCTGCAGTTCCTTGACGATCTCCTGCTGCTTGCGCTCCCGCTGTTGCCAGTCGACCAGCCCGCAGAAGGAGAGCACCTGCGACACCACCGGTCGGCCGGTCACGACGAAGTAGCGTTCGACTTCAGCCGTGTTGGCATAAACCTTCTCCATCATGCGGGCATACTTGTCAGTATAGGCCACGGTCGAGCCCTCGGGGGCGATGCCGATGCCGATGATGGTGCCGCGGTCCTCGGTCGGGGCCAGTTCGGACTTGAGCGTGCCGATCAGGAACCAGGCAGCGCCGGCGACAACCAGGACCATGAGGACCACCAGGGTCCGCGCCCGCAGCGCCCGGCGCAGCAGGCGCTGGTAGACACGTGTGACGCTGTTGAAAAAGGTTTCGATCACGTTATAGATCGCCATATGCTGCTGGCGGTGACGCAGCAGCTTGGAACACATCATCGGCGACAGGGTCAGGGCGACGAATCCCGAGACCAGCACGGCGCCGGCCAGGGTCAGGGCGAACTCGGTGAACAGGCGGCCGGTGCGCCCCTGCATGAAGCCGATCGGGGCGTAGACGGCTGCCAGGGTCAGGGTCATGGCGATGACCGCGAAGGCGATCTCGCGACTGCCCTGGAAGGCGGCCTGGCGGGGCGGCATGCCTTCCTCGATATGCCGAAAGATGTTTTCCAGCACGACAATCGCGTCGTCGACCACCAGCCCGATGGCTAAAACCATGGCCAGCAGGGTCAGGGTGTTGATGGAGAACCCGAACAGGTACATCAGGGCGAAGGCGCCGATCAGTGAGACCGGGATGGTGACCAGCGGGATCAGCGTCGAGCGGAAACTGCGCAGGAACAGGAAGATGACCAGGATGACCAGGATGACCGCTTCACCTATGGTCTGGAAGACGTTGCTGATCGACCGGTCGATGAAGATGGCCCGGTCATAGGCGACGGCGACTTTCATCCCTGCGGGCAGGCTGGCTTCGATCTCCGGCACCATGGCACGCACCGCCTCGGAGATGATCAGTGGGTTGGCCGTGCCCTGTTTGACCACGCCCAGGGCGACGGCCGGCTGTCCTTTGAAACGCACAACGCTGCGCTCGTTCTGGGCGCCGAGCTCAGTGTGCCCGACGTCTTTGAGCCGGACCAGGTAGCCGCCGGCATCCTTGAGAATCATTTCGTTGAACTGTTCAGGGCTGCGCAGGTCGGTTTCGGCCAGCACGGTGAATTCACGCTCCGAGGATTCGATCCTGCCCGACGGGATCTCCACGTTCTGCTGACGCAGGGCGTTTTCCACATCCTGGGGCGTCAGGTTGTAGGCGGCCAGGCGTGCGCTGTTCAGCCAGATGCGCATGGCGTAGCGGCGCTCGCCGAGGATCTGCACGTTGGCGACGCCCTGGATGTTCTGCAGGCGATCCTTGACGAAGCGATCGGCGTAATCGGTGACCTCCAGCGGGGTATGCTGGCTCGAGGAGAAGGCCAGGTAGATGGTCGGCTGGGCATCGGCCTCGACCTTGCTGATCACCGGGTCGTCGATTTCGCCGGGCAGGCGGCCACGGACCCGGGCCACGCGGTCGCGGACATCGTTGGCCGCTTCGTCAGGGTTGCGGTCCAGACGGAATTTGACCGTGATCTGACTGTTCTCCGGGCGTGAGATCGAGGTCATGACATCGATGCTCTCGATCCCGGCAAGACTCTCCTCGAGGGGCTGGGTGATCTGCGACTCGATGATTTCAGCGGTTGCCCCGCGGTAGACCGTTTCGACGTTGACCACCGGCTCGTCGATATTCGGATATTCACGAACCGACAGCCGATCGTAGCTGATCATGCCGACCAAAATGATGATCAGGCTCATGACCGATGCGAGCACCGGGCGCTTGATGGAGATATCACACAGAACCATGGCGTCAGTTCCCGTTCTGCTTGGCGCTGCCCGCCGCCGGCAGGACCGTCACCGGCATCCCCGGCCGGACCTTGATCTGCCCGGCGGTGATGACCGTGTCGCCGGGGGCCAGCCCCTGTACGATTTCGACCTGGCCCCTGGTGCGCAGGCCGGTGGTCACCTCGGTCGCAACCACCATGCCATCGACCACCTTGAAGACCGTTTGCTGGTTGCCTTTGGGAATCAGGGCCTCTTCGGGGATCATCAGGGCCTGCGGCCGCTCTTCGAGGACCAGGGTCACCCTGGCGAACATCCCCGGCCGCAGCGGCCCTTCCCGCTGTTCGGCCTTGGCTCGCAGCAACACGCTGCGGCCATTGATGTCAATCTGCGGATCGATGGCGTAGACCTGCCCGGCAAAAGATCTTCCGGGCACTGCATCGACGTTCATCTGGATCTTCTGCCCGACTTTGAGCTGGTAGGCAAAAACTTCGGGGACTCTGAAGTCAACCTTGATCGGGTCAAGATTGTCGAGGTTGACGATTGCTTCACCGGGTTGCAGGTACTCGCCGATACTGATCCGGTGCAGACCGAGCAGCCCTGAGAAAGGGGCGCGGATCACGGTTTTCGCCAGTTGGGCCTCGGTCAGGCGCAGGTTGGCTTCATCGAGGCGCCATTGAGCATAGGCCTCGTCGCGCTCCCGCTCCGAAATCGCCTGCTCCTGGAGCAGCAGTTCGGCCCGTTTGATATTGGCCTCGCTCAGGTTGAAGTTGGCTTGCGCCCGATCCCGCTCGGCGCTCAAAACGGACTGGTCAAGCTTCAGCAGCACCTGGCCGGACGTGACTTTCTGTCCCTCGTGGAAGAAAATCTCCGTGACCTTGCCGGCGATCTCGGCTGTGATCACGACCGACTCGTTGGAATAGAGGGTCCCCGTGGCGGTGAGCTCGTTTTTGAGTGGGGCCACCGTGGCCTGCACGGTTTCAACGGGGAGCCCCTTGGGCTTGGCCGGCGCCGGTTTTTCTTCGGCCGCGGCCAGGGTGGTGGCCAGCATCAGGCCGAGGGCGAAGATGAGTGAGATGGTCGACTTAGTCATGTTGCTGGCTCCCGATCCCCCGCAGGGAAAATGCTGTTATGTGGTGCGTCACTTCATCGATGTATTCTGTTTCTGATCCGGTCTCCACGAAAGTGTTGATGACTTCGCGGAAGCGGATGAAATGCAGGACCTGCCCGGAGAGGCTGCTGACACAGCGGGAGATATGCGTTTCCGGCAATTTCGGCCGGACCTTGAGGATCGCGTTGAGCAGGGCCCGGTGGATTGGTGCGATCAGTTTGTTGGTCACCAGGTCGCTGGCCACTCCGGAGGGGCTCATCTCCCGGTAGATGATCTGCAGCAGGCGTGCTCCATCAGGGTTCAGGAGCATCTCCTCGAAACTGTCGCGCACGAAGGCCGAGATGATCTCCTGCAGCGTTGCCGGTGGTTCCTGATTGCTGAGCCGTTCAATCAGCGCGACTCTCTTGCCGGCGATTTTTGCCAGCCGGCGCTCCAGGCAGGCCCGGTAGAGCTGCGTCTTGCTGGCGAAATGATAATTGACCGCGGCGACGTTGGCTCCGGCGGCATCGGTGATTTCGCGCACGCTGACCGCTTCGAACCCCTTCCTGAGAAAGAGCCGCTCAGCGCAGTCGAGCAAGCTCGACTTGGTATCTTTTTCCGTGCACAAGGTCGCCATGTTTCTAATTAACGGCTCTCTAACTTAAAAAGGTGTGACGCAGAGGCGCAAAGATCGCAGAGGGAAAGTTCACACATCTTTAAGTAAATATCACGGTATTGACCGTGCTCTCTGCGTCTCCGCGTTGGCCATTGCCTGCAATTTTGTTGTGCCTTGGTCGGGTTGACAGTCCGACAATTAAAGCACTGTTTTAAATGTTGTTTTAATCTGTGTCAAGACCTATTGCGCCGAGAGGCGAGCGTCCGGCGGGACCCATGTTGCGCAAGGACGCGGGGGTGAGCCTACAAGGCTGTTCGTGGGTCTGTGGAGAGTCCCGCCATGAAGGAAACCGGACCCGTCTTCTCCCTTGGGGGCCCTGTGGGGCTGAAACCGGGGGTGTCGTTTCTGCTCAGGCCCCGAACCCGGAGCCATTCGCCGGCATGCCCAGAGGGACCGGTGAGTCTGCCGGGAGGGTTTCGCCGTCAACGCTGAACGGTTGGTCGATGTTGATGGCCGGGCCGTTGTCGTCGAGGGGGATTACGCCGGTCAGTTCGTCGGAGGGGTCATCTTGCTCTTCGAGCAAGTTGAAACCGAAATACCCGGAACGATCATCGGCCGGCTGTTCTTCTGTAAGGTTTTCAACAGGCACAGGCGCAGATTTTGCTGCGGCCGCTTTATGCCCCGGGACGAAGAAGCCCCACAGCTTGAATTTCGCTTTGTGTTCGGTCAGGCTTTGACCGCACTTCTTGCAGCTATCCAGGTGCTCAAAACTGTGGTAGCCGCATTTCGGGCATTTCATGGGATCTCCTCGTGCTGATGGGCTTGCTCCCCGGCGGGGGGGACCTGCCAATCGCCGTAAAGGTATTGCAGGATGGGGGTCGCTGCCAAGCCAGCGGTCTCTGTTCTCAAAATACGCGGGCCCAAATGCACGGCCTGGAACCCGGCGGCTGTTATGGTGTTGATCTCCGCCGCAGAAAAACCGCCTTCCGGACCGACCAGCAGCCTGATCCCGCAGGGGGTCGCTTGTGGCAGGGCATCCCTGAGTGCGACGGAGCCGGCCTCCCAGAGGACCAGCTTCAGGTCATCGGACGGTTCGCCGAGGACGTTGGCCAGGGGGAGCAGCGGCCTGACGTCCGGCAGAAAGCTCCTGCGGCTCTGGCGGGCCGCTTCGCCAACGATGCGTTGCCAGCGCTGCTGGCGTTTGCCCCGCCGTGATGGGTCGAGGTTCGGTACGGCATGGGCCGTTTCGATCGGTTGGAAGCAGCTGATGCCCAGCTCCGTGCCCTTCTGCAGGATCAGGTCGAATTTGTCCCCCTTGGGCAGTGCCTGGAGCAGGGTGATCGGCAGGGAGGCGTCCTGCTCCTGCCAGCGGCGGATGACCCGCGTGGTGGCCCGGTCCGTATGCAGCTGCTCAAGCCGGACCTGGCAGCATTGCCCATGACCATCGAGCAGCAGAAGCAGCGCCCCCGGCTTCAGCCGCAGGACGTTGCGCAGATGGTGAAACGGGTCGCCGATAATCATGATCTGATCGCCTTGCAGGCTTCCGGCGGGCAGGAAAAAGCGTAAGGGGTCACTCATGGCGCTGGTAGACGATGCAGGTCCACTCGTCGCGGTGGTTGATGGAGAGCAGTTCCAGCGGGAAAGCACCGAAAGCGTCGACGACCTGTTGCTCCTGCTCGATCAGAATGCCCGAGAGGACCAGGCGCCCCTGGCGTGCAACCCGTGCGATCAGGGGGTCTGCCAGACGGATGTTTTCCGCCGCCAGGATGTTGGCCAGCACCAGGTCGTATTGCCCGGGAATCTCTGCCAGGGGCTGGTCGGTGATCGTGACTTTCCCGGCCAGATGGTTCTGCCCGACGTTCTCTGATGCGACCCGGCATGCGTCTTTATCGATGTCGCAGGCAATCACCCGGTCTGCGCCCAATGCTGCGCAAGCCATCGCCAGGATTCCTGAGCCGGTGCCGACATCAAGGATGCGCCGTGGCGGGCAGGCGTTGGCGAAATGTTCGGCCAGGGCATCAAGGCAGAGGCCGGTCGTCGCGTGGGTGCCGGTGCCGAAGGCTTGCCCCGGGTCCAGGGTGAGCACCACTTCGCCGGCAGCTGTCGGCCAGTCGACCCACGAAGGACAGATAACCAGTTGTCTGCCGACCCTGAAGGGCGGAAAGTGCTGCTGCCAGTCGCTTGCCCAGTCCTGGTCGGCCAGCTCCCGGCACTCCGGGCGGGGATCGGCCAGTTCCGGGTAGATGTCGGTGAGTTCGGCAAGGGCCTGGCGCAGCGTCTGGCAGAATGTGCTCAGATCGTCCGGATAGACGAAATAGGCTCTTAGTACCGGGTCGTTGGCGAGTTCTCCCGGAGCCGGCACAACAAAAGTGTCAAGGGCTTTTTCGGCACTGGTGACTCCGGTGCAGCCGAGGTCCATCAAGGCCTGGACAACCAGGTCGACCGCCTGGTCCGATATGGTTAGGCGTATTTCCAGCCATCGGTTCGTCATGGACGTTGTTTAGCGAAGTTTATAGGCTATTGCAATAGAAATTCTCGACAGGTCAATGCGGGCTTTGAAATATTCTTTATCAGCCTAATGAGCCTGAGGTCATATGTAGTTTTTAATAATATATATGGTTGCTGACAAAGGTTGGAAGTTGCTGATTTGCAAATGCAAAAGTGCTGTGGAATGAATATTTGAAGTTTGCACTTTCATTAGATTCTGTTAGAATTCATCGGTATTTTCATGAGGATTTGTAATGTCGACTGCCCAGGCCATCTATCTGCTTTCTGACGCAACCGGCGAAACCGCTGAGAAAATGGTCATGGCAGCGCTGACCCAGTTCCGTGATAAGCCGGTGCGCCTGACACGTGTTAACAACGTGCGGACCAATAATCAGGTCTACGAAGCGCTGGATGAAGCCCTTGGCAATCGGGGCCTGGTCGTTTACACGATTGTCAACCGGGAACTCGCTCAACTGGTTCACGATGAGTGTGACGGGCTGGGCCTGGTCAGCATCGACCTGCTGACCCCCCTGTTGATGAAAGTGGCCCATTTCCTCGGGCGGTCTCCTAAAGAAACGCCCGGCCTGCTGCATGGGATTGACGAGGCTTACTTCCGCCGTATCGAGGCGATCGAATTTACCGTCAAACATGACGACGGCCAGGAACCACGCAACCTTTACCAGGCCGATATCGTTCTGGTCGGGATTTCGCGAACGAGCAAAACGCCCCTGTCAATCTACCTGGCACACCGGGGCTGGAAAGTTGCCAATGTCCCGCTGGTCAAGGGGATTGATCCACCCGAGCAGCTCTTTGACGTTGATCCGAAACGGATTGCTGCCCTGGTTATCGATCCGGAGCGACTGGTCGAAGTCCGCGCGGCACGGCTACGTCACCTGGGGCAGGACCCCCGGACGGCGTATGCCGATTACGAGGAGATCGAAGAAGAACTCAAGGCCGCCAAAAAATTTTTCCGTCGTCACCCCTGGGTGGTGGTCGATGTGTCCAGTAAGGCCATTGAGGAAACTGCCAACGAGGTTCTGGTCCGCCTGGGCCTCAAGTAGCCGGTTCCGAATGTCTATCTGTCAAGCAAACTAAGGTCAAAGCAAGCAAAGGAGAAAAGGTCATGCGCATACTTGTTGTAGAAGATGAAAAGAAGGTTGCCAGCTTTATCCAGCGAGGACTGGAAGGCGAAGGGTTCACCGTTGATGTCGCCAACGATGGTGAATCCGGGGTCGAACTTGGGACCACAAACAGTTACGATCTGATCCTCATGGATGTCATGCTGCCGAAGATGGACGGCCTCCAGGCGGTCCAGACCCTGCGAGAGAAAGGGGTCCCGACCCCGGTCCTCTGCCTGACAGCCAAGGATACGGTGGAAGATATCGTGGCCGGCCTCGATTCCGGCAGCGACGACTACCTCACCAAGCCTTTCGCCTTTGCCGAACTTCTGGCCCGGGTGCGGGCCCTGGTGCGACGTGGGTCACAGGAGCGCGGTGCGGAAATCACCTATGCGGACCTGCGCCTCGATCCGGTTGCTCACAAGATCTGGCGCAGCGACCAGGAAATCGATCTCACGGCCAAGGAGTATGCCCTGCTGGAATTCTTCATGCGCAATCCGGAGACGACCCTGACGCGCACCATGATCGCGGAGCACGTCTGGGACTACACTTTCGATTCGTTCACCAACATCATCGATGTCTACGTCAACTATCTGCGCAAGAAAGTTGATCGTGACTTTTCGAAGAGACTGATTCACACCGTGCGCGGGATTGGCTACGTCCTTAAGGAGGAGTAGGTTTGGCCGTTTCTCCCTTACGGTCGATCCGGGTTCGCCTGACATTCTGGTATGCCATGACACTGGCTGTCATCCTGGCAGTCAGTGCGCTGTTTTCGTATCATTATTTTTCTCATAACCTGAGTGAGCAAGTGGATCTTCAGGTCAGGGAAATCGCGCGCACCCTCGACAGGAACCGTACTGCAATCCTCCGGGATTCCGTAGCCGCGCAGAATTGTGCCGAGTTGCAGGACCTGATCCACAATCACAACTGGGGAGCTTTCCTGCTGCTGCGTGACGCCAGTCTGCAGGAGCTCTGTACCTCAGACAACCTGCTGGGTCGCGAACTGCCCTTCGGACCGGTGGCCCGTCAGCAGGTGCGCTGGCTGCATGAGCACCTGGAGACGGTTGACCAGGAAGACGGTGGCAAACTGCGCCTCCTGTCCTACCCCCTGGTCAACAACGGGCGCCTGGTTGGCGTCGCTCAGGTTGGCGAGGAACTCGGACCGCTGTTCCAGACCATCGAAGAACTGCGCCTGATCTACCTGGTGGTCGGCCCCTTCGCGATTTTCTGGCTTTGCCTGGGCTGCTGGCTGCTGGCGGAACGACTGATTGCCCCGATCCTGGAAGTCACCGAAGCGGCCCAGGGAATTACGGCCGACCACCTGTCCCGCCGCCTGCCTTTTGGCAACCACCAGGACGAACTCACCCAGATGGTGGCCTGCCTGAACCAGATGCTCGATCGCCTGGAGAAGTCGTTCCGTCGCATCCGGCAGTTTTCCGGCGATGCCTCCCACGAATTGCGGACACCGCTGACCATCCTTCGGGGCGAGACCGAAGTGACCCTGCGCTGGGCCAAGAGCCCGGAGGAGTTTCGCGACATGCTGCGCTCCAACATGGAGGAGATCGATCGCATGGAGCGCATCATCGAGAGCCTGCTGACCCTGGCCAAGAGCGAGGTCGGAGAGCTGACCCTGGAGATGAAGGAGCTCAGCCTCAGCGACATGGTGCAGGAGCTCTACCTGCAGAGCCGCTTGTTGTGCGAGGCCAAGCGCATTGAGGTGCAGCTGCTGCTCGATGTCGATGAAGAGATTCGCATTCGCGGCGACGAACTGCGCCTGCGGCAGATGTTCCTCAACCTGATCTCCAACGCCATCAAATATACCCCCGAAGATGGCCACCTGGAGATCGTCCTGGCGATGGAAGACAACTTTGCCCGGGTCGCTATCAACGATTCGGGAATCGGCATCCCTGCCGAGCACCTGCCGCACATTTTCGATCGCTTCTACCGTGTCGACAAGGCGCGCAACCGTATGGACGGCGGCACCGGCCTTGGCCTGGCGATCGTCAAGTGGATCGCCGAGGCCCACGGCGGCGGCATTACGGTCAGATCGGAAGTCCGCAAGGGGAGTTCCTTCTCAGTACGCCTGCCGGTCGGCGGCCCGGAGGAGGGCAAGCATCCCAGGTCGACCATCCTGGAGTAGCCTCCGCAACTGTGGACCAGTCCCACCCGTTTTAGGGTGCGGGCAATTGACATTCCTCCGACGGTTATTACATTTATGCAATAACCACAGTGGAGGACATCATGAGCAAGATGCGACGTTTAAACATCCCCTTTCTGATTGTTCTACTGACCTGCTGCCGGGTCGTTCCTGCCAATGCCCAGCCCCCCGATTTTGCGGCTCTCGCCGAACAGCTCAAGCCCTCGGTGGTCAACATCAGCACCGAAAAAACCGTCAAGCCAGGGATGCCCTCGCTTCGTGGCCCCGATGCCCCGGGTGGGAACGACCCCTTTGACGAGTTCTTCGAACGATTCTTCCGTGGGACCCCGCAGGCTCCACGCAAAGCCCGCTCGCTCGGCACCGGCTTCATCATCTCGGAAGACGGCTACATCCTGACCAATGACCACGTGGTCGACGGTGCCGACGACATCAAGGTTACGCTCTCCGACGGCCGTGAATTCAAAGGCGAGGTGCGCGGTCTTGACCCGAAGCTTGACCTGGCACTGGTCAAGATCGACGCCGGTGAACGCCTGCCGGTGGCCAAGCTTGGTGAAAGCGAGGACATCAGGGTCGGCGAGTGGGTCATGGCAATCGGCAACCCCTTCGGCCTCGAGCAGACGGTCACGGTGGGGATCGTCTCCGCCAAGGGGCGCGTGATCGGGGCTGGGCCCTATGATGATTTCATTCAGACTGACGCGTCGATCAACCCCGGTAATTCCGGCGGGCCGCTGTTCAATGTCCAGGGCGAGGTCATCGGCATCAATACTGCCATCGTCGCCGGCGGGCAGGGCATCGGTTTTGCCATACCGGTCAACATGGCCAAACAGATCATCCCTCAGCTACGTGATGCGGGGCATGTCATCCGCGGCTGGCTGGGTGTTACCGTGCAGGCCCTGAACCAGGACCTGGCCGATTCCTTCGGTCTTAAGAACACCCATGGCGCGTTGATCAGCGAGATTGCCAAGGGCTCTCCTGCCGAAAAGGCCGGCCTGCAGCGTGGCGACATCATCCTGACCTATGACGGTCAACAGATCGTCGAATTGAACGATCTACCGAGGTTGGTTGCGGCAACACCTGTGGACCGGACCGTCAAGGTGACCATCTTCCGAGACGGCAAGGAACGTACCGTCAAGGTCACCGTCGGTCAACTCGATGAAGGTCCGCAGCAAACGGCTGCCGGAAAGAAGGACGTGGGCGGGTCCCTCGGTATCACGGCGGCCAACCTGACCCCTGAGCTGGTGGAGCGTTTCGGACTCGCAGGCAAGGAGGGCATTCTGATCACCGGGATCGATCCTGACGGCCCTGCCGCCGCAGCCAACCTGGTGGTCGGCGATCTGATCGTCGAGGCCGACGGCAAGGAAGTCAAAACGGTCAGCGCATTTGAAGACATCGTCGGCAGCAAATCGTCCGGCAAGGTCCTGCGTCTGCTGATTCAGCGTAAGTCGACCCTGCTCTATACCACCGTGACGCTCAAGTGAGGCTGGTCGCGAGCCGTCTCCACGCTATCAGGTGCGCATTCCGGGCACAGCAAAGGCCACCCCGCGGGGTGGCCTTTGCTGTGCTCGGGGACCTGCAGCGGCCCGCCCCGACGACTCCAGGGCCGTTGGTCAGCAAGGGCCCGGTCAGGCTGGTCGCAAAGCGTGACTCTTTTACAAAATGGCCCGATCGTCTATGATGTCCTGGAATTGCAGCGACGGACTGAACCTTTGGTCTCTGGATCCCCAACGAGGTGAGGCGTGCACGGCTGGACCGGAAAAATACTGACGGTCAACCTGACCGAACAGACAACCGCAGAACTCAACCTGCCGGTCAATGTTTACCAGCGTGAAATCGGTGGCAAGGGGTTGTGCGGCGCTCTGCTGTTTGAGCATTTCTGTCATGCATGGAACGACCCGCGCATGCCCCTGGCGTTCATGACCGGACCGCTCAACAACACGTCATCGCCGACCTCGGGCCGCATGACAGTCATGTCCCGCTCACCTCTGACCGGTGCCGTTTGCGACGCATCTGTCGGAGGACGGTTGGGGACGGTCCTCAAGCGAGCCGGCTACGACGGGGTCCTGGTGACGGGCAGGAGTGAGCAATGGTGTGGTTTGGTCATCACCGAAAACGGGGTCGCTTTCCAGGACGCGGCCCATCTAACCGGGCTGGCCGTCTCTGACATCCATGGCCGGCTCCTGGCGGCTCCGGGCCTGCAAAAAGGCGCGCATGCCATGGTGGGCCCGGCCGCGGAGAACGGCGTGCGCTATGCGGCAATCGTGTTCGACGGGCATTATTTTGCGGGACGTGGCGGACTCGGCCTGGTGATGGCAGAGAAAAAACTGAAATTTCTCTCGGTCAGCGGCAGCCTCAAAACCGATGTGTTTGACCGCGATGAGCTCAAGGCGGCCCAGGAGGAGATTTACCGGCTGGTCGCCGCATCCCCTGTGCTCACTGGTGATTTGGGCCTTGCCAATTACGGGACCGGCGCCCTCTATGACCTGATGCGCAGCCGCCGGATGATGCCGACCAATAACTTCCGGGAAACCTACTTTGAGTCTGCTCCGTCGATGAACGCGTATGCCTATAAGAAACGCTACGCTACCAAGAAGTTCGGCTGTGCAGGATGTCACATCCTGTGCAAGAAGGTCGGCGCGCAGGGGGACATCATCCCGGAATTCGAGACCATGTCCCACTTCAGCGCCCTGGTGGGCAACACCGACCTGGATGCGGTCGTCGCGGCCAATCGGTTATGCAACGAGGCGGGCATGGATACCATCTCCGCCGGCGTCGCCCTGGCGACCCATGCGGAAATAACCGGTCGGCAGATGACCCCGGCAGCCATCTTGACGATGCTCGAGAATATTGCCTCCGGCCGGGGCGACGCTGCTCTGCTCGGCCAGGGCGCCCTGCGCTATGCCTGTGAAGCGGGGCGTCCGGAAGTCGCCATGGTCTCAAAGGGCCTGGAGTTTCCCGCCTACGACCCCCGGGGCGCCTACGGCATGGCGCTGGCATACGCCACGTCCACCCGTGGCGGCTGCCATCTGCGGGCCTATCCTGTCGCCCACGAGATATTGCGCAAGCCTGTGGCGACAGACCGCTTTTCACTGAGCGGCAAAGCGCGGATCATCAAGATCAGCGAAGATATGAACGCCGTGGTCGATTCGTTGACGGCCTGCAAATTCCTGTTCTTTGCGGCCTCTCTCGAGGAATACGCCCGGGCTCTGCAAGGGGTCACCGGCATGCGCACGTCGGCACAGGCGCTGCTCAAGACCGGCGAGCGAATCTACTACCGTGAACGCATCATGAACGCCCGGAACGGCTTCACCGCCGAAGACGACGACATTCCCGTCCGGTTTTTCCAGGAAAGCGGCAGCAGCAGCGAATCCATCCAGATCGCCCCGATCGACAGGGAAGCATTCCTCCAGGAACGGGCGGCGTATTATCGGATTCGCGGGCTTGATGCCCAGGGGCTGCCGACGCCGGAAAAATGTCAGGAATTGGCCTTGCCATGCTGAAATTACTGAATAAGTACGCAGAGAAGCTGGTAGCACACGGCCTGTGCTCCCCCGGCGAGCCGCTGGTCGGCGGGGTGAATGATGCCGTGATCTGGAACCGCCCGGACCCACGGGCGGCAGAACTGGAAAAAATCATCGCGGCTCTGAACATCAACAGTATCGTCTGCGCCCGCCCGGCGGAGCCCTTCTTCAGCATCCTGAATGAGCACTGTCACCGCAGCGGTGCCGAATTCGTCCCCGAAGACACCGAGACCCGTACCTTTCTTCACTCCATCCCCGTGGCGCGTTCAATGACGGCCGCTGAGATCGTTCCCCTGCTGCAAAAGCGCAAAGGCTGTGTGGTCGAGGGCCATGGCGTGGTCGCTTTCGGCACGGTCAGCCCGGAGCAGGCCTTCGTGGTCTTCAGCTCGATCATCTTCTCTGCATTCGTCAAGTTCTTTGTCGATTACGCCTATTCACAGTATGCCGGCACCCCTGATTTGGTCGTGGCCGCGATGCTGCCGGAGGTCCTCGCAGCTTACGATACGTTTCTCCCGGCAGCGGCGCGCGTCGATCTTGAGCGGGGGGTTTTTAGCGAAGAGGACGCTATTTTCAGGGCAATGGCCCATGCCGGCCAGGCGACGGTCGATGCGCGCATGGTCGATTCGTTCTTCGGCAATATTTCATATTTTGCCGGGGATACCGTGTATATCAGCCAGACGGGGTCGTCGCTGGATGAATTGGCCGGCTGCATCGACGCCTGCCCGCTTGACAACTCGGCCAGCACCGGGATCACCGCTTCCAGCGAACTGGTGGCGCACCGGGATATCTACCTGGAAGGAGGCAACCGGGCGATCCTCCACGGTCATCCAAAGTTCAGCGTGATCATGTCGATGCTGTGTTTTGAGCCAGCCTGCGAGAACCGGGGGAAATGCCACATCAAGTGCGATCGGGAGCGCTATGTCGAGGATATCCCGGTGATCCCCGGTGAAGTGGGTACCGGGCCCAGAGGGCTCAGCAGCACACTCCCTCCGGCAGTGCTGGGGCGCCGGGGGGCGATCGTCTATGGACACGGGGTCTTTACGGTCGGCACAAAGGATTTCCGTGACGCATTTGCCAACCTTTCCAAGATCGAGACCTTGTGCCGGGAGAGCTATATGAGGATTATCTCCGGTCCTGCGCCAGGTTAATCCCGGCCGCCAGGCATGATCGCCGGGGGGGCATTAATCCCTTGTTATTTTTCCCTTGACAATTATGACCAATAAGGTAATCTATCCTCAAAGAGAACTTCATTACTTCAGGTTCTCCTCCTCCTAAAGAAAAATCAAAAACCCGTTACCCCACAGTCAACCTCCTGGCTGTGGGGTTTTTTTCGGTCCATAACCTGAAAAAGGTCTCACGCAAAAGCGCAAAGGTCGCAGAGAGAAAGCCGCTAATCTTCAGGGAAATATCATGACCTTGGCCTTGTACACTACGTCTCAGCCTTTTTGCGCATATCTGGGCGGCCCGCAGAAAAAAGCGCCCGGCGGGATGTCCAGCCGGGCGCGACATGAGGCAGTATTCTTCAGCCTGGTTGTTTAGAAGCGGTAGCCAACACCGAGGTAGCCGTAGTATGCGGAGCCGTCCTCGTCTCCGTAGACATACATTTCATCGGAGTTGAAATCGCTGTAGGTGACGCTGGCCGAGGTATAAAGGCTCTCGGTGAAGTTATAGGTGCCGCCGACGGTCAGTTCATACTGCTGATAGGACAAATCAGAGTAATCGTCGATCGAGTTGTTCTGCGCCACGGTATCGTAGTGAGGCTTTTCGCCCCCGCTGTAGACCAGCGACGGACGATCGGCAAAATCCCAATCCCAGCTGTCTTCGGCATCGTTGTATGTAAAACTGGCATTCAACTTGAGTTTCTCAGTTGCCTGATAATCCACGGCCAAGGAGAGAGTGTGAACATTGGAGTCATATTCTGCTTTATCACAGTACGACCCAAACTGGGTCGATGAGACGCCGTTCGCTCAGCCATGGTACCAGCCGACACACATCTGGTTCTCCGTTTGCATCTTGTTGAAAGTGTACGCCATGGTCAGGATGAGGTTGTTGCTCGGAGCATAGTAGAGAGATGCGCCGGGAACGTAGCTGTTCTGCTTGTAGTCGACGTCATCGTTCTCTTCGATGCGGACCCGGGCAAAAACTGTCATGGCGACGTTGCTGGCCGGTGCCCAGGTTGAGGTAAATTTACCTTCGTGGACCCTGTCGGGCTGATTGGTGGCATCCAGGGTCCGGTTGGGATAGACACTGTTCCAGTAGTAAACGGTGCTGTTGTCAGGGTTTGGGTAAACCCCTACGTAATCCGCCGTATTGAGCCATGCCAGTCCAGGGTAAGCCGGGTCAGTGCTGCCGATGCCCTGGGCGATGCCGGTGGCGTCTTCGCCGTGGAACGGATCGTCGATGTCCTGGTACTGGTAGCTGATACGACCGGACAACTTGCTGTTCAAGCGGGACTTGAGGGCCACCTTGAACGTGTTGGTCTTGGTCGCGCCCAGTTCTTCCAGATCACGGTCGACATCTTCGTATTCGTAGCCAAGCCGCAAGGTGGTCCCCTGGGACAGACGGTAAACGCCGTCAATGCCTAGCCGGGTCACATCACGGGATTCGGCTGATTCGAAATGCTCCGGATTAGGGAAGTCTTGGTTCTCGTAGGTGCTGTTGCCGCCATCTGCAATCAGCATGTCATCCCGGTCAGGAAAGTTCACCTTGTAATCAGGGCCGTCGATTTCATAAGTCCCGCCGGTTACGGAGAGGCGCAGGTTGCCGATGCGTGTGGCCCCTTTGAGGAAAAAGGACTCGAACTTGCTGGACAGGGTGTCCTGGTCGAGCGTGTAGACCCCGGTTTCACCATTTTTGTCGGAGTCGATGTCAGCGTGGACGTAGCCTGCCGAAAGCATGGTGCCCCTCGCCAGGTCCAACCGGGCCTCGACACTGTGGCTGTCCTTTTCGGAATCAGGCGTGTTGCTGTACTCCTGCACGCCGGTGTATAGCATCGTAT
This sequence comes from Geobacteraceae bacterium, assembly GCA_024641085.1. Taxonomy (GTDB): domain Bacteria; phylum Desulfobacterota; class Desulfuromonadia; order Desulfuromonadales; family BM103; genus JAHEDT01. The sequence continues at coordinate 38,490 of JAHEDT010000002.1, read as the reverse complement.
CCGCATCCGCAACTCCGTCGCGGGTCAGGCCGGATGACAGGTAGTTGTAGTCCGGCAAGGATCCGTCGGCATCGAATGTGCGGTTGAGGTACTCGTAATCAATGGTCAGCATGCCGAATTTACCGGTTGCACCGAGGGTATAATCCCGGGTTTTTTCGTCGATATCCTTGCCGTTGGCCTGAACGTGGCACTGGTTGCATTTGCTCATGGTGATAGCCTGCTCGAGACCCTTGCGGGTTTCGACACGATACCCGGCATGAAAAGTGACATTCGGCAGGGAAGGGATCGTCAGATCGGTGTCTCCGGTAAATTCCTTGTAGTCGATAATGTAGTCGTTATCGAGCTCCTGGTAATAGCGCTCGTTGGCGACGGTCAGCGTGTCGCCCGGAACGCCAATCTGTCCGGCGGTCAGGTCGGTCGTAACGCGTGGCTGCTGCCCGCCAACGTCACCGAACATGGTCGCCCCGAGGGCCTCGAGGTTGTCATGGTCCTTCCAGTGCTGGAAGACCTGGTAGTCGAGGTCAAGATTAAGGACCCGCTTGACGTTCGCCTCCATGGCGTAGTCCTGGTCCTGGGGCCCCCTGACAGCACCTTCAACCCCGAGCGAAAATGCTTTGCTCAGGTATTCCAGGTTCAGGCTCGGGGCAAAATTGACCGCATCGTCGGACCGGTATTTTGCATATTCATTGACGCGTGCAGGGTTGTCATTCGTATCCACGCCGGTGACGCCAATCTCCACGTTGCCGCTCAGATGGGCAGAGCCCTCTTCCGCGACAGCGATCGTGGAGGTCGCCACCAGAGACAGGATGGACAACAATGCAAGCAGCCCAAAACGGCTTCGCTTCATTTCTAGCCTCCTCATTTCTCAATTAACGGGTCAGGGCGCCACCATTAAGCGGCTGTGACGGAAAATCGCTGCCATGCACGACATCGTGACAGGTCGTGCACTTGGTGCCGAATGACATTTGCCAACCTTCCGCACCATGCGGGTTAGCTGCATCGACCCTTGCAGGGTCAACCGCAGACGCACCAATCGTTATGCCGCCCCTTACAGTTCCAGCAGGCGTGTAGGCACCGGTTGCCGGATCGAAACCTTTGCGCAGTATGTGAAAATGCCCCTCGTGGCACTGCAGGCAGAGGAACGGCTCGTTCTGCACCAACATGTTGTTGGCGACCGAGCCGTGAGGATCGTGGCAGATGGTACAGTCCTCCTCGACCGGAGCATGACCGAACACGAACGGGCCCTGGTAGCGGCTGTGGCAGTTGAGACACAGGTCGTTGGTGCGTTCCTCGGTATTGAGTTCGCCGTGGGGATTATGGCAGTCGCCGCAGGTCATCTTGCCTTCCTTGATCGGGTGATGGGAAGGGAAGTTGCCCTTGGCCATCTGCTCCTGGTGACACGAGTAGCAGAGCTTCGGGTCCTGCTGCTTCAGGGCCGTCTTGCCGCCGCCATGGATCGCGTGGCAATCGGTGCAGGCCACGTCGCTCAGGGCGTGTTCGCTGTGCGTCCAGTCCATCAGTTTGCCGTCGCTGTGGCACTTGGCACAGACTGCGGCGGATTCTTCTGGGCGCAGTTCGCCAAACTTGATAATCTGGCCATTGTCGGCAGCGCCGACATGCAGGCTGCCGCCGCCATGGCAGGCTTCGCACCCCCGGGTGCCGCCCATGTATTCAAATTCGGCGAGGCGTGAATGCACGCCTGCGCCCATGCCTTCATGACACTCCTGGCAGGTCTCCTGACCGACCACAGTCGCGCCGTCGATAACTGGTAGTGTCAGCTGCTTCTCCCTGATCGCTCCGGTGGCACATGCCCCCAGGAACAGCAACAGGGGAAGGAGCTTGACCAGCCAGGGCGCCCTGGATAGTGATACCTTCCTGTACATACTCTCTCCTTTCGATGCTGAATGCCTCAATGTATGCGAATGCAAGATCTTCAGCCGGCATGCTCGCGTCAACCTCCTCTCATGGTCTGCCGGCCACGTGGTGTGAACTATTTCATAAGTTTTTTTCAGGCAGTTGTATGATATTGATCTTTGGTGGTAGGGTAAAACGAATGATTTTAATGGGGTGTATTAGCAAGATTTATAATTTTTAATAATATATATGGATTGATAGATGGAGACCCGTTACCTGAATACGCTGATCGCTGTTGTCGACGAGGGGACTTTTTCCAGGGCCGCGGAAGTCCTGCATATTACCCAGTCTGCGGTGTCGCAGAGGATCAAGCTGCTTGAAGAGCATTTCGGCCAGCAGCTGCTCGACCGTTCCGGGCAGAAGCTTGTCCTGACGCCTGCCGGCCAGCTTGTTTTTGCCAAGGCGAAGGATATCCTCGACAAAGAGAAGGAGCTGTTGAACTGTCTGCGGGAGTCTGCCGCACAAAAACACCTGTCCCTGTGCTGCACGCCAACCTTCGGCATGGCATTCCTGCCCCAGGTGTTGAGCAGCTTCCTGCGGAGGAACTCCGACCTGAATGATTTCAAGTTCGTTTTCCTGCAGCCGGCGGAAGCCTTGCAGGGCCTGCGCAACGAGGAGTTCGACCTGGTCGCGATCGAGCACGCCCTTGAGCATGATTTCTCCGACTTTGAACGTTATCCCATGCCAGACGATGAAATGCTCGTGGTCGCTGCTGCTTCACTGGCCATTCCGAATGCCGATGGGGTGATTCAGCTTGCCGACCTCAAGCCCTACCGTCTGTTTGCCCGTCGGGATGGTTGCAGCTCCAAGGAATTGATGCGCAGGAACCTGTTTGCCTGTGGTTTTGAATTCGCAGATTTTGATGGCGTGGTGGTCTCTGACGACTTGCGTTTTACGATTCAATCGGTTATGGAAGGGGCCGGGATTGCCTATGTATCCCGGGCGTTGGTGAGCAGTTCTCTGGCGTCCGGACAGCTTGTCGGTTTGCGGGTGAATGGCTTCGAGCATCGCCGCGGCCGCAGCGTGGTCATGCATCCGCATGGCGGTGACGATGCTCTGCTGGAGGACCTGTTGGAGAGTATCTTCGAGGTGGTGACGCCTTCCTGGCGGCCACAGCTGGTGAACGGCAATGAACGAGCCAGATGATGCCACCGGGAACCGTCGCTGTTCAATAATGGCTTGGCCCTTCAGGGCCGCCTGAGGTCCACTTCGTGGTAAAAATCATGGATAAGCTTTTCAAAGGGATTGCCAAGTTTCGCCAGGATGATTTTGAATCGCACAAGGAGCTTTTCCAGTCCTTGCGGCGGACGCAGACGCCGCATACCCTGTTTATCGGCTGTGCCGATTCGCGGGTGGTGCCGGACCTGATTACCCGTACCATGCCCGGGGAACTCTTCACGGTGCGCAATATCGCCAATATCGTGCCACCCTTTCGGCACACGGAAGAATATGTCGGCACGACCTCATCGATTGAATATGCCGTCCAGGCTCTCGAGGTGAAAAATATCGTCGTCTGCGGCCACTCAAACTGCGGCGGCTGTGCGGCCATGAACCAGCCGCCGGAGCAGCTGGCCCACCTGCCCAACGTCAGGCGCTGGCTGGAAATCTCCCGGGAGGTGCGGGGGCGGGTCGACCGGCAGATGGATGTGGAGTGCCCCGAAAAACGCGAGTGGCTGACCGAGCAGATCAATATCCTGGTGCAGATGCGCAATCTGCTGACCTATCCCTATGTCAAGCAACGTTATCAGCAGGGCAGCCTGAATATTTACGGCTGGTACTACATTATCGAGACAGGCGAAATCTTCAATTTCAACGACCAGAACGAAACTTTCGAGCTGGTGAACGGCGTCTGATCAATCCTCCTGAGTCTCCTCGCGACCGCCCCAGACGGGATCCCAGCCGAACTGGCGCCTGATGCGCTCGGCCGGCGTCTGCTCCAGGAACTCCGCTTCGCTGAAACAGAAGTGATAGCTGCGGCAGTACTGCATGAGAGTTTTGTGGGCGCGATTGATCGCGCGAATCGTCTGCGGGTCGGTGCTGCTTCCCCGGTCGGGATGATGGGCCTTGACCAGCTGTCGATGGCGATCCTTGATCTGTTCGAGGGTCGCCCTTTCCCCCAGGCCGAAGACCTCTACGGCCTCTTTGAACTCCTGGTAAGTCATGTTTCGCTCCAGTTGTAGGATTCTCGCCTGACCTTGAGTAGAACAGACAATAGCATGTGATATCAAGTGGTAAGCAGGTTCCACCGCGGGTCCTCCATGGTATTTTCGAGACCGTGTTTTACTAAATCGTGTAAAAAATACCTTGAAAAACATATAAAAAGCCGTATGCTGTCTTCACGTACAGTGCTGAACCCGTCACAAGGAGCCTCCCATGGAAGATCTCTGGCGCGTCAAGAGTTCCGCCGTCGATATGAAGGATCTGGCTGATCTGGCCGAATACCATCGCTTCCTTGAGCGTTTTCGACATGAGGAGATCGATGACAACATGAACCGTCTGCTTTACGGCGAGGCCCGATTCGGATCGAAGGACAAGGGTGCCGAGGAAGGGTGACCCCGGGCAGGGCTTGTGCTCTGTCGACTGCTTAAGGCTTGCGTATCCGCTCGCCCCTATGCTACATAATCCAAGATTGAAGTCTTGGGAAACGCAGCGCTTTAGGGAGGGCGTCAAACATATGAACCTGCAGATCCTGCCATTGGAAAAACACAAGCCGCGCATTGCTGACGAAACCCAGCTGGCCTTCGGTAAACAGTTCACCGATCGCATGTTCGTCATGCAATACAAGACCGGCAAGGGCTGGCATGATGCGCGCATTCAGCCTTATCAGCCTTTTGCGCTTGACCCCGCGGCGATGGTGCTGCACTACGCTCAGGAAATCTTCGAGGGCCTCAAGGCCTTCCGGCGCCCGGATGGCCAGGTTGCCCTGTTCCGGCCGATGGATAATTTCCGCCGCTTCAATCATGGCGCACGGCGCATGTGCATGCCCGAGGTTGATGAATCCTTTATGCTGCAGGCCCTCAAGGAGCTGGTGCGTCTCGAAGCGGATTGGGTTCCGCGCAGCGAAGGGACCAGCCTCTATATCCGGCCGACCCTGATCGCTTCCGAACCGATGCTGGGCGTGCGCCCGGCCGATGAATACCTCTGTTTTATCATCCTCTGCCCGGTCGGCGCCTATTACAAGGGCGGACTGGCCCCGGTGAAGATCTGGATCTCTGACCATTATGTGCGGGCTGCACATGGCGGTACCGGGGAGGTCAAGACCGGCGGCAACTATGCCGCGAGCCTGTTCGCCGCCCGTGAGGCTGGAGCAAAAGGGTATGACCAGGTGCTCTGGCTTGATGCCAAGGAGAAAAAACACGTCGAGGAAGTGGGCAGCATGAACATCTGTTTCCTCTTTGACGGCAAGCTGGTGACTTCGCCTCTGGCCGGAACCATCCTTGATGGCATCACGCGCCGCTCGATCCTGGCCCTGGCCAGGGACATGGGGCTGGACATCGAACAGCGTGCCCTGTCGGTCGATGAAATCTTCGCCGGAGCGGAAAACGGTCGCCTGAGCGAGGCCTTCGGGACCGGGACCGCGGTGGTCATTTCCCCGGTTGGCCAGTTCACCTATCGCGACCAGACGGTGGTGCTTGGTGATGGCAAGACCACCGGCAAAGTGACCCGTAAACTCTATGACACCTTGACCGGCATCCAGTATGGTCGTCTGCCGGATACCCATGGCTGGGTCGACCTGCTCTGATAGAATGTCGAAGAACGAACCCGAGAACGCCTTCCGCCCTTATGAGCGGAAGGCGTTTTGTCTTTCTATCGCGCATAAAGGGTTTTTTTCTGCTTATGCTAATGCATCAAAAGATGGAAGCGGCGGTGCCGGCAACGGTTCTGCCGCTTTACATGGCGCGGCCTGGGTGTCGGCGGAATGTCGGGCCCTGGAAGCTTACGTCTCAGCATTCCATGATGGTTTGATCAGGATGGCCAGGCAGGGGGCTGTTTGCGTCCGGCGTGGGCTGTCGTCAATAGGACACGAGGACTTTTGGGTTGCGGCCGGTTACAAATTTAAAGTAACATCGTTTTATAAATATTGTCTGGCGTGACATAATGGGTTGATCCGCGTTTTAGGATGTTGGCCTCTGGTCGATAGCCGCTGTTTTATCCAAGAAAATAGACGTTTTAACGACGTGTTAGAGGATTTCCCCTGCAGCATTAGATGCAACCGCCAGCAATTTCACAAGACCAACAACACCAGTAACGCAGCAAAATCCTGTACAGATGCAATGCAGGCAGGTTCGTTTCCGGGTGCGGAGTGCCGTGCCGGGCAGATCTTTTACCCAAAAAAAGGAGGAACAGAAATGAAGTTTTCACGCAGTTTGTCCATGCCGGTTCTGCTGGTCTGCGCGCTGGCCCTTGCCGGCTGTGCCACCACCAGCTCGATGTCCGCAGCGCCCGCCGCGTCTTCTGGCCTTTCCTGCGCCGAAGCGGGCAGCATCGATGCCCAGGTGGCCCCTGAGGCAGAAGTCGTCAGCCTCCAGTGCTACATCAAGGATTACAAGGGCGTTCCGTCTCTGCACTTCGATGTCAAGGTGAAGAATGTCTCCAGCGCCGACCAGCGCTTCCGGGTCAATTTCTTCCTCGACAACGGCAAGGCGGTTGGCGGGCTGCTGCCCACCAAAGGCACGCCGCCGGTCGTCAAGCCCGGCATGGAAGCATCCTTCGCTTATCCCGTCAAGGGAATGGCCGAGAAGGCCGGCAACGTGACCCTGCTGATCAAAACCGTGAGCCAGTGACCACGACCCTAGGAGGCATCAAACAATGAAACGCATACTGATTACCCTGAGCATTTGTGTGGCCCTGTGCCTGCCCGTCACCGTTGCAGCCAAGACCACGTTCCTGTCCATCGGTACCGGCGGTACCGGCGGTGTCTACTATCCCTATGGCGGCGGCCTCGCCGAGGTCTGGACCAAGAATATCCCGGGCGTCAAGGCGGTGGCGGAAGTCACCGGCGCCAGCGTCGAGAACGTCAAGCTGGCTGACCGGGGCGAGACCGTGGTTGGCATGATCATGGGCGACGTCGCCTTCCAGGCCTTCCGTGGCGAAGGCAAATTCGAAGGCAAGCCGCAGAAAGTGCTGGCGATGGCCAGCATGTATCCGAACGTCCTGCAGCTGGTGACCCTGAAGGGGTCGGGAATCAAGAATGTCACCGATTTTGCCGGTAAGAAGATCAGCCTCGGTGCACCCGGCAGCGGCACGGCATTCATGGCCGACCTGGTGCTCAAGGCCATCGGCGTCGATATGAACAGCTTCGACACCAGCCGCCTGTCCTTCAACGAGACCGCCAACGCCCTCAAGGACGGCACGATCGATGCCGGTTTCTGGGTCGTTGCCCCGGGGACCAGCTCGATCATGGACCTGGCGACCACCCACGAAATCGAGGTCGTCGCCTTCACCCCCGAGCAGCAGAAGAAGGTCACCGACCAGTATGGCTTCTACTCCAGCTGGGACCTGGATGCCGGCACCTACAAGGGTGTTGACCAGCCGGTGCCGACCATCAGCGTTTGGAACGTAATCATCGTCCAGAAAGAACTGCCCGACGACCTGGTCTACCAGCTCAGCAAGACGCTGTTCGAGAACATCGGGTTCCTGGAGAAGATCCACCCCTTCGCCAAGTACTCGACCCCCGAGAACGCAGTGAGCAAGACCCCGATCGCACTCCATCCAGGCGCCATCCGCGCCATTGAGGAGAAGGGCGTCAAAGTGCCGGACCGTCTCAAGCCCTGATCGATACCGTATGAGCGCCGCTCCCTGCCGGGAGCGGCGTCTGCCTTCATGAAGCGAACGATACCTGCCGCGCTGCGTTTCAAAGTCTTGCTGACCCTCGGCCTCCTGTTGGCCGGTCTCTGGTATCTGGCGGCCCCTGGAAGCCTCGAACTGAGGGTCGAGCCGGTCGCCGGGGGCGCGCCCTTGCTGGTCGCCCCCCTGGCGTTCGGGGAAGGCTTCACGCTCAATTACATCCATTCCGTGGATCGGGAGCCGATCTGGGAAGTGCACAGCGTCGACCGCACTGGGCGAATCTTCATCGAGGAGGAGCGTTTCGTCATGGTCGGTGCCGGCATGGGCGATCTGCCGGGCAGGGGCCATTGGACCGGGCAGGGGGGGCTGCAGTCGCTCAAGGAGATGCACTACCCGATCGGCGAGTTCGTCCTGCGTATCGGCAGCCGCGGCGTCGACCACACCATTCTCTGGAGAGAGACACGCACCAATCTTTCCGAACTGGCCGCCGGAACCGCAGTCAGGGTCTGGGCCCGACCGGTCAGCCATTTTTATGGACTCTGGCGCCGCCTGGTGCCGCATACCGCAACACCTCATTCAGGAGCTGTCGATGTCAGAAGCAACGCCCCCTCAACCCGCTGAAGTCCACCACGGGGACCGCGGCAGGATCCCTGCTGATCAGAACCGCTATCTGGTGGCGACCATTGCCAAGGTGGTCTTCGCGGTGGCGGTGGCCTTAAGCCTCTTTCAGCTGTACACCGCCGGCCTCACGGCCATGACCGCGCTGCTGCAGCGCTCGGTGCATCTCGGCGCCATCCTCTGCCTGACGTTCCTGCTGCGGCCACCCTTCAAGGGCGCCCGCAAGGACAAGCTGACCATCTGGCTGGTGCTCGACCTGGCGCTGGTCGCCGCGAGCCTCTTCACCATTTTGTATGTCGACATCAACATGGACGAGATCTTCCGGCGCCAGGGGGACTGGCTGCCCATGGACGTTTTCGTCGGTGCGATCGGGGTCTGCCTGGTGATCGAGGCCTGCCGTCGCGTGATCGGCAACATCATGGCCGGCATCTGCGTGGCTTTCCTGCTCTACGCCATGTTCGGCCCCTACATGCCGGAACTGATCATCCACAAGGGCTACAGCATCGAACGAATCGCCACCACCCTCTGGCTGACCACGGAGGGGGTCTTCGGCATCCCGCTCGGCGTGGCTTCGACCTTCGTCTTCATCTTCGTGTTGTTCGGGGCCTTCCTGGAAGAGACCGGCGGCGGCAACTTCTTCATTGACCTGGCCCACGCCCTGACCGGACGTTTCAGCGGCGGCGCGGCCAAGACCGCGGTGATCGCCAGCGGCTTCATGGGCTCGGTATCCGGTTCGGCGGTCGGCAACGTGGTGGCGACCGGGTCTTTCACCATCCCGATGATGAAGCGGCTTGGCTATCCGGCACATATGGCCGGCGCCGTGGAGGCGGCGGCGAGCACCGGCGGGCAGTTGATGCCGCCGATCATGGGTGCCGGCGCTTTCCTGATGGCGGAATTCACCAACACCAGCTACCTGCACATCGTCAAGATCTCGATCGTCCCGGCGATCATGTACTACGTCACCGTACTGATGTTCGTGCACTTCGAGGCCCAGAAGCTTGGCCTCAAGGGGCAGCCCAAAGACCAGCTGCCCAAGGCCTGGGCGGTCATCAAGGACAACCTGCACTTCCTGATCCCGGTGCTGATCCTGGTCGCCGCACTGATGTCACACGTCTCGCCGATGAAGGCCGGCTTCCTGGCCGTGGTCAGCACCTACGCGGCCAGCTTCATCCGCAAGAAGAGCCGCCTGGGCATTCGTCAGCTGCTCGAAACCCTCGAGATCGGTGCCAAGAATGCGGTTATGGTATCGGTGGCCTGTGCCGCAGCCGGGATCATCGTCGGCATGGTTTCGCTGACCGGCCTGGGGCTGCAGTTCAGCCACCTGGTCCTCGACCTCTCCATGGGGATCAAGGTCTTTGCCCTGCTTCTCATCGGGGCCGCCTCCCTGGTGCTCGGCATGGGTCTGCCGGTCACGGCCTCCTACATCGTACTGGTGATTCTGGCCGGGCCGGCCCTGGAGGACCTGGGCGTGCCGATCGTTGTCGCCCACATGATCGTCTTCTGGTATTCTCAGGACTCGAACGTGACGCCGCCGGTCAGCCTCGCCAGTTTCGCTGCCGCCGGAATTGCCGGGGCCAACCCGATGCGCACGGCGTTTACCTCGTGGAAGCTGGCCAAGGGGCTGTACATCATCCCGATCATCATGGCCTACCGGCCTCTGCTGATGAACGGTCCGCCCGGGGATGTGTTCATGACCATGCTCAGCACGCTGGTCGGCCTGATCGCCTTTGCCGCCTGCCTGGACCGCTACCTGCTGGACCATGCGACCTGGTTGGAGGTGCTGCTGCTGCTTGGTGCGGCCATTGGCCTGCTCTGGCCGGAAGGCTGGATCGACCTGATCGGCTTCGCCCTGTTCATTGTCGTGGTGGCCAAGCAGTGGCCGCGGCGTGCCGCTGTTCGCGAGCGCGTCACGGTATAGTTCCTCGTTCGGCCGATAGCTTGAAGGTTTTTGTTGAAGGAGCACGTATGCCTGATAGACCAGATTTCCAGGGAGTCTACCCGATACTGGTGACCCCCTTCGATGCGAAGGAACAACTCGATCTCGCATCCTTTGACCGTTTGGTTCGTTTCATGGCCGCCATCGGTGTTGACGGCGTCACCGTGCTCGGCGTGCTCGGTGAATCCAACCGGATGCTCGATGCCGAGCGCGAACGGCTGATTCGCACGGCCGTCTCCGCCGCCGATGGATGTATGCCGATCGTGGTCGGCGTCAGTCACAAGGGCACCCTGGCGACCCGCGGCCTCTGCCAGATGGCCGAGGACCTCGGCGCCGCGGCGGTCATGGTCACCCCGTCCCAGGAACCGGTTCCCAACGAGGAGCGGGTTTTCGAATACTTCCGGCGGGTCGCAGACGGCCTTTCGATCCCGATGGTCGTACAGGATCATCCGGCCTCCACTCAGGTGCACATGTCGATCCCCCTGTTGCTGCGCCTGGTCGAGGAGCTGCCCCAGGTTGCATGCTTCAAGGAAGAGGGCGTGCCGACTCCGGCCCGTGTCGAGGCGCTGCTTCGGGGCATGACCGGGCGCAGGGTCCCGATCCTCACAGGGCTTGGAGCCCTTTACGGCCTGTTCGATCTGCGCAGCGGCAGCAGCGGCTTCATGACCGGGTTTGCCTTCCCGGAGGTGCTGATGGCCATGGTCCGGGCGATGCGTGAGCAGCGCCCGGAGGCCGCGGCGGCCATCTACCGCCACTTCCTGCCCCTGATCGTCTTCGAGCAGCAGCCGGGGATCGCCATTCGCAAAGAGCTCTTCCGTCGGCGCGGCCTGCTGGCCGACGGCACCGTCCGCCACCCCGGGGCATCCCTCAACCAGGCTGCCGCAGCACAACTTGAGAAATTGCTGGCGGAGCTGCTGCCCGGCGCCGATTTGAGCCGGTGCCTGGACCCGAATTCATTCATCGCCTAGCCGACGGCAGGGAGACACACGACTTATGCGCCTGGCAACCATCAGACATCAGGGCGGGGAGACTGCCGCCATCGTCACCGCCGACGGCTTGATCACCCTGGAAGAACTCAATCGCATCACCGACAGTGCCTGGCCAACCGACCTGTTGACACTCATCACCTCCGGCCAGCTCGCCGCACTCAACCGCTGGTATCGCCATGGTGGTGATGCGAAGCTGCAAGGGCCGTCCGCCGCCCGGCTGCCGCTGGATGCCGATTACGCCCCGCCATACCGCCATCCCCGCAAGATCTGGGGGATCGGCCTGAATTATACGGAGCATGCCCGGGACCTCAGCGAGACGGCCCCCAGCGCCGAACCGGCCAGCTTCATGAAACCGGACACCACCATCATCGGCCCGGGCGAGACGATCCGCGTGCCACTGCTCTCCGAGCGAACCACCGGCGAGGCGGAGCTGGGCATCGTCATCGGTCAGCGCTGCAAGGACGTCCCGCAGGACCAGGCTTACCGGGTGGTCGCCGGTTTCGTGCCAATCATCGATATGACCGCCGAGGACATCCTCCAGCGCAATCCGCGTAACCTGACTCTGTCGAAAAGTTTCGACAGCTTCTTCAGCTTCGGCCCGCACCTGGTCACCCCGGACGAGGTCGACGATCCCTTGTCACTGCAGGTCGCGACCTATCTCAACGGTCAGCTGCACCGACGCAACGTCGTCGCCAACATGACCTTCCGGCCCGACTTCCTGATCGCCTTCCACTCCCGGGTCATGACCCTGCTGCCGGGGGACATCATCTCCACCGGTACCCCGGGAGCCGTGGTCATCAATGACGGAGACGTGGTCGAAGCGCGGATTGACGGCTTCCCCAACCTGGCCAACCCGGTCAAGGATCTCAAGCGGGCCGGTTGACTCTGCGACAGTCGCCCGCAATAACACCTTAGCACCTCAGCAAAAGGAGAATTCGACGGATGGATTTGCAATTACAGAACAAGGTCGCCCTGGTGGTGGCCTCCAGCAAGGGCCTGGGCAAGGCGGTCGCCGCCCAGCTTTCACGCGAGGGCTGCCACGTGATGCTGACCAGCCGCAATGCCGAACAACTGGAAGCCGCCCGCCAGGAACTGCTGGCTGAGGCCCGGGGCAAGGTGGCGTGCCGGCCCTGCGATATCACCGTAGCGGCCGACATCGAGGCCCTGGTTAAGGCGACCCGCGAAAGCCTGGGGCCGGTCGATATCCTCGTCAACAACGCCGGAGGCCCCCCGGGTGGAGATTTTAGTCAGGTCGACGATGCGGCCTGGCAGCAGGCTTTCGAACTCAACCTGCTCAGCTGCGTGAGGATGGTCCGGGCGGTGCTTCCCGACCTGAAGGAGAAGGGCGGGCGCATCATCAACATCACGTCGTCGTCCATCAAGCAGCCCATTCCCGGCCTGATCCTCTCCAACGTCTTCCGTATGGGCCTGCTTGGCCTTGGCAAGAGCCTGGCCAATGAACTGGCTCCCTACAAGATCCTGGTCAACACCGTCGCCCCGGGACGGATCGCCACCGACCGCACCAGCTATCTCGATCAACTCAAGGCCGATAAACGTGGCGTGGCGCTTGATCAGGTCGTGGCCGAATCGCGTGGCCTGATTCCGCTCGGTCGCTACGGCGATCCGGACGAGTTCGCCCGCGTGGTTGCCTTCCTGGCCTCGGGAGCGAGCTCCTATGTGACCGGTAGTGCCATCATGGTCGATGGCGGGATGGTCAAGGGCTTCTGATCGCTGCACCGGGTTCGCGTTGGCCGGGCGTCTGCCGTCGTCGGGTTTTACGTGACAAAAGTTGTAGTCTGTTGTAGAAGAGAGTTCTGTAAACCCTGTAGGGGAATATCCCGGGGAGCAGCCAGTCGGCTGCTCCCCGGCTTTTTGAGGTTGCACATGATTCATCTGGCCAATATCACCCGTCAGCACGGCACCCGCACCCTGTTTCAGAACGCCAGCTTCCAGATCTCCCCCGGCAGCCGCAGCGGTCTGGTCGGTCCGAACGGCGCCGGCAAGTCGACCATTTTCCGGCTGATTACCGGTGAGGAGCAGCTCGACGGCGGCGAGATCAGCTGCAGCAAGAAGACCGTGATCGGCTACTTTTCCCAGGATGTCGGTGATATGGCCGGCCGTTCGGCACTGGCCGAGGTTATGGCGGCCTCGGCCCGCACCATGCAGCTGGGTGAGGAGATCAAGGTGATGGAGTCCGCGATGTGCGAGCCGATGGCGGACGACGCCCTGGCAGGACTGCTCGAGAGGTACGGCGACGCCCAGGAAGAGTTCGAGCATCGCGGCGGCTATGACCTGGAGAGCCGAGCCCAGGCTGTGCTGACCGGCCTAGGGATCGGCCCGGAAGACTACATCCGGCCGGTGGAGAGCTTCAGCGGCGGCTGGAAGATGCGCATCGCCCTGGCGAAGATCCTGACCATCAACCCTGATGTGCTGCTCCTCGACGAGCCAACCAACCATCTCGATGTCGAGTCGATCGTCTGGTTGGAAAACTGGCTGGCGACCGAGTTCAAGGGCGCCGTGCTGATGACCAGCCATGACCGGGAGTTCATGAACCGGCTGGTCACTCGGATTATCGAGGTTGCCGACGGCGCCATAACCACCTACGGCGGCAACTACGACTTCTACCTGCGCGAGCGGGACATCCGCCGCGAGCAGCTGCTCGCCAGTCACCGCCGCCAGCAGGAGATGCTCGCCAAGGAGGAGGAATTCATCAGCCGCTTCGCGGCCAGGGCCTCCCATGCCGCCCAGGTGCAGTCGCGGGTCAAGAAGCTCGACAAGATCGAACGCATCGAGATTCCGGCCGAACAGAAGGTCATCAAGTTCGCTTTCAACGAACCGCCGCGCTCCGGTGACGACGTCGCCAAAATCGACCAACTGGCCAAAGTCTGGCCTGTGCCTGAAGGCGCGGGAAAATCGGTCTTCAGCGGGGTGTCCGGGCTGATTCGGCGCGGCGAGAAGATCGCCGTGGTCGGGGTCAACGGAGCCGGCAAGTCAACCTTCCTCAAGTGCCTCGCCGGTCAGACCGAGGCGAGCTCCGGCAGCGTGACGATCGGCGCCAACGTTCACCTCGGCTACTTCAGCCAGCATTCAATGGATCTGCTCGACCCGAAGAGGACCGTCTTTGCAACCGTCCAGTCCGCGCTGCCCATGGCTTCGATCGGCGTGGTCCGAAACCTCTGTGCCGCGTTTCTCTTCCAGGGGGATGATGTCGACAAGCGCATCGACAAGCTCTCCGGGGGGGAGAAAAGCCGGGTGGTGCTGGCGATGCTGCTGGCACGGCCGCTCAATGTCCTGGTGCTCGACGAACCGACCAACCATCTCGACATCCAGTCGCGCGAGGTGTTGCTCGAGGCCTTGCAGAATTTCGCCGGCACCGTGGTCCTGGTCAGCCACGACCGTCATTTCCTGCGTTCGCTGGTTTCCAGGGTCTTCGAGATCGATCACGGGCAGATGACCCCCTATGAGGGAGATTACGATTACTACCTGAACAAGAGCGGCCATGCAAACTTCTGATGGATGGGGGGAAGTGGGTTTGGCTGGCCGCAGGCTGTGATTGACATGCCGCCGACAAGTCGTTTCATTCTCCACGGCGTGCCGAGGTGTCATTTGACCGGTAATGCCGGCACGACGATCCTGCCAGTGGCTCTCGGGATTTGCGGGATCGTCATTTGACAGGTTCATGGTCATGCTGTAGAAGTGATATCAGATCACCCTTGAGCTGTTTGCAGCGCAAGGGCCGCGATCAGGCACCCTCGGTGCCGGCCGGCAAGAAACAGAAATGCCCTTTTCAACTGTTCAGGAGGACTTATGAAAGTATCGATCATCTTTGTCGTTGTTGCGGCACTGTTGTTGCCGGCCGCTGCCTTCAGCCAGGGCATGACCGGCGAACAGGTCTACCAGAAAAGCTGTGCCGTCTGCCACGCCAGTGGTGTTGCCGGGGCCCCAAAACTGGGTGACAAGCCGGCTTGGGCTCACCGCATTGGCGAGGGTATGGACGTCATGTACAAGAGCGCCCTGCAGGGTGACGGCGCCATGCCGGCCAAGGGCGGCAACAGCGCCCTGAGCGACGCCGAGGTCAAGGCGGCCGTTGATTACATGATCGGCAAAAGCAAGTAGAGCTCACTGGCAACCACCGTACAGCGAACGGCGCAGGAGTTTCCTCCTGCGCCGTTGGTTTTTTGCATACGGTCACGAAGGATCGCAACCAGTGGATGCGGCAAACCGACTGATCGTCGGGGCCGTAGCGGTGGAGACCGCCCGTGATTAACCGGGGCTGGGTGGCTCCCGGTACCAAGTAAAAGAGACCGCCGTAGCGGTCTCTTGGTGGTTCTTGGAGAATGTCGTGGATCATCGGCCCAGGTGGATTTTGGAGCGCGCTCCAGGCCTGGTGGCAGGGCTTAGCCCTTGGTGATGAGCCGCTTGAGGTCTGCACTCTCAGGCTTGACCAGTTCCTTGACCAGCTCGACGTTGACACGGGCCACGATGATCTGGCCGATCTCGATCTGGATGCTTTCGTAGAGGCCCAGCCCCTTCATCCCTTCGGCCTGGAACTGGTTGTCCTCGGTCGGGGTGACATAGTGGACGGCGACCGCCTTGTAGCGGTGGATGAGGAACAGCGTGATCAGGGTCATCAAACGCTTCTGGCGGAAGTCCTCGTTAAAGGTGTTCTGGTCGCGGATCGACAGCATGTTGCGCTCACGGCGGTCCTGGAGGACAGCGAAGATGATGTTCGCCATCCTGGTGCCCTGACTGTCGGCCAGGGTCAATTCCAGAAGTTCGGAACCGGCGATATGCGGCCTGAGGGTGACGCGCAGCCCGGAATCCAGCTGGTAGTGGCCGGTCCACAGCTTGAGCCATTCCTCGAGGCGTCGCGGGGGGACTTCAGTTTCGATCAGGTGCTGGTACTGGGTCGAGCCCTTGCCCATGGCCTTGGTCGTGGCGGTGCCACCGGAAACTGCCATGAGGCCGGCATCCGAGCGCGGCCCGCCAACGTAGGTCTGGGGGGTTTTATAGGGCGAATCCACCAGGCGCAGCTTGCGCTGCAGGCGGGCCAGGGCGAGCATGCCGTCTTCCTTGAGGGCCCGGGCGAATTCCTCACCGGCCATGCCGTCGACCTGGTGGCCGCCGTAGGTGATAAAGTTGAATACGAAGCCCTGCTTGCCCAGCTCTTCAGGGAAGCGTCGCATCTCCTCTTCGCTCATCCCGGTGGTATCCCAGTTGAAAGACGGCGACAGGTTGTAGGCCAGCATCTTGTCCGGGTAGACGGCATGGATGGCGTCGGCGAAGATTTTGGCGTCATGCAGGTCGGCGGTCTTGGTCTCCATCCAGATGATATCTGCGAAGGGTGCCACGGCCAGGGACTTGGCCACCGCGTAAGGGATGCCGCCCTTGACCTGGTAGTAGCCTTCGGGTGTGCGGGCGATGTCGCAGTTCCAGATGATATTGAAGCCCATGGTGCGGGCTTTTTGCCGTGCTTCACTAAAGGAGGACTCCTCCACGAACGCATGCCATTCATCCACGCTCATCGGCAGCTCGGCGCCTTCGTCGAGGTGAAAGGCCATGACGTCGGCGACGGCCTCGCCAAAGGTTTTCATGCTGGCTTCCATCTGCCAGAGGTCGAGCAGGCGGGTTGCGGCATTGTCGAGGGCTGCGTTGATGTCAGCGGTGCTGCGGCCAGGCATTTTCTTGATGGCGGCTTCGATCTCTGCGGAGAGGCCATTCTTGACGAGCCACTCATCGGCTTCTGCGTACATCGCATCCGAGATGCGGTACATGAGGTGGCCGTTGATCTCCGGTACCCCCTTGGTGTGGAACTGGCGCATGACTGCCAGGAAGGCCGTTTTGTAGTTGGGTATATTGGTGTTGGTGGCTCCCAGGATAAAGTGCTGGTCGCGCTCATCGCCACGACCGTCGAGGAAGGTGGCGGCTTCGGCATCGGTGCGGGCGACGATAATCCCCGGCACCTGCATGACGTCGAGCTGAAAACGTGCCGCGTTGAGGCGCTTGATCTGCTCGTCCACCGGGACCAGAACTTTGCCGGCCTGGTGGCCACATTTCTTCACGCCGGGCTTCTGGTCTTCGATATGGTAGCCGGGAACGCCCACTTCCACGAAACGCCGGATCAGGTTGCGCACGTGGGCATCCCCGCCGTGGCCGGTATCGGCATCGGCGATGATGAACGGCCGGTAGTCGACCTCGGGAACCCGACTCCGTTCTTGTTCGCTCATGCGCAGGCGCAGGAAATACTGATTGCGATCGGCGGCGAGCAGAGCCCTGACCAGCGGAGCCGCCTCATCAGGGACCTGGCTTAAAGGGTAACTGGCCAGGTCCGGGCCTGGGTCCTCCTTGGCGGAACCCTTGGCCGAGGTGGCCCACCCGCCCAGGTAGATTCCCTCGATCCCCATGCGCTTGATAGAAACGGCCTGCCCGGGTGAGTAGGGGCCGAAGGTGGTGATCGATTTTTTCTGGGCGAACAGCTCGTGCAGACGGTCGTAGAAGGCTGCGGCGGCATCGCGGGCGACGGTGTAATCGACCGGAATGGTGCCACGCTGCTCGACGACCTGGTCCGGTGTGTAGAGACGCACAATATCCTTGAAACGGGGTGAGGCAAACCAGTCTCGGGTCGAACGGATTTTTTCGGCAAAGGGTCCCATCATTGTTCTCCTGCTGGACTAACAGCTCCCTTGAGGCAAAGTGTCGAGGTTTTCGGTAATGCGCTCGTCTCTTTTTTTCAGAGTTTCCAGGTACAAGGCGATGCGCTTCCTGGCCGTATCCAGGTCAAAATTGTTGAGGTTGAGGTTGAGCAGGTCGATGTACCAGGGCGTTTTGACCGGATCGAGGACGTAGGCTTCGACGATAGCCCTGGCGACCGGCAGGCTGGTGCCTTTGGAATTGTCGTGCACGTCGCGGTTGCTGGCGGCCAGCAGTTTGGCGTACTCCTCTTCGAGCAGGCGGTGAAATATCTCCACGGTGAACACGTCCCCGGCCTTCAAACCGGTTTCGGCATCGTCCTCGGTCAAAGCCGCGCCCTTGTGGATCCATTCCCAGAGGATGCTCAGGCGGATTTCGCCTGTGGCCATGTCCTCCATGAGGTAAAGGATGTCGTCGTTGCCGAAGAAGTCGGCGGGCTTGAGGGCCGCCGCCTGCATCCCCTGGCCGAAAGCGTTGCCGTATTGCAGCGCCACGCTCAGCAGGTTGCGGGCGCCACGCACGGTCCTCGGCGCCGGTTCGAGCAGGGTCAGCCCGGCGGCATCGGCTTCGGTGTAGCCCAGCGGTGGGAACTTGCGCCCGAGTTGGTTGGCTTCGCCGACCTCTGCCCAGACCGGACGGATGATGTGCGCCATTTTCCAGTGGGCGATCCATTTGCCGCTGGCGCCTTCCTGCTGTTCACGCACGGCGCCGGCGCGGGCTTTTTTCATGCTGCTGGCGACCCCTTCCGCCGAACCTACCGGGATGTTCGGTTCCATGCCCCCCTGCCAGAGGGCGTAGTTGCCGTTGACATCCGGGGTGTTGACGGCGCGGCGCACGCGATCTTCGTAATTGCGCATGTAGCCGTAGGTCATGACGATCGATTCGATGTTGGGATTGACAAAGTCGGCGTCCCAGCAGTTGGCATCGGAGACGCTGTTGATGTAGTCCCAGCGGCCGGTGTTGAAGCCGACAAAATGGAGCCCCAGGGCGGCGCGGATTTCCATCAACTGGAAGGTCTGCTCAAGCTGTTCGACCAGCACGTAGACCTTGATGGTGCCCTGATCAAGACCGAGGTAGCCTTCGAGGGCGGACAGCAGCCGGTTCCAGAAACCGGCCTCTTCGGCGGTCTGCATTTTCGGCAGGTAGAGGACGATGGAAGAGCCGGCGGCACGCATCGCCTTGTGGTTGTTGACGATGTAAAGGGTCATGTCGACGATCGACGCTGAAAGCGATTGGCCATTCACCCGGATGTGCCGGTCGTCGAGGTGCAGCCCGCGGGCGCGAAAGATCTTGGTGGTGAAATCGAGCTGGCTGCGCCAGTCGCTGATAATCTCATGGCCGAAAAAGTCCCTGGCCCAGGCGTTCATTTCACCGGCGACGCCTTCGGCAACCTCGTAAAAGAGCGGGTCGCGGGCAATGGCCAGCTTGAGGCTGCGCTGGTTGTCCAGTGACATGGTCGTGACCTGGCCGAGGGCGTCCTCGCCGTCGAACATCCAGCCGTCGGCCCCGGAAAGCAGGGCGTAGGCGACGTTGCGCAGGTTGGCTTTGACCGGCGAATTCGGCTTGGCAGCCGGACCGGTGCCCTGCAGCCACTGGCGCTGCAGGTCATGGGGAATGACCGCACCAACGAACTTGCCGTCGCGGGCATCCTGAACGCGGATACCGGTCCCCTTGATCTCGGCGTCAGCCGGCAGGAAGGTGATCGGGCGACGCTCTTTGATGCGCGCGGTCCGGCGATGGGTCCGCTCTGCCATCAGGCGTTTCTGCTCGGCATTGAATTGCACCATGTGTGCGAGAGCGGCCAGGACCTCGGGTGTGTAGACGTCACGATAGGCTTCGGCGAGATTGTCCCGGATCTGCAGGCCTGCGCTGTTGCTGGTTTTTGCTGAAGTCATCTTTTCCTCCCTTAATGCAGTGAATTCAAATGAAGGTGGGGCCATTGACTCACATACAAACATGACTATTTTAGTCAGTTAAAACATTTTCAGGGTTCAGGTCAACTTGTTTTTTTAGTCTCTGCGGTTTTTGATGACAAGATCGTCATGCCAGCGGTTGATGACGTCCGCTGAAAGGCAGGGGCCCCCGGTCGGGTGACCCCTGCCGCACAAGGATCTTGAAAGCGGTATTCAGGCGAGAGCTTTCTGCATCGCCGGAAGGGCGACCCCGCGCTTGATCTCGGCCCCCATATCACCCAGAATCGACTCGAGCGCGCCGATACAGAGGAGGATGTTTTCCGCGCGGCTGGCATGTCCCATGAGACCGATGCGCCACACCTTGCCGGCCAGGGCTCCGAGCCCGGCGCCGATCTCCAGGTTGTATTCCTTGAGCAGTCGGCTGCGGACCGCCCCATCGTCGACTCCGGCGGGGA
Source organism: Geobacteraceae bacterium (assembly GCA_024641085.1). Lineage (GTDB taxonomy): Bacteria > Desulfobacterota > Desulfuromonadia > Desulfuromonadales > BM103 > JAHEDT01. Next base: position 18,188 of record JAHEDT010000002.1, on the reverse strand, counting down.
TGGTGACTGCATTCAACTGCGGCAGGCGATCTGCCTCCTTGACGATGAATTGCAGGCCCATCGCCTCCAGCCCCGCCCTGAGCGCCAGGTGGTTTTTCATGTGGCGGGCCCAGGCGTTCTCCAGGCCTTCATCCTTGAGCATCACCAAGGCCTCATGCAGGGCATAGAGGGTGTTGATCGGCGCCGTGTGGTGGTAGGCCCGCTTGGTGCCGGTCCCCCAGTAACCCATGACCAGGTTCAGGTCCATGAACCAGCTCTGCACCTTGGCCCGGCGGTTGCGGATCTTTTCCAATGCCCGCTCGTTGAAGCTCACCGGCGACAGTCCGGGAGTGCAGGAGAGACATTTCTGCGACCCGGAGTAGATGGCGTCGATCCCCCATTCGTCGACCTTGACCGGGGTCCCGCCGAGGGAGGTGACCGTGTCGACGATGGTCAGACAGTCATGCGCATGGGCCAGTTTGACCAGCGCGGCAACGTCCGACTGCGCCCCCGTGGAGGTTTCAGCGTGCACCATGGCCACGATTTTGGCATCGGCATGGGCCTTGAGGGCATCTTCAAGCTTGCCGGCATCGATGGCCGTACCCCAGGGGTCTTCCACCAGGACCGGGATGCCGCCGCAACGCTCGACGTTCTCCTTCATGCGCCCGCCGAAGACCCCGTTCTGGCAGACGATCACCTTGTCGCCAGGCTCTACCAGGTTGACGAAGCAGGTTTCCATCCCGGCCGAACCGGGGGCAGAGACCGGCATGGTCAGGGCGTTTTCGGTCTGGAATGCGTACTGGAGCAGTTCCTTGACCTCGTCCATCAGGTCGATAAAGGCAGGGTCCAGGTGACCGATGGTCGGCCGTGACAGGGCCTCGAGAATGCGCGGGTGAACATCAGACGGGCCGGGGCCCATCAGAGTACGAACGGGTGGATTGAATGATCGAATGTCCATGCGGTAATGTTCTCCTCATGATGATAGACTTTTGAGTATCATCCGTGGAATAAACGGATGGGCAGATGCAACGTGCGAGGGTAAGCAAAATAATACCTTTTCCTGCAGAAGGGTCAAGAAATACTTGCCTTTTCATGCTAATCCAGGCCTCGGCTTGCCTTTGCGTGAGGCCGTAGGCATAATGCCTGAACGGTCATTGTGCGATTGCTGAGATCGAACGATCTGAAAGATTTGGCTGAAGAGCCCAAGCCGCGACATGGAAAGATCCCCCTGGCTCTGTCACATCTGTGACTTTAAATCGGATGCAACCGAAAGCAGGACATGTGCGCTCTGCTACCGAACGACCTGTGCCCTGCATCTGCGTCCGGCGTCCATTTACAATGCAGAAAACGGCCTTTATGAAACCGCCGAAGTCTGTATCGCCTGCGGTGCCGCGTCCAAAACAGATGGATCTCGAACGGTTCAGTAACCTGAAAAAATGTTTAACGGCAGAGGCGCAAAGGTTGCAGAGGGAAAATTCATTAATCTGAAGAAATTATCACGACCTGGGCATTGCTCTCTGCGCCTCCGCATCTTTGCGTTAGTCGAATGGCATAAGTTTTTTATGCCTTTGTTTGGGTTTTAGGGCCGTTTTTTTAAAAGGACTTTCATTCCATGAGTTTTAGCGACGAAAAGCTGCTGCTGTTTGACGGTGCCTGTGGTACCAACCTCCAGGACGTGACGATTCCGGAGGCGGCCTGGCAGGGTTGCGCCGGATGCAACGAGCTGTTGAATCTCACGGCACCGGAAACGATCGTTGCGCTCCACGAGTCGTTTCTCGATGCCGGAGCGATGGTGGTCGAAACCAATACTTTCGGTGCCAGCTCCATCGTCCTGGCCGAGTATGACCTGGCGGAGAAGACGGCGGACATCAACCGCGCCGCAGTGGCCAACGCGCGTGCGGCAATCGGCGCCCGGAAGGGATGCTACGTCGCCGGTTCGGTCGGCCCGACCACCAAGCTGCCCTCGCTGGGGCACATTTCTGTCGACCAACTGGCCGCCTCGCTGGCTGAACAGATGCGGGCGCTGGTTGAGGCCGGGGTCGACGCTCTGGTGATCGAGACCTGCCAGGACCTCCTGCAGGTAAAAACCGCCGTCGTGTCCTGTTTCGAAGTGTTCGAGCAGGTTGGCCGCGCGGTTCCGGTCCTGGTCTCGGTGACCATGGAACGCCAGGGGACCATGCTGGTCGGCAGCGATATGGCCGCGATCTGTGCCTCCCTGGAACCTTTTCCGATCTTCTCCCTCGGCCTCAACTGCGCCACCGGTCCGGCCGACATGGTGTCCCATATCCGCTTCCTCCGCCAGAACTGGCCGGGGCGCATCTCCTGCATGCCGAACCAGGGGCTGCCTGAGGTGGTCGACGGCAGGACCTTCTACCCGATGACCCCTGGCGAATTCACGCGCCATATGCGTGCGTTTATCGAACAGGACGGGGTGAGCATCATCGGTGGCTGCTGTGGCACCACCCCGGAGCATATCCGGCAACTCGCCACGGCCTGCCGCAACCTTGTCCCGGCCGACCGGGAGGTGTTGATATGAAACCGTCGTTGTCGAGCCTCTACCAGGCCGTCGAAATCGCCCAGGAAATCCCCCCGCTGTTGATCGGCGAACGCTCCAATCCGAACGGATCGAAGAAGTTTCGCGAATGCCTGCTGGCCGAGGACTTCGACGGCTGTGTGCGCATCGGTCTCGACCAGGAGGCGCGCGGTGCCCAGGTGCTCGACCTGTGTGCGGCTTACGCCGGACGTGACGAGGCCGCCGACCTCAGCAGTCTGGTCAAGCTTTACGCGGAGTCGGTCAAGGTCCCGATCATGATCGATTCGACCAGTCCGGCCTGCATCGAGGCCTGCCTCAAACTTTACCCGGGGCGCTGCGTGATCAACTCGATCAACCTGGAAGACGGCGGCAAGACCCTCGAAAAAGTCTGCCGGTTGGCGAAGAAATACGGCGCGGCGGTGGTCGCCCTGACCATCAGCGAGCAGGGAATGGCCATGACCGCCGCTGACAAGCTGGCAACCGCCCGAGAGATCTACACGCTGGCGGTCGACAGCTATGGCCTGCGCCCCCAGGACCTTCTCTTCGATCCCCTCACCTTCACCATCGGAGCCGGTGACGAGAACCTGCTCGACGCCGCCATCCAGACGCTGGAAGGAGTCCGTCTCATCAAGCAGGAACTGCCGGGGGTTTTCACCCTGCTCGGCTTGAGCAACATCTCCTTCGGCCTGCCGCCGGCGGCACGCAGGATCCTCAATTCGGTCTTCCTCCACGAGGCGACCGAGGTGGGGCTGGATGCAGCGATCATCGATGCCGGCAAGATCCTGCCGCTGGCCCAGGTCAGCGAGGAAGACCGGACCTTCTGCCTCGACCTGATCTATAACCGCAGCCAGGGCCAGGAGAAGTCGCCGCTGATGCGTTTCATCGATCATTTCGCCGAGCGGGTCGAAACCTCTGCCGACGATGAGGTGCAAGCCGGCCGTCCCGAGGAGGAACTGCACCAGAAGATCGTACGCGGCGACAAGGACGGCATCGAGGATATTCTCGCCGTTCTGCTCGAACGCTACCCGCCCCTCGAGATCGTCAACCAGATCCTGGTGCCAGCCATGCGCCATGTCGGCGACCTGTTCGGCAAGGGCGAACTGCTGCTGCCCTTCGTGCTGCTGTCGGCCGAAGTCATGAAGAGAAGCGTTGCCTGGCTGGAACCGCACATGCAGCGGGTCGAGCAGGACGAGGGGATCAAGGTGCTGCTGGCCACCGTGCAGGGGGACGTGCATGATATCGGCAAGAACCTGGTCGACATCCTGCTGACCAATAACGGCTACAAGGTTTTCAACATCGGCATCAAGGTGCCGGCCGAAACGATTATCGCCAAGGCCCGCGAATTCAAGGTCGACATCATCGGCTTGAGCGGGCTGCTGGTGAAGTCGGCGATCGTCATGCAGGAGAGCATGCCCCAATACCGCGAGGCGGGGCTCAAGATACCGATCCTGCTCGGCGGCGCCGCCCTGACCCCTGAGTTCGTTGCCAAGTCATGCGTGCCGGGATACGATGCTCCGGTGGTTTACTGCGGCGACGCCTTCGCCGGGCTCAAGGCCTTGAAGGATTACGAGGCCGGCCGGCTGGTCTCGACCCAACTGGCGGCGCCAAGTGGCCAGCCACGTATGAAGCCGGGGCTCAAGAACGTCGAAATCGACCGCAGTCACCCGGTCCCGGAGCCCCCTTTCTACGGTCTGCGGCATGTCACCGATATCGATCCGGCCAAACTCTTCCCCTATGTCAACGAAGCCGCCCTGTTCCGCGGCCGCTGGGGTTACCGGCGCACGGCCAGCACCAGCGCCGAGGAATACGTCAAACTGACCCAAAACACGGTCATACCGCTCTACGAAAAGCTCAAGGAGCGCTCCCTGGCCGAGGGCCTGCTCCAGCCGAAGGCTGCCTACGGGTATTTCCGCTGTTACAGCGAGGGCGATACGGTGTTTATCGAGGCCGACGGCGAGACGCTGGCCTTTGACTTTCCGCGCCAGCAGGCGCCGCCGCACCTGTGTATCGCCGATTACTACCGCAGCCGCGACGAGGGCGGCGACGTGGCCGCGTTCTTCGTGGTCACGATTGGTGATCAGATCGCGGCGGAGACCAAGAAGCTGTTCGAGGCCGACGCTTATCACGACTACCTGATGCTGCACGGTTTCAGCGTCGAGGTGACCGATGCCCTGGCCGAGTACTGGCACGAGGTCATGCGCGTCGAACTCGGCATCGCCGGGCAGAAGCCCGCCGACCTGACCGGCTATGTGACCCAGGGGTACCAGGGATCGCGCTATGGTTTCGGGTACCCGGCCTGTCCCGACCTCGATGCCCATAAGCTGCTATTCCGGCTGCTGGAGCCGGAGCGGATCGGCGTCACCCTGACCGAGACCATGGAGATGGTCCCCGAAGTGAGCACCTCGGCGATCATCGCCCACCACCCGCAGGCCAAGTATTTTGCTGTTTAATCACGGTATGGGCAGCGCGGGACGTGAACAATGAATAATGGGTAAGGGAGGAGAAGCGCATGCGCTACATCTGTGCCAACTGCGGTTACATTTACGACCCGGACAAGGGCGACCCGATGAATGAAATCGCCCCGGGGACAGCCTTTGACGAATTGCCCGACAACTGGGTCTGTCCCTTGTGCTACGCCGACAAAGGGCAGTTCGATCCGCTCGACTGACACCTTGGCGACCTGATCAGAGGATGCCGTCCAGGTAAGCGACCAGGTCGACGCGGATCGGCATGAAGTAGAGGTTCGAGTCGGTTTTTGCGACGAATTCCAGGGCCTGTCTGGCAAACGTCCGGTTCCATTCGAGGGTCGGGGTGAAGTCAGGCGGAAAAATGGCGTTGTTGAGGTTGTCCCAGTAGTCCTTGCTGCGCTCGCTCATCACCGGACTGATCCCCCAGAAGACCTCCAGGCCAGACAGCAGGTCGTGGTAGATTTCCATCAGGCGCAGGTCGAAGAACGGCTGGGTGAAGAAGCCCGCGGCGCCGGCGTCGAGCTTGCGCTTGGCGTAATCGAGCTCTGTCTTGATCCCGGTGCGGTAAGGGTCGATGCCGGCGTAGACCTTCAAGTCAGGCATCTGCGCCTTGATGGCGCGAATCAAATCGACCGAACTGGTGCGAAACACCCGGCGGGACATGTCCTGGGGCTGGTCGCCGGCGATGACCAGCACGCTGTCGATGCCATGCTGCCTGAAGGTCTCCACGAGAGGGAAGGGCTTGCCCAGGTCGTAGTCGATGGCGCGTAAATGCGGGATGGCGTGCGGGAAGAGTTGCCTGGCCTGGACACAGGCCTCCCAACTCCTCAGCGAGAACTTGAGCAGGTCGGGAATATTGATCGTGTCGATTGCCGGGAAATGCTCCCGCACCTGCTGTAGATCCCGGTTCAGGGTCTCTGCGTTGCGCGGGACCAGTTCTATGGAGATGGTTTGCAAAGCCGCATCCTCTCGTAGGTTTCGATGTGAGATTCTTCTGCTATAATAACGTCCCGACCCGGTAATGACAACGCCTGATCCTCCGCACCGGGTTCCCTGTCACCATATGTTGGGCTTGAGCGGTATCCGGCAGGCCGGGCGGAGGGTTAATCCACTGGTATATGGAGTGACATCATGTCAATAACAATCGCCTTCGATGTCTACGGCACGTTGATCGATACGGCCGGCATCGTCACCGCCCTGGACAAACTGATCGGCGATCGTGCCGAGGCCTTCTCCAACCTCTGGCGTGCCAAGCAGCTCGAGTATTCATTTCGCCGGGGGTTGATGCAGAACTATCGTGATTTCTCCGTCTGCACCCGCAACGCCCTCGATTTCTGCTGTGAGGCCCTGCAGGTCGAGATGAGCGCTGCAGAGCGGGTCAGCCTGCTGGACGCGTACCGCTACCTGCCCGCGTTCGCTGATGCCGAACAGGGCCTGGCGCGGCTCAAGGCCGCCGACTGCCGGCTGTATGCGTTCTCCAACGGCAAACCCGACGATGTGCGCAACCTGCTGAAGCATGCGCGTATCGACCAGTATCTGGAGGGGGTAGTCAGCACCGACGAGATCAAGAGCTTCAAGCCGAACCCGGCGGTCTATGCCCACTTCCTGCGTCAGGCGGGCGCCGGCGGTTGCGAGTCATGGCTGATTTCCGGCAATCCGTTTGATGTGATCGGCGCTATTTCAGCCGGGATGCGCGGCGCCTGGGTCAAACGTTCATCGAAAGCGGTGTTCGACCCCTGGGAAATCCAGCCGACCCTGACCGTTGGCAATCTCGTGGAACTTTGCGAACGGCTCCAGGCGGATCAATCCTAGGCGATTACTGCAGACCAACGGTGCGCGCACCAGGATGTGCGCTGCTGTGCAAATCGAGCCTTTTTGAGGGCTTTCCTGGTCTGGAGAATTGTTTATAATATCTAAAATCAATCAGGAGTAAGACGATGTCCAGTTCACTCGGTACCTTGTTTCGGGTCAGTACATTCGGTGAATCCCATGGCATCGGTGTCGGCGCCATCGTCGATGGCTGCCCTGCGGGCCTGCAGTTGTCCGAGGCCGATATCCAGCCGCAGCTCGACCGCCGCAGGCCCGGCCAAAGCGACCTGACCACGCCGCGCGAGGAAGCGGACCGGGTGACCATCCTGTCCGGGGTGGAGAACGGCCTGACCCTTGGCACCCCGATCGGCCTGCTGGTGCACAACAAGGATCAGCGCCCCGGCGATTATGACGAAATGGACCAGGTGCCGCGGCCCTCCCATGCCGACTTCACCTACCAAACCAAGTACGGCACCCGGGCCAGCAGCGGCGGTGGCCGGTCCAGTGCCCGTGAAACCATCGGCCGGGTGGCTGCCGGGGCGATTGCCGAGAAGATCCTGCGAGAAAGGTGGGGTGTTGAGATCGTCGCCTGGGTCAGTTCGATTGGCGCCGAGAAGGCGGCCGGAATCAACTCGGATCTGGTCAGCCGGGCACAGGTCGACGCCACCCTGTCGCGCTGCCCGGACCAGGCGTCCGCGGTACGCATGGAGGCGCTGGTCCGCGAGGTTCTCGCGGCCAAGGATTCGATCGGCGGGGTCGTCTCCTGCGTCTGCCGCAACGTGCCTCCAGGCTGGGGTGAGCCGGTGTTCGACAAGCTCGAAGCGATGCTGGCCCAGGCGATGTTGTCCTTGCCGGCGACCAAGGGCTTCGAAATCGGTTCCGGGTTTGCCGGAACGGAGCTGCGCGGTTCCCGGCACAACGACCCGTTCGTGCAGAAGGGCGCGCGGCTCGGGACGGTGACCAATAACGCCGGCGGCACTTTGGGTGGCATCTCCAGCGGCGAACCGGTGCTGTTCCGGGTGGCATTCAAGCCGGTGGCAACAATCGGCCAACCTCAGCAGACCGTTGGCTTTGATGGCAAACCGGTGACCCTGGAAGCCAAGGGCCGCCACGATCCCTGTGTCGTGCCGCGTGCTGTGCCGATCGTCGAGTCGATGGCGGCCCTGGCCCTGATCGACCTGGCCCTGCGGCAAAAGCTCTGGGAATAGTGCCGCCGGGCCCTTTTACCGGAAGAGCAGACAATATCAGGGGGCCAGGACGATCATCCTGGCCCCCTTTGCGCTCCGATTCCTGCCAAATGGAGGTTCCCGTGGTGCAATCCTCCAGCCCTGGCGTGATCCCGGGGTCCAGGAAAGGCTGCAAGATGACAGCCCTGTCGAAAGGCCGCCTGTTGGTCGGGGTGACCTTTGCGGCGATCCTCGGCGTTATGCTGCTCGACCCGATCCCGCAGCCCCTCAGTTATCACGCGTTTGCCGACCGGCGTACGTTTTTCAGCATCCCCAACCTGTTCGATGTCGTCTCCAATCTACCCTTCCTGGTGATTGGCCTGGCGGGACTTGAACAGCTGGCGACTCGAAAGCTGCGGTCCGATGCGGAACTCAGACCAGCCATCGCGTTATTCTACCTCGGCGTGATCCTGACGGCGTTCGGCTCCGCTTTTTACCACCTGCGGCCGGATAATGCCTCTCTGGTCTGGGACCGTCTGCCCATGACCCTGGCGTTCATGGGGTTGTTTGCCCTGGTGGCCGGGGAGTACATCAACCTCTCTTTGGGCCGGCGGCTCCTTTGGCCGCTCCTGACCATCGGAATCTGCTCCGTGCTCTGGTGGCAGTATACCGAGCAGCTCGGACAGGGTGACCTGCGCCCCTATGGGTTGGTCCAGTTCCTGCCGATGTTCCTGCTACCCCTGATCTTTTTGTGGTACCCGCCGCGTTGGAGCCGCAGCACCGATTACTGGATGGTCGCTGGCTGGTATCTGGCGGCCAAGCTGCTCGAGTTCTTTGATCGGTCCATGTTCAACCTCACAGGCGTCAGTGGGCACACTCTCAAACATCTGGCTGCGGCCATGGCGGCCTGGCAGTTGCTGCGGATGCTCAGGAAAAGAGCCCGGTTGTGAATTGCACTTGGCCGGTCGATTGTCGATGGAACCCTTGAGACGGCAATGCTGCTGCCTGGTGGGTTGACCCTTGGGATATTTTGGCGTCAGCAAGACTGTGATTAGTGATATTTTTAGAAGCCGCAAACTTTACAGTTGGATTGTCACATCAACAATGTGACAATTATTTAATAGAGTTATCACGAGTACGGTCATCAGTTTTGAGAGGGCCTACCCTACGGTCCCCTGGAATGATTGCCCACCCACCTTTTCAGGGAGAGGATGACGACATGCAACTCGACATTATCATAACGGCACCAGTCCCTTCGTTTCTGTATGAACCCTTGAAAGCCAGCTATCGTTGTCACGATTACTTTCAGTCCAGCAACAAGCTGGAACTCCTGGCCTCAGTGAGCAAAAAGATCCGTGGCCTGGTGCAGGATGGCGGGACCACGACGCCGACCTCGCTGCTCGATGAGCTGTCCAACCTCGAAATCATTTCCGTGCTCGGGGTTGGCTACGATGGCGTCCCGGTCGAATTCTGCCGCCAGCGCGGGATTAAAGTCACCAACACGCCGGACGTGTTGACCGACGACGTCGCGGATGTCGCCGTGGGCTTGATTATGATGACGGGCCGCGGTTTCCTTCGGCTCAACCGGTTCGCTCTCGCCGGGGGGTGGCAGAAGAGGGGCCCGGAACTCACGACCAAGCTCGGCGGCAAGACCGTCGGCATCCTCGGCCTAGGCCGTATCGGCAAGGCGATTGCGCAGCGCGTCGTGGCCATGGGCATGCAGGTCGTCTACACGGGCCGCAAGCCGCAGGATGTCGCCTACGAGTTCTTCCCCGACCTGAAAGAGCTGGCGGCAGCGGCCGATTTTCTCGTTGTCGCATGTCCCGGCGGCCCGGTGACGAAAAACCTGGTTGATGCTGAGGTGCTCGCTGCGCTGGGCAAGCACGGCACGCTTATCAATATCGCGCGCGGTTCCGTCGTCGATGAACCGGCGTTGGTGAACGCCCTGCGTAAGGGGGAGATCAAGGCCGCCGGGCTGGACGTGTTTGCCAGTGAGCCGAACATCCCCACGGAGCTTTTGACGATGGATAATGTTGTGCTGCTCCCACACGTCGGCAGCGCGACGGTTGAAACGCGCCAGGCCATGGGTGACCTGTGCAAAGCCAACCTCGACGCCTGGTTTGCACGCAAAGAGGTGCTTACTCTTATCAGAGAACTGGCCTAGGAGGCTATCGGCTATCAGTGATGCCCGGGCAGTCCAGAGGGGGTAATATCGGATTTCGGGCGGCTTGAAGCGGTGGGCCAGGGCAGTTTCCCCAAGCAAACAGGAATAGAGCATGAGCAAGCAAGCCAAAACCATTCTGATAACCGGAGCTGGCAGCGGGATCGGTCGTGTGACCGCCCGGCGGTTCCTGGCGGAAGGCTATCATGTCGGCCTGGTCGGAAGGCGCGAAGCCACCCTTGCAGAAACCGCGGAGGGGTACCAGCATGCGCTCGTCCTGCCATGTGACGTTGCCCGCCCTGAGGCCGTCGCGGAGGTTTTTGCCAAAATCGAACGGGACTGGGGCTATCTGGACATCATGTTCAATAATGCCGGTATGGCCCTGCCATGCACCCTGATTGACGAGATAACGGTGGAGGACTGGCTGGCCGTGTCGCAGGTCAATATCTCCGGCATGTTCCTGTGCGCCCGCGCCGCCTTCGGCCTGATGCGGCGGCAGGCGCCACAGGGCGGACGGATTATCAACAATGGCTCGGTCTCGGCGCACGTGCCGCGGCCGGGATCGGCCCCCTATACGATGTCGAAACATGCGGTGACCGGGTTGACGCGGGCTCTGGCGCTGGATGGGCGGCCCTTCAATATTGCCTGCGGCCAAATCGATATAGGCAACGCGTTCACCGATATGGCCCAAGGGATGATCCGGGGGGTGCCCCAGGCCGATGGCAGCCTCCGGGAGGAGCCGGTGATGGATGTCGCGCATGTGGCGGCTTCGGTGCTGCACATGGCCCAACTGCCGTTGGAGGCCAATGTGCAGTTCATGACCGTGATGGCCACGACCATGCCCTACATCGGGCGCGGCTGATCATCGCTTGCAAGCTGCCGTTGCCGGTCGCACAATCGGCGCCTGGTCATGCCAATGGTTTAACTGAACCCGCTTAGAAGTGTCCAGGGGCGGTCGCCGGCACTTAAATCTTCGAACATATAGCCAAAAGCTCGCCGCTAAGTCACCAAGGCACGAAGGGATTACAGTGTTATTTTGCAAGGAGCCCCATTGCTTTAGCTGATCCATTGATCTTAACCGGAAATAAAATGCGTTTTGGAGTCTTCGTGTCTTCGTGGCATGCATCACCTTTTTATGGGCTATAGAACCGTAAAATGATTTCATGCGGGCATGATTAACAGTCGGGCATGACAACTTTAGGCAAGCAAGATATGGCCTTCCTCTGAATATTCACCAATTAAATAAGTTTAAAATATTGTGCTATACTTTCGACGATTTTCGAAAGGTAATACACTGAAAATATAAGAGTTCACCGGGGAGTAGCGGCATGCAATCCATTGTGGCGGGGTGGGTCAGGTTAAACCGGGGGATCGCTTTACTGGAAAAATGGGCGCTGATCATCTTGTTCATCAGCATGCTGGTCTGCGGTGCGCTGCAGATCGTTGCGCGTTTCATCCTGCAGACCCCAATCTCCTGGTCGGAAGAGCTGCTCACCTATTCCTTCGTCTGGTCGAGTTTCCTCGGTGCCAGCCTGGCGATCGACAAACTCGCACATTTCAATGTCGATGTGTTCATCCGTCATTTCCCGCCGCCGTTGGCCAAGTTTGTGCTCTATGTCATCTGGTTGGTTATGCTCTGGTTTACCGCTTTCCTTGCCTACAAGGGGTACATTCTGGCCAAGTTGAACATCGTCCAGACTATGGATGTCCTCCCCATTTCGATGGTGTGGGCTTACATGTCCATTCCCGTTTCGGCAGTCTTCATGTTCGTGCATACCCTGGAGAAACTGCTGACCGGGAACTTCAACCTTGTGTCGGACTGAAGCGGAGAGCAATCCACATGGCGACAACGCTTTTTATTATTTTCGTGGCATTTCTGGTCTTCCAGATGCCGGTTTCATTCTCCCTGATCATTGCCACCGTGCTGGCGATGTTCGTCGCCAGCGATATCGATACGATTGCCATTATTCTGAAGCTGTTCCGCTCCTGCGGCAACTATCACCTGATCGCCATTCCATTCTTCATCCTCGCCGGCGGCTTCATGGAATCCGGCGGGATCTCCCGGCGCCTGGTGGCCTTCTCCTCGGCGCTGATCGGCCATGTCCGCGGCGGCCTGGCCAACACCAGCGTAGCAGCGGCGATGTTTTTCGCCGGGTTGTCGGGCGCAGCCGCCGCCGATACCGCGGCAGTCGGCAGCCTGCTGATTCCGGCCATGAAGCGCAAAGGCTACGGGTCGGATATCGCCACTTCGGTCATGGCCACCGCCGGTTCTATCGGCATCATCATCCCACCGTCGATTCCGATGATCATCCTCGGTGTCACCGCCGGGGTCTCGATCGGTGGTCTTTTCATGGGCGGAGTGCTCCCCGGCCTGCTGATGGGCCTGTGCCTGATGGTGGTCAATTATTTCTACTGCAAGGTTCGCAAGATCGAACCGGAAGAACGCGCCACCCTCAAGGAACTCTGGCGTTCCTGCCTGGACTCCATTCTTGCCATTCTCACGGTGGTGATTATCGTCGGTGGCATTGTCGGCGGCATCTTCACCGCCACCGAGGCCTCGGTGGTCGCGGCCCTCTATTCATTTGTGGTCGGTTTTTTTATCTACAAAGAGCTGACGTTCAAGGACATGCCCGCGATCTTCGTCAAGAGTGCCGTGACCACCGGCGTGGTGGTGTTCACCGTGGCCACCGCTTCCGGGTTCGGCTGGATCCTGACTGCGGAGAACATTCCGACCGAGATCGCTTCATTTGTCATCTCGCTGTCAGATTCGAAGTGGGTGATCATGCTGCTGCTCAATGGCCTCTTCCTGATCATGGGCACTTTTCTCGATCCGTCGGCTATCATCATCATCCTGGTGCCGATCGTCTGGCCGATTGTCATGAAAATCGGCATCGAACCGATTCATTTCGGGGTGGCGATGATCGTCAATATGGCCATCGGTCAGTGCACTCCCCCGGTGGGGATCGCCCTGTTCGTCGCCTCGGGAATTTCCGGGATCACTCTCAGCGAGGTTCTCGGCGCTTACTGGAAGTACCTGCTGGCAATGGTTTTTGTCCTGCTGGTCGTCATTTTCGTACCGTTTTTCTCCACATGGATTCCATCCATGACGGGATATATCCAACCTTAACGAGGAGGTACCAATGAAAAAGCTGCTGTGTTTGACCCTGTTGTTCAGCCTTCTGGCCGGTTTCAGCTATGCTGATCCCATCGTCCTGCGGGCGACAAACACTCTGGGCGAGGATCATCCGATGACCATGGCTCTGCGGTTCATGAGCAAGGAAATCGAAAAAAGAACCAACGGCGAAGTGAAGCTCGACGTCTACCCGAACAGCCAGCTGGGCGGCAACAAGGAGATGGTCGAAGGCGTGGTGCTCGGCACCATCGATATCGCCCAGCAGTTCGCCGGGACTTTCTCCTCCTATGTCCCTGAGATGGACATCCTGGCCCAGCCCTTCCTCTTCAAGTCCGAAGAAGGTCTGTTCCGGGCTCTGAACGGCGAAGCCGGCGAGATCCTCGCCAAGGCCCTGGAGCAAAAAGGCTTCGTGCCCCTGACCTATTTCTACGGCGGGTCCCGCAGTTTCATCAACAACGTTCGGCCGATTAACACCGTGGAAGACCTCAAAGGTCTGAAGATCCGCGTCATTGGCGTCAAAACCGTCATCGACGCCATCAATCGGATGGGCGCCATCGCCACCCCGATGAATCAGGCCGACGTCTATTCAGCTCTCCAGCAGGGGGTGCTTGATGGCTGGGAAAACAGCCCGGTCACCATGTACTCGCTGAAACTCTATGAGCAGTCCAAGTATTTCTCCTACTCGCGTCACCTGATGACCCCCGACCTGGTTGCCCTGAGCGCCGTGACCGCCAAGAAAATGGGCGAAAAGAACCTGGCGATCCTCAAGCAATTGTCCGGCGAAGCGAGCCAATTGGAGCGTGAACTCTGGGCCAAGAACGAAGGCGCCATGGTCAAGGAAATGACCGACAAGGGCTGGGTGAAGTTCAACGATGTCAAGGACATCAGCCCCTTCGTCAATTCCGTCAAAGGCCTTTGGGATGAGTATGAAGCCCGGTTCCACAATGGCCTGGTGCAGGCGGTTCTGAAGAACCAGTAATCTTCAGCAGGCACAACAGCGCAGGGGCGCCTTTGTTTTCGCAGCCAGGAGACGAAGGCGTCCTTTTTTGATGCGCTCTCATCCCTAGGCAATCATGCCTCACCATGATCTTTCTGACTGGGCCATACATATATGTATTGGTGGATTGTATTTTTCGGCAGCCCTAAGGATATTTGGGCACCAAGAGCCAAAGCAGAAACACGAACGGCGCCAAACCTAAAAGTAACTTGATCAGGACGAGGCATGGCGGTATGCTGACGGCTCAGTTCGACTATTGCTATGTTATTGACGCCGCTGCGTCGTTTCACCCCATGAGGCTGTATTCCCCATGTCACATCCAACCGGCCCACGCCAGACCCTGCTCGAGGTCTTCGGTTACAGCAGTTTCCGTCCCCAGCAAGAAGAGATCGTCGAGGCGCTGATCGCGGGACAGGACGCTTTTGTCCTGATGCCGACTGGCGGCGGGAAATCCCTCTGTTACCAGATTCCGGCCCTGCATCGCGATGGTGTGGCGATCGTGGTGTCGCCACTGATCTCACTGATGAAAGACCAGGTTGACGCGCTGGTTGCCAACGGCGTGCGTGCGGCGTTTTACAACTCGTCGCAGAAAGCCGAAGAGTCCCGCCAGGTGTTGGCCCGGCTGCATTCGGCGGACCTCGACCTGCTCTACGTGGCTCCGGAGCGGCTCCTCAGCAACGGTTTCCTCGAGCGTCTCAAAGGGCTGTCGATCGCGCTGTTCGCCATCGACGAGGCCCACTGCGTGTCCCAGTGGGGACACGATTTCCGCCCCGAATATGTCCAGCTCGGCCAGCTGCGCACCCTCTTCCCCGGTGTGCCGATGATCGGGCTGACCGCCACTGCCGATCCCCAGACCCGCCAGGATGTTCTGCAGCGGCTCGGCCTGCAAAACGCCCGCTGTTTCGTGACCGGGTTCGACCGGCCGAATATCCGCTACACGGTGGTCGAAAAGCTGAAACCCTTCGAGCAGCTGACCGCTTTTCTCACTGAACACCGGCAGGACGCCGGGATCATTTACGCGCTTTCGCGCAAGCGGGTCGAAGAAGTCGCCGACCGCCTGGCGGCAGCGGGCCTCAAGGCCCGGGCCTACCATGCCGGGCTGGGGGACCGGGAGCGCAAGCAGGTCCAGGAGATGTTTTTGCGCGACGACATCCAGATCGTCGTGGCAACGGTCGCCTTCGGCATGGGCATCGACAAGCCCAACGTGCGTTTCGTGGTACACTATGACCTGCCGAAAAACATCGAGAGCTACTATCAGGAAACCGGGCGTTCCGGTCGCGACAGCCTGCCGGCCGAGGCGCTGCTGCTGTTCGGCTACGGCGACATCGCCATAAGCCGCGGCCTGATCGAAAAGGGCGGCAACCCCGAGCAGAAGCGCATCGAGCTGCACAAGTTGCAGGCGATGGTCGGTTTCGGCGAGGCCCAGACCTGCCGTCGGCGGGTGCTGCTCGGCTACTTCGGCGAACGGCTCGAGGAAGACTGCGGCAATTGCGATGTCTGCCTCAATCCGCCGGAGACCTATGACGCCACCCTCGACGCACAGAAGGCGCTCTCCTGCGTATTCCGCGTCGGCCAGCGCTTCGGCGTCGGCCACGTGGTCGATGTACTGCGCGGCGCGCAGACCCAGCGCATCCGCGAACTGCAGCACGACCAGCTGTCAACCTACGGGATCGGTGCCGAAAAGGTCGCCGAGGCCTGGGCCAGCCTGATCCGCCAGTTGATCCACCGCGGCTACCTGGTGCAGGATATGGCGGCCTTCTCGGTTCTGAAGCTGACCGAAGCAGCCCGGCCGCTGCTGCGCGGCGAGGAAAAACTGGTGCTGGCCAAGCCGCGTATCCGCGTGAAGACCCTGCAGAAGAAGGGCAAGCCGCAGGTCGGCGACTTCGACTATGACGACGAGTTGTTCGACGCTCTGCGCCTGCGCCGCAAGCGCCTGGCCGACGAGGCCGGGGTGCCGCCGTACGTGATCTTCGGCGACGCGACCCTGGCAGAGATGGCGGCGAAAATGCCGACTGACGAGGCGGCGCTGCTGGCGGTCAACGGCGTAGGCAGGCACAAGCTGCAGCGTTTTGGCGGCGAATTTATCGACGAAATCATCAGTTATCTCTGCCGGTAGCCTGGCATGATGTGCCGGCAGCGTGGCCACAGGGTAGACGAGCCGTCCAGCGAGGGGCAGGGCGAGAGGCGGCGAGATCAAATACGAGGGCTTTATGGACATCCAGCAGATTCTCGAAGACATCCAGGCCGAAGTGCGGCCCTTGCTCGACCAGGGCCGGGTCGCCAGCTATATCCCGGAACTGGCCGTGGTGCCGGGCGACAAGTTCGGCATGGTGGTGCGTACCGTCGATGGCGCCAGCTACGCTGTCGGCGATGCCGGGGAGCGCTTTTCCATCCAGAGCATTTCCAAGATATTCACCCTGACCATGGCCATGCAGCTGGCCGGGGATGACCTCTGGAAGCGAGTCGGGCGCGAGCCTTCCGGCAACCCGTTCAATTCCCTGGTGCAGCTGGAGTACGAAAACGGCAAGCCGCGCAACCCCTTCATCAACGCCGGGGCCCTGGTCGTCACCGACGTCATCCTCGGCCACCTCGACAATGCCACCGAGACTGTACGGGACATCGTGCGTGGCCTGTGCGACAAGGACGACATCGATTTCGACCTGGCCGTTGCCGGTTCGGAACAGGCCACCGGGCATCGCAACAAGGCCATGGCGTACTTTCTGAAAAGCTTCAACAACCTTGATAACCAGCCGGAACGGGTTCTCGATGCCTATTTCCACCACTGCTCACTGGCCATGACCTGCCTGGAGCTCTGCGAAGCCGTGCTGTTTCTGGCCAACAACGGCGTTGCGCCGCTCAGCGGCGACCTGGTGATGACCGGCAACCAGGTCAAGTACGTCAATTCCCTGCTCTTGACCTGCGGCACCTACGATGCGGTCGGCGACTTTGCCTACCGGGTCGGGCTCCCAGCCAAAAGTGGCGTCGGCGGTGGCATTGTCGCCATCATGCCGGGACAATTCAGTGCCTGCGTCTGGTCCCCAGGGCTCGATGCCTCGGGCAACTCATTGGCCGGCAGCAAAGCCCTGGAGCTGTTTACGACCAAGACCGGTGTCTCGGTTTTCTGAAGTCTTGCTGCTGCGGCCCTGCGATTATCAGCCGGTTGACCCTAAAAAAGGCGGGACAGCACTCCGTTCCGTCTCAGGTAATTGACACCCGTGTATCTTCAGACAGGGTTTGTCTTTTGAACTTGACGAGAATTTGCAGCCGGAAGTTGCAATGGATGCGAATGATCCATGTCGAGGGTGGTTTGAGCTTTTCATGAATTACGGAAGTAGCAGGGCAACAGATTGGCCATCCGTTGCCCTTATGACTTTCCCCTTTGCTTGTGATGTTGCCTTTTCTCACTTCGCAATTCTCAGTTCAAAGGCTTTAAAACCGGCGGGTCGCGTCCCGCCAGACGCCATACTTTTGCCCGGCAGCAAAAGTATGCAAAAGTGCCGTCACCTCGCGGTGGGCATGTCTTGCGCGATTACTCTACGGATCAATCCGCAACACAGCCACGACCACGCCTTTGCCATTGTCAGCACTACGGGGCCCTATTTTACCGGGCCACCGGGGTCTCCGAATGTAACTCCGCAGGTCATATCAAATACTCTGCTGCTATCCAACTTCGCAGACCGAGAAACCCAAGCCATTTTGAATCAACTTTTAATAGGGCTTTAACTGGTTTCTCTCGCACCTCGAACCTTGCACCTCTCACCTCCGGTACTAAATTTGTGAAATGTGTAGACCTGACCCCACTCAATCGTCGCATGTAGCGTGTCCCGGGTTCTATGGTTCGACTCGCGGACCATCCGGGGGCCACACAGAAGGGCCCCCGCCAGGGTGGTCGAAGCGTAGACGGTAAGTTCTTCTAACGTATCGGTGCTCGGTGCCAATCGA
>JAHEDT010000007.1 GCA_024641085.1 Geobacteraceae bacterium | reverse complement strand
AGAACATCGCCAAGGGGATCAACGAAGGCCGCATCCGCATGGGTGACAAGCACCTCGGTCACTTTGCCCAGGACCTCGGCTACGGCTTCTACACCGAGAACGGCCGCGTCGACATCGCCATTATCGAGGTTTCGGCAGTCACCGAAGACGGCGGCCTGGCCCTGACCTCTTCCTGCGGCCTGGTCCCCGAGCTGGTGACCGTTGCTGACAAGATCATCCTCGAGGTCAACACCGGACAGCCCTCTTTCGAAGGCCTGCACGACATTCTCATGCAGAACAAGCCACCTCATCGCCAGCCATTTCTGATCACCCGGCCCAGCGACCGCATCGGCACCCCCTACGTGCCGATCGACTGCGAGCGCGTCATCGCCGTGGTTGAATCGAAACACCGCGACAAGGGCCGCGCCTTCAGCGATATGGACGACACCTCCGAGGCGATCGCCGCCCATATCATGGACTTCTTCGGCCATGAGGTGAAACGTGGCCGTCTGCCCGCGAACCTGCTGCCCCTGCAGTCGGGCGTCGGCTCCATCGCCAACGCGGTCGTCGGTGGTCTGGCCAAAGGCCCCTTCCGCAACCTGACCGTCTTTACCGAGGTCCTGCAGGACACCATGCTCGACTTCTTCGACTCGGGCAAACTCGATTTCGCCTCGGCCTGCTCACTCTCCCTGTCCGAGAACCCCGGATTCCCGCGCTTCTTCGACAACTGGGACAAATACGCCAAAAAGATCCTCATGCGCCCGATCTCCATCTCCAACGCACCTGAGCCGATCCGCCGCATGGGCGTCATCGCCATGAACACCCCGGTCGAATTCGACATCTACGCCCACGCCAACTCGACCTTGGTCGGCGGCACCCGGATGATCAACGGCCTCGGCGGTTCCGGCGACTTCCTGCGCAACGGCTACCTGAAGATCATGCACTCGCCGTCCACCCGGCCCTCGAAGACCGACCCCAACGGCATTACCTGTGTGGTCCCCAAGGCACCGCATATCGACCACACCGAGCACGACCTCGACGTGCTGGTCACCGAGCAGGGGCTGGCTGACCTGCGTGGCCTGGCACCGAAGGACCGTGCCAAGAAGATCATCGAGAAATGTGCCCATCCCGAATACAAGCCGATCCTCACGGATTACCTTGAGATGGCCACCAAGGACTGCATCGCCCGCGGCGTCGGTCACGAGCCGCAACTGTTCGACCGCGCTTTCAAGATGCAGCAGAACCTGGCCGTCAACGGCACCATGAAGGTCAAGAACTGGAACATCAAGGTTGATCTCTGCGAATAGTATTCAACCGTCTAAGAAGCATCATCAAAGCCCCGCCGGGAAACCGGCGGGGCTTATTCCTGCCCTTATCAGGAACAAAACAAATGGGCCGAACACATCAAGTGTCCGGCCCATTTTCCGTTGAGCTTTTTTGTGCTTCGCGTCTCGCGCTAAAGGCTTTAAAGTTTCCCGGCCTTGTCCTTCAGGTACGAAGCAACGCCTGCAGCATCGGGTTTCATCCCGTCATCGCCCTTGTTCCATCCAGCGGGGCAAACTTCACCGTATTTTTCGGTAAACTGCAGAGCGTCAATCATGCGCAGCATCTCATCGACGTTGCGGCCAAGGGGCAGGTCGTTGACCACCTGGTGATGGACCTTGCCATCCTTACCGATCAGGAAAGAACCGCGGAAGGCAACGCCGGCTTCTTCGAATTCGACATCATAGGCCCGGCAGATGCTGTGCTTGACATCGGCCACCAAAGGATAAGCGACCGGGCCGATGCCACCCTCGTCAACCGGCGTGTTACGCCAGGCGACATGGGTAAATTGGGAATCGATCGAACAGCCGATGACCTGAACATCGCGGCTCTCAAATTCCTTGATGCGCTTGGAAAAAGCGATCAACTCCGTCGGGCAGACGAAGGTAAAGTCGAGGGGGTAAAAGAACAGCACCACATACTTCCCCCTGAAATCCGCCAGGGAAAAATCGGCCTTTATGGAACCATCGGCCAGTACGGCCGCAGCAGTGAAGTCGGGAGCCAGCTTGCCTACCAGTACACTCATACGTCGAACTCCTTTCAGAAACAAAATAATTAGTCGCAACAAATATGGCCCTCAGTTTACTGACTCTGCCCGGGCTGTCAAGGTATTTATGACCATTGTTGTCATTTATCTACACGCACAGCCCCCAGCCCCAAGCCTCCAGCCTACTTCTTCTTGCTGCGGGGGTGGGCCCGGTCGTACACCGCCATCAGCTGATCGACGCTGACCTGGGTGTATTTCTGCGTGGTGGACAAAGAGGCATGACCAAGCAGTTCCTGAATGGCGCGCAGGTCGGCGCCGCCGTCGAGGAGATGGGTGGCAAAGGAGTGGCGCAGGGCATGCGGGCTGATGTCCTTGATCACACCAGCCCGGATCAGACGGGTTTTAAGGTTGCGCTGAACGCTGCGCTGCGTCAGACGGCCACCGCGGGCATTGAGGAAAAGAGGCTCCCCATCGCCTGGCTGGCCTCTCTCCTCAAGGTAGCTCAGCAAGGCTTCGTGGGCCTTGCGTCCGACCGGCACGATTCTCTCTTTGCGTCCCTTGCCGAGGACGCGGACCAGTTTTTCACGCAGGTCGAGAGAGCCGACATCGAGGCCGGTCAGTTCGCTGACACGCAGTCCGCTCGAGTAAAATAGTTCGACGATGGCACGGTCACGCAAATCCAACAGGCTGTTGCCATAGCCCCGTTCCATCAACGCAGTGGCTTCGTCAACCGATAGCGTTTTCGGCAGGTAACGATTCAGCTTCGGTGTCGACATGCCTTCGGCCGGGTTGCCCGCCAGAGCCCCTTCCCGGACCAGGTAACGGAAAAAAGTCCGCAATGTGGATAATTTCCTGGCGATCGAGGTCCTCTGGTTGCGCTTGTGCAGCTCAGCGAGATAGCGACGCAGCAGCAAGCTGTCAAGCCTGGCCATGTCCTGACGCTCGCAACCACCATGCCTTTCGAGGAAACTCCGGAATTCGCCGAGGTCACGCAGGTAGGCCGCCCTGGTATGCGGTGAAAGGTTACGCTCATCTGCAAGATATCTGGAAAATTGATCAATCCAGTGCTGCATCGATATGACCTCGAGGAAGGTTGTTAGCCCACGGGTCAAGTTACCACAGAGCAGGAACCTTTCGTAAGCCTTATGTTGATTGACGACCCCATAACCACATGCGATAATTAGCACATTATGATGATTCTGTGGCTACTTTTCCTTTTGATAAAGATCACCGTGTACGCGGTCTTTCTGACGGTTTTGCTATGCTACACCGTCGCCTGGTACGAGCGTGCCAACGCCCAGCCTGAACTTATTGAACGACGTTTCACGACCCGCGGCCTGTGCATCGCCATCTGGCTGCTGATCCAGGAGAGCGCCTGCCTGCTGGTGACGATTCTGCTGCGCCCTTTCGGCTGGCTACCGGCGCAGCCCCCCTCAGCTAAGTCAGCGTCACTCCCTCCGGTCATCCTGCTCCACGGCCTGTTCCAGAATCGCAGCTGCCTTTTCTGGCTGCAGCACCGTTTGCGCTCTGCCGGTTATCGACAGATTATCAGTATCAACACGCCGCCCTGGCGGGACCTGGAGAGATTGACCGAGCAGTTGGCCAAGAAGGTCGATGAACTGCGCATCAGGCTCAAAGTCGACAAGGTCATCCTGATCGGTCATTCGATGGGTGGCATGATCGCGCGCAATTACGTGCAGAACCGCGGCGGAGCCATCAATGTGGAGCGCGTGGTAACACTCGGGTCTCCCCATAATGGCTCCAAGCTGGCACCTTTCGCACTGTCGCCAATGGGTAAATTACTACTCCCCGGATCTGAGTTCATCCGCCGTTTCAACAGCATCGCCTGGCCGCAAGATCCGCCGATCGTCTCGATCTATACCCGTTATGACAATATTGTGATGCCTGCCGAGCTGGCCAGGATGGAAGGGGCCCGAAACGTAGAACTGGACGGAATGGGACATACGGCCCTGCTCTTCCACCCTCGCTCGCTGCATGCGGTTGCCGAAGCTTTGAAATGAGCGTTGTATGAAGGTTCTGGAAATCCAAAGCCGCAAACAGGTCGAGATGATCGACATTACCAGAGAGGTCTGCGCTGTCGTTCGTGAACAGGGCATCGCCGCAGGACTGGCGGTCGTCTTCACGCCGCACACGACTGCGGCAGTCACTATCAACGAGAATGCCGACCCTGACGTCTGCCATGACATGGTCATGGCCATCAACCGGCTGGTGCCGATGCAGGATGGCTACCGTCACCTGGAAGGCAACAGTGCCGCGCATCTCAAGAGCAGCCTGGTTGGTGTTAGCGAGGCACTGATCGTGAGCAACGGCGAGATCCAGCTTGGGACCTGGCAGGGCATCTACTTCTGTGAGTTCGACGGGCCTCGACAACGCCGTGTCCAGGTCCAGGTCGTCGGCAGATGAGCCTGAGTGTTTCTCTGCAAAGCCTGCCTGATTATAACCCCTGCCGCGTAGAGGCCGCACTGCACCTCCTGCTTGAGCCCCTGGGCGGCATCGCCCGCTATGTCAAACCTGGCCAGCAGGTCCTCATCAAGCCGAACCTTCTCGCTGGCAAGACGCCGGAAAAAGCAGTCACCACCCACCCGGAAATCGTGCGTCAGGTGATCCAACTGGCCCAGAGAGCCGGCGGTTCCGTGGTCGTGGGAGACTCGCCGGGGCTGGGCAAATCGGAGAGTGTCGCTCGCAAATGCGGAATCATGCAGGTGGTCGAGGAGACCGGAGCCCGTTATTCGTCTTTTGAGGAATCTGTCCCGATCAGCCTGGCGGATGGGACCTTCCATCACCTTGAAATCGCCAGAGAAGCCCTTGAAGCAGACGTGATCATTAACCTGCCGAAGCTCAAGACCCATCAAATGATGGGCTACACCGGGGCAGTCAAGAACCTGTTCGGGCTGGTGGTCGGCATGCGCAAGGCGCGCCTGCATCTGCAGGCCGGAACGGACAAGGCATTTTTTGCCCTGATGCTGCTCGAACTGGCCGAGCGCTTCAAACCAGCCCTGTCGATTATGGACGCGGTCGTCGGTATGGAAGGCAACGGCCCGGGCAGTGGCGACCCCGTGCAACTCGGCGCCCTCCTCGCCTCATCACACCCCGTGGCACTCGATACGGTCGCCACGACCATGGTCAACCTGCCGGAGCAGCGGGTCTGGACTCAGCGGGTCGCCCGGCAGACCGGCAGGCAGGGGGTGGACATGGCAGACGTCGAACTCCTTGGCGTGCCCCTGACCGGTCTGAAAACGACCCGGTTCCGTCCGGCGAAAAGCGCTGATGTCAACTTCGGTCTGCCGGCACCGCTTAAAAATCTTCTCAAGAATGCCCTCTCGGCGCAACCGCACATCACTCCTGATTGCCAGCTCTGCGGGCACTGCGTGACGCAATGCCCTCCGCAGGCAATGACTCTGGGCAAGCGAAGGGTGACGATCGACTATGGTCGCTGCATACGCTGCTTCTGTTGCCAGGAACTCTGCCCGCATGCCGCCATCGCAACACGGCAGGGCGTCCTGCTGCGTTTGGCTGAATTCATACATGGACAGCGCAACCGGAATACTCAGCTATAATGGTTCAACTCGCAGCAGACGGAGAAACCCCATGAGCAGTCTGTATCGAACTCTTACCATCCTCCTGGCGATCACCCTGGCAGCCTGTGCAGGAATCCGCCCGGCGCCTCCGGAAGTACAGCTTTCCGCACTCGAGATCACGGATATATCTTTAAGTCATGCCAACTTTTTGGCAACCCTCAGGCTCTACAACCCCAACGGGGTGGCGCTCGA
Organism: Geobacteraceae bacterium; assembly: GCA_024641085.1. Taxonomy (GTDB): domain Bacteria; phylum Desulfobacterota; class Desulfuromonadia; order Desulfuromonadales; family BM103; genus JAHEDT01. The sequence goes on along the minus strand of JAHEDT010000007.1, from coordinate 86,621 downwards.
TATCGAGGGGGTCAAATTCACCCTCTTTCTCAATAATATCCGCATTGCAAACGGCCAAACAGCAAAACCCTTGACTCTTCCCGCTGAAGAGAGCGGCCTAGCTGCCATCCGCCTCTCGAGCAGCTTTCTTGATCTCCTGCAGCTGACGCGTGAACTGCAGAATCGCAGCGACATCACCTTCAGAATTGCTGGCGAAGTCAAGGTCGGCGGTTATGGCCTGTTCGGCGCCGCCATTCCGATCGAACGTGAAGGGACCTTGCCTTTGTCAGGCAGCCTTAACCAGCTTATGCCCGGAACCGGTCAAATGCTTCCACTGAAACAACTCGGCAACCCTGCTCTTCGCCAGTGAGTGCTGCGGCCTTGTGGCTGCACCGGAGCCTACCGCTCTGAGCAGCCAAGCCACGCACAATGAGCTCAGGGATAGTTCAACATTTTCCCTTGGCACCTCACCCTCTCAAGCATCCACCTTTCCGGCAGAGGCCACCCCATCAGGCTGGGTACGGTCACCGCGGCAGTCTACCGACCCGCCGAGATGCATCGGTGGCCTGTCCCGACACGGAAAATTTTCCAAAATAATGGCAAACGATGTTTTATATTCTTTTTTTTTCAGGTATAGTTGCTGAGTGATTAATCTAAAATATCATATATTATAGATAATTGAGGTGGTAATATGCTGTTTGTTTGGGACGATAGATACGAAACCGGTATCACTGCAATTGACCAGGACCACAAGGGGCTGGTCAACCTGATCAACGATCTCTATGAAGCCATGCAGGATGGTAGCGGCGGGGCTTTGCTGCTGCCCATATTCTCGGCGCTCAAGCATTACACGGAAAACCATTTTACCAGGGAAGAGTCCTACATGGTCGAATGTGGGGTTCCAGATCAGGCGAACCATGTCAGTGAACACCGGCAGATGGTGGCAAAACTAGCCGAACTTGAAAAGCGCCACCGCCATGGCGAAGCGGCTATTTCCCTGCAAACCTTGACTTTTCTGAGAGACTGGCTGAAAAATCACATCTGCGCAGTCGATCTGGCAATGACCGCCCAAGTGCAGAACAAGAACTACCGCAAGGATGCATAGGGCTCGGAGACCGGAACCTCAAAGCCGACTGCAATCGATGGATGAACATGGGGGCCCTTCCAATGAAGGGCCCCCGTTAATTTACCGTCGGCTTGAAAACTCCTGAAAGCTTACGACTCGTAAACCAGCACGCGAATCAGGCCACAGGTGTTGCCGGCTTCCACGGTTGTTGAGTCACTCACCGACAGGACTCTGGTAATGTTTTGGTCGCGGATGAACTGGTTGACACGTTTATCCAGGTCATCCAGCTCTCGCTGTGCCTTGAAGGGCTGCAATGGTTCGCCGAACGTTTTGACCTTGATCATGACAACCTCCTGAAGCAGTCAGGCTATCAGACCTGGACCACCTCTTTAACCTCAGGGAGCTTGTCCCTGAGAGTCCTTTCGATGCCCATTTTCAACGTCATGGTCGACATCGGGCAGGAACCGCAGGCACCTGTCAGCTTGACACTGACAATCCCGTCTGAAGAGACATCAACCAACTCCACGTCACCACCATCGGCTTGCAAAGCGGGACGGATCAAATTAAGGACTTCTTGGACCTTTGCTTTCATGGGTTTTTCTCCTTGCTGTGCTTATTTTAGTAACAGTATACCTGCTTTGTAGCCGCCAGGTAAACTTGATCAGGTCCAGTCTAGCAGAAAGGCCTGTTTATTCCAGAGTCGACTTGACAATTAAACCACCTCGGCGCAAGCTGCGTGCGGATCAGAACCCGGGATTCGATATCCGGCAGCCGGATGAAACCGTATCTCAAGTGGCGGCCCGGGATTCCCAATGTTGTCCGGGCAGGACTTTCCTGCTGGCCGCAACTCCTCACTTCACCCGCAGGCTATGGCACCTATTGTCCGGCTGCAGAGCAACTCAGGGACACCGACATTTTTCCCCTGGACGAGCACTTTGAACGTTTCCCCCATTCCGGCTTCAGGCATGATCAGGTTCTTGAGCGTCAGGCGCAGAGCACGCGCCTCCTGCTCGCTGGGAGCCGCCGCCTCCAGTTTCACCAGTTCTTCGAAAAACCCCAGTCCCAGCAGGAACCGATACTGTTCACCGAACCAGAGCGTATCGAGGCCCACTTCGTTTCCGGACTTGCGCAATGCAGTAAAATCGACGTGGGCCGTGATATCTTTTTCTCCGACCCGGTCGTAGGGGTTGTCGTCAGCCTGGTGGCGGTGGTAACACATCAGGGTCCCAGCACGCCGATGCGGCGCATAAAGCTCTTCAGCAGGGTAGCCGTAATCAATAGTCATGACGAATCCCCGGCTGATACGCTCACCGATCTGGCGCATCCATTCAGGGGCAGCCAAGTTCGCTTCAGCCCGATTCCCTTCAATGGGGGCACAGCCCAGCCAGGCAAAGTACCGGTCCAAACGGGAATCAGCTGCCCTGCGCAGTTCCTCGGCAAAAACGCCCCCACTGCTGACAACGAACAATTCCTGTAGCACCCCGGCATGCTTCTCGACAACGTGGACCGGGAAAGCATCAACCAACTCGTTGGAGAGAAAACAGCCGGACGATATCGACCAACCGCTTTCGTCACTCCAGGCGACCTTGCCGGCGTGGGCGGCAAGCACCCCGGACTGGCGGTGACGATTGTCCTGGCTGAGCTCGACCAATGTATAGGCCAGGCGGGCATAGAGCGCTGGCGCCTCCTCGGCTAAAGCATCGAGGATATCCAGGGCCAGGTGTCCCTCACCGCCCCCCTGTTCGACGATCTGGAAGCTGTCAGCGGAAAGGACCTCGGCCATCTGGACCAATTGACGCGCCACCAGTCGGCCGAAGAGCGCATTGACACTGCTGGAGGTAAAGAAATCCCCGGACTTGCCGATCCGGTCGCGCGGCGTCATGTAATAGCCGTACTGGGGATGGTAGAGTGCCAGTGCCATGAAATCGGCAAAGGTCATCCCACCGGCAGCCTTCGCCTGCTGGTGAAGTAATGCGGCCAAAGGCGAGTTATTGGTTTGCGGCGGAACTTGCAACATCATAAAGCAACTCTATAACCTAAAAATTGGTTTAACTGCAGAGGGGCAAAGATCGCAGGGGAACAGTTCATAAATCCTGAGGAAACATCACAACCCTGGCATTGCACTCTGCGTCTCAGCGTCTTTGCGTTAGTCAATGACTTTAGTTTGGCTGTGCCGTTGTTTGGGTTATGGCCCCGGCATAAAATCAATCGCCTCTGAAATCGAGCGGGCAGTTTAGCGCAGCGGCCAACTCAGGACAAGCCACTATTTACTGTGGGCACAGGCGGGCACAAGGCGGCTTTCAACGCTCCCGGGTCATTAGTGAAGAACCCTGCGACACCGGCCCGCATCAGGCTTCTCGCGACGTGGACATGGTCAACAGTCCAGACGTACACAGGCAAGCCTGACTGCCAACAGGCAGCAATCATCGGGCGGTTCACATACTCAGCAGCCGGGTGAAAGGCACAGGCTGACAGGTCCTTGGCAACCTTCACGGCGAACCGCCAGTTGCCCGAGTCACACAGGACTGCAATTGGCAAGCCAGCCTCCGCTGACCGCAAACGGTACAACAAGGCAAAGTTGAACGATGAGACAACAATGTCGGCAGTGGGATAGCGGCTGAGCAGTTCGAGTACGGCCATGCCGGCACTGAGGTCCTTGATCTCCAGGTTAAGGCGCAGCCGACCGGAAAAATGTTCCAGAACAGCCTCCAGCGTCGGGATCTTTTCGCCTGTAAACTCGGCAGCGAACCAGTTTCCGGCATCGAGCCGTTGCAACTGCTGCAACGTCGCAGAGCCAACCGCACCGCAACCGTCGGTGGTCCTCTCCAGGGTGTCATCATGAATGACGACCGGGACCCCATCGCGAGACAGGTGCAGATCCAGCTCAATCCCGTCGGCACCACTGGCAATCGCCTCGTAGAATGCCGCCAGGGTGTTTTCCGGAGCGCAGCAGGAGGCTCCGCGATGAGCCCAGAGGAAAGGATGTGTCATGTCTGCTATGCTTTCAAATACGGGCTTATAACCGAAACAAAGATTAGCCACCAAGTCGCCAAGACACGAAGCGATCAGCGGTATTGCTTAACAAGCAGCACCCAATGCTTGGCTTGACAAATTGATTTTAACCTTAAATATATCCTTTTTCGTGTCTTCGTGTCTTCGTGTCTTCGTATCTTCGTATCTTCGTGTCTTCGTGGCAAGTATCACCTTTTTTTTTGGGGGGGGTATTGAACCCTTCTAACTAAGTTGGATAAAACTGATGCGCTTTGATCTCTTCATGGTGATCCTCGCCATTTTGCTGCTGGTGGCTATTGTGCTGACCCTGCTCTTCGGCAGGGAACATGGGCGTCACGGTTACGGGCACGATACCCCCTCCTGTGCAGGTGCCGGCTTGTGCATGGCCGGGAGCTATGGCCCGCCCTTGAGGATCGGATAGCCGCCCTGTGCCCACGCGAAAATCCCGCCGTCCAGGTTGTAAATCTCCGGGTAACCCTGTCTTGCCAAGTAGTTGACAACCTGGGCGCTGCGCGAGCCTACGGCGCAGTAAACCAGGATCGGTCTATCCTTGGGGAGTTCGGCGATTCTCCCGGCCAGCTGATCAATCGGGATCAGTCGCGCACCCTTGATGCGAACCTGCCGGTACTCGCCGGGGGTGCGAACATCCAGAAGGTAAAGATCGCTGCGCTGCCCAAACATGGCGAAGGCTTCGCGAGGATTCAGGTTTCGGGCGACGGCGGCTTCGGTGATAACCGGAAGGAGCACTAGCAGCAGGAATAACGTGCAGACGAGTCGACGTGTCATGATGGGCCTCTGGCTTGATTCAAAGTAAAATTATCTGATTATATTCAGGAAGTGATATTATAACACTCCAAAAAAATTTGTCTTTACCCATAAAAAATGTCATCATGTCGGCCGCTGTTGGACAGCATTTAACGAGGAGGACCGAGATGGATCGCAATCTTGCACTTGAGCTGGTCAGGGTCACTGAAGCCGCGGCCCTTGCCTGTGGCCGCTGGGTTGGCAAAGGCGACAAGATGTCTGCAGACGAGGCCGCCACCGAAGCGATGCGCCGCACACTCGACTCAATCGAAATTTCTGGGACGGTGGTGATCGGCGAAGGCGAGATGGACGAAGCGCCCATGCTGTACATCGGCGAGAAGCTGGGACTCGGCAACGGCCAGGAGGTCGACATCGCGGTCGACCCGCTGGAAGGTACGAATATCTGTGCGAAAGGGCTCAACGGCTCGATTGCGACCATCGCCCTGGCACCCCGGGGAGGCTTCCTGCATGCTCCTGACATGTATATGGAGAAAATCGCCGTCGGGCCAACAGCTCATGGGGTTATCGACATCAATGCTTCGCCAACTGTCAACCTGCAGCGGGTTGCCGATGCCAAGAAGTGCTATATCGAGGACCTCACGGTCGTTATCCTTGACCGCCCCCGGCACGACAGAATTGTCGAAGAGATCCGCAAAGCCGGAGCCCGTATTCACCTGATTACCGATGGCGACGTCGCTCCGGCAATTGCCGCTGCAGTCGAAGGCAGCGGAGTCGACATGCTGCTCGGCATCGGCGGGGCACCGGAAGGCGTACTCGCAGCTGCGGCACTCAAATGCATGGGCGGCGATATGCAGGGACGACTGGTCTTCATGACCGACGAAGAACGTCGCCGGGCAAAAAAAATGGGTATCGATGACTTCGACAAAGTCTATCAATGTGATGAAATGGCCAGCGGCGATGTCGTCTTCGCGGCCACCGGCGTGACCAGCGGCGACCTGCTGCGCGGTATTCGATATTTTTCCGGAGGGGCGGAAACCCACTCAATTGTCATGCGTTCCAAGTCCCGCACCATCCGCTTTGTCGAGGCCAGGCACAGTTTTGATTTCAAGCCCAAGTACTGAGCTGAACAGAAACAGCTTTGGGCTTGTCAGGTTATTGACAAATTGATAATATTGACGAGTTTTGACTAGTATAAGGCGAGGTTGACTCATGGCAATTATCACCATCTCGAGAGAAATGGGCAGCGGCGGCATACCGATTGCGCACAAGGTCGCCGACAAGTTGGGGTATCGACTGATCGACGGTGAGGCAATTATGGAGGCAGCCGCATCCTATGGCCTGTCTCCAGAGGCCGTCGAACAGGCGGACGAAAAACCCCCCCATTTTGTCGACACTCTCGACTCCAAGCAGATTCTCGATCTGCACCTGATAGAGCTGATTATTCTCGAAGCTGCCCTGAAGGGCAACGTCGTCATCTACGGCCGCGGCGGCCAGGATTTGCTCAAAGACATTGGCAGCGTCCTGCGGACCCGGATCATTGCGCCCTTCGAGGACCGCGTCGAACGCTGGGCCGAGCGCGAGTGGCTCGATCCGGACCGCGCACGTTACCTGGTGCGCAAGAGCGACCAGCAGAGAGCCGGCTTCATCAAGTATTACTTCGACCGGGACTGGGAGGACAGTGTCCACTACGATCTGACCATCAATACCCAGCGGCTCTCCGAGGACATGGCGGTTCATCTCATCTGCAGCAGCGTCAAAGACGAGAACCTGGTCGGCGTCAAGGCCAACAGCAAGAAGATTCTCTCCGATTTGATTCTGCGCAAGCGTGTCGAAATCGCCATCCTCTCCGCAGACAACGTCGATGCCTACCTGCTCGAGATCTACGCCAAGGATGGCGTCGTAACCCTCTCAGGCCAGGTGCATTCCCGCGCCGAGAAGACCGCGACGGAGAAACATGCCCGCTCCGTCGACGGCGTCAAGGATTTGAATAACAATATCAAGGTGGTCGAATACCGCACAAACCCTGCTGATCTTTAAAGACCGACCGCATAAAAACTGTTCGGAAGCCGGCCTGCTTGGTCGGCTTCTTTGTGTCTAAGTTGCAACGGAACCGCAGAGCAGGGGGAGCACAGGGCTCCGGTCTTCTCAGGCTTGTTGCCAGCGAGTCTCTATGCTAGGATAAACCGCATTTTATACGACCAATACCGTTAAGGAGTTAACAGATGGCCGGACACAGTAAATGGGCCAACATCAAGCATCGCAAAGGCGCCCAGGACGCCAAGCGCGGCAAAGTTTTCACCAAAATTATCAAGGAACTTACCGTCGCCGCCCGCATCGGCGGCGGGGACCCCGATACCAACCCGCGGCTGCGTACGGCAGTCGACAAGGCCAAACAGGCCAACATGCCGAAGGACAACGTCGACCGGGCGATCAAGAAGGGGACCGGCGATCTTGACGGCGTCAATTACGAGGAGGGTATCTTCGAGGGATACGGCCCTGGAGGTGTCGCCCTGATTGTCGAGTTTCTCACCGACAACCGGACCCGTACCGTGGCTGACGTGCGCCACTGCTTCAGCAAGTATGGCGGCAATCTCGGGGTCAGCGGATCGGTCGCCTTTCTCTTTGACCGCAAGGGGCTGATCGCTTTTTCCGCGGACAACGATTTCGACAGGATTTTCGAAATCGCCCTGGAAGCAGGAGCCGAGGATGTCAAGGACGAAGGTGATGTCTACGAAGTGATTACCGAGCCAGGCCATTTCATCGAAGTCCGGGACGCCATGGAGGCCGCAGGTCTGCAGTGGGACACGGCTGAAACCACCATGCTCCCGCAGACCCAGGTACAACTTGCCGGCAAACCGGCAGAGACCATGCTGAAGCTCATGGACGCCCTCGAGGACAATGACGACGTACAGAATGTGTTTGCGAACTTTGACATCAGCGAAGACGAGTTGGCGAAAATCATGTAACCCGTGGAAGCGCGAAACGGCCAATAGCAGCAGGCTCGACCGCTCTTCGCAGCAGACCCTTCGCGCTTCGGACTTATGAGAATCCTCGGTATCGACCCAGGTACGCGCATCACCGGCTACGGCATTATCGACGTCGAAGGCAATCGCCTGCGCCATGTCGACAACGGCATCATCAAGACCCGCAGCAGCGATCACTTGCCGCTTAGGCTCAAGACCATTTACGATGGCCTGACGGCTGTCATCAAAGAATACATGCCGATAGCGGTTGCCGTTGAGCAGGTCTTCCTGGCAAAGAACCCGCGGGCGGCGCTCACCCTCGGGCATGCCCGCGGCACCGCAGTCCTCTCGGCCGTTAACCTTGACCGGGAGGTCCACGAATATTCGGCACTGCAGGTCAAGAGCGCGGTGGTCGGTTATGGGCATGCCGGCAAGCAGCAGGTGCAACAGATGGTCAAGGTGCTGCTCAATCTCCCGGAAGTTGCCCAGGAAGATGCGGCTGATGCCCTGGCCGTTGCCATCTGTCATGCCAACAGCCGCACCCTGAAGCAGGCGGTCAATAATTCCGGCAGGCGTTAGCTCTGGGAGCACAGCCCCCGTCGGGCGCCACCCACTCACGAGGAGACCACTCACTGATGATCGCCCTGGTTCGCGGCAGTTTGGCTTACAAATCGATCGACCACGTCATTATTGATGTCGGCGGTGTTGGCTATCGGCTGTTCATACCGCTGTCAACTTTCTACTCACTGCCGGAAGCTGGCGAAATCAGCCTGTTCACCCATACTCACGTTCGCGAGGATTCTTTACTCCTCTACGGTTTTCTCTCCCTCGAAGAGAAGAACCTGTTCGTTATCCTGATCGGTATTTCCGGCATCGGGCCGAAACTGGCGGTCAATATTCTCTCGCATATACCGGCAGGGGACCTGAAAAGGGCCATTGCCACAGGCGACATCAAGCGCCTTTCCGGGCTGCCCGGGATCGGCAAGAAGACTGCGGAACGCCTGGTGCTCGAGTTGAAGGACAAGGTCGGACCGGTAGAAGGTCCTGCCACGACGCCCGGTTCATCTCCGGCAGCCGGCACGGCAGCCGGCGACCTGATCGGCGACGTGATTTCCGCGCTGGTCAATCTCGGCTACAAGGAAAACCAGGCCCGCAAGGTCCTGGAAAACATGGAACTGGCACCTGAGCTGTCGATGGAAGAAGCCCTCAAAGGAGCGTTGAAAGTCCTGATTCGGTAACTTTCAGCTTTGAACCCTATGGAAGACCGCTTAATAACAGCAGTTTCAACCAGTGACGACGGTGCCTTCGATGTATCGCTGCGGCCCAAGATCCTCACGGAATACATCGGCCAAAGCAAGGTCAAGGAGAATCTCAAGGTCTTCATAGGCGCGGCTCGTGGCCGCGGCGAATCTCTTGACCATGTGCTCTTCTACGGCCCGCCGGGTCTCGGCAAGACAACCCTGGCGCATATTATTGCCGCCGAGATGGGCGTAAATATCAAGAGTACATCCGGACCTGTTATAGAGAAACCGGGCGATCTGGCCGCGGTCCTGACTAATCTGGAACCTGGCGACGTTTTGTTCATCGACGAGATTCACCGGCTCTCCCCGGTGGTTGAAGAGATCCTCTACCCGGCGATGGAAGATTACCAGCTCGACATCATGATCGGTCAGGGCCCCTCGGCGCGCACCATCAAGCTCGACATTCCCCGCTTCACCCTGGTCGGCGCAACCACCCGGGCCGGGCTGCTCTCCTCACCGCTGCGCGACCGTTTCGGCGTCCTGAGTCGACTGGAATTTTACAGCCACGCCGAACTGACCACGATTGTTTCACGCAGTGCAGGAATCCTGGGGGTTACCATCGATACAGACGGTGCCAGCGAAATCGCTTGCCGCAGCCGCGGCACACCGCGGATAGCCAACCGCCTGCTGCGCCGGGTCAGGGACTTTGCCCAGATCGACGGCGACGGGACCATCACCCGGGGAATGGCGGACCAGGCATTGATCCGCCTGGAAGTTGATCAAAAGGGCTTCGATCAGATGGACCGGATGCTGCTTGAAACCATCATCGACAAATTCAGTGGCGGGCCGGTCGGGCTTGACACCCTGGCCGCAGCGATCGGCGAAGAAAAAGACACCATAGAGGATGTCATAGAGCCTTACCTCCTGCAGCAGGGTTTCATCAACCGCACACCCCGTGGCCGGGTTGCAACCCACCAGGCCTATACACATCTGGGACGAACCCGCGGCAAAGCAGACCCTGCGGGCCCCCTTTTCACATAAAAGTCCCATTGGAGGCGGGATTTTCTTTGTCTCCCGTGCAAACCTTGTGATAGTTTGAACTCGTGGGGGTTGATCAAGCAACTAGCCCTGCTGACACACCCCGAGGGCCGTCATGGTGACGGCCCTTTTCATTTCTCCATGAACGGCAGCTAAGAGCTGCAAGTTTTTAGCGATCAGCAGTAAAGTATACCTACCTTGTCTAAGTGACCGGAGATCAGCATGGTGAAGAATGGCCAGAGTGCCTCCTGGTCAGGCAGATGTTTTTAACGACCCGTTTGTTCACCAATACACGCATTCTTTGAATTTCATGGACCCTCGCCTTCTACAACAGTTTCGCCAGCAACTGGCCGCCTGGATTGAAGCCAGTCTCGCCTCACGGCGCCTGCCCTTCCAGCGGCTGGAAATCTGTCCCCGGGTTCTGACCGCAAGGGGACAGTTGGTTCCCGACATGGTCCTCTGGATCAACCGCGACAGCCAGTTGGCCGGGAGCATGATACTACTGCCAGACATCGTCGATGAAAAGCTCCTCGCAGATGGCGTTGCCCTTGCGAGAGCCTTGGGTCTCGGGCACTTTGCCACCTGGGCGCCACGGGATGTAACGATCTGGAACCTTGATTCCGGAACGGCGACCCGACAGCTCTCTTTCCAGCTGCCGCCGGCCCACCAGGTAACCCCCGATGACTTTCAGGAAGTTCTCGATCAGCTTCTCGAACGGCTGAAGATCGTCACCGTCACCAGTTCGCCCACCGCTGTAGAATTCTCGATACATTACTTTGCCAACCTCTGCCTGCGCAACCTCGAAGATCTGGCCCCGGGGCTGACCACAAGCGCCCGCATGGCGGCAGGTCAGACCGCAGCTAACGAGTGGCTGGAAGAAGCACCCCGGAGTAAGGCATGGCTGAGTATATGGCGCATCCTCTTGCTGCTCTGGCGCGGCCGACTGCCTACAGGGTTGCAACCAGAGCGGCTCGAAATCGCCATCCATTATGCCCTGACGGAGGTCACCAGCGGACAGCTGGCATGGTTGGACATTCAGCAGGACGAAACCCCGCTCCCGGAAGCTGACGCTGTCCGCCTGCATCACCTTGCCAGCAGACTCAGACAGCTCGGGTGGCCACATGGCGATCAACAAGCCGGCGAATTGGTCACCCTGCTGTTGACCGAGGCCGGCCAACGTTTCGAACTTGAACCTCAACACCTGCCATGGGATACAACGCAGGCCGAACTCTGGGTGGCCTGCCAGCCGCCGCCCTCTGCTTCCGGCTGCAGCTTGATCGCACCGCGGGCATATCTGGCCGGATGGACCTTGAAATCGGCGATGTCCGGCCAGGTTGGCGACGGGTACCATGGCGAGACCCTGCAGTCACTGGGCACGACACAGGAACTGAACAGAGCCGTTGCAGTTCTGCGTGAGACCCGCCCGCTCGAGCGCAAAGCTCGCGATGCCCAGATGATCCTGCTGCGCCGGGTCTGGCCGAGTCGTCGCTTCGATCTGCCCGGCAGCACGCCTGCCTGGTTATGGGATGCCCTGTACATTGCCGGCTTGACATCTGAAGAGCTCTCCCTGGTCCTGCCGCATGAGTGGTACCGTGCACCGGGCATCATGAGTCTCTGGGCAGTCCTGGCGGAACGTTATCAACTTGCGGCAATCGCCGTCAGCGAAACCGCCGAGCAATCACTGTTTTTGGTATATGGAAAGGCCTCGGCAACAACGGTTCAGGTTCATCGCCAGGGGCAGACTATCGAGGCAGACAGGGACCTCTTGGCCGACCAGCCACCGGGGATGACTCAAGCCTGGCTGAAAGGCACCGAACAGATCGTAGAGCTTCTGCGCAACCAGTCAATAGCCGGCATTGGCACGTCTTGGACGGACGCTGCGGAGGCATTGACCTGGGGGCTCTATCTTTTTCTGCACACCCGCATCGGCAGCTATCTCTGGACACTTTGCAGCGGCCGACCAGTCCTGCCGGAACTCGCTGTGACAGCAAGGGCGGTCCAGGCTTGCGGAATGCCTGTCCCGAACCCGACCATACTTGCGGACCTCAGCCTGGTTGGTTCTCCAGAGGAACAGGCCATTCCAGACCCGGAGACCCTGGAAAGGGAATTCGCCAACATCTTCGGTACGGCACTGGATCTTCCTGCATACCCGCTTGGCTCCCCTCCGGGGGCAACCAAACCACGCCGCAGGAGCACAGTTTCCGCAGAACAGATTGCAGCCAAAGTGTTTGTCGATGGCATCCCGCGTTTCCCGGAGCACTACCTGATGCACCTCTACAGACCTGAACTTGCCCATTATGACTTCAGCGGACCACTTGAAATCGCTGCTGAGTTCTTTGATCGGGTTTCTTTACGAACCATTGACCGTGATCAAACTTTGGAGGTCTCAGGCGGCATACTTGCCGACGCCCTGATCCTGGCCTCCTACAACGGAGCAACCGGGGTCGACCTGCCCCAGGATGAACGACTGCTTGGCGACCTGGCCGGACAATATCGTTCCGACCTGCAACGTCTCTGGGACAACCTGATCAGGGAATGCCGCCGCTGCGAACCACACCTTCAGGCGGCGCTCAAACTGGCCAGGAAGATCTGGCAGCGACAAGGCCTACCACCGGACAGGGTGTTGCGTGGCAGGTAGATTTCTATAGGTCAGGGACTGCAGGATTACCGAAAGATTGGCCCCGAAAGGGCTCGGCAACCCAGTGGCGAGCGCAACCACGACTTTCCTGGCCTTTTTCTGAAAAATTCTCTATAATGTTTCGATTATTTTTGACAAAGGCAAGCGAATGAATGTCCTGTTGCATATCTGTTGCGCCAACTGCGCCATCTATCCGGTCCGCGTGCTCCGCGACTCTGGTCATGCCGTCGTTGGCTATTTTTTTAATCACAATATCCATCCTTATCAGGAGTATCGCCGCCGCCTGCAGGCCGTTGAAGAGTACGCCGCAGCCAGCGAACTCGAGGTCATTTACAAGGATGAATACCTGCTGGAAGACTTTCTGGCCCAGGTGGCATCGGAGCCGGCCGGCCGCTGTACTTACTGCTACCAGTCGCGTCTCAAGCAGGCCGCTGAATATGCTGCTGCTTCCGGTTATAAAGCATTTTCCACCAGCCTGCTCTATTCGCGCTACCAGAATCATGATCTGATTCGCTCACTGGGGGAGGAACTGGGCCGTCATTACGGCATTGCATTCCTCTACGAGGACTACCGTACCGGCTGGAATGAGGGGATCAGGGCCTCAAAGGCCATGGGTCTTTACCGGCAGCAGTATTGCGGCTGCATCTATTCGGAGAAGGACCGCTACCATCCCAGCAGCAATAACTGATGGGCAACGACCTCGGCAAATCATTGATCATTGCAGGGCTGCTGCTGGTCGGCATCGGCGTATTGTTGACCCTTGGCAGCAAATTCAATGTCCTCGGCAGACTGCCCGGTGATATTCGCATCGCGAGGGAAAATTTCACGTTTTTCTTCCCCCTTGGCACCTGCCTGCTGATTTCCGTACTGCTCTCGCTGATTTTCTGGTTGTTCAGACGCTGACCCTGGCACCCGGAGGTCGTATGCCAACCACCTCACCCCGCCCCACAGTGGGCATTGCTCTCGGCAGCGGTGCCGCCAGAGGTCTGGCTAACATTGGTGTTCTCAAAGTCCTCGAAGAGGCCGGGATAACGATCGATATCATAGCCGGCACGTCCATGGGGGCCTTTATCGGCGCTATGTACGCAGCCGGGGTGCCGGTCACCCAAATGGAACAGGCCGCCCTGGAAATCGACTGGTTCAGAATGGCCAGGCTGCTCGATCCGGTTCTTCCGACATCAGGATTGACTGATGGCAAAAAACTGGTCGCCTTCATTGCGGAATTGCTGCCGGCAAGGGATTTTAAAGACCTCAAGCAGACACTGGCCGTAACCGCAACCGATATCAATACCGGCGAGGCGATCATCATCAAACAGGGGGACCTGCTTGAGGCACTGCATGCCAGTCTGGCCTTTCCCGGAATTTTTTCACCGGTACGCTTCGGCAAGCGCTTTCTGGTTGATGGTGGTCTGTGCAAGCCGATACCGACCGATGTCGCCCGCAGCCTAGGCGCTGAAAAAATCATCGGCATCTCTACCATTCCTGCAGTCGTCAAACAGACACCGGAAACATTCCTGCCCGCCATACATGGGCGTGATAAAACGGTCAGCCGCTGGCGAGGCTTGTTCAGTGCCCGCGGCATCGAACAGGCCATGCGTTCCGCGCTCGGCCAGGAGATAGAGGAAACCGAGGTCGAGATAACAGAATACCTGAAGACCCCGAACATCTTCCGGGTCTGTGCCCAGAGTGTCGCCATCATGGAAAACGTCATCAACGAGCTGCGCCTGCGCCAGAATCCGCATGACCTGATCATCAGGCCACAACTCGACGGCATTACACTACTCGAGTTTTATCGTGCAGAGGAAATCATCGCCGCAGGCGAAAAGGCCACGAGAGCCGCCCTACCCGACATAGAATATCTTCTCAAACCCGCTTGAAAGACCTCTTTGCTCTGCTAACATGTTGATATAATTGTTCCATTTTTACCAAAACGACCACTGTCAAGGAGGCCATCATGATCGAGCTGCTCGAAAAGTCCATATTGACCGCTGTTGGTGCGATGACCCTCACGCAGAAAAAAGCCGAAGAGCTGTTGCAGGACATGCGCGATAAGCTGAATATCAGCGAAGAAGAAGGCAAGGCATTTCTGAAGAAAATCCAGGAAGCCGCCGCCCAGAACCAGCAGAAGCTTGAAGAACAGGCGCGCGAAGAAGTTCAAAAAGCTTGTGAACGGATGGGGGTTGTCACCGCCGACGAGTTCGACAAATTGAAGAAGAAGGTTGCCCAGCTGGAGAAAAAACTTAAGTAAACAGCCCATGAAATGATCCGGACACCGCCATGCTGCCAATCCTTCGCGTCAACCGAAATATCCGGACGATCCGGCGCTACAGGACCATCCTCGGGGTCCTGATCAAGTATGGTTTCGGGCACTTCCTAGAGCAGCTCAATATTGATTACTACATCGAACTTGGCAAACGGATCGTTACTTTCGACAAGATTCCAAAGGAACTCGAGCGGCTCAGCCAGCCGCAAAGACTACGGCTGGCCATGGAGGAACTCGGGCCGACCTTTATCAAGCTCGGCCAGCTGCTCTCAACCCGTCCGGATGTTCTCGGCAAAGACTACATCAAGGAATTCAGTAAACTGCAGGACAAGGTCCCTGCCGTCTCTTTCGATGAAGTCAACGCCCAGGTTCAGCGCGAGCTGGGCTACCCCGCCGAAAACCTGTTCGCTGAATTCTCCAGGGAACCACTCGCGGCCGCCAGCATTGCTCAGGTGCATCGCGGCAAGTTGAAGAGCGGTGAACAGGTTGTTCTCAAGGTCCGTCGCCCGGGCATCGTAAAAATCATTGAAACCGATCTCGATGTTCTGATGAGCCTGGCCTTCCTCATCGAACAGCATATACCTGCAGTCGCCCTTTACGACCCGGTCGGGTTGGTCAAGGAATTCCGCCGCAGTATCATGCGAGAGCTTAATTTCACCCGTGAGGGTCGCACGGTCGACCGCTTCGCAGTTAATTTTGCCGATAGCCCGACGGTTTATGTACCAAAAATCTTCTGGGATTTTTCCGGAGAGATGGTTCTGACCATGGAGTATGTTCCCGGAATCAAGATCTCGGAACTGGAACAGCTCACGGCCCAGGGTTACGACCTTAAGGAAATTGCCCGGCGAGGTGCCGACGCCTTTCTCAAACAGGTGCTCGACTATGGCCTGTTTCACGCAGACCCCCATCCCGGCAATGTCTTCATCCTGCCTGGACAAGTTATCTGCATGCTCGACTTCGGCATAGTCGGACGCCTTGGCCAGGATCTCAAGGATCAGTTGATCGACCTGCTCAAGGCGCTGCTGGACAGGGACGTGGATAGCATCATCACACAACTTCTCTACTCAGGAGAGCTGACGGACAATGCCGACCTGAAAAACCTGCGACGCGACCTGCATGATTTTATCGAGGACTACTACGACATCGTCTTACAGGACATCAAGGTCGGCAAACTACTCGCGGATTTCATCGAAATCCTGACACATTATCGCATTCATTTCCCGCCCGACTTCATGCTGCTGACCAAGGCTCTGATTGTCATGGAGGGAGTCGGCCGCCAGCTTGACCCTGATTTCAATATGATTTCCCACATGCGGCCTTACGTCAGAAAACTGGTTCTTGAGCGTTTCAGCCCGAAGAACCTGGCGGCAGAGGCCAGCCGCATTGCCCAGGCTTACAGTTCTCTGGCCAAGAACCTGCCGCATGACATCAAGGAGTTCATCAACCGTCTTAACCGCAACCAGTTCAAGATCGACCTTGAGCATCGCGGTCTGGAGAAACTGGTCACCGACCTGGACCGATCCAGCAACCGGGTCTCGTTTGCAGTTGTCATCGGCTCACTGATCGTCGGCTCTTCCCTGGTGATGCAGATCAACAAGGGACCCATGGTGTTCGGTTTCCCCTTACTGGGCTTGTTGGGTTATTCGATTGCCGCTCTGCTCGGTCTCTGGCTGGCGGTCGGCATCCTGCGTTCAGGACGTCTGTAAGGGAGTGTGGCGACAGTAACACACCCGTTGCAACAAATAGTCTTCGCCACCCGTACTGGCCCTGTCATTTAAAGTTTAAACCTATTGATTCCGGTAACTTGAAACTAATTAATTTGTTGGCAAGATAATTGCATTAATGTATATTTTGACTAATTTTAAACACCTTGAAGGCATATGAACAAATGAGTATGATCTGCCAAACAACCTTTGCCAACCCTACCGCCATATCCGGGATCGGACTCCACACCGGGGAGCGCATCAACATGACACTGCGTCCCGCTGAGGCGAACACCGGTATCGTTTTCCATCGCAGAGTAGGTGAACGCACGGTTACCATAGAAGCAATCTCCGGCAATGTTGTTGATACCCGCCTGGCAACGGTTCTTGGCAAGGGCGATGTCCGCATCTCCACGGTCGAGCATCTGCTGTCTGCGCTTGCCGCCTATGGTGTTGACAACCTGCACATCGACATCGACGGACCGGAAGTTCCGATCATGGACGGCAGTGCAGCACCCTTTGCATCGATCATCGAAGAGGCGGGACAACTCCGCCTTTCGCAAAGCCGCAAATTCCTTGCTATTCGTCAGCCGGTCTCTGTAATTGATGGTGAGAAACGGGTCTCCATTATCCCGTCGCGCTTTTTCCGCATCACCTTCGACATCGCCTTTCAGCACCCGTGCATTGCCTTGCAGCAGCGCTCGGTCAAGGTCTCCTCGGCAACATTCCGCCGCGACCTGGCGCCGGCACGTACTTTCGGCTTTCTGCGTGATGTCGAAACGCTCAAGGCAGCAGGTCTGGCCCGTGGCGGGTCCCTGGAAAATGCGATTGTCGTTGATGATGAAAGGATTTTAAACCCCGAGGGTCTGCGTTTCCAGGATGAATTCGTTCGTCACAAGATCCTCGATGCAATAGGCGATCTGAGCCTGATCGGTTACCCGATTCTTGGCCATGTTCGTGCCTTCAAAGCGGGTCATGACGTCAATCATCAGCTGGTAGAGAAGCTCCTGGACAACCCTGAAAGCTGGCAGTTGCTTGAATTCAGCGAGGATGACCTTGCCGAGGCCCTGCAGATGGCTCCACAACCCTTTTCCCGCGGGCTGTCCCTTTCCAAGGCCTAGGCCACCTGACTCACACCCCGAAAGGGCAGCCGATCCGGCTGCCTTTTTTTTTGCCAGTGGCCACATCAAAGGGTATCACCCTCTGGGACTTCGCGTAAGATCAGGTCGAGACCGGGCGCCATGAACGGTAAACAGCGATCAAGATTCGGCTGCGGCCCCGGGTAAATGTTGACTTGATGGGCCTGCAGGACTCGTTGCATTCGGACACACCGCGGCGATGGTCATGACCACATGGAAACGACTCTTCTTGCTGTCTGCCTCTGGTTTTTCCGGTCCAGCGGTCGTTCACAGAAAGTCGCTGCTCAGATGCCACTTGCAATGAAGGCCCCTTTACGCCTAAAATTTCGTAACTATAGAACTTTCACATGCCTAACACACCAGCCAAGACATCGAGTGTTCAGAACACGGAGTCCCGTAAACGCCGCCGCGAGTGGCTGCTCGTTCTGGTCATTGTCGGACTGGTCGCCCTGTCGCTGCGCTTCCAGGGGCGCCTCTTTGACCTGACCTCAGAGATTCCTCTGACCGGGAATATCCTGGTCCTCGCCCTGATCAACCTGAACATCCTCCTGATCATTTTCTGCCTGTTCCTGGTCATGCGCAACATCTTCAAGCTCCTGCTGGAGCGCCGACGAGGCATCCCCGGGGCGAAACTGCGCAGTAAACTGGTACTGGCTTTTATCGCACTGTCCCTGATCCCGACCATGTTGCTCTTCTTTGTTTCTGCCGGGTTCATTACCAACTCCATCGAAAACTGGTTCAACAATCAGGTCGAAGAATCGCTCGAGGAGTCCCTCGAGGTTGCGCAAACCTACTACAAGAATTCTGCCAGCAACGCCCTCTATTATGCCGAGCAGATCTCGCTGGCGATCAAGGACAAGAAACTGCTCAATGAAGGCAACCTGCCCGTCCTGGAAACACTGATTCACCAGAAGCAGCAGGAATACAATCTCGGCATCGTCGAGGTCTTTTCCGCGACCCTCGAAGAACTGGTCAGAGCTGTCAACCCCCTCGTCCCGGCGGCAGAATTCACCGATCCTGGTTCAGACAGCATCCACGAAGCCCTGCAGGGAAATCGCTTCACACGGATCAGTCCAATCGGTCGTGCGGATCTGATCAGGGGTATTGTCCCGGTATACTCGAACTGGAACCCGAACGATGTGGTCGGCGTGGTGGTTGTCAATTATTACGTCCCCTATTCGCTGGTCAACAAGATGAAGGAGATCAGCAGTTCCTTCGAGCAATACAAGTCAACCAAGCTGCTCAAAGGCAAGATTCAGAAAGGCTACGTACTCTTCCTGCTCCTGATCGCCCTGGTAATCATCTTCCTCTCCACCTGGGCGGGCTTTCATCTCGCGCGCGGCATCACTGAACCGATCCAGGACCTGGCTGTGGCGACCAACCGCGTGGCCTCCGGTGATTTGAACGTCACACTTGACAGTTACAGCAACGATGAAGTCGGGTCCCTGGTCGAAGCGTTCAACACCATGACCGCAGACTTGCGCAAGGGACAAATGGCGATTCGCCGGGCGAACCGCGAACTGCAGGCCTCCAACCTGGAACTCGAGCAGAGACGTCGCTACATGGAGATCGTTCTGGCGAATGTCACGGCTGGGGTTGTTTCCATCGACAGCCAAGGCCAGATTACGACCATCAACAAGTCAGCCGAAAAGCTCCTCGGACTCAAAACCTCCAAGATCATCGGCCGCAATTTCCGGGATATCGTCGCCCCCGACTACCTGCCGATGATCAAGGGTATTCTCAAGGACCTGATCGCTTCCGGCAGGGACTCGATACGCAAGCAGGTCACTCTTCCGGCCAGCGACACCAAGGTCGTTTTGCTGGTCAATGTCACGACCCTAAAAGACGAGAAAAATGAATTCATGGGCACCGTTGTGGTGTTCGATGACCTGACCCAGCTCCTCAAGGCACAGCGCATGGCCGCATGGCGTGAAGTTGCCAGGCGCATTGCCCATGAAATCAAGAACCCCCTGACCCCGATCCAGCTGTCGGCGCAGCGTCTCCGACGCCGCTACCTGGAGCGTTTCGCTACCGATGACACCGTCTTTGACGAATGTACCACGATGATTATCAAGCAGGTCGATGACCTGAAAAACCTGGTCAATGAATTTTCGAGCTTTGCACGCATGCCGTCCAGCAACCCGAGCCTCAACAACCTCAACGACGTCATCAATGAAGCACTGGTGCTCTTCCAGGAAGGGCATAAGGAGATCGATTTCAAGCTGAACTTCGACCCGAACTTGCCAATGTTCAGCCTCGACCGCGAGCAGATCAAGCGGGTGATCATCAACCTGCTGGACAATGCGGTCGCAGCCGTCAACGGCAGTGGTGCGATCGCCATTGAAACCTCATTCAACCAGGATTTGCAGATTGTCACACTGAAAGTCAGCGATAATGGCTGCGGCATCTCTGCCGAAGACAAGCCAAGACTGTTCGAGCCTTATTTTTCCACCAAGAAGTCAGGAACTGGCCTTGGGCTGGCTATTGTTTCAACAATCATTTCGGATCATAATGGCTATATTAGGGTTCGCGATAACGAACCGCGTGGCACCCTATTCATAGTTGAACTTCCGATAACTTCGGAAGCTTCGCGGGCCTAAAGCAATCAAGGAACCCAGAGAATACATGCAATCCATTCTGATCGTAGATGACGAAAAGAGCATACGCGACAGCCTGACCGGCATCCTGCAGGATGAGGGTTTTTCGCCAATTTCAGTCGAGAGTGGCGAAGCTGCGATTGAGAAAATCAGCGAAGAAAAACCGGACCTGGTGCTTCTCGATATCTGGATGCCCGGCATGGACGGCATGGAGACCCTGACCAGAATTCGAGACATCTACCCAGACCAGCTGGTCATTATTATGAGCGGCCATGGCACAATTGAGACGGCCGTCAAGGCGACCAAGCTGGGGGCTTATGATTTCATAGAGAAACCGCTCTCGCTGGAGAAGGTACTCCTCTGTATTCAGAATGCGGTCAAGGTCAGTCAGCTGGTCGAGGAGAATCGGGAGCTCAAGGCCCAGATCGGCAAAGAGCACGAAATGATCGGCGAAAGCAGGCCGATCAAGGAGCTCAAGGCCCAGATCATGATTGCCGCACCAACCTCGGGCTGGGTTCTGATTAGTGGTGAGAATGGCACGGGCAAAGAACTGGTCGCCCGGGCGATCCACTACAACTCACACAGGCGCAACAAGACTTTTGTCGAGGTGAACTGTGCGGCCATCCCCGAGGAATTGATCGAATCGGAACTCTTCGGCCACGAGAAGGGGTCTTTTACCGGGGCCACCACGCAGCGGCGCGGCAAGTTCGACCAGGCCAACCAGGGAACGCTCTTTTTAGATGAAATTGGTGACATGAGCCTGAAAACCCAGGCGAAAGTCCTGCGCATCCTGCAGGAGCGCAAGTTCGAACGAGTCGGCGGCAACAAAACCATCGAGGTTGATGTGCGGGTGATTGCGGCAACCAACAAGGACCTGGAAAAAGAGATTACCAAAGGCAACTTTCGTGAAGATCTTTATTACCGTCTGAATGTCATCCCCTTCGACGTGCCGCCCTTGCGCGAGCGTAAATCTGACATCCCGCAGCTTGCCAAACATTTCCTGGAGTATTTCTGCGGCCAGGAAAGCCGCGACACCAAGGTGCTCGATAACGAGGCCATGCAGGCGATCACCAACTACCCCTGGCCAGGCAACGTGCGCGAGTTGAAGAACCTGATCGAACGCCTGGTGATCATGTCGCCCGGCAACACCATTACCCGCAGTCAACTTCCGCAGTCCATCTGCGACAGGCGCTCCCCCACAGACAAGCAGCAGGGTTCAAGCAGCCCGACAGCGGACAATTTCCGTGTCGCCAAGGAAGAATTTGAAAAAGAGTTTCTCGTCCAGAAACTTGAAGAGCATGACTGGAACATCTCGCGCACAGCCGAAGCAATCGAGATTGAACGTTCCAATCTGCATCGCAAGATCAAAGCGTACGGGATCGAGTTCAAGAAGTAGCCTGGCGGCTCTGGGCAGGACGAAATCCACACCAAAGGCACAAATTCTCCCTTTACACTCCTTTAACGAGGCCAGCACGTGAAACTCTGGGGCAAGATCCGATCTGCAGGCTGGCCGTTTGCCAGCGCCATGCTGGGCATCCCCCTGCTGGGCTTCTTCGACCTGATCAGCGGTCTCGACCTCTCCTTCTCTATTTTCTACCTGGTGCCCATCTACTGGCTCACTTGGAGATACGGCCTGTTGCCAGGGATATTCGCCTCCCTGCTTGCCGCGGTCATCTGGTTGTCGGCAGAGGTCCTCGGCGGGCAGACCTACCAGATTGCCTGGGCGCCATACTGGAACATGTGCGTGCGGCTCATTTTGTTTCTGTCGATGGCGGTACTCCTCGACAAGGTCAAGACCAACATGGAACGACGACGACTTCTGGAGCGTCTGTTCTTCCACGACCTGCTCAATCTGACCGGCAGCCTGCGTGGCTTTGCCGAACTTCTGCAGGACAACAGTCTGCCCGACAAGGTCGCCGTCACGCAGCTTCTGGCAGAAACGACCGAGCGCATCATAGACGAAATCGAGACCCAGCGCATTATCAGCGCCGCAGAGAGCGGCGACCTTGCTGTTGAGCACGAATACCTGCAGACACAACCTTTCCTGGAAATGCTGTTGTCGATCTACCGCCATCACCATTGTGCGGAGAACCGGACCCTGGTCCTCGTCGAACCGGTCAACAACTTCCTGTTGAAAAGCGACCAGGAGTTGTTGACTCGGATTCTCGGCAACCTGATCAAAAATGCGCTCGAAGCAACACCCGAGGCAGGAACCGTCCGAATCGACTGCCGATCTGGCGATGACGAGACCATCTTCAGCATCAACAACCCGGGAGAGATCCCTAAAGAGGTGCAGACCAGGGTCTTTCGAGGCGGCGGGACGACCAAGGGACGCGGCCGAGGTTTGGGCCTACGCAGTATCCGCCTGCTGATCGGCGCACTCGGTGGCAAGATTGACCTGGTCAGTAATACAGCAGAGGGGACAACTTTCTTGCTCCGCCTGCCAATGGCTCCGAGGACGTTAAACTCCAGACAGTGATGGGGCACAACCGCGGCCGGCAATATTGGCGGAACATTGCCGGGCAGCACGGCAAAGTCAGACCACGCTAGCGCGTTGGCCATGAACTTACCGGGATTTATCTCCTTGAATTATATTGTTATAAAAGCTATAAATTCGTGATTAAAACGAGTGGGCAACAGTGTTCTATTGTCGTGGTCCCCATATCCGATGAGCGGTTCTGCCCCGTATCACCAAGCAACCGAGTGACAACCAGACGTTCACCTGAGCCAGACGAACTTTGGCCTTATTGCCTTTGTGGCACCATGCCGGTACTATCGTAGGCCTCGCAGGGAGAGATCAGCACATGCAGCAGACGAATGACCAGATAATCCAGATTCGCTGGCACGGTCGCGGCGGCCAGGGGGCCATTACAGCGGCCAAGGTGGTCGCCGAAGCAGCCTTCCGGTCAGGCTACGGCGGCGCGGTGATGGCACCAACCTTCGGCACGGAGCGCCGCGGCGCCCCGGTTACGACCTCCCTCAAGATCTCCCGCAGCAAGATTTACGACCTCTCTCCGATTACAACTCCAGACATCGTGGTTGTCCTCGACCACATGATCCTGCACGAGGTGGATGTCACCTCCGGATTAAAACCAGGCGGCTGGATCATCATGAATTCTCCGCGCATGGTAAAGGATTACAGCTTTCCAGGATATCGCACGGCAGTGGCCAACGCGACCCGCCTGGGGGTCGAGGCCGGGCTGCGCAAAGGGGTTGTCAACACCGGCATCATCGGCGCCCTGGGGCGGGCCAGCGGCTTGATCGGAATCGATATCCTGGCGGAGACGATTGCCGAAGAATTTTCCGGGCGCAACCCCGATGCCAACGCCTTGGCAGCCCGACTCGTTTATGACGCAACCCTGATGGATGACAGCACGACAGGAGGACCCACTGATGCCTGATCCGAGGTTTAAAATTCTGACTTCTGCCAGCACCTCCGGCCCCGGGGATGCAGGTCGCACCGGGTCCTGGCGGGTTGAGCGACCGGTTATCGACATGAGCCGCTGCATCCCTGCCAAAGCCGGCAAACACGCCTGCCATCTCTGCTGGCTCCTCTGCCCCGACAACGTCGTCAGCAAGGACCTCGAACCGGAAATCGACCTAGAATACTGCAAGGGCTGCGGTATCTGCGCCCAGGAATGCCCGGTCCAGGCGATCGCGATGGTTCCGGATGCAGACTTTATCGAAGGAGCAGAGCGTGAGTAAAGCCATCATCGAATCGGGCAACGTTGCTGCCGCCATGGCGGTGCAGCTGGCCCGCGCAGAAGTCATTGCCGCTTACCCGATTACCCCGCAGACGCCTGTGACCGAGAAGCTCTCCGAGCTGATTACCGCCGGCAGGATGGATGCCGAATATGTCGCCGTGGAGAGTGAGCACAGCGCCATGGCCGTGTGCATCGGTGCGGCCAGTGCAGGTGTCCGTGCGTTTACCGCAACCTCTTCCAACGGGCTCCTCTACATGAGCGAGCAGCTGCACTGGGCCGCCGGCGCCCGCCTGCCGATCGTCATGTGCGTCGTCAACCGCGGTATCGGAGCCCCCTGGTCAGTATGGAACGATCACCAGGACGCCATCAGTCAGCGCGATGCCGGCTGGATCCAGATCTTCGCCAAGGACCACCAGGAAATCGTCGACATGACCCTGAAGGCCTTTCGCCTCGCCGAGCTGGTCCATATCCCGGTGATGGTCAATTATGACGGTTATTACCTTTCGCACACCTATATGCCTTTCGAACCTCCGGATGCCGAGCGGGTTGACGCGTTCCTGCCCGCTTACCAGTACAAGCACGCCTTGAGCCCGGAGCATCCGGAAAGCCTGAACACGGTCACCCTGCCCGACGCCCGTCTTGATGTGCAGGGCGTCAAGCGCGGCGGATACATGGATCTCCGCCACAACCTCCACGAGGAGATGGGGATGGCAATCGAGGTCTGGGAAGAGATCGACCGGGATTTCCAGACGCATTTCGGCCGCGGCGGGGCCCCGGTGACCGATCCATACCGCTGTGACGATGCCGAAGTCGTGATTGTCGCCATGGGCTCAATGGCCAACCAGTTCCGCGTCGTGGTGGATCGTCTGAGGCAGGATGACGGGATCAGGGCCGGTGTGCTGGCCCTGCAGATGTATCGACCTTTCCCGGGGGCCATGCTGGCCAGGGCGCTGCAGTCAGCCAAGCACGTCATGGTCTACGAGAAGGGGCTGAGCTACGGCAGCCAGGGAGCTCTTTACGGTGACATCAAATCGGCCCTCTACCCTTACCCGTCGAGGCCGCAGCTGCACAACTTTATCGTCGGCCTGGGCGGACGCGAAATCCCTACTGAGTCACTGTACCAGACGACAAAAACCAGCTGTGCACCAGACAGAATTCTGCCCCCGGCGCAGAGTGATGTACCGCAATGGATTGGACTACAACTATGAAAATGGCGGCCAAAACGACAGTCCTCAACCTGACCGAGGAAGAGTTTGTCCATCCGGGCAACCGTGCCTGCTCAGGCTGTGGTCTCAGCATCCTCTACCGTATCGGCCTCAAGGCTCTCGGCCGCGACTGCATCTTCGTGGTCCCGCCAAGCTGTCTCACGGTCATGCAGGGGCTCTTCCCGATCGCCGCCACCCAGATGCCGGTGCTCAACGGCACCTTCGCCTCCACCGCGGCGATCGCCACTGGCGTCAAAGCGGCCATGCGGCGGCTCGGCCGCCCGACTCAGGTCGTGGCCTGGGCCGGTGACGGCGGCACTTCGGACATTGGTATTCAGGCCCTCTCCGGGGCTCTTGAGCGGGGCGAGGACATCATTTACATCTGTTACGACAACGAAGCTTATATGAACACCGGAGTACAGCGCTCGGGCACGACGCCGCAGGGATCGCTGACCACGACAACACCGTTTTCGGGGAAGAGCGAGGTCGGCAAGAATCTACCGGCTATTATCGCTGCCCACAACCCGGCCTACCTGGCAACCTGTTCGGCCAGCTATCCGCTCGATTTTCATGATAAATTACTGAAGGCCAAGCAGATCAAAGGGCTGAAGTACCTGCATGTGCAGACCCCCTGCCCGCCCGGCTGGGGGATCGAGGAACACATGACCGTCGCCCTCGGCAGGGCGGCCGTGGAAACCGGCTTGTTCGACCTCTATGAAATCGAAGATGGCCGCATGCAGCTGACCGGGCAGTCTTTGCAGCAGCTCGGCAACACTGGCCTGAGGCCGGTGCGCGAGTATCTGGAGATGCAGGTCCGGTTCAAGGCCTTCAGTGATGAGCAGGTTGCAGCCCTGCAGGCGCAAGTCGACCAGAGGTGGTCAGGCTACCGGGACAGGTTCAAGTAACCCGATGCACTGACAGACAAAAGCCCGGCCGGAATTCGGCCGGGCTTTTTCAATCAGCGAGGGAGATCTTCGATAACACCTTGCCCAGTTGGTTTCCATTGCAATCCTGGCTGGGGCCATCTGTCATTCCACCCGGACTGGGCTGCCGGTCATTGGGTTCGGTTACCGGTCGACCCTGGCACCGCCGCCACCGACCAGCTTTTTCACTTCATCCAGGCTGGCCATGGTGGTATCACCGGGGGTGGTCATCGCCAGGGCCCCGTGGGCGGCTCCATATTCGACCGCTAACTGCGGGTCATCGAAATTCATCAGACCATAGATGAATCCGGAAGCGAAGCTGTCGCCACCTCCGACTCGGTCCATGATCTCCAGATCCGGCCGCTGCACCGAGGTGTAGAATTGCCCATCGACCCAGCACATGGCGCCCCAGTCATTGATGGTTGCAGTCTTGACCCCGCGCAACGTGGTAGCCGTCGCTTTAAAATTCGGGAATTCCATAACGGCCTTGGCAATCATCTTTTTGAACTTGGAAACATCCAGGTCGGTCAGGTTGTGATCGGCACCGTCCACGGCAAAACCAAGGCAGGCGGTAAAGTCCTCCTCGTTGCCGATCATGACGTCGACATGTCTGGCAATTTCCCGGTTCACCTCTCGGCACTTATCGATGCCGCCGAATCCTTTCCAGAGCGACGGCCGGTAATTCAGGTCGTAGGAAACCATGGTGCCATGTTTTTTAGCCACCGTTGCCGCCTCGATCACGACTTCGCCGGTGGTTTCAGAGAGCCCTGCGAAAATCCCGCCGGTATGGAACCAGCGGACCCCGAGCTCACCGAAAATATGCTCCCAGTCGACGTCGCCTTTTTTAAGCTGAGAGGCCGCGGTATTGCCGCGGTCGGAGCAGCCCACGGCGCCACGGACACCAAAACCGCGTTCGGTGAAGTTCAGGCCGTTGCGCACCGTCCGGCCGATGCCGTCATAAGCAACCCACTTGATCAACGATGTGTCAACGCCGCCCTGAAGAATCAGATCCTCCATGAGCAGACCGACGTCATTTTTAGCAAAGGCACTGACCAGCACCGCGCGCTGCCCGAAACAGCGACGCAGCCCACGGGCCACGTTGTATTCTCCTCCGCCTTCCCAGGCGCTAAATTGGCGGGTGGTACGGATGCGCCCTTCGCCAGGGTCGAGACGCAGCATGACTTCGCCAAGGGAGAGGATGTCAAAGCGACATTGGTTTGCCGATTTTACCTTCAGAACGCTCATAAAAAATCTCCGCGATGAAATAAAGTTATCTGCCCATCCAGCCGCCATCGACGACCACGATCGCTCCACTCATGTAGTTTGAAGCCGCAGAGGCCAGGAACACCGCCGGGCCGGCGAAATCCTCGGGAGTCCCCCAGCGGCCGGCGGGAATCCGCTCAAGAATCGCCTTTGAGCGTAGCGGATCTTCGCGCAGAGCCTGGGTGTTGGCGGTGTTGATGTAGCCCGGGGCGATGCCGTTGACGTTCACCCCGTGAACCGCCCACTCATTGGCAAAGGACATAACCAGCCGTGCCACCCCGGATTTACTGGCTGCATAGCCCGGCACGGTGACACCCCCCTGAAAACTGAGCAGGGAACAGGTGAAGATGATTTTCCCCTGCCCCCGATCGACCATCTCCTTGCCGAATTCCCGGGTCAGGATGAACTGTGCGCTGAGGTTGATCTCGATCACCTTGTCCCAGTATTCGTCTGGATGTTCGGCGATCGGCTTGCGCATGATGGTCCCGGCGTTGTTGACCAGAATATCGATAACGGGGCAATCCTGCCTGACTTGAGCGATGCTCCGGTAAAGGGACTGGCGATCGGCAAAATCGGTGGGCAGATACTGGTACTTGCGACCAATTTCCCGGACTATCCGACCGGTCTCATCCTCTCCTGTCAGCGGCAGACTCAGGGTAACAATATCGGCTCCAGCCTCGGCCAACGCCTTGGCCATCCCCTGACCGATTCCCGAGGAGGCTCCGGTAACCAGGGCGGTCTTTCCAGTTAGGGAAAACATCTCCTGAACTTTCATCTTTCGACTCCTTGTCTGGCCTGCAAAAGAGACCTTGGGTTGACAATTGTTGGGCACAATACTGTTTCGTAATACAAAACTAGGTTTCCGAATAATGACAAGAATCTATTTCAAAAACGGCTAAAACAGATTTCAGAAAAATCCTTATTTCACCAACAAAGCCCATTTAATCAGCCTGATAGATATTTTCTCTGCAGGCTCGCGCGGAACCGTAACAACCAAACCACAGACTTTTAAATTTCAGCATATATTGTTCTGCATTATGAAGTATTTTGCCCTATTTTAATTGACTATTATTTGCCGTTCAGGGATCAGTCACGACCGTGTCAGTCCAGTGCAACCCCAAAATAACCCAGGGCGTTGTGGTAACAGATATCGGCAATGGTTTTGCCGATGAGGTCGAGGTCATTGGGCAGCTCGCCATTGTCCACGTCGGTGCCGAACAGGTTGCACAAGATGCGGCGGAAATATTCATGGCGCGGATAGGAGAGAAAACTGCGGGAGTCGGTCAGCATACCAACGAACCGGCTCAGCAGCCCCAGGTTCGACAGCGCATTGATCTGGCGCTCCATGCCTTCCTTCTGGTCGTTGAACCACCAGGCGGCACCAAACTGCATCTTGCCGGGGGCAGAGCCCTCCTGGTAATTGCCCGTCATGGCGGCGAGCAGTTCATTGTCCCGCGGGTTGAGATTATAGAGGATGGTTTTGGCGAGCCGGTTCTCACTGGCGAGGATATTGAGGAACCGGGCGAGCGGCCGGCCGATTTCAAAGTCGCCGATCGAGTCGTATCCCGTATCCGGGCCGAGCTTCTTCATGGCGGCATCGTTGGTGTTGCGAAGAGCTCCGAAATGAAACTGCTGGGTCCAGTTCTTCTGCGCATCCATGCGGGCCAGGTCAAGCAGTATGGCGGATTTGAATGTGCAGACTTTCGCTGCATCAACGGCTTTGCCGCTACGCACCTGCGCGAAGATGTTGTCTATCTCTTGATCGGTGAAGTCCTCTGCATAAGGTTGTTCCAGCCCATGATCCGAAAGTCGGCAGCCATTTTCGTGAAAATAATCATGGCGAGCCTGTAACGCCCCGACCAGGTCACGGTAAGTGGTAATCGAGCAGCCTGCGGATTGTTCGAGCAGGGCAAGATACCTGTTGTAGGAATCGGGGTTTTCCAAGGCCATCGCCTTGTCCGGTCGAAAGGCTGGCAGGATCTTGGCCGCACAGAAGCCTCCCGCGGCAATCTTTCGATGATGTTCGAGGCTGTCGATCGGGTCATCCGTTGTGCAGACGACCTTCACATTCATCTGCTTGAGCAGGCCGCAGGTGCTGAACTGGTCCTTACCAAGCATTTCATTGCAGCGCGAGTAGATGTCATCAGCGGTCTCTGCGTTGAGCAGCACGCCCTCGATTCCGAACGGTTTTTTAAGCTCGAGGTGGGTCCAGTGGTAGAGGGGGTTTCGAAGGGTCTTCGGCACGGTTGCCGCCCAGGCCCGAAACTTTTCGTGATCGGAAGCTGCCCCGGTAATGTACTCTTCTCCGATACCATTGGCCCGCATGGCCCGCCACTTGTAATGATCCCCATAAAGCCAAATCTGGGTGAGGTTGGCAAATTTTTTATCAGAGGCAATATCCTCAACCGGCAAATGGCAATGATAGTCAAAGATCGGCTGATTTTTAGCATAATCATGATAGAGCCGTCTGGAGGTCTCCGTGTGCAGCATGAAATCTTCAGTAAGAAATGGTTGCATGGTACAACTCCCCAAAGTTAGCTCTGAAATCAGGATTTTTTCACTCTGTGCAGGATTTCTCCTGCACGATCAACAAAAAGAATCCCGTCCTCTTCGCGATTTTTATAGGCGTCTAGATCAATATGCCGGTAGTCCATGTACCCCAGGTTGATTTTCCTGCACTGCTCTTCTGTAAGCGATGAAGCCAGGACCACCTCAATGCGCGGTTTTTCAATGCCGTTTTCCATGGTACCGATACCGCGAACATGGGTGGAATGAGCGAGAACCCCCCGGGGGATATGACCGAATTGACCAGGCCGGGAGAGGAAGTAGCCGGCCGTATGATAGCCGATCTCATCCAGGTACCTTCCCCAGGTCCTGGACACCTCTTTGATGTGTGGCGCATAAATAATCAGTGTCCCCCCCGGGGCGACAACCTGCTCCAGCTTGTACATGACTTTGCCGCCGGTCCACAGTTCATCATACATTTCCGGGCAGACCCCGAGCACGGTCTTGAAAGGTTTTTCTTTATAAACCACGTGCAGCTGCTCTGATAAACTGGCCGCAGCCGCCCAGGAATCAAGATAGCCGCCGATATAAACGCCGGAGAGTTCTTCCCTGGACTTGACCACCATGGAGACACACTGAACTGGCAGATTCACGAGTTGCATGGCGCGGTTGATCGCTGCCCGAACCGGTGTCTCCTTCACGCCGATGATCTCAGGACAGGTGACCACCGCTCCAAGCCAGTGAAAGAAATGCAGGAATTCTCCGCCGGAAATACCGGGGAAAAAGTACTTTGCCCCACCGGAAAACCCAACCACTTCGTGAGGGAAAACTGGCCCGAGGATCACTATCAGGTCGTAGTCAAAAATTGTCTTGTTGATATCAACCGGGACCTGTTCCCGCAGCAGCCCCCCTGACAACTCGGCGGTTTCCTCTGCGGTGAGGTGGCCGATCCGGCGGAAGGTCTCGTCAAGGTCCCAACGATGATTGTAAAACCGGGTGTCGGCATAGGTTGTTGTGCGCGCCTCGTGGGAAATCCCATAGAGCTCAAGGATTCGCTGTTCGCTGAGGGGCTGGTGAGATCCAAGAGCCACCATGAAGTCCAGCCGCAGCGCCAGCGGCCCTGCAACATCCTGGAGGATCGAGATCATGAGCGGCAGTGGGCAGGTTCTGGTGGCGTCCGGCGTCAACACGAGCAGGCGTTTACCCTGGTAAAGTTCACGAGGGAGTCCTGATTCTACGACCTCTCGGATCTCGCCTTCAGTCAGAACCTGATGTCGATGTCCTCTTCCTGTGACCATAAGCTCGATCTTTTCAGCAGGAGATAGTCCCGCTTATGACGCACCAGACAGCTAGAAAAGATTAGGCAATGTCAAGGATATCGCGGGGATGAATGTAACGAGCATCAGGGCAACCAATATGCCGATATAAAACGGCCAGATTGTCTTCACCGCATCTTCAAGCTTGACATTGCCGACCGCACAACCGACGAACAGGCACGACCCCACCGGTGGAGTGCAAAGCCCAAGGCCGAGGTTCATCAACAAAATCATCCCGAACTGGTAAGAATCGACGCCGATGGAATTGGCGATTGGCAGAAATATCGGTGTACAGATGAGAATCAGTGCCGCCATATCCATGATCATACCGAGCAGCAACAGCATCAGATTGATCATCAGCAGGATAATAATCGGATTTTCGGAAATGCCGACCAGGAAACCCGACATCTTCTCAGGCACCTGGTAAAAAGTCAGCAGGTAGGCAAACGCGCCCGAGCAGGCGATCAGGATCATCACCATCGAGGTCGTTCTGATAGAGTTGACTACGGCCAGTCTGAATTTCTCCCAGGTCAGAGACCTGTACACAATGATGGTCACAAGAAACGCATAAATGGTGCCAAAGGCCCCAGACTCGGTCACGGTAAAGATGCCGCTGAGCACGCCGCCAACGATGATGACTGCGGTCATCAACCCGGGGATGGCTGTGATGAAATGCTGAAACAAGATCACAAAACCGGGAAAGGCCTCGGAGGTGTAGCCCCGCTTGACCGCCACCAGGTAGGAAACCACAGCCAGGCACAGGCACATCAGGACCCCGGGGACAAACCCGGCAAGAAACAGCTTGGAGATGGACAGTCCGCCGCCGGCGGCCACAGCATAAATGATCATGTTATGGCTCGGCGGGATGATGATCCCCGCCAGTGACGAGGTGACGGTCACATTGACCGAGTAATCGTCATCATAACCTTTCTCTTTCATGACCGGGATCAGGATGGAACCCAATGCCGAGATATCAGCAATGGCGGAACCCGAAATGCCGCCGAACAGCATGGAGGACAACACATTGACGACACCAAGACCACCCCGCATGGCCCCAACGGCAGACGAGGCAAGGCGCACCAGGCGCATGGCGATGCCACCATGGAACATCAGTTCACCGGCAAAAATAAAGAACGGGATGGCCATCAGGGCAAAGATGGAAATTCCCGAGATGATCCTCTGGAAAGCGATCATCAGCGGCAATCCTTCGTAGATAAAGGCGCTGATTGCAGCGACGCCGAGGGCAAAGGCCACCGGCATGCCGATGATGACGCTGATTGCGAACAACCCCAGTAAGATGAGCAGGCCCATGGATCAGAGATCTCCAGTTTATTTCCGGTTAGTGCGCTTGAAAAAGTGAATCAGGTGGCCTATGGAAGCAAGCAGGACAAAAACCCCGCTCAACATGATCGGCAGAGACCGCCACCCTTCCGAGATACGGAGAAGAGGAATGTCGGTATCCCACTTGAACAGGGTCAGCTTGTAGCCGTAGATGACCATGGTCAGGCCGAATGCACCTAAGATACTGTAGGACAGAAAGTCGAAGATTCGACGCAGCGGTTCGGGGCTCATCTCCCAGAACACGGCCACGCCCAGGTGGGTTTTCCGGTGTACGCCGACGGCTGCGCCGATGAAGCCGATGTAGACAACCAATAGCAGGGACACCTGTTCAACCCAGGTCGGCGTCGAATTGAGAACATAGCGGCCAAAAACCAGCCAGCCGAAAATAACCGTCATGAATACCAGGGCGATACCGCAGAAAATCATGCTGAACTTGCTGATCTGATCAAGCAGGCGGTCGAACAGGGACCGGGGATTTTTCGGCAATTCTTCCGTGGACATGCGCACTATCCTATTCGGGTGTCAGCTTCATCCATCGCGATCACGGGCAACACCCCGATCATCGGTATGTCCCGGAATAAGGGAAATACCGACGATCGGGGGCCTTTTCAGACCAAAACTATGGCGTATTCTGGATCAACGCGACCAGCGGTTTCAGGTCGGGGTTATCAGCCAGGAATTTATCGTACACCGGCTTCATTGCGGCCTGGAAGGCGCTCTTGTCCGGTATTGTATTCATCTTGGCGCCGCCCTTCAGGACCTTTTCCTCACTGGCCTTTTCGCGCTCCTTCCAGAGTTGGCGCTGCAGAACAGCAGACTCCTGAGCGGCCTCCTTGAGGATCTTCTGGTCAGCGGCCGACAGCGAGTTGTACACATCGGCATTGATACACAGGGTCTCGGGGATGATCAGATGCTGCGATACGGAGTAATAAGGCGCGACCTCGAAGTGGCCGGTTGACTCGTAGGACGGCCAGTTGTTTTCAGCGCCATCGACGACACCGGTTTTGAGGGACTGGTAGACTTCGGAAAAAGCCATCGGCGAGGGATTGCCGCCGAGGGCCTTGATCATCCCGGAATACAGGTCGTTGTTCATAACCCGAACTTTCATGCCGACGACGTCGGCCGGCGTTTGGATGGGCTTCTTCGAGTTGTAGAACGAACGGGAACCGGCATCATACCAGGCCAGGGCAACGAGACCTTTTTTCGCCATGCCGGCGTTGATCATGTCGCCCGCTTTGCCGTCCAGGACCCGCCACATGTGATCAGTATTCTTGAAGATGAAAGGCAAGGAAACGACATTGGCTTCCGGGACGATGGGGCCAAGAGGTCCAAGGTTGAAGTTGGCAATCTCAAGACCGCCCAGCCGGACCTGCTCGATGGCATCCGGTTGGCTGCCGAGGGTGCCGGCATGGTACATCTTCAGCGTCATTTTACCGCCGGACTTTTCCTTTAACAGTTCGGCGAATTTATCCATTGCGACCGTATTGGGATATCCGGCAACATGGATGTTCCAACCACGCCATTCTTTGGCTTGCACCGAAACGGATGAACCGACAATGAGAGCGATTGCACAAATTGACAAGGTAATCATTTTCAGGAATTTCATGGTCATAGTTCTCCTTTGAGGAATGTCTGTACTTGCGTCCCAGGTTAAGTCACGTCTAGAAGAAAATAATTATCTGATATTTCATAGGCATAACCTCCTTTAAGGAATGTCTGTGCGCATAAGCTATATTTAAGCTACATTTAGAATAAAGCATTCACCACTAAGGAGCGGCTAGCTCATTAAATGCAACTTAACCGGTATGCCTTCTGAGGAGAACCTTCCTCCAATCCTTGTGATTATAAGACAAATTTCGCCAAGTACAATCAGCAGCACTCTACAGAATGCGCGCCCTACGTTTCGTCCTCTTCAATCCTTCCTAGGTAAAATACATACCACCATTAATCTCGGCTATCTCACCGGTGATAAAAGAACCGAGTTCAGAAGCAAAGTAGAGCACCGTGTTGGCGACATCATCCGGGGTGCCACCGCGCTTCAGAGGGATACTGTTGATGGCCGCCTTGATTCCCTCGTTGGTATTGAATGTTTCGTGAAAAGGCGTATCCAGGATGAGGCCAGGGGCCACGGCATTGACAGTGATTCCCCGGTCAGCCACCTCTTTGCACAGTCCGTAGGTAAAAGCAATAACAGCACTTTTTGAAGCTGCATAAGCGGTTGCACCAGCCCCGCCACCGTTGCGGGCGGCCAGGGAGGACATATTAATGATGCGGCCCCACCCCCTGCTCATGAATGGCAATACAGCCCGCGTACAAAAAAAGGTGCTCGTCAGATTGACATTGATCGTCTGAAACCAGTGTTCATCTGTCATATCGACAATGCTTGAGCGCCCGACCAGATGGCCGGCATTATTCATCAGTATATCAATATGCCCGCCCAGCGCTTCGGCAGCCCGACCCACAACCTGGTTGACCTGGGATGAATCAGTGGCATCCAATTGAAAAGCAAAGGCTTTGCGCCCCATCTGCTTAATCGCCTCTGCGGTTTTCTCGCCCTCATTCTGATGAGAATAATAGGTGAGTGCGACATCCGCACCACAGCGTGCGAAAGCCAATGAAACGGCACGTCCGATGCCAATATTTCCGCCGGTCACAACAGCCGTTTTACCTGACAGAGAGATCTCCATCTATCGCTCCTCGATACGTCCAGCCTCTTCAGGGCCACCTTCCAGTCAGACGAAACGTCACGACGTCTCATTTTAGATGACCGCGTGTACAGTTAATGTGTCCCACATTATAAAACTTGGTTTCCAAAAAATGTCAAGGGTTTTCACTTGCTGACATTTTTTTAAAAATGTACTAAACCATTAATACCTTATCAAATTCATATATTTATATTTAATATAGGAAAGGCAAAAACGCGCTCCAGAATCTTGAAAATTGCACAATATTCCTGAAATTCAGATAAAAATATGAATAGTTTGTTCCATAATATGAAATTATTTGCCATATAGTAGAAATTTGTTTATATATTAGCTGTCGTAGCGATTTGCTCTCATGCTTCGCAAGTCGCCCGCTGACCTCAGCTCATTATCTTTGAGGCAAGAGCTTCTTTACCGCCATCGATTGGAGGAGTCATTATGGAGACCAGATATGCCGTACATCCGGAACATGCCGAGGCGATGGACACCGAAACGCTGCGCGAGCATTTCCTTATGACAAAACTGTTCATCCCGGACCAGCTCAAACTTGTCTACAGTTTCAACGATCGCCTGATCGTTGGCGGCGCTTGCCCCAGAAAACCGCTGTCACTTCAAATCGACCGGAAAATAATCGGCAGCGATTTTCTGCTGCAGAGAAGGGAAATGGGAGTCATCAATGTCGGCGGGCCAGGCACAGTAAATCTGGACGGGAAGACGTTTCCAATCGCCAGCAAAGATGGCCTTTATATAGGGATGGGGGCAAAAGAGATCTCCTTTACAAGCGATAATCCGGAGAACCCGGCTAAATTTTACCTCAATTCATCGCCGGCCCATGCTGCGTACCCGACTGAAATGGCAAAGTTTTCCGAAGCGGAACCCATTCAACTCGGCGACCTGGCCACCAGTAACCGCAGAACCATCCGGAAATACATTCATCCGAACGGAATCAAGAGCTGCCAGCTGGTGATGGGCATGACGACTCTCGAAACTGGAAGTGTCTGGAATACCATGCCGACGCACACCCATGAACGACGCATGGAGGCCTACTTCTATTTCGAGTTGGATCAGGACCAGGCCGTATTCCACCTCATGGGCACCCCTGGCGAAACCAGGCATATCGTCCTCCGCAATGAAGAGGCCGTCCTCTCACCATCCTGGTCGATCCATTCCGGAGTGGGGACTTCAAACTACACTTTCATCTGGGGGATGTGCGGCGAAAACCAGTTGTTCGATGACATGGACCATGTCCCGATGGCAGAGCTGCGCTAATGAAAAAGCACCACGGCCAGGTTCGTTCTGCGCTATTTGAACGTCCGGGGCATCGTCCTCCCCGGGGGAACCCCTGATCCGTTTGATTGTTATTGTAGGTGGTGAGCAAATTGTTGTTCACTGCAAGATTCAACCAGGTCTCATGGCCTGATAGTTATGAAGAACAAGAAGACTGACTATGAGTGTACAATCCATTGATCGAGCTTTTGACATTATCGAACTCCTTTCCCAGGAGCCCCGCACTATTGCCATGACTGAAATCAGCCGGCGATTGGACCTGCACAAAAGCACGGTCCATCGTCTGCTGAAATCGCTTCGGGAGAGGGGGTATGTCGAAAAAGATCTGCAGACAGGAAACTACAAACTGGGAATCGGTTTTGTAGAACTCGCCAGCCTCTATCTAAACAGCCTGGAGCTGAAGACCGAAGCAAACCCCTTTTTACACCAGCTCAGCAAACTGACTGGGCAGACAGCTTTTTTAGCGATCATGGACGGCGCCGAAATCGTCTACATCGACAAGGTGGAAACCTTTAACAGCCTGAGACGCTACACGATTATCGGCAAGCGTCTCCCTCTGCATGCCACCTCGCTAGGCAAGGCCATGCTGTCCGGGCTTGGTGATAAAGAGATCGAGGAACTCTATTTCGACAAAAAACTTGTAACGATCAACAAAAAAACCATTTCAACGATTGATGCCCTGCTTGCAGAAACAAGACAGACCCGGTCAAGGGGGTGGTCAATCGACGATGAGGAGAATGAGAAGGGCACCCGCTGTGTCGGTGCACCCATTTTTGATTATCGGGATCGGGTCATTGCTGCGGTGAGTATTGCCTGGGATATCAACACTCATCCTGACAAGTTATGGAATGACTTTGCCAAGCAGGTCGTCAAGTGCGCCGCGGACATTTCAGCGAAAATGGGCTGTCCGCGCAGCAGGATTCGCCAACTCGCCGGGTGACAGATCGTAAGGCACAAGGCTTTCAAAGAGAGAGGCAGTCATGAAAACTCTTACATTCGACAACGGCGACCAGATGCCGGTTCTGGGCCTGGGGACCTTTAAATCCCAGCCCGGCGATGTCTACAAAGCCGTCAAGGACGCGGTGCGTCTCGGCTATCGTCATATAGATTGCGCATACTTCTACGGCAACGAGCCCGAGATAGGCCAGGCGCTCACCGAAGCATTCCAGGCCGGCATCGCAAGTCGAGAGCAGATGTGGATTACTTCCAAACTATGGAACAGCTTCCATGATCCTGCGGACGTCCCGAAGGGGCTGGAGAAAACCCTTGCCGACTTGAACCTGGATTACCTCGACCTCTATCTCATGCACTGGCCGGTTGCCATTAAGAGCAGTGTTCACTTCCCTGAAACAGCGGAAGACATGATTCCCCTTGCCGAGATGCCGATCCGTGAGACATGGCGGGCCATGGAGACCCTGGTAGACCAAGGGGTGTGCAGACACATCGGGGTGTCCAACTTCAGCATTGTCAAGCTGAAGGCGCTGCTTGAAGCCTCCAGGTGCAAACCGGAGGTGAATCAGGTCGAGCTGCACCCTTATCTGCAGCAGCCTGCCTTGGTCGACTTCTGTCGCAAGCACAAAATCTACCTGACGGCGTACTCACCCCTGGGATCACCGGATCGGCCGGCCCGCGCCCGCGCCGCCGGCGAACCGGTTCTCATGGAGGACCCGACCATCAAGGCCCTCGCCGGGAAACATGGTGTGGCCCCGGCCCAGATTCTGCTCAGCTGGATTATCGCCCGGGGCGCATCGGTGATTCCCAAGTCGGTGAATCCCCAGCGTCTGGAACAGAACCTTGCCGCAGTCGACCTCGCCCTGAGCCGGGAGGACCTCCTCGAGATCGGCAAACTCAACCGGGATCGTCGCTACTACACCGGAGGGGTCTGGACCATGGAGGGCAGTCCCTACACCATGGCGAATCTGTGGGATGAGTGACGGGCAGGGGCTGAAAATCAGCTCAGGTTGCGCGGAACAATCCGGAACCCTGTGGGCGGAGAACGGGGCCTGTCACGGACAGCCCGTGGCCGGCAGATTGGCGGATTGGGGCGCTTCAGCCTAGGGCTCAGGTCGTCGGCTCGCTCGGAAACACAGTCGCCCGCAGCGAATGCCGCCAGCGCAGCTGGATAATGGCCACTCCGACCAACGTCACTACCCCGCCGATGACCTTGGACAGGGACAAATCCTCGCCCATCATCAACACTCCCGTCAGGACCCCGACAACCGGCACCAGCAAGGTAAACGGGACAACTCGGCCGACATCATACTTGCCGACCAGGTAGTACCAGAGTCCGTAGCCAGTGACCGTCGCCATCAGCACGACATAGACCAGGCCCAGCCAGGCTTGTATGCTGGCATTCTGCAGGGCGTTCAATTGACCACTTTCCAACAGCCATGAGGCCAGGAGCAGTTGCACCGAGGCAAACAACCCCATCCAGGCATTGAGCGCAAAGTTGTTTACCGGACCGAGCATCTTGACAAGGTTGTTCCCCAACCCCCAGGCGACAACCGCCATAGAGAGCACAGCCATATGCAACGGGCTGGCAGTAGCGGCAGGTTCACCAAGCAGGATGAACACCCCGGCAAAAGCGATCCCCATACCGCAACACTTTCTCCAGCCGAAGCGTTCATTCAACAGCAGCCTGGCGAACAGTACCGAGAACGGCACACCAAGCATGGAGAAAATGGCCACGATCGAAACATCAACCCCGCGCAACGCGTAAAAAAAGCTGCCGAAATGGACCCCAGCGAAGGCAAAGGAAAGGATGCCGATCCTCCGCATCTGCTTCCAGGGAGGACGAACCCACCAGATAAGCAGCAGCGCAACCATAAGAAAACGTAACCCGGTCAAGAAAATAGGCGGGAATTCGGCGACGCTGATCTTGATGAAGGAGATGTTGACCCCCCAGATCACGGCAACAGCGATTGCGGCTAATATATCGATCAGGCTCATTAATATTCTACTTTAAGACATAAAAACAAGGTGATGCTTGCCACGAAGACACGAGGCACCAAAAGGACATTATTCAGGAATCAATTTACCAGGCCAATCAAGGGGGGCGCTTATAAGCAATGCCAGTGATCGCTGCGCGTCTTGGTGACTTAGTGGCTAACCCTTGTTTTGGTTATAAGTCCGAAAATAAATGAGCCTATACCCCAAACAAAGGGACAACAAGACTTAAGCTGTTCATCAACGCGAAGGCGCAGAGAGCAATGCCAGGGCCGTAACATTTCATGAGATTCATGAGCTTCCCCTCTGCGGCCTTTGCGCCTCCGCGTTAAACATTTTTAGGTTTTAGAGTCATCATAAAAGGGTTCTATAACCCATAAAAAGGTGATGCATGCCACGAAGACACGAAGTCCCGAAGACACCATAATCCACTTTATTTCCGGTTAGGATCGATTGATCAGGTCTAGCAAGGGGACTCCTTGCAAAACAACACTGTAATCCTTTCGTGCCTTGGTGACTTAGTGGCTGCCCCTTGTTTTGGTTATAAGTCCGTTAATATCTATCTTGATGCAAATATTGGCCGGCCACCATCAACTCGAGGACAAGGCCCCCCGTTTACCGGCGCTATGGGGTGAAGCGATTGCCGACATCACACTGCAATGGCGCCTGGAATTGACCCGCGTAGCGTCAACCGCCTTTCAGAAGTAAAATCACCTGGGCGAGATTCTCAGCATTCCCAACGTTCCCGGGGAAAACGACATAGGGCAGTCCGGGGAACTTGGTTTCCTCACCCAACCGCCATACGGAAACGCCCGGGCAAACCTGTCCCAGCACCCTGGCAGACTTGACACCTAGAGCTTCGGTGGCCAGATCGCTGCTGGTAATGCCACCCTTGGCAATCAGGAAACGGGGTGTCACCTCGAGTTTTTCAACAATCTCGACCAGTGCCGTGGAAACCCTCTGCCCGACACTGAGGTTGCCCTGCACATCATCTTTCTTGACCAGGGTTCGACTGGTGTAGACCATGATATCGGTACCGTTCCGAATGGCCCGATGAATCACGTCACAAGCATGCCCGACTGCTGCAGCACGAGATTCATCATCGAGTAGTTGATGAACGTCGAGTTCCAGGCACTGGAGGTTGTCAACCTGTTTTGCGGCCGCAATCTGCGCAGTTGTTTTGCCGACATAGGAGCCGACCACCACGAGGCCTCCCATGGCAGAATGTCCGGGCAGTTCAATCTCTTTGTTCCCCAGGTAGGAACGTTGAGTGACCGCTCCACGCATTTTCACGAAGGACGCGCTAGATCGAGTCAGGAAGCGCTTCCCGGCCGCTTCAGCCTTAAGGAGCCCGAGAACAAAGATCTCCAGGTCTTTGTAGCCAGTGGCATTGACGACCACCCGTTGGTTGCCGGAGACCCGCATCAGCAATTCGCAAACCCGTTCCGGGCCGCCTTGACGCAGGGCTGCCAGGCTGATGCTGGCCACATCGGCGGCCTTCACGCGGCCACCGGTTTTTTCTTCAATATAACGGGCCAGGTGAGAATGCCGATAACCGAAGACGGCGTCCCTGGCGAACTCGGTTTCTCCCGCCGGGACCAAATGGGCCCCTTCCTGAACATAGTGAATATCATCAACAGTGAAACGACCGCCTTCGAAAAATGCCGGTATCAGGAGTTGGCCATCGAAGTTGATGCCGGTTTCCTTGTGCAGCACCTCCTCAAGCGCGTCAAGTTCATCCGGATAATGTCCGCGCAAGGTTGAATCGCCGCGGCTGATGATGTCGAATTCTACGCCGGCCATGCTGGCGGCCCGGCAGAGATTGCGCCCGATGTCGGTGTTGATCGACCGGGCTTTATCTGTATCAAAGCTCCTGGTGTTGGTGAGGATGAAGAACAGGCTGGGCCCGCTCAGCAGCGCCTTCTGCAGGTCCTCGACCTCCCAGCCGGTCAGGACATCGATTCCATGCACGGTTTGCGAGCCGGTCGGGTCATCATCAAGCACGACGACTTTTCTCGCCGAGCGTCGGACCGCCTCACGAAGCTGCGGGAGCAGATCCTCCCTGGAAGCCAGCACGGGAAGCTGGGCGAACATTTCATCTTTGAGGATTTGCTGTGTGCCGGTTGAAACCATCTTTCCCTCCACAAGTCGTGACTTCGCAGGCCATGCTGACGTCAATCGTTGTCGCTCCCGGGGAGTTTGAGGCCGGCCAGGTGCTGGTAAACCTTGATGACGGCGGCATCATCCTCGCGGCCGTGCCCCGCTGCACTGGCCGCCATGAAC
Organism: Geobacteraceae bacterium; assembly: GCA_024641085.1. Classification (GTDB taxonomy): domain Bacteria; phylum Desulfobacterota; class Desulfuromonadia; order Desulfuromonadales; family BM103; genus JAHEDT01. The sequence goes on along the minus strand of JAHEDT010000007.1, from coordinate 44,742 downwards.
TGCTGCAGGGCCGTCGTGGCGACAGGCAACGGCAGGGTCAATTCGCAGCCGGTGGAATTCACAATACCGAGATCCTTGACGAAGATATCGACGGCACTGAACGGAGTATAATCGCCCTTGAGGATATGCGGGACGCGGTTTTCGAACATCCAGGAGTTCCCGGCACTGTTGCTGATCACCTCATAGAGCACGTCCGGGTCGAGCCCCATGCGAATTCCCAATGCCATGGCCTCGGCGGCCGCCGCAATATGAATCCCGGCGAGGTGCTGGTTGACCAGCTTGACACTGGAGCCGATCCCGGGAGCATCACCGAGGCGATAAACCTTTCCGGCCATGGCATCAAGAACTGCAGCGGCCTGCCGAAAGCAGGCATCGCTGCCGGAAGCCATTACCGAGAGCTGCCCCTGGCGGGCCTTGGCCGCGCCACCACTGATCGGGGCGTCCAGCAGCCCAATGCCGGTTACGGCCAGACGCTCGCCGAGGGCACGGGCGTAACTTGGGGCGACGGTCGCACACTGAACGACGAGCCCCCCCCGTGGCATGAGTTCGACAACGCCACCCGGACCGAACAGGACCGCATCGACCTGATGGGAATTGACCACCACCGTCAACACGATTGCACAGTGCCGGGCGACCTCTGCAGGGTTGTCCGCCACGCGGCCGCCGGAGTCAAGAAACTGCTGGCGGGCTCCAGCGCTGACATCGAAGCCGACCGCGTCGATGCCGGCATCCTTGAGGGCAAGCGCGGTGCCCATCCCCATTGAACCAAGCCCGACCACACCAACCGGACCAATCGAATCGCTGTTCATTACACACTTCTCCACATGTTCCGACCTGCCTGGCAGGGCTATGCATCCTGATGTCTTGCCGGTTCTCAAAGAACTGGCACTGACAAGCTAAGTGACTGTTTTAAGGACTCTTTCTCAGGATTAACCAAGGGGGCTGTTCTGCCTGAGATGGTTTATCGCGGCATCACGCAGCATCAACACGTCCGAGGAGGCCGCAACAAAATTATAGCCGCGTGCGAACATGTCCCGAGGACTGTCTCCGGGGATCGGGAGCCCACCCAGCAGCTTGTCGCTCCCGCAAATGACAGCTTCCGCCCTGCCCCGCGCCTCTACGAATGCAGGGTTGGTGAAATCGGCTACGCCGCCAGCGCTGCCTGAGAGGTCGACCGGGCCGACAAACAGCATATCGATGCCGTCGATGGCGACGATCTGCTCAATATTGGCAACGGCTTCGAGGCTTTCCACCTGGCAGATCAACAGCAGTTCCCGGCCGGCTTCGGCAAGGTAGCGTTGGCTCTCGAGCCCGTAGGAGGATGCCCGGTTGAGGATGTGAGCCGCGCCCCTGATGCCGCGCGGCGGGTAGTGGCAGGCGGCAGCCGCAGCACGGGCCGCTTGTGGCGTGTCGACACTCGGGATCATGACTCCCTCGGTGCCGGTATCCAGGGCCCGCTTGATTTCGACCGGGTCGTTCCAGGGGACGCGGATGATCGGACTGATTGCCGACGCACCCATCGCCTGCATCAGGTGGGTGGCAGCCAGGTAGTCCATGGGGCCGTGTTCGAGGTCGATAATCGTGCTGTCGTAACCTGCCAGAGAGACGATTTCGGCGGCAATCGGGCTCGCCATGTGCAGCCAGCAGGAGAGCGATGACTCTCCTGCCAGCAATTTTTTCTTCAGCGCGTTTTTACGGAACATGTGATTTTTTCCTCTTGGGCAGCATCGTCAAAGATTTATCTTCGTGATATTTCCAGTGCGCGTTCAGCCAGGTTCTGAATCTTGCCCCACTCTTTGCGCGCAAGGAGATCGGCCGGTGCCAGCCAGGTACCGCCAACCGCAGCGACATTGCCCAGGGCGAGATAGGTGGCAAGAGTCTCCTCGCGGATGCCGCCGGTCGGGCAGAACCGGACTCCTGGGAAGGGCCCGCTGAAGGACTTGAGCATGGCAATACCGCCAGCGGCTTCCGCCGGGAAAAACTTCAGGCAGTTTAATCCCGTCTCGAGGGCAGCCATGATTTCCGATGAGGTAGCGACCCCGGGCAGGAAAGGCAAGCCACTGCGCTTGGCGGCTTGCAGCAGCGCGGCTGTCGCACCGGGGCTGACCGCAAACCGTGCACCGGCACTTTGCGCCATTTCAAGATCATGTTCGTTCAGGACGGTACCGGCACCGAGGTAGGCGTCTTCCACCTGTTCGGCAATACGTCTTATCGCATCGAGGGCGCAGGGCGTGCGCAGGGTGACCTCGATAACCTTCAGGCCGCCACTGACCAGCGCCCTGGCCAGCGGGACAGCCTGGTCGACGTCTTTAATCGCGAGCACGGGGATCACCGGTGAAAGGGTCAGGATATCCTGCATCGTCTCTTTTTGCTTAACCATCTTGGCTCTCCTTTTCAGTTCTGTAGTAAGCCTCGGTTAGCGAGGTTCTGCATCAATTTTCCTGTACCGAAATCCCAGGGTGCAACTGCTGTGGTCAGATTAACCCGGTTCACCAGGGCACCCAGCTGCGGGGTTGCAATGGTAACAACGTCGCCAATCTTGTGGGTGAACCCCGACCCGGGGGTGTCACGATCGTGGGTCGGCGCAAACATGGTGCCGGTAAACAGGGCCAACCCGTCCGGATACTGGTGATTCCGGCTGATCGTCTGTTTCACCAGGTCAACCGGATCGCGGCTGATCATTGCCATCGAGCTGCTATCGGCAAGTGCGAACCCGTCCTCTCCCTCGATTTTCAACTGCACCTCCAGTCGGCGGACCTGGTCAAGGCTGAAGTTATCATCAAACAAGCGAATAAAAGGTCCCAGGGCGGTCGAGGCGTTGTTGTCCTTGGCTCGACCGAGCAGCAGAGCGCTGCGCCCTTCGAAATCACGCAGGTTGACATCGTTGCCGAGAGTGACACCGACGATCTGCCCCCTCGAGTTGACGATCAAAACGACCTCAGGTTCCGGATTATTCCAGGTCGATTCCGGGTGGATGCCGACTTCAGCACCGATGCCGACGGCCGACATCGGCTGGGCCTTGGTAAAGACCTCGGCGTAAGGGCCGATGCCGACCTCCAGGTACTGCGACCAGAGTCCACGGGATATCAGAGCATCTTTAAGGCGACCGGCTTCGGCCGAACCTGGCTTCACTGCCGCGATATCGCCGCCGATCTCCTGATTGATGGTCGTGCGGATTTTCTCCGCCTCGGCGGGAACCCCTTTGGCCTGCTCCTCGATCACCCTTTCCAGCATGCTGACGGCGAAAGTCACTCCGCACGCCTTGATCGCCTGGAGGTCGACCGGCGCCAGGAAATAGGGCAGACCAGGAACCCGGGCATCGGCCGCGCTGTTGGCCAGCAGTTCATCCACGCTGCCGAGGCGCAGTCCCTGGCAGCTGTGCAGGGACTGCACCAGTTTATCGTCTTCCAGTAGATTAGCGACGGTCGGCGCCATGGTGCTGATGTCAAAGACCTCTGTACCTCGTATCACGACCACGGCCGGGCCGGCAATCCGACCCGGAACCCAGGCACGACCGATCAGCGTGGCAACTGCAGCATCCTCGGGCAGCACAGTGCTGCCACTCAGCGGAGGAAACATGGGGAACCTCCTTCTCCTGAAAACTCGCACAATTCAACAACAGCCGGGTCAGCGATGATATGGCGTCTTTTAGTCGCACTGCGCTGCTGGCAGGGGCACCGTCGACCGGCTTTGTCTGCCCCGTTAAAGAGCCGCTTTACTCAGTTCACCGTTGACCAGCCGCCAGATGTTCAGCGGGTTGCTGTCCTGCAGAGGTTCCGGGAACAGGTCCCCCGGGTAGTTCTGCAGACAGATCGGGCGCAGGAAACGCTGAATTGCCGCGGTCCCCACCGAGGTGAAACGGACGTCGCTGGTCGCCGGGAAGGGTCCGCCATGGTTCATGGCGTGACAGACCTCCACCCCGGTCGGGAAGCCGTTCACCAGCAGCCGCCCCACCCGCTGTGACAGGACGTCGATCAATTCGTCGTAACCGGCCATCTCCCCTGCGGCCGCATGGATGGTTCCGGTCAGCTGTCCGCCGAGACTCTTGAGCGCGGCCAGCAGTTCGCCTGAATTACGGCAACTGACCAACAGGGAGGCCGGGCCGAACATTTCCTCGGCCAGGGCATGATTGGCAATAAAATCAGTCGCGGAGACGGTCAACAGCGTCGGCTGCCCGCAGAAACCCGACTTCCCTTCCGGTTCCTCGCCGACCGCCGTCTTGTTCACTCCGGGTTGGCTCGAGATGCTGGCGACACCCTGGGAGTAAGCCTGCCGGATTCCTTCATTGAGCATGACCCCGGCGGGCTGCTGGGCCAGGTGTCGGGCTGCGGAGGCGACAAACCGATCGAGGGCCGGGCTTCCGATCCCCAGGACCAGCCCGGGATTGGTGCAGAACTGGCCGACCCCCATATTGAGTGAACCGATGAACCCTTCGGCGAGCTTCTCGGCATCCCTGTCCAGAGCCTCAGGGAGCAGGACCACAGGATTGAGGCTGCCCATCTCGGTGAAAACCGGAATCGGTTCCGGCCGTTCGGCGGCCAGTCTGACCAGGGTCATGCCGCCGGCAAAAGAACCGGTAAAACCAACGGCTTTCACCTCGGGGGCACTGACCAGAGCCGTCCCGACTTCACGGCCCGAACCCATCAGCAGGGAGAAGGCGCCGGCCGGCATGCCAGTCACCCTGGCGGCTTTGGCAATCGCCTGGGCCACCAACTCGCTGGTTCCGGGGTGCGAAGAATGTCCCTTGACCAGAACCGGGCAGCCAGCTGCCAGGGCCGATGCCGTATCGCCTCCGGCCACGGAAAACGCGAGAGGGAAGTTGCTGGCACCGAACACGACCACCGGGCCGATGGCCTGATTCATGTAGCGCAGGTCGGGACGAGGCAGCGGCTGGCGATCGGGCAGCGCCGTATCAATGCGCACATCGAGGAAATCGCCCTTGAGAATCGTGTCGGCGAACAGGTTCAACTGCCCGCAGGTGCGGCCACGCTCCCCTTCTATGCGGGCCCTGGGCAGGCCGGTTTCCGCCATCGCCCGTTCCACCAGGGGCTCCCCGAGTGCCATGATCTCTTCGGCACAGGCACGCAGGAAGCCGGCACGCTTTTGAACAGACATGCGCCGGAAGGTACTGCTGGCAGCTTCGGCGGCGGCAACCGCCTGTTTGACCTGCTCGGTCGAGGCCTTGCCGAGTGCCGGGGACAGCTCTTGCCCCGTTGCAGGATCAACCGCCCTATAACTTCCTGCCTGTCCGTCGATCCATTCACCGTTAATCAACAGTTTACCGGTTATCGTCATCGTTGCGCTCCTTTGCTGTCTAATCTTTATGTGTCGGATAACTCAATTATACTTTTCCGCCACGATTTTTCTCAATTCAGCGACGGCATCAGTCACCCCCGAGCGTGGGCTGGTAAGCACCGGTACCGACGTTTCACCCAGTTCAGGGAGAATCGCGACCATGCTCCCCTGGGCACAGACCACCACATCGACACGGGAGAGGACCCCCTTGATGGCCTCGAGCACCATTTCGTTATGCCTGGACCGATTCCCGGAAGTCAGCTGCTCGAAGGCACCCTTGATCAGAAGCCGCTCGACATGGACCTGTTTCCCCATGAGCCGGGCGGTGTTTTCAATCAGGCGGCAGGTCGGGCCGAGTGTGGTCTCGAGGGTTGCGGCCACGGCGATACGCTGGCCCGTCTCGCACGCGGTGCGTGCCATGGCCTGGTCGACCTTGACCACCGGCGTATCGATCAGTTGTGCAGCGAGATCGGCCGCCTCCCCCACCGAGGAGCACTGGTTGAAGACCAGATCGGCGCCCGATTCCTGCGCCGCACGATAGTAGGCACAGAGCCGGCTGGCCACTGCCCTGGTCACACCGCCATGGGCCAGGACTTCCGGCAGCAGGCTGTCGTCGACGATGTGACGGACCTGGATTTCAGGACCGATTTCCTTGAACAGCGCCGTGAGGTCCTGAACAGAGACGAAGCTGGTATGAACGATCGTGATGCTGCCGCCTGATTTATTCATGTTGACTCCTTAAACCGTATGATAAGGCCAGTTTGGCCGCTGACCGTGCATCTGCTGATGGGTGATGACCTGCCCTACCAGTCGACGATGGTCCCGTCGTTGACCTTGGCATGGGCCGGGTGGAGCGGCTCCTGCTCGAAAGGATGCCTGGCCGCCTCCTCCAGGTCGATCTCGATGCCAAGGCCGGGACCTGTCGGAATCGTCCAGCAACCATCCACCATCCTCACCGGGGTCTGCGTGACGACCTGGTGATACCAGGGGACTGCGCCGACCATCTCCTCCTGAATCACATGGTTCGGCGTTGCAATGGCGAAATGCAGGGCTGCGGCCCCGGCGACCGGCCCGGCAGGATTGTGCGGAGCGATACCGATTCCGACCGCCTCGGCCATCGCAGCAATTTTCCTGGCCTCGGCAATCCCCCCGCAATGACACAGGTCAGGTTGCGCGATATCAACCGCCCGAGCGGCAAAAAGGCTTTCGAAATCGGCCAGGTCGATCAGCCGCTCTCCCGATGCGACCGGGACGGGTGAACGTTCGCGGATGAATGCCAGGCCGGCGGTATCCCCGGGTTGGACCGGTTCCTCGACGAACAGCGGCCGTGCCGGGGCGAGCGCTTCGATGTACTGCAGCGCGGTGCGCGCCGAGGCGGGGCGACCGTGGAAGTCGACCATGATGGCGCACTCGTCACCCAGCGCTTCACGCAACCGCGCCATCATCCGGGCCACCTTGTCCAGCTCCGGCAGGCTCGCGGTGTAGTGGGTGTAGGGAATATTGACGATCTTGATGGCTGTATAGCCATGTTTTTGTACTGCCGCGGCGCGCGCGATCAGCGGGTCTTCATCGAGCGTCTCATAGACGGCTTCCATCTGTCCCATGCCGAGATGGGTGTAGACCTTGACCCGGTCACGCACCTTGCCGCCCAGCAGTTGCCAGACCGGCTGTCCCAGGGACTTGCCAAATATATCCCAAAGAGCGATTTCAATCCCGGAGACGGCGCTCGAGCCGATCGCCCCGAGCCGCCAGAAGCTTTGTTTTTTCATGATCCGCACCAACTGGTTGATCTGGCGCGGGTCCTGCCCCAGGATCAGCGGCTCCAGGTCCTGCAGCGCTCCGACCACCGCCCGGGTTTTCCATTCGAGGGTCGCCTCCCCCCAACCGTACAGGCCGGGTTGATCCGTTTCCACCCTGATGAATATCCAGTTGCGCATATGCGCGTTGACGACATAGCTTTTGAGCCCCGTGATCTTCATATCCGATCCTCGCGCGACGCCGACAGATTTTGTTCACTTATCGGCTGATGAGTGCTGCCAGCGCATTCATTCCGGCCTTGGCGATGATTCCATCCTGGTCGGCCTGCACGCCACTGACTCCGATCGCCCCGACCATGCAGCCGTCGTGGGTCAGAGGCAGACCGCCTTCCACCGGCATGGCATGGGGCAGGTTCAGGACAGCCTGTCGGCCGCCGACCAGCGCCTCCTCGAATGATTTCGTCGGGCGCTTGTACTTGACTGCGCTGGCGGCTTTGGCCACGGCAACATCGATGCTGGCGATCTGCGTGCCATCCATGCGTTGCAGGTAGACCAGGTTTGCTCCGTCATCCATGATCGCAATCACTACATTCCAGCAATTTCTCAGTGCTTCGGCCTCCGCCGCAGCCGCTATGTCCTTGGCCACGGCGAGCGTCAGAGTCGGTTTGAGCACCAGTTTCTCCTGCATGAGTTCACCTCGCTAACCTTTTTTCCCCGCGTACGCATCGACGGAGACCCGTTTTTCCCACCCCTCGCTGAACAGGGCCAGGCGGCCCCCGGTGCGCGGATGCTTTTCACATTCGGCACGATTGAGCGAGACGCCCAGGCCGGGCTGGCTGGGGACAGCGAAACAGCCGTCGACCGGGTCGATCCGCGGCGCCCCATCGACCAGGTCGAACACCCATGGGTCGGCGAAATCGTTGAAGTGTTCGAGGACCTTGAAGTTCGGGCAGGCAACGGCAACCTGCAGTGCCGCAGCCGTACCGATCGGTCCACAGACGTTGTGTGGCGCCAGGATGGTATTGTAGGCATTGGTCCAGCCGATCAGCTGCTGGATGCCGGTGATGCCACCGGCGTGGGTCAGATCGATCTGGTAAATGTCGACCAGCCCTTCCTCCAGGAACGGCCGCAGCTCGTGAGCTGCGTGCATGCGTTCACCGGCAGCAATCGGCAAGTGAGTGCTCTTCCGGACCTGGCGCAGACTGGTGACATCGGTCGGCGACACCGGCTCTTCGAGCCAGCCAGGCTCGACATCGACCACATCACGCGCCACGGCCATGGCGGCCGCACCGGTGAAACGCCCGTGCATCTCGAGAAAGATCTGGACATCTGGCCCGACGGCCTCACGCACTGCTTCCAGAATCGACAGGGCCCGCATCCGTTCACTACGGCTGATTTCCGCGGCCGCGGCTCCAAAGGGATCGATCTTGAGACCGCGATAGCCCTTGGCGACCACCCCCTTGGCCAACGCCTGGATCACCTTTGGGTCCCGGTCACCCTGGTACCAGCCGTTAGCATAGGCGGGCACCCGGTCCCGGAACTTGCCGCCGAGCAGCTTCCAGATCGGCACATCGAGCGCTTTGCCGATAATATCCCAGCAGGCCATATCGAACGCCGCCAACGCGCTCTGGCCGACTTCGCCAGGCAACCCATACTCGGCGACCTGAATCTTCCAGGCCAGCGTGGTCAGGTCAAACGGATCCATCCCGACCAGATAGCGTGCGGCCAACTCCCGAATCGCAGCAATCAAGGTGTCGGTCTTATTCACCATACGGACTTCGCCCAGGCCGGTGATCCCGGAATCGGTCGTCAGTTCAATGATCGTCAGCTCACGCCATGGGGCACCAACCACGATGATGTCAATTTTTTCGATTTTCATGAATGGCCCTCCTACTGCAACGACGGGTTTGACCTTACTGCGGAATCAAACCGATGAGGTTCAGCCTTTGTGTACATCGACCTTGTTGATGCCGGCGATCACATCGCACAGCCTGGGGACGAATTCCTCACCCTTCCCCATCGCTTCGGCGAGGGCGAAAGCCCCCAGAACGCCCGGCGACACTGGTGCCGAAAGCTTCGCATCCTGGATCATGCGGCTGTAGTAGCGTAAATCCTTGGCGGCATTGGCAATGGCGAACTGCATGTTGCTGATATCGCCCTGCAGCACCCAGGGCATCACCATCTGGAAGATGTTGGAGTTGGCACCGCCGCTGGACACAAGCTCAAAGAGCTTGCCCAGGTCGACACCGACCTTGACTGCGGCAGTCACCGCTTCGGCAACCACCGAAGCGTTGCCCAGGGCGATAAAGTTGTTGATCAGTTTGATCTTGTGCCCGGCGCCCAGAGGCCCGACATGGAGGATGTTTTCGGCAAAGCATGCGATGACCGGCTCGAGTTCGGCGAACAGCTCATGGTCGGCGCCGACCATGACATTGAGCCGCCCCTCTTCGGCCTGTTTCGGCGTCCGGGTCAGGGGCGCATCGGCCATACGCACCCCCTTCGCCTGCAGCAGCGTGGCGAGGTGCAGCGTCGAATCGGGATCCGCCGTCGAGGTATCGACGACCACCAGCCCCTTTCGCGCAGCACTCAGGATGCCGTTCTCTCCCTCGATCACGGCTTCAACCTGCATCGAATTCGGAACACAGAGAAAGATGATCTCCGAGCGGCCGGCCACTTCGGCCGGGTTGGCGGCCTCGACAGCACCCCGCGCAACCAGATCTTCGACCGGTTGGCGGTTCCTGTGGCCGAGAATGGTCAGCGGGTGACCCTTCTCGAGCAGGTTCTTGGCCATGCCGTGGCCCATCAGCCCGACGCCGATAAAACCGACTTTCTTGATGACAGACATGCTCAACTCCTTAGTACATACCCACCAGGGAAACCGGATGAGATGCTCCTTACAGAGGTTTGATTGTCGCGGTCGGCGCGTGAGTTCTGACCACAGGGTTTCGCAAGGGCCGGCCAAACCCCTCGGCGGAAATTTCAAAGACATCCCCCGGCTCGGTTTGCACCTGATCGGCGATACTGAGCGTAGAGGTCCCGAAAAAGTGCACATGGACATCTCCGGGACGACGGAAGCCCTGGTATTTGAAATGATGATGCTCCAGGTTGTCCAGCGAGTGGCTCATCCTCTGTTCCCCGCTTTCGAAGCCCTTTTCCCAAAAAACCTCGCCATTGCGCAAAATACGGCTGACCCCGGTGACGACAGCCGGCAGTGCGCCGACCAGAAGTTCCGGCCCGAACGAGGAGGTGCGCAGTTTGGAATGTGCCAGCAGCAGGTAGTTGCGGCGTTCCAGGACATGATCCGAATACTCATTGGCAATGGCGTAGCCGACCCGGCAGGGGGTGCCATCATCAGCGATGAGGTAGATTCCAACGACCTCAGGTTCTTCACCACCATCCAGGGCAAACGAGGGCAGTTCCAGTGCCTGTCCGGGAGCGACGACCCAGGAACCGTCGCCCTTGAAGAACCATTCCGGTTCGGCGCCGACTTCGCCGGGCGCGGGCTTGCCACCCTCCAGCCCCCATTTGAACATCTTCATCGAGTCGGTCAGTTCGGCATCAGCCTTTTCATGCATAGAGCTGCGGGTGCTGGCGCTGCCGAGGTGGGTCAGGCCGGTGCCCGTCATCAGCATGTGAGCAGGGTCGGGATGAGTTATGGGGGGAAGCAGCCGGCCCTCGGCAACGACTGTTTCATAATCGACGGATTCCACGAGACCCAGTCGAGCGATCGTATCAGCCAACCCCATGCCGTCGCGAATCGCCCTCTGCGCCAGGGCATAGGTGCTGTCGACACCATCCACGACCTCAAGAGACAGCCCATCCCCGGACACAACGGCGAGCCGGGTCTCGGACTTTGCGGAGATAAAAAACTGAACGAGACGCATCATGTGCTCCTTTTCGATAAGAGCCAATCCTGCCAGGGCGGCGGGGAAAAAAGTCCGACTTTAATCGAACAGCAAAGGCCATTTGTATGCAAAGGACCGGCTCATGCACCAAGACGAGCGGGGTGTTGCAATCAGCTCAGCTTACGCACACAAGCGACCAGAAGCGCCGCGTTCTGAGCGACCTTGTCAATCGGGTCGCCCGGTCGGTACAGTGCCGAACCGAGACCGAAACCGTTCGCACCCGCCTGCCAGTACGCGGCCATATTTCCCGTGTCAATGCCTCCCACCGGGATCAGCGGAAGCTGGGTCGGAAGCACAGCACGCAACGCCTTGACGACCGCAGGCGTGGCCATCTCCGCAGGGAAGATCTTGACCGCATCGGCACCGCAGTCGGCCATTTCGGCGATCTCCGTCGGGCTCAGCGCACCGGGGATCGCCGCCAGCCCCAATTCCTTGGCCTTTTCGACGATGGCGCCGCGTGCATAAGGTGTGACAATCAGCTTGCCACCGGCTTCGGCGACGGCAGTCACTTCGGCTACCGAAGTGACCGTTCCCGCACCAATCATCACATCCGGGCCAAAGCGTTTTGCCAGATGTTCTATCGAGCGCAGTGCCTGCGGCGAATTCAGTGGGACCTCGACGATCCGCAGGCCACAATCCACGACGGCGTCAGCCACGGCAACGGCCTCGCTCGGCTCAATTCCGCGCAAGATGCCAATCAGCGGCATGATGTTGAAAAAATGAGTAAATCGGCATTCCATCAGGCGCCTCCTGACAGGACAGTCCGCAAGGCGGCGACTCCGCTGCATGTCGCCACGCTGCTGTCGAGAGCCACGCTTTGTGCGCCGAGGAAAGAGAGCGATTCACTGTAGCGGCGACACAAACTTTCGGAGCCAATGATGGTGACCGTCTCGCCGGGGGCTCGCCAGGCCTCGGCTTCCGCCAGTTCATGGCCGACCAGCAAACCGGAGACATAGGCGGAGACATGGGCCGCATCGAGCGTACCATCCAGCACCCTGGTCCGCGCGGTGAACAGTCGATGCAAGAGGCCAAAATCCCCGGCCCGCGCAGCCTGCAGTCCTTTTGTGAAGGCCTCCGAGTGGGGGGGAGATGCGGCATCACAGGCGAGAATCGTCTGCGACAGCGCCTGGAAGATGTCACCGGTCATGAAGGTGGCAAAATCGATGATTTTGCCTTCGCGCAAGCGCACCCACTTACTGTGAGTGCCGGGCAGGCAAAGCACCCCGCTGCGCAGGTCAAGTCTTGAAACAGCGCCTAAAATCTGAATCTCTTCGCCGCGCATGACATCGCTGGTGCCGTCGGGCAAGAGAGTGCGAGCTCCCGGCAGGAGGTAGCCATCAAAGGATCCCGGCAGAGGAACCAGGCGCGAAGCAAGCGCCTCGAGATCAAGCGGCGTCTGGCAGTAGGGTGTCTCAATCCAGCCATTCCTGGATCCCGCCATCCCGCAGACGAAAACCGGGACCCTGTGGCACTCTTTCAGCTGGGCAATAGCCCGGCTGAGGACAGCCGGGTAGTCGTCCTTGCCAAGCGTCTTGATCCCCTGCCCGCTCTCGACCTTGTCGAGGATGGTCCCGCCGTCGTCACAGGCATAAACCCGGAGATTTGTCGTTCCCCAATCCGCAACGATCATCTTCATGCACTTATTCCAGCCGTTTCAGCGCCCGCTGATCCACAGCAGGAGGCACACAGCCTTTTTCCGCCCCGGCGACATCGGTCATCAGGTTGCTGGCAGCGATCTGCCAGATCCGATCGTGCATCTGCTCTTGGCGCTGCGTCACCAGTTGCGGCCTCGCAGGCAACTCGGTCAGTGGGGTCGCCGTCCCCGCCTCCAACGAGGCCGGGTCCACCACATCCAGGCATTGCGCCTTGATCCGCAACCAGAGCAGGTCACCGTCGGCCAGTTGGCCAATGCCTCCACCCTCGTAGGATTCCGGGGTAACGTGCCCGATACAAGCGCCCTTGGTGACACCTGAGTAGCGTCCGTCGGTGATCAACAGCGAGGAGGCTTCCAGCAGTTGATGGTGCCTGAGACTTTGGGACGGAGCAAACATCTCCGGCATGCCGAAGGCCTTCGGGCCCTGACCGGCGAGTACAAAAGCAAACGAGAGGAAGCCTTTTTTCAAAAGTTCCTGAAAACGGTCATGATCAAAGGAACTGACCTCACCCCGTGAATTGTATGACAGCAGCTTGTCGGCCACTTGTCCGGGGAGATTTTTGACAACCTGCTCGAGATTCTCAAAGAGATCGACGGAGGCCATCTCCTCGAGACAGGCCCGTTCGTTTTCATAGTACCGCACGATAAAAAGGTGGTCATCGAAGTGCGTCAGCTGCCGATTGGACATCCCGGCCAGCTTGACGACTGCCGTAGACATGAAATTGCCGCGCAACACCTCAACCCCGGAGACCTCGCGAACCGGGACAGTCCTGATCACGGATTTCTCACCCAACTCGGCCGCAACCGGCTGGCGCAGGTCGGCGATCCGTTCGCCCCAGGTCTTACCGGTCATGGTCGGGGCATCAAGGTCCATCGCCACGCCCTGGTCAGCCAGGATCCGGTAGAGACTGTCCATGCCGCGGTTTTGCCCCCGGGCAAACTGTTCGGCCAACACGAAGGTGTCGCGGCCCTCGGTCAGGCTGTGGGCAAAAATTTCCGGAACCGGGGTCGCCTTGCGGACCCGCTCATAGTCCTCGATCGTGACATCGAAACCGGCGTAGCGCATGATCGCCGGCAGGTGCAGCAGAATATTGGTGGAACTCCCGGTGGCATTGTGGATGCGTACCGCATTGGCGAAATTACGCTGCAATATATTGGAGACTCCGAATTCCGGGTGGTTCAGACTGCGGTAGAGGGCGTCGACACACTCGGCAACCACGACCGGAGATGGGGCATCCATCAGCAGTTCCGCGCTCGGCGGGGTCAGGCCGAGAGCGCTCACCAGCGTCCGGGACGAATTTCCGGTACCGTTGAAAGCACACACCCCACCCTTGCTGTCACAGGTCGCTGCAGCCAGCTCATCGAGAATGGTCCGGGATTCCGAGGGGCTGATCAAGTCGAGGCGAACGGCGCGCGACAGCTGCCCCAGGAAGGCCTCGTCGGAAGAGCACTGCAGGATATAGCGCATGTTCTCGGCGATGTCTTCAGCGAGGTCGGCATGCCCCTGCGCACGCGCCTTCTCCATAACCTGGTTGAGCCTGGCGCGGGTCTTCTCCGGGATGACTCCCCCCCTGAGCACGTGCTCCGGAATGAACATGGCCCAGACCGGCGCCTGTCCGCGATCCCTGTGGCTGCGAGCCAGATCGGCGGCCGCCAGTCCGCAGAGGACCCCGGAAGGAAACTTGTCACAGCTGGAGAGGACGTAGGCCGCATGATAGGAGTGACCTTCGAAATTGATGTTGACTGCAGAGGCGGTGTTGTTTCGGGAAACCAGCGAATAGCTCTGTCCGATGTTGTTCTGCGCCGTTCCGTCGCAGATCACCGGGATGCCGAACATGAACGGGACACCACCATTCTGCCAGATTCTGAGCACAGCAAGACTGATGTGCAGTTCATCGCGCAGATGGGCCGGGTGGTCGATCGAACCTGCAATGACGACGATCCGCGGCCGGTTGAGTACCAGCCGCCGGACGATTTCATCAAGCGTAACGTCCCCGGGGTCGAATGAACCATCAAGCGCACTGACCACTTCCCAGGCTTTCAACACGGTATGCCGCACGCAGATCGGTTCGTTGGCGATCCCCTGGATGCACTCACGGTAGGAGTTGAAGCTTTCCTCGATCACCAACTCTTGAAAATTGTCGTTCGTCATCACGTATTCCCCTAGCTACCCGTTTGGGCCGTCATAAGTTTAGTTGATGAAAAACAATGCGATTTCCGGGAACACCAGCACCAGGCCCAGGGCAACCAGCTGCATGGTGATAAACGGCCACACCGACTTGTAGATATCGACCAGCGAGATGTCCGGCGGGGCGACGCTTTTAAGATAGAAAGCGGCCGGGCCGAATGGCGGCGAAAGGAAGGACACCTGCATGTTGATGCAGAAGACCACCCCGAACCAGACCGGGTCGTAGCCGAGCGAGTTAATGATAGGCACAAAAATCGGCATGGTGAGCATGACGATGCCGATCCAGTCGAGAAACATACCCAACACCAGCAGAATCGCCATCATCAGCAAAATAATCACGAAGGACGGGACATCCAGGCCGAGGATGGCGGTTTCGACAAATCGCTTGCCACCCATCAGGTTATAGATGCCGACGACAGCGCTGGCACCGATGCCGATCCAGATAATCATGCCGCAGGTTCTCATGGTCTGCCGCAGAGCGGAATGGACGATCTCGAACGTCAGCTCTTTACGGATGATCGCCGACAGGAAAACGCCGATCACCCCCATGCAGGCCGCCTCGGTCACAGAGGCGATCCCGCCGTAAATGCTGCCGAGCACCCAGCATACAATCGTCATTGGCAACAAAACGTGTCCCAGGGAACGAAGCTTTTCGCGCGTGGTCATGGCCAGGTCCGACTGCGGAGCGGGAGGCCCCATTGCCGGGTTGAGATAACAGCGGATCAAGATGTAGGAGACATACATGCCCACCAGGATCAGGCCGGGAATGATGGCCGCGGTAAACAGATCACCGATCGACACGTTCGAAGTCATACCGTACATGATCAGGACGATACTGGGTGGAATCATGGTGCCCAGCGATCCGCCGGCCACGACCGTGCCGATGGCCAGCTTTTTGTCGTAGCCGAGCCGCAGCATCTGGGGCAGAGCCAGCATGCCGAGCAGGACCGTCTCGCCGCCGATGATTCCTGACATGGCAGCCAACAGAGCCGCCACCACGATCGTCTGCACGCCGACCCCGCCCTTGAGCCGGCCGGCAACCAGACGCATGGCATTGTAGAGGTCCCGGGCAACGCCTGTTTTATCCAGCAAGCTGGCCATGAGGACAAACATGGGGATCGCAACTAGCGAATATTCCGTGACAAAGGAAAAAACCCGGGTTCCGACCATGCCGATCGCCCCCGGCCCGAACCAGCCGAAGGTGAAGAACAACGCCACCAGGCCGGTCAGAAAGCCAAGAGGCATTCCGATCAGCAGAAGGATCATCATCATCAGAAAAATCAGGAAGGTCGCAAACCCGATTCCGAGCGCACTTAAACCAAACATATCCGCTATTCCTCTTCCCGGTAGGCTCGAATTTTTTTAACGAGGTGCAGGATGGCCTGAAGAACCAACACCAGGAAAACGAACAGGATGAAAATTTTGGTAACCGTCTCCCAGACGCTGTTCCACGCCGACCCGGAACGCTGCATGTAGAATTCGCCTGCCGGGGTGCGGATGGCGCGGATTGTCATGTAGTACATCGCGTAGCTGCCGCCCACAGAAAAGATCAGCACCAGGGAATCGACGAAGATCGCGATTCTTTTCTGCCACTTCATCGGGAAAAGGTCCCGGAGCAATGTCACGGAAATGTGACTGTCGTTGCTGTAGCAGTAGATGCCGCCGTAGGCCATGCTCATACCCACAATGGCCACGGTCGTTTCATGGACCCAGACGGTCGGCGAGTTGAAGAAATAACGCATGATGACTTCATAAAAGCTGATCAACACGGCGGCCACATACAGCCATGAAACAACGTTGCCAACCTTGACGATCAGGCGGTCCAGCGGCGTTTCTGCCGCCGCCAGCAAAAGGTCTTCATGTTCACTCATAATGTTATCCCGGATGATTAGGGCTGTTGGAACAAGGGGCTCCCTTGCGGGAGCCCCGTTGAGGTTACTTCCCTTTGGACTTCCAGTAGGCGGCGACAGCTTCCGCCCACTTTTTAGCGGTGGGTGAATTGGACCATTTCGGCCATTGTGATTCGGCAATGGCACGGAACTTGGCCACTTCCGAGTCCGGCCAGGAGACGACTTCGATCCCCTTTGCCTTGGCTACGGCGACAGCGGCCTTGTCAAGTTTTTCATGCTCTTCGACCATGTACTTGGCAAAACGGTCGACAGACTTGCGCATGACCTCCTTGAGATCGTCTGGCAGAGACTTCCATGTGTCCAGGTTCATGGTCACCTGCATGGTCGGCATGGAATGGAATCCAGGATAGATCGGGAACCGGGCGATATCGTTCATCCCCTGGGCCTGATTGGTCGCGAAGACCGTGTAGTCGGAGGCGTCGATGACGCCCTTTTCCAGAGAGGTGTAGACTTCGGAGCCGGGCAGGTTGACCGGGGTCGCACCGACCGCAGTGAAGACGTTGTTGACCATGCCCTGAGGAGCGCGCAGTTTGACACCTTTGAAATCTTCAACCTTTCTGATCGGCACCTTCGAAACGAAGGCTTCGACGCCGGTGCAGGCCACGCCCAGCAGCTTGACATTGTATGTCGCCAGGAGATCGTCGAAAATCTTGAACCCGCCACCGTTTTGCATCATGTCAAAAAGCTGGCTCGGGTGGCTCCAGGCGCCAACCATGTTGCCGATCAGGGAAAAGGCAGGGTCTTTGCCGGCAAAGTACGAGGGGTCGGTAAAATCACCCTGAATGATGTTGGCACCAACCGCATCAAGCGTTTCGGTGTACTTGACCACGGCGTCGGCGGGCAGGACCTGGACATTGATGCGCCCCTTGGAGTCTTCAGCCACCCATTTGGACCAGGTTTGCAAGAATCGATAGACATCGTCGCCAGCAGCACCTGACGTTTGGAAGGTCCAATTGTAGTCAGCGGCGAAAGCTGTCCCCGAAAGAACGGCACACATGGCTACAATTGACAACAGCTGTTTCCAGATTTTCATACTTTTCCTCCTGTTCGTTGTTAGCTCCCTCTTTGGAGCGATTTTGGGTGTCCCCTTACCTGGGCATGGAGTCAAAATCTGATAAAACGACACCGGTGACCTGCAACTTTAAATCACTAATCGTATTTTTCAGGACGCGGCACATGCCATCGTAAGCCGCCTTGGAGTTCCGGTTCTCAATGGCTTCCAGAACCCGCCGGTGGCAATCGAGACTTTGCTGGTGGTCAATGTTGCTCTTGTTCGACAGGTAAATGGTGTGATGAAGAGCCGCCCGGATCGCACCGCCGAACTGTGAGATAAACAGGTTGCCGCTCGCCTTGATAATCGCTTTATGAAATTCGATATCCGCTTCCGTATCGAGCACCACGCCACCTGTTCCCATATCTGGACTGACCATACGAGAGAGGCTGTCTCTGATGTCTTGCAGGTCACTGTCATTGGCACGAATTGCCGCAAGGGCCGCAGCCTGGGGCTCCATGATGAGGCGCAGTTCCAGAAGGGAGAGCAGGAAACGACTCTGGGTCAGGGCCTTGCTGCTCCATTCAAGGACTTCACTGTCCAGAAGGTTCCAGGAATGAATGCTCCGCACCCGCGTTCCCAAGTTGGTCTTGCGTTCTATGAGCCCTTTCTCTTCAAGGCTCCTCAGGGCATCACGAATCATTGTTCTGCTGACGCCAAAGAGAGACGCTAACGCGATTTCATTGGGGAGGACCTGGTCTGTCTTAAGGGTACCCTCAATAATCATGCGGGCAATGTGTTCGATGATATTTTTTTTATTAACGGGGATTTCTTGCGGCAAACGAAGCATACCAAGCCTCAGTTCATCTTACATATAAATCTTATTTGTCATACAAACTAGACGCCTTTATGGTGCGTGTCAACGGAAAATATACCGATATTTTAAATAAACTGCCCCGTGGCTTGCCGCGGAGTATCCAGAATTCAGTATCCAGTCGACAGAAAAAACTCGCGGCCCCACCTGGCTGTCGGGACTGATTCGGGATTCAGGATTCCGGGTACTGGATTCCATCAATAAGGCAAGAACCAAGCAGCAATCAATCCATGGCCCAGCAAGCTGCGGGGGATGAACCCTCTCATCGATTAAATATGGCCAGTGATCGCTTCGTGTCTTGGTGACTTAGTGGCGAACCTCTGTTTCGGTGACACGTCCTGAAATCAGAGCTGTCGACCTGTTCCCAAACTCAAGGAATGCGCGATCATAGAGCGTGATAGAACAGCCTTTGACAGCAGGCTTGCATAAGCAAAATTGACCAGTGGAAAGCAGAGGATCACAGGGTTGGCTCGAAGAGTTAACCAGCGGAGCCGTTGAATGCTGCCGTGAAGATCGCTTGCGCGTCAGACAACTCCAGCTTGCGCGGGTTGTTATCCAGCAAGCGCGTCACCAGCATGGCGGATTTCGCCATTGAAGGGATCGCTCCAGCGTGGATATTCAACTGCCTCAGCCCTGAAGGGATTCCGCATCGTTGCGAGAGTTGCTTGATATTACGAATCCCCTCTTTCGCCACGCTATCGGGTGAGCCCTGGATCGTCACCCCCATGGTCCGGGCAACCTGCGCGTACTTTTCGGTGCATGCCGGCAGATTGAAATCCATAACGAAGGGGAGCAGGACCGAATTGGCCACGCCGTGCGGGACGTTGAACTCCCCTCCCAGCGGATAGGCGAGTGCATGAACCGCGGCCGTATTGACCGGTCCCAGGCAGAGCCCGCCGTAGAGGCTGCCGAGTGCCATGGCGGTCCGCGCCTCAAGGTTGTCTCCGGCCAGAACAGCGGTCTCGAGATTTTCGGAAATCAAGCGAATTCCTTGCAAGGCTATATTATCGATCACCGGGTGAGCGAAACGGTTGGTATAAGCCTCAATGCAGTGGGTCATGGCATCCATTCCCGTGGCCGCAGTCACCGGGGCGGGCAAGGCCAGGGTCAGTTCAGGGTCGACGATGGTGACGTCGGCGACCAGGTGCGGGCTCACGACCCCTTTTTTCAATTTTTCCCTGGTATCTGTGAGCACGGCAATCGGGGTGACTTCACTACCGGTCCCGGATGTGGTTGCTGCCAGGATCAATCGGGTCTTGCGACTGCCGAGCTTGTTAATGCCGATCACCTCATGAATCTGCTGCTCTCCGGAACATAACACCGCAAGCAGTTTGGCCAGATCCATCGTGGAGCCGCCCCCGACGCCGACCACGGCGTCCGGGTTGAACAATTTGACCGTTTGCAGCAGACCGGACAACGTATCGATCGGAGGTTCAGGGACCACCTCCGTAGACAGGAGTACTGTGCTCCCGGATTTTTCAAGCTCTCCGGCTATCGGCTCAATTTTTGTGAAAACTGGCTTGTCAACCAGAATAAAAACTCTTGTAAATCCTTGCAGATGGTGAGGCAGGGTGCCGATCTTTCCGGCACCGAATTCAATCACCGAAGGCAGATTGAGGGTGATATTGGCTATCATGATGAGGTCCTTGAGCGGCGGCCGGCCGCTTCTTGCTCTGCAGCAATGGGCTGCTTGCCATCATTCCATATACTGCGGCCCGGACAAATGGCGGCCCGACGGGAATGCGGGCTTATGCCTCCAGATTTCGCCTTGACAATGTCGCATAAGCATATTTACTTTGTATGACAAAATAAACAGAATAGGGATACAAAAGCAAGCGGAGTTTGCCATTGCAGAGGACCCTCACCACCTCTCATGATCGAGAGACCCCGCTTTTTTATCTCGATAAAATACCGAGTTTACGTCTTGGTCATCAGAGTCGTTTTCTGGACCCTGCATTCAATAACAGCCGCCAAGGGATGATATGAACCAGGAGAATCACAGCCGAGGCCCTGCTCCGGACAGCGACAGTCGCGCATACCTGCATGTCCCCTGTGAAGAGATCCGCAGCTTTGTCAGCAGCTGCCTGGAGAAGGCAGGCGCCGACGAGCCTTCCACCGACGCGGTCACCCGCTCGCTGGTCGGGGCGTCCGTGCGCGGGGTCGACAGCCACGGAATCCGCCTGCTGCCCCATTATGTCAAGGCGCTCACCGGGGGACGGATCAACGGCACCCCCAGTCTGAACTTCACACGGCTCAGCAACAGCACAGGCCGCCTCGATGCGGATGACGGTTTCGGCCACCTGGCCGGCTACCGTGCTATCGAAGAGGGAATACGCCTGGCTGACAAAAGCGGCCTCGGTGCTGTCACCGTCATCAACTCCTCCCACTTCGGCGCCGCAGGGAGTTACGCTCTCGCCGCCGCCGAGTCCGGCTATCTGGCCCTCGCCATAAGTAATTCGGACAAACTGGTCCTCCCATATGATGGTGTCATGCCTTTCCACGGCACCAATCCACTCAGTTTCGCAGCCCCGGTCCCTCAAAGTCGGCCATTCCTGGTCGATATGGCGACCAGCGCCATTCCTCTCAACCGGGTGCTCCAATACCAGGCCATTAACCGGCCACTCCCCCCGCATGTGGCCGTGGATCAAAACGGCTGCATGACAACAGACGCTGGCAACGCCGCAGCGCTGCTCCCTGTGGGAGGAGCCGACTATGGCTACAAGGGCGCTGCACTGGCGGCCCTGTGCGAAGTGCTGAGCTCGGCGCTGAGCGGGATGGCCTTCAGCCATCAACTGCTCAGTATGGCTGGTCCCGACTATACGAGCCGCCGCCACCTGGGCCACTTTTTTCTGGTTATGAAGCCGGCCGCCTTCATCGAACCAGAGCTGTACCGGGAGCAGATGGCGGCCTACTTGTCGGACCTGCGCGCCCAGCCGGCATGCCCCGGGACCCGGATCCTGGCCCCAGGCGATCGCGAGTGGGACGAAGAGACCTACCGACTTGATGCCGGGATACCGCTCGACCCGGCGGTCCGGGCTGAGTTTTCTGAACTCGCCTCGCTGTACGGCCTTGCACCGCCGGGCTCTCCCGCTTGACAATGCCGCGCCATGCTGGATGCTGTAAGTACTGAGTGATCTGGAGTCAAATCACGCCAAGACATGTCCAAGGAAGCAATCATGAAAACCATAGTTTGCGATCAACCCGACCACCTCAGTTACCAGGAGCGACCGACCCCGGTCGTCACACAGGGCCAGGCACTGGTTCGCATCAGGCGCATCGGCATCTGTGGCACCGACCTGCATGCCTTTCGAGGCCGCCAGCCGTATTTCAGCTACCCCCGTGTTCTTGGCCACGAGTTGGCCGGTGAAATTATCACTGTTGGTGACGGGGTCACCGACCTGAAGATCGGCGACGCGGTGACCGTCATGCCTTATCTCGAATGTGGCGACTGCGTCGCCTGCCGCAGCGGCAAGACCAATTGCTGCACCTCGCTGCAGGTTATCGGAGTCCACCAGGATGGTGGCATGCAGGAGATCATCAGGATGCCGGCCGACCACCTGATCAAGGCCCCTGGAGTGGGGTTCGACGAACTGGCCCTGGTTGAATGCATGGCCATCGGTGCCCATGCCGTTCGCCGGGCAGGACTGAGCGTAGGCGAGAACGTGCTCGTTATTGGAGCCGGGCCGATCGGCCTGGGTATCATGCAGTTTGCCAGAATCGCCGGGGCTCGCGTGATTGCCCTGGATCTCGATGCGCAGCGGCTCGAGTTCGCTCGCAACTGGGCCGGAGCCGCCGCCACAGTCCAAGGCGGCGACGAGCACTCAAAACGCCTGGTGGACGAACTGACCGCGGGCAATGGCGCATCGGCGGTCTTCGATGCCACCGGGTCGGCGCAGTCGATGATTCAGGGCTTCGACTATGTGACCCATGGCGGTCGCTATCTGCTGGTGAGTATCGTCGATGCAACGATCAGCTTCTACGACCCCGACTTCCATCGGCGGGAGATGACGCTGTTGAGCAGCCGCAACGCCACCCGGGAGGATTTTCACTGGGTGCTGCAGTGCCTGGCAGACAAAAAGCTCGACCTCGTTCCACTCATCTCGCATCGCTGCCGCTTTGACCGCCTGATTCAAGAGTTCAGGGCCTGGACCTCACCCGGATCCGGGCTGGTCAAGGGGATCGTCGAAGTCTAGAGGAAGGCCGGGCAGCGACCATGGCTTTCAAGAACGGAAAGGTGAAAGGAATGCGCCAAAAAAAAGCGGAGATCTCAATCCTGCAGTTCGGCACCGGACGGTTCCTGCAGGCCCATGTCGACCTGCTCCTCGACGAAGCCGCCAAGTCCGGGCAACCGGTCGGCAAGGTCTGCGCATTGCAGAGCTCCGGCCAGGAGGAGGGACGCAAGCGTGCCGAGGCACTCAATCATCAGCAGGCTTATCCAGTCCGGATCGAGGGCTTTCGCAACGGCCAAGTGATTGAGGAACTGCGTGAAGTCTCGATCATCGACCGGGCCCTGATCCTTGCCGACCCCATGCAGTGGCAGGAGGCCCTGACTCTGGTCAAGGGACCCGTTCGCACCATCATCTCCAATACGGCCGATCGCGGCTACGAACTATTTGAGGATGATCATCCCGACATGCTGCCACCGGCCTCCTTCCCGGCCAAGCTCCTGCTTTTACTGCGTGCGCGTTTTGCCGCCGGAGGGGCCCCCCTGACCATACTGCCCTGCGAACTGATCAACGGTAACGCCGACCTGCTGAAAAAAATCGTTATTGAACTGGGCCGAGCCTGGCATTTTGCCGATGACCTGCTAGCATGGATTAGCAATGGTTGTGTGTGGGCCAATACCCTGGTGGACCGCATCGTTTCGGAATCCCTGTCGCCGATTGGCGCTGTTGCCGAGCCCTATGCGCTCTGGGCCATCCAGGAGGTTCCGGGATTGACTCTGCCCTGCACTCACGCGGACATCCGGGTCGTCAAAGACCTCTACCCTTATGAGATGCTGAAACTGGGAGTTCTCAACCTCAGCCATACTTTCCTGGTCGACCTCTGGCTGCGCAAGGGGCGGCCCAAGAGTCTTACACTGGTTTCACAGATCATCAAGGATCCGGACTATTTCCCGGTCCTGCAGGAATTGTTGCACGATGAAGTCCTGCCGGTTCTCCGGGAGCTCCTCCCGGACCAGGAGCCAGACCTTTACATGAAGACTGTCATCGAACGTTTTTCAAACCCGTTCCTCAAGCATCGCCTCGCCGATATTGCACAGAATCACGAGGAAAAGATCAGGCGACGCATCCTGATGGTTCGCGAGCATTCGAGACGCTTGTTCCCTGACAAAGCCACGCCGCTGCTGGATGGCTGTCTGCGGTAAGCCACAGTAGGCAGGTCTTGAGTCTTGCGGGCTAAAAGCAAAAGGGGGCAAATCGAAATTCGTCGTTTCATATTGACATGTACTGAGGCCTACGATAATTGTACGACAAAGAAAAACTTAATGTCCTACAATATAGCCGCCGCTTCGTTCCAGCCGCGAAGGCACCCACCGGGTTCACCTTCCCGCAGCAGAACGGGCAGCACAGAGGACTCACCCCATTCGAGAAGGAGGTTGGAAGATGAAAAATCGTTTCATACTGTTGCTGGCCCTTATCGTTGCAGTTTCGAGCATAAGTGCCACCAAGGCACTGGCCGTGGAGAAACTCAAGTGGGCGCACGTGTACGAAACCGGCGAGCCCTATCACAAATGGGCACTCTGGGCCGGTGAAGAAGTCAAGAAGCGTTCGAACGGCCGCTTCGAAATCGAAGTATTCCCGGCCTCGTCGCTGGGCAAGGAAGTCGACATCAACGAAGGCCTGTCACTGGGCACCGTCGACATCATCTGGACCGGCTTCCAGTTTGCCGGCCGTTCCTACGGCCCGATCGGCATCAGCGGCTATCCCTACGTCTACCGTTCCGTCGACCATTGGCGGAAGTTCCTGACGAGCGACCTTTTCAAGGATCTGTCGGGCGGCTATGACAAGGCCACTGGTCACCACATCGTCACCGCCACTTATTATGGCCAACGGCATGTCACCTCGAACAAGCCGGTTCGCGGTCCGGCCGACATGAAGAACATGAAGATCCGCGTTCCCAATGCGCCGGCCTATACCATTTTCCCGAAGGCCGTTGGCGCCAACCCGACGCCGATCGCCTTTGCCGAGGTCTATCTGGCTCTGCAGCAAGGCACCGTCGAGGCACAGGAAAACCCGCTGCCGACCATCCAGGCCAAGAAGTTCTATGAGGTGCAGAAGTACATCAATCTCACCGGCCACATCACCGACAGCCTGCTCGCCATCATCGGCGGCCCCCTGTGGGACCGTCTGAATGAAGCCGACCGCAAGCTGTTTACCGACGTGATCACCGAAGCAGCCGCTGGCAGCACCAAGGACATCGAGACCAAGGAGAGTGAACTGGTCGCCTGGTTCGAGAAGCAGGGCAATATTGTGACCAAGGACGTTGACGTCGCCGCCATGCAGAAGGCGACCGCGGCTTATTACGACAGCCATCAGGATGAGGTTCCGTGGCCCAAGGAAGTGTGGGACCGCCTGCAGGCAATCAAGTAATCGAATTCGGCAATAACCTTTAACAATGGACGGGACGAAGATGTCTGAAACAAGCCGGGATACCGCCGAAGCGACCGATTTCGACGAGGAGTTGGACGCGCCCATTCGGTGGCGAGAGATGGGCATCGAGGATTACCTCGTTTTCCTGATCTTCTGGGTCTTGGCTCTGGACATCTTCGTCCAGTTCTTTACCCGCTACGTCCTCAACGACTCGCTATCGTGGACCGAGGAAATCGCCCGATATTTGCTGATCGCGGTCGGTTTCGTCGGTTCCATCATGGCGGTACGCAAGAACAGCCACATCATGGTGGAGTTCCTGTTCCGCTTCGTGCCGCCCAAGTTTGGCTCAACCCTGACCTATTGCGCTGACGTCGGTCGCATCGCCTTCTTCGCCATGCTTTCGGCGACCTCCTTCAGGCTGGCGGGCAAAACCAGGCAGATGATGGTCTCCATCGATTTCCCTAAAAGTGCCATGTACTACATGGTCAGCGTCTGTCTGGCCGCCATGGCGATCCGTTCGATACAGGTATTCGTCCGCCATATCCGCCAGGGCGGCAGCCGGATCAGCCTCGAACACGCGCGTCACGTCGAAAAAGGCTAGACTAAGGGGGTTCCGGTTTTGAAGCGCTTCGGTCTCAAGTTCAATGCGTTCCTGATTATTCTGGCCGCGGTCTGCACCGTGGGTCTGGCGGTCGACGGCGAACCCATCGCCTTCCTGTTCGCCGCGGTCTTCCTGTTTCTGATCACCGGCGTGCCGGTGGCCATCGCCCTGGGCGGCTCGTCACTGCTGTTCGTGCTGATCACCGGGCAGGTGCCCGACGTCGTGGTGGTGCACCGCATGGTCAACGGTATCGACAGCTTTCCGCTGCTGGCCGTGCCATTCTTCATCCTCGCCGGTTCGCTGATGAACGCGGTGGGCATCACCAATCGCATCTTCGCCTTTGCCACTGCCTGCGTCGGCTGGATGCCAGGCGGCCTGGGCCATGTCAACATCGGTGCCTCGGTGATTTTCGCCGGCATGTCGGGGGCGGCTGTCGCCGATGCGGGCGGCCTTGGCACCATCGAGATCAAGGCCATGCGCGACGCCGGCTACGACTCCGACTTCTCGGTCGGCGTCACCGCCGCCTCGTCGACCATCGGCCCGATCATTCCGCCGTCGCTGCCAATGGTCATCTACGGCGTCATGGCATCGGCCTCGATTGGCCAGCTGTTCGCCGCCGGCTTCATCCCCGGCCTGCTTATGGCCGGCGCCCTGATGTTGATGGTCGCCTGGTTTGCCCACAAGCGCAACTATCCCCGCGACGCTTCGTTCTCTTTCAAGGTGCTGTGGGTCACCTTCAAGCGGGCCTTCATGTCGCTGATGACGCCGATCATCATCGTCGGCGGCATCCTGACCGGCATCTTCACGCCGACCGAGGCGGCCAGCGCTGCCGTTGCCTGGGCGCTGTTCCTCGGTCTGGTCTGGTACCGGACCCTCAATCTGCGCCGGTTCGTCCGGGTCTCCATGGAAACCATCGAGACTACTGCGATCATCCTGTTGATCGTCGCCGGCGCCTCGATTTTCGCCTGGCTGTTGACCAGCAACCGGGTTACCGAACATTTCGTTGCCATGATCACTGGTCTGACCGACAACCCGATCCTGGTGCTGCTGATCCTCAACCTGATCCTGTTCGTCGTCGGCTTTTTCATGGAGACAGTGGCCGCCATCACCATCCTGGTGCCGGTGCTGCTGCCGGTGGCGACCCAGGTCGGGATCGACCCGGTACATTTCGGCGTCATCATGGTGCTGAACCTGATGATCGGACTGCTGACGCCGCCGGTGGGCATGGTGCTCTACGTGCTGTCCCGGGTGTCGGGCGTATCCTTCGAACGCTGCACCCGTGCGACCTTGCCGTTCCTCATTCCACTGGTGGGTGTGCTACTGCTCATCACCTTCGTCCCCCAATTCTCCATGTGGCTGCCAACACTCATCTACCGGTAGGACAACCTGCCAGCACGCTTGAAAACAGGGGGCATGAAAATTCATGCTGGTAGAACTGAACCCAAGTCCGTGCGGCCGACCCAATCCTGGAGCAGGTTGCGCTCTTGCCGGTCGGGTCGTTGAACACGCCGGCAGATCGTTGATACCATGAATGGCCGAGGAAAAATCGGGATCACGATGGGAGATCCCTCCGGCGTTGGACCGGAGATCATCTGTAAGGCATTAGCTGCTGTCGACGCAGAGCAGCGCGCCGCAACCCTGGTGATCGGTGACCCGGTCTTCCTGCAGCGTGCCAACGAACTGCTCGGCACGGGGTTGGAATTCGCCCCCGCAGACTCTCCGCTGCCACCTGGCAGGGTCCCGGTGGTCGAGGTCCCCACACCCGACCGCAACGAAGTGAGGCCCGGGACTGCGACTGCCGCCGGGGGAGAAGCCGCCTATCGCTGCATCGAGCGCGCCGTGGGACTGGCCGTCGCCGAACACATCGATGTTATTGTCACCGCCCCCCTCAACAAGGCGGCCCTGCATGCGGCCGGGCACCATTTTGACGGCCACACCGGGCTGCTGGCCGCTCTGACCGGGGCCGGGCAGTCGTTCATGCTGCTCACTTCCGACAAGCTGTCCACCATTCATGTCACTACGCATGTCTCCATGCGCGAAGCGACTGAGCGCATCAGCTTTGAAAGGGTTTTAGCGACAATCCTTGCCGGCGCCGGCCACTTGAAACAAATGGGGCTGGAACGACCCCGCATCGCCGTCGCCGGACTCAATCCACACTGCGGAGAAGGCGGCATATTCGGCCGCGAGGAGATCGAGCAGATTCAACCGGCTGTATCGGCCGCGCGCAGCCAGGGGATCTCTGTCGAGGGACCCATCCCCGGCGACACCGTTTTTTACCGGGCCGTGCGCGGTGAGTTCGACCTGGTCGTCGCCCAGTACCATGACCAGGGACACGCACCGGCCAAGCTTCTGGCGTTCGACACCACGGTCAATGTCTCTCTGGGGCTGCCGATTCGCCGCACTTCAGTGGACCACGGCACCGCGTTCGACATCGCCTGGTCAGGACGCGCCGACCACGGCAACCTGCTCGCAGCCATCGACTATGCACGCCGGTGGGCCAGGACCGCTCCGAGTTCACCCGGGGGGAAATTCTGATGGCAAGTCAAGGGCTCCAGGTGGCGATCGTTGCCGACGACCTGACCGGGGCCATGGATGCCGCAGCGCCCTTCGCGCGTCGCGGTCTCGATGTCCGGGTCCTGACGGCGCCGGACAAACTGGAAGCAGCGCTTCAGGATTTGCCTGCGGTTCTCTCGATCAATACCGGGACCAGACATGTGTCCGGGGAGCAGGCGGCAACAGTTGTCGGGGCCCTGGTTAGACGCCTGGTGCACTTGAAACCGCAGCTGCTATTCAAGAAAATCGATTCGACCCTGCGTGGCAACCTGTTGACGGAGACACTCGCCGCCATGCGGGCCTCCGGCTATCCAGAGATGCTGGTCTGCCCGGCGGTTCCGGACCAGGGGCGGACTTTGACAGGCGGAAAGCTTTATATCGACGGCGTGCCCCTGCACGAGACCACCATTGGTCGTGATCTGCGTACGCCCCCACCGCGCACGCCCCTTCCGGAGATGTATCGAGCGGTCTTGCAGCAAACCCCGGTCAGGGTCGAGGCCGTCGCCGCTTGGCAGGCCGCCTGCGGCGACGACCTGGGGACACGGGTCAGTATCGTTGATGCGGAATCCAGTGAACAGTTGTCACGACTTGCCGCTACGGCAGCTGCGAGCCGGGCTCAGGTCCTGTTCGTCGGGGCCGCCGGTTTGACCGAGGCCCTGGCAGAGGTCCTGTTCGGCGCGCCGGTTCCTGCAGCAGCCTTGAAACCCCAGCCCGGAGACTTTCTGTTCGTGGTCGGTTCGAGGGCGCGGGAGACTGCTGCACAGGTCGAGGCCCTGTTCGAGGCCTATCCAGGAGCACTGGTCGCAGACTTGAGCGATGCGCAGCCGCTGGACAAACTGGATTTGCAGCACCTGTCTGCATCGGGACAGACTCCCGCTGTCGTGGTGCTCAGGATGTCGCAAGGGGCGGCCTCTACTGAGCAGGATCCGGACCAGGTGGCCAGGGCACTGGCATTGAGCACGACCCGTCTGCTGGCGGCACGCACGACCGGCCTGCTGCTTGCTACCGGCGGCGACACGGCCCTCGCCGTGCTTAACGAGCTCGGCGTCGAAGTCATACGGGTCCATGGTGAGATCATGCCAGGCATTGGGCATGGCCTGATTGTCACCCCCTATGGCCGGCTGCACCTGGTGACCAAGGCCGGGGGGTTCGGACAACGGCAACTGTTCGGAACGGTCATCGACTATTTCAAGTAACAAAACCTAAGCCAGTTAGTAACGCAAAGCCACGGAGACGCAGAGAACAATTCCAGGGTCGATATTTTCTTAAAATGTATGAGCTTTACCTCTGCGACCTTTGCGCCTTTGCGTTCATCACTTTTATTAGCTTTTAGAACCAAAAAAAAACGGCAAAGAGAGACACTTATGAAATTGCTACGCTACGGCCTCAAGGGCCAAGAGAAACCGGGCATGCTTGACAATGACAACCAGATCCGCGACCTGTCGGGGATCGTTACAGACATTGACGGGCGTACGCTCGCTCCCGATATTCTGGTGAAGCTGCTCGCCATCGACCCGGCCAGTTTGCCTCTGGTCGAGGGCCAACCACGTCTGGGTCCCTGCGTGGCCGGGGTCGGCAAATTCATGTGCATCGGCCTTAATTATTCCGACCATGCCGCGGAATCAGGCATGAAGGTTCCGGACGAACCGGTTCTGTTCATGAAGGCGACCAGCGCCATTTCCGGCCCCAACGACGACATCGTGATTCCCCGGGGCTCCAAGAAGACCGACTGGGAAATCGAACTGGGGGTTGTGATCGGCAAGACGGCCAAATATGTCCCGGTTGAGAAAGCTCTCGGCCACGTGGCCGGTTACTGCGTGGTCAACGACCTCAGCGAACGGGCCTTCCAGTTGGAGACGTCCGGGCAATGGGTCAAGGGCAAGTCGTGTGACAGTTTCGGCCCGCTGGGGCCATGGCTGGTCACCAAGGACGAGATTAACGACCCACAGAATCTTGGAATGTGGCTGGAGGTCAACGACCACCGCTATCAGAACGGCAACTCCAAGACCATGGTCTTCGGGGTGGCTGAAATTGTCAGTTACCTGAGCCGCTTCATGTCGCTGCAGCCCGGAGACGTGATTTCCACCGGGACGCCACCGGGGGTCGGCCTGGGGCTCTCACCCCAGGTTTATCTTAAACCAGGCGACGTGGTTCGACTTGGCATCGCCGGCCTGGGAGAGCAGCGGCAGCTCTGCGTTGCAGAACAGTAGCCGGCCGAACAGGAATCATCAGGAAGGTGTCCCATGTCCCAAGCTCAACAGATTATCCGGCTTCACGCCGATGACAACGTCATAGTCGCCGGTGAAACCATCGCCGTCGGCAACTGCATTGAAAATGGCCTAACCTGCCGGGAGGAGATTCCCGCCGGCCACAAGGTGGCCACGGCAGAAATCCCGAACGGTGCGCCGGTGCGCAAGTACAGCCAGATCATCGGATTTGCCAGCGTCGATATCCGCCCGGGTGAGCATGTCCACACCCACAACTGTTCGGTCAGGGAATTTGACCGCGACTACGCCGTCGGCGAGGACCTGCGCGACAGCAATCTGCTCCCCGAGAGCGAACGCGCAACCTTTAAAGCGTTCGTCCGCCCGAATGGGCAGGTGGCCACGCGCAACTACATTGGTGTGATCTCAACAGTCAACTGTTCGGCAACCGTCTGCCGGCGCATCGCCGCGGAGTTCACCGAATCGGCACTGCAAGGCTTCCCGAATGTCGATGGGGTCGTGCCCTTTGTGCACAACACCGGCTGCGCCATGGCCGGCAGCGGTGAAGGCTTCGACACCCTGATGCGGACTCTGCATGGTTACCTGCGCCACCCGAACCTGGCCGGGGTCCTGCTAGTCGGGCTGGGCTGCGAAGTCTTCCAGATCCGCAGCGTCCTCGAGCAGGCCGGGCTGCGCCCCGGAGCCCTGCTCCAACAGATGAACATCCAGGACGTGGGTGGAACCCGCAAAACCGTGGAGGAGGGTGTTGAACGCATCCGCACCATGCTACCGCTGGTCAACCAGGCCGCCCGCCAGAGCGTTCCGGCCAGTCATCTTTCCGTGGCTCTCCAGTGCGGAGGGTCCGATGCCTACTCAGGCATCACCGCCAACCCGGCACTCGGCGCTGCCGCCGACCTGGTGGTCCGTCACGGTGGGACGGTGATCCTGGCAGAGACTTCGGAGATTTACGGAGCTGAGCATCTTCTGACCCGGCGCGCAGTCAGCGTGGAAGTGGCCGCAAAACTGATCGAACGTATCCACTGGTGGGAGGATTATACGCGGCGCAACGGCGGCGAGATGAACAACAACCCCTCCCCTGGCAACAAGGCCGGCGGCCTGACCACGATCCTGGAGAAGTCCCTCGGAGCCGTCGCCAAAGGGGGCACGACCAACCTGGTCGATGTCTACCGCTATGCCGAACCGGTGCATGCCAAGGGCTTCGTGTTTATGGACAGCCCCGGATACGACCCCTGCTCGATTACCGGACAGGTGGCCAGTGGAGCGAACCTGGTCTGTTTCACCACCGGAGCCGGTTCGGCTTTCGGCTGCAAGCCGTCACCCTGCATCAAGCTCGCGTCCAACAGCCGCATGTTCCAGGTCATGGAAGAGGACATGGATATTAACTGCGGGGTGATGCTCGATTCCGGCGTGCCCCTCCTGGAGATGGGAGAACAGATCTTCCAAAGCATCCTTGAAGTGGCTTCCGGTACGCGAACCAAAAGCGAGGTGCTTGGAGTCGGCGATTCAGAATTCATTCCCTGGAACATCGGCGCGGTGATGTAGCTGCTCGAGAAACTGGTGATATAGCAAGGAGGTGAAAGATGGGAACCGGCAGACTGCTTGACAAAACCGTACTGGTGACTGCTGCCGCTCAGGGGATCGGCCGTGCCACTGCAGAGTTGCTCGCTGCAGAAGGGGCCCGTGTATGGGCCACGGACATCAACCTCGCCAAGCTCAAAGAGCTCGAGGGCCAGAACGGCATTCGCACCCGCCAACTGGATGTCACTGATGCAGCCGAGGTCGCGAAGAATGTGCATGCGACCGGCCCCATAGATGTTCTGATCAACTGTGCCGGCTTTGTCCACACCGGCACCATCCTTGATTGTGCCGAGCAGGATTACGACTTTTCCTTCGACCTCAACGTGCGCTCGGCCTACCGCATGATCCGGGCTTATTTACCGGGGATGCTGGAAAAAGGTGCGGGTGTCATCGTCAATATGTCTTCAGTCGCATCTTCGATATCCGGAGTCCCGAACCGGTTTGTCTACGGAACGACCAAGGCAGCGCTTCTCGGCTTGACCAAGTCGGTGGCCGTCGATTTTGTCGCGCGTGGCATCCGCTGCAATGCAGTCTGCCCCGGGACCGTACAGACCCCTTCACTGGACGGTCGGATCAACGCGCTGCCTAACCCCGAAGAGGCGCGCAAGGCTTTCATTTCCAGGCAGCCGATGGGACGTCTCGGCAAGGCAGAGGAAATTGCCGCACTTTGCCTTTATCTGGCTTCCGATGAATCGGCCTACGTGACCGGTCAGGAGTTCATCATCGACGGCGGCATGAGCCTCTGAACAGCCATCGAACAGTAGGAAAGGAAAACCACATGGAACAGACCTGGAGGTGGTTCGGGCCGGGCGACTCTGTGAGCCTCGATCATATCAGGCAGGCCGGCGCAACCGGCATTGTCACGGCCCTGCACGAAAAGGCGACTGGTGAGGAATGGTCACAAGAGGAGATTCTGGCCCGTAAAGCCCTGATCGAGACACAGGCGCCAGGACGTACGCCACTTCGCTGGAGCATGGTCGAAAGCGTTCCCGTGCATGATGACATCAAGGTCCAGGCGCCTGGGTTCGAACGCTATGTCGCCACCTATTGCGGAACCCTGCGCAATCTGGCGGCCTGCGGCATAGACCGGGTCTGTTACAACTTCATGCCGCTGATCGACTGGACCCGTACCGACCTGGCGTATCAACTGCCGAGCGGCGCTGCGGCCCTGCGCTTCGATGCCGACCTGTTTGCTGCATTCGACCTGTTTATCCTGGAGCGAGAAGGGGCCCAAGCGGATCACACGTCGGAACAGATCGCGAGAGCGGAAAAGACCCTGGCGGGGCTTGACGAGTCACAACGCCGCAAGTTGACCGCCAATATTATCGCCGGTCTTCCGGGCCGTGCCACCGAGGCCCACACCCTGGACGGTTTTCGCAGCGCCCTCGAGCGCTACACGCTGGTCTCGCCGGAGCGTTTGCGCCAGAACCTGGTGGATTTCCTCAAGCAGGTGGTTCCGGTCGCGGCTGAAGTGGGCATCCGCCTGGCCATCCACCCCGACGACCCACCGCGGCCGCTGTTAGGGCTGCCGCGGGTGGTAAGCTGCGCCGAGGACCTGAGATTGTTGTTCAAGGCGGTTGATCATCCCTGTAACGGTCTGACTTTATGTGTCGGCACCTTCGGAGTCAGAGCTGACAACAACCTGACCAGCATGGCCTGCGAGTTCGGCCCCCGCATCCACTTCGCGCACCTGCGGGGGATCAAACGCGAGGCTGACGGTCTGAGTTTTTACGAGGGGGAGCACCTGGCCAGCGATGCCGATATGGTTGGGATCGTGCAGGCGCTGCTCACAGAAGAAAACCGGCGCATTGCTGAGGGGCGTGAAGACTACTCTATCCCCATCCGTCCGGACCATGGGCACCAGATGTTGGACGACCTTGGCAAGGCAGTCAATCCGGGCTACTCGGCCATCGGCAGGCTCAAGGGACTGGCGGAGATCCGTGGCGTCATCACGGCCCTGTCCTACAAGGATCGCCTGCGGGTAAATCAAGGGGCCTAGAGATTTAAAGAGGGTTTTGCCGCTGCGGCATCTTTCCCTGCATCTGACAGGCGGCGCCGTTAGCATGCAGTTGTCCAGGGGAATTGATTGAGAAGGAGTTCCCGAAAATTGTCTGAGACAATGACCAGAACCAAACATATTCTCAGGGACAGGCTGGCCAGGCAGATCGTCGAGGGCGCCCTTAAGCCGAACGACATCCTGCCCAATGAACTGGCCCTGGCTCGTGAATATGGTGTGAGCCGTACCACGATTCGTGACGTACTGCGCAGTCTCGAGGAAAAAGGATTGCTCGAGCGCAAAACGTATGTCGGCACGCGAGTGCGCTCAATCCATTCCTGGAACCTGCTGGATGACGAGGTGCTGAACTGGAGCTGCGGGGTCATGAGCCAGCGGCGATTCTTCAGTTCGCTGATGGAACTGCGTATGATCATTGAACCTCAGGCCGCGGCTTTGGCAGCAATCCGCGCCAACGATGCCGACCTGCAGGCGATCCAGGACTCTTTTAACTGGATGAACATCGATGACCAGCGGATCGACCCCAAGGGGGACGTCGCTTTTCACCAGGGCATCATCAAGGCCAGCGGCAACATGTTCGTTGCCCAGTTCGGCGGGGCAATCCGTGCCGCACTCTACCACACGATCTTTCTGTCCGGCAAAGAAGCCATTAACCAGCCGGGAAGTATTGAAAACCATCGCCAGGTTGTGAATGCCATCGAAAACCGCGATGCCCGAAGCGCCTATGCGATCATGACCAGGATCCTGAATATGACCGTTTCGGACCTCGGGTTGCCGCCTTCCGAGATCATTACGGCAGAGAACGGTCGTGGTTGAAAGAGCAGACACGCGATGATTTCTTCTGCTGCAAAGAGCTTGTCAGGCCTGTTTAAAATCGAGGAGTGGAGGTAAAGTGGATAGTTGTCAGGAGAGATACTTTTTTCCCAAAGGCTAGAGATCTTTTCAGATTGATTCAGCTAACGTTCTGTTGAGATATTTTTTGCCTCGAATATCTTTAGGACTTCTGAGAGAACAACTTGCAGTAATACTTGCAGGAAAGCCCCAACCAGGTTTCGCTGGTTGGGGCTTTTTGTCTTGTATGTCGTTAGTTTTAGGAACGCTAAAGATGGTCGATAATGTTCAATTAACTGTCTCTGCCATTTGCAACAGGTCCATAGGCGGAAATAACTTCAGTTTTTTTGCTACACCCATATTGATTACAACTGCAAAGTCAGTCATTCGCAAGACGGGTAAATCACCAGGAGCAATTTTTCCGATCAGAATCTTTTCTGCCTGCTGACCGGCGAGACGCCCAACATCGTAGTAGCGGGCAGCGACAGAGATCAACGCCTGTGACTCATGCACCAGATTCTCGTAAGGACTCAGGACTGGGATACCATTATTGACGGCGGCAACTGTGAAAGCATCTTTGTTGTCTCGAAGGAAAGACGACGAACCAAGGTAAATGAAGTCAACTTCGGCTTCCTTCAGCTCTGATATTTTCGTCGCTATATCATCAACATGTGGCTTTCCGTTAGTGTCAAGTGGGAGTTCCAGCGCGACCAACTCAAAGCTCATTGGGCCCGTCAAATCTGCGACCTCGTCGCGCTTCAACACTGAGTTCTTTTCATCTGTATTGTAAAGCAGGCCAAGACGTTTGAAGTCGGGTAGATAGCTGCGGATTGTCTCAATGATCGTCTCCTCGGGGACCCGGTTGTATGTGCCCGTCAGATTGGGCCGCCCGGTATGATCGAGACTTTTAACAATACCAGCTCCGACCGGGTCGGCGACAATCATAAACACGTTAGGGATGTCGTGGTTTAATTCTTGATTGTTAAGATCGGCAAGTGTCCCCGCGATTCCCCTCGTGACGCTAGTGCCCCAGGTGAGAATCAGATCGACTTTTTTCTCGCGGGCCTCTGCGAGAAAACTCGGCAGGGGCGCACTCTTTTTTTGTGCGTCCCGCATTATGAACTGAGTATCGACACCATGTTCGACTAGATAATCCTGAAATCCCTGGCAGGCTTCTTCACAACCTCGCCAAGTGGCAATCATAATCTTGTATTGAGTCGCATTCGCAGAACTAGACAGACAGGCGAGCAGCACTATGGCCACTGTGAATGATTTAAACATTCTGTCCTCCTGTCATAGTGACCGATATCGTTTAGCAAGATCAATTGTAACATAAAGAATAAGGCCGGTTACCAATACAGCACTCAGCATACTAAGACTACTTTCGATACCCCTGTTGCCCAAGAGCAATGCACTAGCCGCAAGGCCGAGAATTGCACCGATCCGCTCTATCAATCGCAGTGTGTCGAGGCCCACACCTGGTCCCCCTGTCATTCTCAGAACCAGTGTATAGAGC
The DNA here is from genome assembly GCA_024641085.1 of Geobacteraceae bacterium. GTDB lineage: Bacteria > Desulfobacterota > Desulfuromonadia > Desulfuromonadales > BM103 > JAHEDT01. The sequence goes on along the minus strand of JAHEDT010000007.1, from coordinate 8,257 downwards.
GACGGCCGTATCATGGTATGGCCAAGTCCAAGGCCCACAACTGCTACGGTGACCGCCCAGAAGCCACTCCACAGCAGTAGTGATATGAGCGCTGCACAGGAGGCCAGTGCACCGCAAAGCATCAGAGTCTTGGGGCCTACTCGACTGTCAGAGATGTTGGCAGCCATGGGTCCGAACAGGACAATAGCCAGATAATACAACATAACCACACGGGCAATTTCGGCAGGGCCTGCACCGCTTGCAGAAAGAATCATCGGAGTCAGGTACCAAATGAAGATTGCAACCGAAGCATTCATAGGAACGGCAATCCCAAAGAGGAGTGCTAGAAAACGCCCGTTAAATAATTGCTGCGCAGTAAAAAACTTTTTAGAAGTTTTGGTCGTACCCTCAGGGTCGCCGGCCCTCCCGGACATAACCAGCACGCCCAAAACGCCCGATAGAACTGCGACGAGCGCCCCTGTCATGAAGGCTGTTTCGTAACCAAATCGACCAGCAATAACACCACCCAGCGCTGAGCCACAAAAGACGCCACCATAGACAACCGCAATGAACGTCCCGAAAGTGTGAGCGCTCTCACGGTCTTTGGCCGCCCTGATGGCGTATTCCTGGCAAGCAATAGTTGCCGTAGCATAAAATACGGCCATGATTCCGCGCCAGAGTGTTATTCCTAACACACTTCTGCTGAAGCCTATTGCCGCCAGTGCCAGTACGGCAGGCGGTATAGAGTACATGAACAGCCGACGAGCACCGAAATAGCGTACGAGTGCACTACTGAAGGGTGTGATTATCGTCACCGCAGCCAGATACATGATGAGTGGCGCAGCAGCAGCCAGTTCGGGGGTAAGCCAGGACGGCCGTGCCACTTCTCGAGCATAAAGCGGCAGAAATGAAACAGCAATTTCTGTTGCTACGGAGAAAAGAAACAGGGCAATCCTAATGTCGCTGACTTCGGATAACCTCAGGCGCAGAGGTTGACCTTTCGCGATCATTGCATTTATGGAGGCTTGAGCTGAAGTGCTTACAGCATCTGGAAGCATGCTGAAACGCTCGGCCAAATCCTCGACATGATCGTTCAGGCGCACCGCCACGCGCGCGAGAGAACCCAATCCGCCGGGTTTGATCGTATGAATAAAGTGGCCTTGACGCTGCTCGTTGAGGAGAAGAAACACCCCATCAAAAGGTTTCCCAACGGTGATCATGATAAGCATCATGACCAACTCCAAAGCAACAAGTGCAGCGACGAGCGCGATGACCAAAACATCAAGAAAAACGTCACGCAGGCGGGATTGGACGAAGAGCGGGTTAAGCTCGATAGAGATACCACCTACCAGCTCATTGCCATCAAGAACTGGCAACACAAAGGAGTCCTCGCGTAAGTCGATCAACCTAGTGAGGGTCTTTTGCTTGAAAATAGTTGGTGTTGGGGCACGTTGACTCGAGGCAATTGTTCGTCCGGTAACCGATTTGACGTCGATACGGTGAACTTCACCAAACTTCACCAGTGTTTCAGATAGGTAACGATCCAGTCCAACAATCGCATCGAAAGGAATGCCGAGCTCGAGGGCATGTTGAATCTCAAGTCGGATGATCGAACCAATCAGCCTTGAGCGGTTTGCCAGCTCTGGTTCGACTCCGCGGTCAAAAGCAGCGACTGAAGCAGCACTGATGGCCATTACTGATACGATGATGATTGCAACTAGAATGACTATCAGCCGCGCACGAAGACTAACATTATCGTGGATACGAACGCCGCCATTCATAACGATTCATCCTTGTTTGGATCCAACTCCCGCCCTGCGACCTGGTAACTTTTCTCGGCTGTTTCCAGTAAATGGTTCAGTTCATCTGTCTCACTTTCAATGCATAGAGAGGGGCGGCCTGCTGCACTGCGCCATTCACCCCGCTCAAAGTTCGTAACGGCATGGTCGATGGAATCGTAAAGCTTGATCTGTTTGCCAATACTCAAGCGCAATAGGAAGAGGCTGAGCACGGCTCCGAATAACAGTATCACAATTGTTGCAAGGGCCAGCTCTGCACCCATCGCACGAATTTGAGTAACGCTACTGCTTCTTGGATAGACGATGAGGACACCACCCACAGTTATTTTGCCGCGCGCGATGATATCTATGCTGCTGAGGAATATCTCGCCAGATTCAATGTGCCAGGGAGCGTCGCCAGAGACTGCTCGGGCAGCCAACGCTTTAGCTGGAATCTCGGTGGGGGGCGGCTTGTCGGTGGATTGAACGATACGACCTGCATTATCAAAGACATGGATGGCAAGGATAGCAGTATCAGTCTGGCGTGCACGTTCAAGCAGCGCTTCTGCGTTTCGCACCGTCGATAGTGGGAGCCCTATTTTAGCCGCAGCATTAAAAGGCGCTGCGGTGCGTTCCGCCAACACTGCAAGGCGCTCGCCGACCAGGTCGGAATTGATGTTGCCAAACTGAAGGGTTGCGAGGCCGACAAATATAGTGAGGACCACAAGATTGACGAATGTCACAGCCAGCCAAATGCGCCAGAAAAGCGCCATACATCCCCCATGTGGAAGAAATGATAGTTCACTATGAGTAATTCAACGCTTGAATTACCTTCTATTTTCTATTTATATCAAAAATATTGACTTATACGAAAATGGTCACCCGGGCAGACTCAGGTGGCCATCATTTTGTGTGTCAATCCTATTTATATTCTTACATTGCTTCGGGATGCTTCGATTTGCCGAAATGCGACATTCCTACTACCCCTGCAAAATAAGAATGGCTCATCCAGTGCGGAGGGGCCATTTTTATGTCTGATTGATAGTGATTTATAAGAAACAATAAACAAGTCAATCTGCTCTGCAGCAGCGATTTCGTCCCTTTGACTTCGCTTTGTAAAGGGCGCGATCAGCCTCTTTCATAACGGAGTCCACATCAGGCACTAATGGAGGGACAGTAGCAAGTCCGATACTAACAGTGATATTTACCGAAGTTTCTTGATCGATTTCAACAACCTCATCACGCACAAAATTCAACAGACGCTCTATGAGTTGAGCCGTTTGTTCTAAGCCCGTTTCTGGTAAAATCACAGCAAACTCTTCACCACCTACCCGACCAATTATATCAGTCCCACGAAGACATTTATTAATTATCTCACTGAGGCGGATCAATACGAGATCTCCGGCCTGGTGTCCATAAGTGTCATTAACATGTTTAAAATGATCCACATCAATCATAAGCAGCGATAAAGGGTGCCGATAACGACGAGATAAATCAAATACAACTTTTGCACTTTCTATGAAAGCCCTGCGATTCAAGATGCCTGTCAAACTGTCGGTACGGGCCAATTCCGCCAGTTTCTCGTTTGCTCTTGATAGTTCACTTGTTCGATCTTGTATTTTTTTCTCGAGGGTTTCACTGAGATCAACCAACTCCTTATTGCGACTGGACAACTGATAGAGAAGTTTCTTGACTGCTGTCAACAAGATTCCTGTTGCATTTTGATTGTTCTCTTCCTCAAGGGAGTATGCATCATTGGCTGTCATCCCACGATGAATATCATCAATTTGCTTGGACATAAGCATGTCCGTGCCAAGGATGTGAAAAACCAGCCAGTTGATTAGAAAATCGAACAGGTGTTTGCCTGCGGCTAAATCTCCAGTAACAACCAATTTGCGTAATGGGCCAATTTGATGAAGTAAATCTTTGTGCTGCTGGCAATGCTGAATAATATGCCTTTGGTCAAGACCGGCCGCTTTCATGAACCGCTCTTCTTCAGAAAAATGATGGTTTGTATACTCAATCAATTTTGAACAAACTTTTTCGATTTCTCTCGTTTCAGGGTTATTGCGTGTTATCGTTTCACCAAACTGATTGATAATTTCAATTAAATATTGATGCTGTACGTCAACAACTGTGTTTCCGGTTTCAAAAGTTTGATCCCATTGAAAGAGTTGCATGGTGATCCCCCGGCAAAGAGAATGTTGTTAAATACTAGACGTATACTTCCCAGAAATTGACAGTTCAAACAAAACAGATGGCCCGCAATTCAACGTATAGACTGTGGTTTTGTTCACTATCAATATCCCACATCATTCTCAAAAGCTGCTATCGGTCAAACAGTCGCCAATGTACAGCAACCAGAGACTAGGGTCAAAGCGATGAGTTCTTGTTTATAGTATCGCTCAGTATGGAAGTCATGAGATTGGTCAAAGTGCGAAATTCTTGTAGTTCCTGTAATATGAGAAACGCCCCCTCCATAGCGGAAGGGCCGTTTTTACATCTTATTGATAGTTAATTTTGGGACCCGTTGGTTGTAAATAACAAATTAAGTGGTAATGATTTTCCTTGGGATTCTTATTAAACCTGAACATAAGGAGAGCAGGCCATGAAAATTTATGGGGCAGAGTTTTTTGGAACTTTTTGGCTTGTCCTTGGAGGGTGCGGTAGCGCAGTACTTGCTGCGGCTTTTCCTGCCGTTGGTATCGGATTACTTGGCGTTTCGTTGGCTTTTGGTTTAACTGTACTGACAATGGCTTATGCCATAGGGCATATTTCCGGGTGTCATCTAAACCCGGCTGTATCCATCGGACTCTGGGCCGGGGGTCGATTTCCAGCCAAGCAACTTTTACCGTACATCGTTGCACAGGTTCTTGGGGCCGTGGTCGCAGGGGGGATTCTATATCTGATTGCCAGTGGCAAGGCCGGCTTTGATGTATCTGCGGGCTTCGCTTCCAATGGTTATGGTGACCATTCCCCTGGCGGGTATTCGTTCCTGGCGGCCCTTATTACTGAAATTGTGATGACCATGATGTTTCTGCTGATCATCCTTGGTTCAACGGATAAGCGTGCCCCCCAAGGAATGGCCCCTATCGCCATTGGTCTGGGTCTGACATTGATACACCTGATCAGTATTCCTGTAACCAATACGTCGGTCAATCCTGCACGTAGCACAGGCGTGGCATTGTTTGCTGGTGATTGGGCGATCAGCCAATTGTGGCTATTCTGGCTGGCTCCAATTGTCGGTGGCCTCCTTGGGGCAGCCATCTACCGTTTTATTGGTTCCAATAACGATTAATTGACCACAACTAAAACATTTTTGATTGATACTGGAGAAACACTCTTAAAATCACAGACAAACAGGAAAAGCCCCCAATCTTCCGATCGGGGGCTTTTGTGTTTGAATAGATGGTGACCGATAAGAATTGCCACTTGGAGTTCAAGTCTATAAAACAAATAAATTTTATTTCGATGGAACTATTATATCACCTGATATGGCCTCCCCATCCAGAATTGACTTTATGAAGTTTGGGTGCTTGCAGTGATAACGATAAGACATGATTCCAAATAAGTTAGGATTCATTGCCCATACTAAGGAACTGACCTGATAGTTTGACCTCAAGATTTTACCCGGCCAGAGTTCAAGTACCTGCAATTTTTCTTTTTCTTGTAATGTCTCTATTTGAACGACATACGATACATATTCGGTTAAAGGGCGTTCAACTTCCTTGCCTATCGATTCAAAAATCTGATGATATAAATTGTGGGCAACTTCATGTGCGACGATTGAGCAGTAATATTCAGGAGTGATTGCTATTGAGCTGAATACCATTTTCTGTTCCGCAAGAACGGTCTCCAACGAAGTGATGATACAGTGTTCGGCAATCCGATCGTAAAAGGCACAAAATATTTGCTTTTCTTTATTGCTATCAATTTTAGCCATCGACTCCGAGATAATGCGATCAACTATAATGACATGGATATGTCGAAAGCCACTGAATCCATAGGCCTCGAAAAAATTCAGGGCTCGACGAACTCCCTCACAAGCAAATTCAGCATCAATTTGTGCAGAAAAATCGACTTTGACATTCTCTAGATTACAGTCAGTCTCTTCAGCGAGCACTGTGGATGTTAACATGCAGAAGGCAACCGAAAGTAAAACCACGCTTAGAATCGAACATAGCTTTTTCATTGTTCTCTCCTTTCAACAGCGTGTAAGGTTGCAGAGTCTCCCGTCTCCTTTCCTCCTATCCTGCAAGAGTGCGAGTAAAAAATATCCGAGCTGCCCCCAGGATTCAGATCCTTCGGCAACTCGGCCATCTTTAAGTTGTTTTGGTAGAGTAAAGACCCGTAGCTTTCCGTCCCTATCTCACGACAGGTTTGGCTTTTATCGGGACCTATTTATTAGAACTATCTCACCGCTGGGGAGTTTGTCAATATAGTGAATAAGGTTTAAAAGATGATTCTTTGATCCAGTCAACAACATGATTTTCAAGGACAAAGTTCTTATAAATCAGCGCATCATGTTTCAGTGTAACAACAGTTGCAGTTTTGCGTAATTCTTACTTACCCTGCAATCTAAGAAAAAGCCCTCGATCTCCGGACCGGGGGCTTTTGCGTCTGACAGATGGTTGTCCTGACAAATTACCCCCCAGCCAGGTCTCCACGTTTGAGCACCTCAATCCTCTCCTCCAGCGATGGATGAGTCATAAACAGTCGGCGCAACCCACTTCCTCTGTTGCCCGAGATGCCGAAAGCAGCCATCTGATCAGGGAGATGCGGCTGATTGACACTCTGTTGGAGTTTCTTTAAGGCTGCAACCATCTTCTCTCTGCCAGCCAGCCGTGCTCCACCGGCATCGGCCCTGTACTCTCGCTGTCGGCTGAACCAGAAAACAATAATGCTTGCAATAATACCGAACACCAACTGGGCGATAATTGAAGTAATGATAAAAGCGGGGCCGTGTCCCTTTTCGGTTTTGAAGACGACTCTGTCAACCAAGTGTCCAACCACCCGGGAGGCAACGATGACAAAGGTATTAACCACCCCTTGGATGAGTGCAAGGGTCACCATGTCGCCATTGGCCACGTGGCTGACTTCATGAGCCAGAACCGCTTCGGCTTCATCGCGGTTCATGGCTCGCAGCAAGCCGGTGCTGACAGCCACAAGGGCATTATTGCGACGCATTCCAGTTGCAAACGCATTAATGTCAGGAGCATCGTAGATGGCGACCTCCGGCATGCCGATTCCCGCCACTTCAGCTTGTCTACGAACGGCCTGAACCAACCAAGCTTCCGTCTCGGTTGATGGGGTTTCAATGACGCGGGCGCCAGTAAGTCTTTTGGCAGTCCACTTAGAAATCGCCAGTGAGATCAAAGCACCGCCAAAACCGAAGACAGCAGCAAAAATGATCAGGTTGGCCATATCCAGCCCCACGCCCTGTTCATCGAGAATCTGCCCGACTCCAAGGAGATGAAGAACTAAACTGAGAATTGCGATAATTGCCAGGTTGGTAATTAAGAACAATCCAATTCTTTTAAACATTGTCTTCTCACCTCTAGTTTGTCATTAGGATTGGGCGAGAACTACCAGGATAAAACACATGTGCCATCAGACCTGGCTGGCTCGCTCCCGCCACTCAAACATTGACAATATTATATATTGCAACCCATTAATTGCATCACTGAATATGAAGATTTTCCAGAAGGGGAATGGCCCAAAACGGCATGACGAAGATGTCTCCAGTAAACCCGGACAAATAGAAAATAGCCCACCTTCACCAGGTGGGCTATTTTTATGTCTGATTGATGGTGAAAATCAGTGTAGTTCCATGTGTCTATTTATTAACTTTAGGCTAAACTGTAACAAGTCAACCAAATAAAACCTGGCGCAAAGGAGCCCATAATGTCAGCAAATCCATCGAACCCACAACGAGAGATTCCACAAGATGCCTTTGATTGGTATGACGAATATGCTCATGGCCTTATTGACCGTCGCGAGTTTATGCAGCGGCTTGCAACCCTTACTGCTCTTGGCTTCAGCATGAGTGCACTCACAAAGGCACTGCTGCCAAACTATGCGCTGGCTGAACAGGTAAGCTTTAACGATGCGAGCATCAAAGCGAGTTACAGCCTGTTCGATTCTCCAAAAGGTTACGGTGAATGTCGAGGCTATCTGGTAACACCGAAGGAGATCAGTACGCCGTTAGCAACGATACTTGTGGTACATGAAAACCGTGGCCTTAACCCTTATATTAAAGATGTTGCTCGGAGGCTAGCTAAACAAGGGTTTATAGCTTTTGCACCAGATATACTCTATCCGCTCGGCGGGTATCCAGGAAATGATGATGATGGTCGAGTTATGCAGGCCAGTATGGATCGCGCCAAAATCGAAGAAGATTTTATTGCAGCGGCCCACTTTGTCAAAGAACATCCGAATGGAAATGGCAAACTGGGTGCAGTGGGCTTCTGCTTTGGAGGCTATATTGTCAATATGCTGGC
>JAHEDT010000029.1 GCA_024641085.1 Geobacteraceae bacterium | reverse complement strand
CCGGCTGCCGAAGCCAGCCGGACCGTGCTTTCGATCACAGCCAGGGGCTCGGCCAATTGAGGCGGACGCCACCCCAGCGGCAGGCGGCACAATTGAGGCAGCAGCGTCTCTTCCGTCAGGGCGCTGGATGAAGCAACCACATGTTCTGAGAATTCGGCATGCAAGGCCGGCCAGGCAACGGACAACAGCGACCCTGGGGTCGGACTCATCTGGCCGTCCCGATTGAGCCTGACGTGTCCCAGCAGATGCAGGCGGGATTTTGCCCTGGTGACCGCCACGTACAAAAGGCGCACGGTTTCCAGATCATCCTTTTCCTGAAGAAGATTGCCAATCGCCTGGTAGGTCGGTTCCTGTTGATCACTCTGCAGCGGCGGGATTGGCGCCAGGAGGAGTTCGTAGTCGGGGTGCTCCAGCCAACGCAGCAGGGCACGTTCGCGCGAGCGCACCCCACGGCCGAGCCCGGGCAGAATGACCGTGTCGAATTCAAGGCCTTTTGCTTTATGAATGGTCATCAGCTGCAGTTCCGGACCAGCCTGGGGATCCGGCGCGGCGAAGAGTTTCGCCAACTGCTCCTCGAACTTGTCCAGTGGGTCGTCGCCGAGTTCTGCCAGGAGGGCAAAGACCTGCCTGACATCCAGCAGGTCCGCCTCGCCCACGCATGCCGGCCCGTTCAATGCCAGCCAGGTCGATTCCACCAGCCGCCGCAGGTTCAGGCGCCCCCGGTTTTTCAACGCACGATCAAGGATCGGCAGGATGCGATTCAGGCGCTGCCGGCCGTCCGTGCTGAGCTGCTCGAACATTTCGGCCTGTTCGGCAGGTTTGGTCAACAGTTGCCAAATGGTTGCCCGGGCGTCCCGGCCGCACAACCGGGTCAGGTCATCGAGGGTTAAGCCGCACCATGGGGCCCTGAGCACGGCAAGCCAGGCGACCCGGTCAGCAGGGTGTTGCAGGGCCCTGGCCAGGGCAAGCAGATCCTGCACCACCGGGCGGTCGCTCAGTGGGTCGATATCCTGGGCCTGATAAGCAAGGCCGGCCTTTTTAAGAGCATTGACGATCGCGGCCAGGTGGTTGCGGGACCGAACCAGGACGGCAATCGAGCCATCGGCCCTGTCCTGACGGGCCTGATGAATCAACTCGACGACCTGCTCGGCCTCGGCCAGGTCCTGGCGGTCGACAAAGCCGTGCATGGAGACCACCGGCACACCGGTCTCCCGGTCGTAAGCGGTTGCACGGGCAAAGCGCACCGCACCGCGGACCTCGTCCTCCACGGCCGGAAAAAGGCCGCCGAAAGTGTCGTTGACCCATTCCACCAGGTGCTTCCGTGAACGGAAGTTGGTATTCAGAACGATGCGGTCCATCGGCAGGCTGTCGAGGCCGCGTTGACAGATCCTCAGGTAGAGGCCGACTTCGGCCTCCCGAAAGCGGTAGATCGACTGCATCGGGTCCCCGACCACGAACAGGGTTCTGCCGTCACCAGCGTCCCAACCGGCAGTCAGGCTGCGCAGTAAATCGTATTGAGCGAAAGACGTATCCTGGAATTCATCGACCAGGATATGCCGAATGCGGCTGTCCAGCTGCAGAAGCAGCTCTTCAGGCTCAGTGACCGAGCCGAGCGCGGCCTTGGCCGCCCCGGCGATTTCGATGAAATCGACCTGCCCGGTGCGCCGGAAGACCTCCAGAAGCTCCACCACGGCAAGGGGCAGCAGTTCGATCAGCGCCTCCAGAACCAGCCACTGTTCCGTTGAGTAGCCGGTGGCCGGTAAACGACGCAAGTTCTGCAACGCTCGAGCGGCTTCCGGGTTTGCCCTGAACAGTTCGAGCAGGGCCAGGGCCCGGGATTTCATCTCCTGTGCGTGCGGGGTCCGGTCTGCCGGGATGCCATTGGCCCTGGTGAGGCTTTTCCTGACCTCGGTCGAGGCGGTCAAAACCAGGTGCGCCATGGCCAGCCACTGCTTTAGCGAATCATGGTCATACTCCGCGTACTGCAGATCCGCCAGGGGGTGATCGGGATGGTCCTGGGCAAGGTTCTCCGCAGCGTAACGTGCAACGGCCCAAAGTTCACGACAGCGGTCATTGCCCAGGGTCTCCCGGGCCTGCTGCAGGGCGGCGCTCACATAGAGCTGCAAACCGGATTCCAGCATCTGACGCGGCTGTAGGCCGCGACGGGCCATGAGGTGCCTCAGCCACTGGTCGCGTCGACCAAGCATGGCCACCAGCAGGTCGCGCAGCCGGGTGAGCCGATTGTCCAGGTGAACCAGCAGGCGCTCAACCTCATCCTGTCCGGTTCCGCCGGCGTCAAGCCTGGCAAGCAATGCTTCGGCGGCCAGCCGGTAAAGATCCGCAGGATCCTCGTTCACTTGCGGCTGGTCGCCGAAATGTGCCATCCATGGCATCCTGCGGGTCAGAAATGCGCAAAAGCTGTCGATCGTCAGCAACTGCAGCCTCGATGGGTTGTGCAGCAGGGACCAGTTCTGGCTGCGGTCCCTGGCCAGCACGGCACGGGCCCGGTGCCAGGTCTCCAGCGCATGGGGTTCATCGGGGGGGCCGGCCTCGGCGGCTCGTTCCAGGGCCTGGAGCAGACGCAGTTTCATCTCGCCGGCCGCTTTGCGGGTAAAGGTGATCGAGAGGATTTCTTCCGGTCGGTCGGCAACCGCCAGCAGCGCGAGGATGCGCTGCACGAGCAGTTCGGTTTTACCGGATCCGGCCGGAGCCTGAACAATACAGGAGCGGGTAATGTCGACCGCCCGCTGTCGCTCCGGCCAGTCAGGAGGACGGATGACTTGCTGTTCAGTCATCATCAGCCTCCTGGAGCGCGCAACGCTGTTCAAGAATCCGACAGAGGGCCTTGAGGTCGCAATATTGGCAGGCGAGCTCGGGGTCGACCGGATCGACGGCCGCATCGCCGCGGGCAAAGGCATCACCCAATGCAGGGAGGGCCTTGTCCCAGTGCGCCAGGACCTCTTCGAACAGGGTCCAGCCCTGCTCTTCGAGGCGCGCGTCAAGCGTACGGGACGTTGCTCCCGGCCAGGCCTCGGTGTCGCGTGCCAGGCCGCTGAATCCGCATTCCTTCTCCTTGCTGCGAACGACGGCAAACATCACGGCGCCGATACTGCCGTGAGGCTGGTCAAGACAGTAGGCGGGCAGCTGCGGCTCGGTGATCCGTTGATCAAGCCACTGCAGGGGGTCCGCGCGGCCGGTTTTGTAATCGATAATCGCACAGGTGCCGTCGCCAAGCTCATCGATCCGGTCAATCCTGGTCCGGATCGCCAGATCACCGATCGTGACCGTGCGGCTTTTCTCGGCAGCCATCACACGGAAGCTGCCGCGCCGCCGCTCGAGTTGCAGCCACTGGTGGGCGATAAACACCAGGCGCTGCTTTTCGATCTGCCTCTGGCGGTACGGAAGATCATAGCGCAGCTCCCTTTCGAGGCGGTCGAGGGCGCCCTCTGCAGTGTCGTTGAGAAGCTTGGTGATGGTCGGCGGGTCAAGCGCCAGCAGCGTAGCCTGGTCGACGACCTGCGCCCAGAACAGCTCCAGAACCGTGTGTGCCAGGCTGCCTCGCGACAGGTTGTCGATACCGATATCCGGCACATCCAGACGCTCCGCCCGGAGCCGGTGATGTGCAAAGGCGCGAAAAGGACAGAGCGCCTGATCCTTGATGATCCCCGTGCCGCCGGTGAAGGGTTTGCGGGTCGAGATCGGCGGGCCCTGGTCGTCGGTGATTTTTTCAAGGATCGGTCGCGCCTGCCACAACACCCGGTCCGGAGCACTGGACTCCGCCTGCGGCGGCAGCCCGTCGACGATACCTTTCAGGAAAGGGCTCGGCCGTTGCTCAGCAGCTTTTTCCCGGGCTGGCCAGCTGAATACGATATCGGGCGCCGCGTTAAACAGTCGGTCGGCAACCTGTCCGGCAAAGTGGTATTCCCGTTCCGCATCGGCACGCTTCATCCGGTGACGACGCTGGACCGGCAGCGGGATGAACGGGTTGGGGTTGGGGTGTCTGGGCAAGGCCGTGTCGTTCAGGCCGAGGACCCAGAGGTGATCGAAGGTCATGCCGCTCGATTCCAGTTCGCCGAGAACCTGCAACGGGCCACCGGTCCCTTCCGGCTGGAAATCCTCGTTGCTGATCATGCGTGCCAAAAGCGCTGCAGCCGCGGAACGATTCATGGCGGTCGAGACGCCGTCCAGGCTGGCCAATTCAGCCAGGGCCTTGCGGAAATGCTCGACCGCCTGGTATTCAACGCTGGACAGGCCTCGGTTACCCGGCCAGCCCAGTTTCTGCAGCAAATGCGTAAAATGTTCCGCCCAGTAGCCCGGCAGATGTTTCGACGATCGCTTCAATTCAGCGGCCAGGATCGTGACCGTATCGACCAAGCCTGGGGCAGCGATTGCGTACTTTTTAAAGCTACGGAGAGTTTTCGCAAGGCGCGGCAATGGCCAGTCAAAGCGTCGCAAGCGTCGTAACTCGCGATCCAGCTGCGCCCTGGCGCCACCCTCCAGGTCTGCCTTGCCGAGATAAGGGGTACAGAGCAGCCAGCTGATCTCACCCTGGTCGACCCGCATGCCCACCCGCAGCAGCCTGAGGGCCGCGTCAACCACCCCCACCCGGTCGAGTTTCTGACCCAGGGAGAGATTGAACAGGTGCGGCACCTCATCTCCGGCCAGCAACCTGTCCGGCTCGAGTTCGGCGGTGAAGATCTGCTCGACCAGCTCCCGGTAAGCTTCCAGCTGTGGGGCGACGACACCGATCCGTGCCTGAGGATTGGCGCGCAAAAGAGCTCTTATCCAGCGCGCACAGCGGCCGACTTCATCGGAGGCATCATCGGCGGCAACCCGCAGTCGTCTGGCGTCTGGAAATGCTCTGGGCTGCCAGCTCACCACGCTTGTACCGCGCCTCTCCATGGCAGTACGCAGGTGGAACAGGTCTGGCGTGACCTCGTCAAAACCGGCGAACAGGATCTTCTTCGGCAGAGAAACCAGCCCTTGGTCGAAGGCCTCTGCGAGCAGCCAGGGGACCTCGGCCGGATCGTGCCAATCATGCTCCGAAGCGACCCTTTGCCAGGCCTGGCGCCAGCGCAGAAAGGCCCGGTGATCTTCCGCGGCTTCATGACTGGCGAACCTGGCCGCATACCTGATCAGCAGCTGATGGGCCTGCAGGGCGCGGCGGGCGGTCTGCGGAACCTGCAGGAGCAGGTTGCCGGTGTGCTCGACATCCGAGGCGACAATCCGCTCCCAGACATGCTGCAGCTGCGCCGGGTTGAGGAACAGGGGCATGCCCGGCACCTGCCCCTGAATTCGGGCTAGCCAGGCCGCAAGGCTCAGGATCTCGGGGCGCAGCCAGGCCTGCAGCCCCTTTAACTGCTGTTCACGATCATACTCCTGGCTCAGGTAACGGGACAGGCGGTCGTTGACCGTAATGATCAGGTGGCCATCCCTGGCAGCCTCGAAGAGCGTCTTATCCACGGGTTTTCTCCACGGGTCGTTGTCGCCGTGAGGTTACATTCGCCACCTGACGAAATAAGACACAACAGATCAAGACGCCGAGCGCATCGGCAGCGAGGTCCCACCATTCCGCCGTGCGCCCGGCCTGCATGACAAACTGCAGGATTTCCATCAGTCCGCCGAAACTGACTGTCGACAGACCCGCATACCACCAGGCTTTAGCTGTCTTCGACCCAGGCAAGGAATACAGCGTCTGAGCGACCAGCAGGCTCAGCAATCCATAGGCGCCGGCGTGCTGCAGCTTGTCCCAGCCCAGAATACCGTGGATTTGCGGTGGACTGGGGATCAGGGAGAGCCAGGCAATGCTGCCGGCCCAGAGGAGGGTCGCCAGTATCCATTTGGCAATTTTGCCGGAGGGTCGTCCGGAAGTATCGAGAGTGTTGCGGAGAGTCATGATGGCAAAGAGATTACCTTAATTCATGACTTTAAAAAAGGTGCAATAGAGAGGAAAGAGGCAAAGGTTTGTCAATAATGAACGGCCCCGCGGCAAGCCACGTGGTATCCAGAATTCAGTATCCAGAAGTCAGAAAAAACTCGCGAACCCACCTGGCAGTCGGGACTTATTCCGGGTTCTGGATTCAGGTTACTGGATTCCCACAATAAGGCGCAAAGCGTCAATCAATGCATGGCGCAGCAAGCTGCGGGAAATCACACCTCTCGTCGATTGAACAATGCCTTTCTTTGCGTTCTTTTGTGGCTAAAAAAGCAACGGGAGCCGTCAGTGTGGCTCCCGTTGCTGTATTCCTGCAGCTTATTGGTTGTGGAACCCGACTTCGAACTGACGTTTGTTGCCGTCCGCGAGCTTGGTACCGATCTCGAAGGTGTACATGCCGGGGCCGGCCAGCGTGACATCGCCGCCGAACCCGGCGCTCATCTGCATCAGCATGACCGGTTTGGCGTCCTGTCCCTTGACCTTGACCGCAGCCTTGCCGTCGGCAATTGCCGCACCACTTTTTTCGTCAGTGAAAGACACCATGACATGGTGGGTGACGTTCATGCCCATCTTCGCCATGGAGGCCATGGCCTTCTCATCGTAGGCTTTGACCTTGACCGTGGCAACGACCCCTTCCCGGGTGTCCTTGCCGACTTCGATGAAGCCGCCGTCCATATCCGCCATATTATGGCCCTTGTGCATGTCCTGAGACATCTCTTTGTTCTGAGCCATGTCGCCATGCTGCATGGTTCCATGGTTCATCGCAACCATCGCCTGGCCGTGGCCGCTGTGGTCATCCTGGCTCATGGCGAGCGCGAAGATTGGCAGGCCCATGGTGAAGACCAGGGCGATCAGTGCAATTGTCAAACGTTTCATCTTTTGTCTCCTTTGGTGGTTGTAATCAGCTTGCGCCGATTCGGTTCAGTTTGCGATCGTTTGCCGATTATTCTTTCAAATAGCCTTCGGCAGTCGGTTCCAGGCTCTTTTGCAGTGTGATGCCGCGCCACATGAAGTAGATGACCGGAAAGACCAGCAGCTCCATGAGGCCGGAGGTCACCACCCCGCCGACCATCGGCGCGGCAATCCGCTTCATGACATCGGCGCCGGCGCCGTGGGACCACATGATCGGCACCAGGCCGGCAATGATCACACAGATCGTCATGACCTTGGGGCGGATCCTTTTCACGGCGCCGTAGTGAATCGCCTGGGTCAGGTCACCCAGGGTGAGCATGCGGCCATTTCTCTTCCAGAGTTCGAAGGCCAGGTCGAGGTAGAGCAGCATGACCACGCCGGTTTCCGCAGAAATCCCGGCCAGGGCGATGATGCCGACCCATACGGCCACCGACATATGGTAGCCGAGCAGGTAGATGTACCAGAAGCAGCCGACCAGGGAGAGCGGCAGGGCCACGAAGATGATGCCGGTCTTGATCATGCTCTTGGTGTTCATGTAGATGATCACGAAGATGATCAGCAGGGTCAGCGGGATCACGACCATCAGGGTCGCCCTCGCCTTCTGCATGTATTCGTACTGGCCGCTCCAGATAATGTTGTAGCCGGTCGGCAGGTTGATCTTTTCGGCGATGATCTTCTGGGCATTCTCCACGTAGGTGCCGACATCGATGCCGCGCAGGTCGACGTAAACCCAGGCGGTGCGCCGTGCATTTTCACTCTTGATTCCCGGCGGGCCCTTTTTGATCTTGATCTGGGCAATCTGCGACAGGGGGATATGACTGCCGTCGGCCAGGGGCACCAGCACGCGTTGCAGCGACTGCAGGTCGTTGCGGTAGTCGCGCTGGTAGCGGACATTGACCGGGTAGCGTTCCAGACCCTCGACAGTTTCGGTCACGTTCATGCCGCCGATAGCCGCCGCGATGATGTCCTGAACGTCGCCGACGGTCAGGCCGTAGCGCGCCGCAGCCAGGCGGTCGATTTCGTAATCGAGATAGTTGCCTCCGACCACGCGTTCGGAAAAGGCGCTCAAAGTCCCGGGGATGTCACGGACCACGGCTTCGATCTGTTCGCCGAGGTCGGAGAGGACGGCCAGGTCATCGCCCATGATCTTGATGCCGACCGGCGTCTTGATCCCCGTCGACAGCATATCGATCCTGGTCTTGATCGGCATGGTCCAGGCGTTGGTCAGGCCGGGAAACTTGATCGCGTCGTTCAATTCGGCCTTGAGCTGCTCGACATCGATCGGGCCCTGCTCCGGCCAGGCCCAGCGCAGCGGCTTTTTCAGCCAGTCCCAGGAATCGGACCAGCCGGTATAGAAGCGGTCGTGGTGAACGACCCGCCACTCGCTTTCCGGCTTGAGGGTGATGGTCGTTTCGATCATCGAGAGCGGCGCCGGATCGGTCGCCGTCTGGGCCCTTCCGACCTTGCCGAAGACCCGTTCGACCTCGGGAAACTGACTGATGATCCGGTCGGTCTGCTGCAGCAGCTCCTTCGCCTTGGTGATCGAGATGCCCGGCAGGGTCGTCGGCATGTAGAGCAGGTCGCCCTCATAGAGCGGCGGCATGAACTCGGAGCCCATTTTGCTGAACGGAATATAGCTCGACACCGTCAACAATAGTGCCACGATCAGGACCGGCCAACGCCACTTGAGGACAAAGTCGACCACCGGGTGATAGATGCGAATCAGCAGACGGTTGAGCGGGTTCTTCTCTTCGTCGGGGATTTTGCCGCGGATAAACCAGCCCATCAGGACTGGCACGATGGTAATGGAGAGGATTGCCGCACCGGCCATGGCATAGGTTTTCGTGTAGGCCAGTGGCTTGAACATACGCCCCGATTGCTCGCCAAGGGTGAACACCGGGAAGAAAGAGACCGTGATCACCAGCAGCGAATAGAAGAGCGCCGGACCGACTTCCTTGGAGGCATTGGCGACGATCTGCCAGTGCGACAGCTTGCCGCGGTCCCGCTCCAGGTGCTTGTGGGCATTTTCGATCATGATGATCGCCGCATCGATCATGGCGCCGATGGCGATGGCGATGCCACCCAGGCTCATGATGTTGGCGTTGATTCCCTGGAAATGCATGATGATGAACGCGAACAGGATCGCCACCGGCAGGGTAAAGATGGCCACCAGAGCACTGGAGAAGTGAAACAGGAAGATGGCCGTGATGATCGCGACGACGATGCTCTCTTCGATGAGTTTTTCCTTGAGCGTATCGACGGCCCGCTCGATCAGGCCGCTGCGGTCATAGACGGTCTTGATGGTCACACCTTCCGGCAGTCCGGCCTTGAGCTGCTCGAGCTTGTGTTTGACGTTTTCGATGGTTTTCAGGGCGTTCTCACCGTAACGCATCACGACGACGCCGCCGACCGCCTCCCCTTTGCCGTCGAGTTCGGCCGCGCCGCGTCGCAGCTCCGGTCCGATCGTCACCCGGGCCAGGTCCTGGACCAGCACCGGCGTCCCCTTCTTGTCGGTACCGACCACAACGTCTTCGATGTCCTCCTTCGATTGGATGTAGCCGAGCCCGCGCACCATGAACTCGGTCTCGGCCATCTCCACCAGCCGCCCGCCGACATCGTTGTTGGAGCGCTGAATGGCTTTCTTGATCTGCGGGATGGTGATGTGGTAGGCCAGCAGCCGGTCGGGATCGACCTCGACCTGGTACTGCTTGACATACCCGCCGATCGAGGCCACCTCGGAGACACCTGCGACGGAGGTCAATTCATAGCGCAGGAACCAGTCCTGGATGGAGCGCAGCTGCTGCAGATCGTGGCGATCGCTTTCCAGGACGTATTCGTAGACCCAGCCGACGCCGGTTGCATCGGGGCCGAGACTCGGCGTCACCCCCTGGGGCAATTTCCCCGACGCATAGTTGAGGTACTCCAGGACCCGGGAGCGGGCCCAGTACAGGTCGGTGCCGTCCTCGAAGATGATGTACACGAAGGACAGGCCGAAGAAGGAGTAGCCGCGGACCACCTTGGCTCCGGGCACCGCCAGCATCTGCGTGGTCAGCGGATAGGTCACCTGGTCCTCCACCACCTGGGGCGCCTGGCCCTTGTACTCGGTGAAGACGATGACCTGGACATCGGAAAGATCGGGGATGGCATCGATCGGCGTCTTGGTCAGGGTATAGATACCGCCGATGATGACAAAGAAAGTGACCAGCAGAACGATGAACCGGTTCTTGATCGACCAGTCGATAATATGTTCAAGCATGATAATTCCTGTTAAATGTGAAATGTAAAAGGTTGGTAGTTAACATCTTTTCACTTCTTACTTTTCACTTTTGATTTCGCATCGTCCTTGAACAGGTCGTCAAGCGATTCATCGCTGGCTGTCTGCTTGCTGTCGTTGCTGAAGAGGTCGTCCGGATTTTTGGAGGCCCCGGCGTCGGAATGAACCTGCTGTCCCGCTGACGGGGACTTCGGCTCAAGCATCTTCTGAATGGCTTCGCGCAGCTTGCTCTCCGAATCGAGCATGAACTGGGCGCTGATCACGACCTGCTCGCCCTCGAGCACCCCCTGCACGATCTCGATGTCGCCGGCTTCGTTCTGCACGCCGGTTCTGACTTGTCGCGGCTCGAACTTGCCTCCACCCAGGGCAACAAACACGGTCTGTTTTTCCCCGGAATGCAGGATCGCTTCGGTAGGAACCGTCAAGGCATTTTTAACCGGCTCCGATTCGAGCCTGACATTGACGTACATATCCGGCTTGAGGGCGAAATCGGGGTTCCTGATATCGAAGCGCGCCTTGACAGTGCGGGTTTTCGGCTCGACGAAAGGATAAATGTAGCTGACCGTACTTTCGATCGGCTGGCTGCCGACGTATGGCAGAATGATCTTGGCCTTCTGACCGAGTTTGACCCAGGGCATCTCATATTCGTAGATATCGGCGTAGACCCAGACTTTCGAGATGTCGGACAGCGCCATCAGCTCCATGCCGCTCTTGATGAACATCCCCTCGCGCACCATCTTGGTCGTGACCACGCCGTCGTAGGGGGCATAAAGGGTCAGGCTCTTGGCTACTTCGCCGGTCTTTTCCAGGCGGGCGATCTGACGATCGCTGATATCCCAGAGCTTGAGCCGCCGCCGCGA
The DNA here is from genome assembly GCA_024641085.1 of Geobacteraceae bacterium. Classification (GTDB taxonomy): domain Bacteria; phylum Desulfobacterota; class Desulfuromonadia; order Desulfuromonadales; family BM103; genus JAHEDT01. The sequence goes on along the minus strand of JAHEDT010000029.1, from coordinate 28,093 downwards.
CGCATCGAGGAGTCGCTTGGCACCATCGGCAATGGTCGGAAACGGTGACGCGGCCAGCGCGAGGCTGTTGTTGCGGGCCAGCAGGAACTCCTCCTGGGCGCTGACCAGCGCCGGGCTGTAGATTTCGAGCAGAGGCGCTCCTTTTTTGACGAACTGGCCGGTTTCATTGACGTGGAGCCGTTCGACCCAGCCGTCGATCTTGCTGTTGACGGAAAACTGTTTCGGCTCCTCGTAACCAATCAGTCCGACCGTGCGAATCGTGCGGCTCAGGTCCTTGCGCGTGACCGGCGCCACACGCACACCCATATTCTGCGAGGTCACCGGATCGATGGAGATGATCGAACCCGAGGCGGCTTCGTCTTCATAGACCGGGACCAGGTCCATGCCCATCGGCGACTTGCCGGGCTCGTTACGTATGAAAGTCGGGTCCATCGGTGCAACCCAGTACTTGATCTTGCGTTCGCCGGAGGGTTTGGCGGCAGACGCGCCGCCGGTTGGTTTCAATGGCGTTAATTCCATGTTGCAGATGGGGCACAGCCCGGGTGCGTCAGTGATGATAAACGGGTGCATGCCACAGGTATACTTCTGCCCCGACGGCTCAGCCGCCTCGGCCGCGGCCGGCCCGGCCAACTCGGCAAGCACTCCAGGCTGATCGGGGCTATGCCCGGAGATGGGCAGAGTCAGAGCCACGCCGGCGATAATGCAGACCGGTGCGATGATCAAGAGCAGACGTTTGCTTTTACTCATGGTGTCCTCGAAATCCCGTGTAAAACGATTAGTTGATGGTATCGGTGTTTTTTCGATCGATCTGCAGCGGCGGGCCGATCAGCGGCAGGGTCGATTCAGCCTCGAGCCAGGCCAGGCTGCGCATGTAGTCGGCGCTGATGCGGTAGTAATCCATCTCTGCCTGGTAGGTTGACATCAGGGCATCCAGCAGGCTGATGAACTCGAGCTTGCCGACCTGGTATGAGCTGAGAGCCGACTGAAAGCTCTGGCTGGTCTGGGGAATGATCCCCATGCGGTAGAGATCGGCCTGCTGGCGGGTTTCTTCCATGCGCGCATAGGCATTCTGAATCGATTCCACGACGCTGTTGCGGAATTCTTGCGCCTGGCGCTCGGCCATGTGCACTGCCTCCCGCGCCTCAGCTTTGGCAGCCCGACGCTTGTCCCGGTAAATTGGCAGGTTGATGCTGACACCGGCGCTGATGAAATCGGTGCCGCCATCGGGCAGGTTATTATCACGGTACCGCCAGCTGGCAAACAGGGTCACATCGGGGTAGTCATCAAGGTCCGCCAGCTGCCCCTGGTAGCCGTAACGCCTGATCAGTGACTGGTAAGCATCGTTCATGGGGCGCTGTTCAGCTGCGGCCCGCTTGAAATCTTCCAGACTCTTGTCGGTTTTCACCAGGTCGAGATCTCCGGGCAGTTCGAAGGTCGCATTTGCAGGCTGGTTGGTGAGGCGATTGAGTTCAGACTGGATCACGGCTTGTTGTTGGCGCAAGGACATCAGCCGTTCCATGAACTGGGACCGCTTCACCTGCGACTTGAGCACATCCTGCTGCAGTCCGGACCCGGTTTCGTAGCGGACTTCCGTCAAGCGAATGATATCATCGACCAGAGCCAGGTTGCGCTCGGTGACCTTGACCGCCTGCTGGTTGAAATTGAGTCGGTACCAGGCGTCCTTGACCTTGCGGGCGATCTGGTAATGCTGGTCGCGGTAGACAGCTTCGAACCAGCGAGCCTGCTCTCTGGAGAGATCAGCCCGTCCAGCCAGCTTGCCAGGAAAGGGGAACTTCTGAGCAAGCCTCAGTTCATTACCGGTCATCGGCGTCTCATCGCTTGCCAGGGTGTCATTCGGATAACTGGAAAATGTAAAGGAAAGCTCCGGATCCTGGAGGCTGCCGACCTGGGGAGCCTGATAAGTAAACTGCTGCCATCTGGCCCTGGCGGCCGCCAGGTCGGGATTACTGCTGAGGGCCTCGTTGACCAGCTGATCGAGACCCTCAGCATGCAGCGGGCTGGCGATCAGGAGCACCCCGGTTAACATAAGTCCGATCAGCGACATCACTGTTAACCGCAACGCGTGACGATTCATAAAATATCCTTTATTACAAAAAAATCGCTATCTATCAAATGCAACTTGCCATCTATTACACGGAGCATGCCATATTTATAACAGTATGATTTAGATGGTTATTTTAGAATTCAAAAAATAATCAGGTTCATTTATGAAGAATATTCTACAACTGTTTGGAGATTATTCAACGGCAGGCGAGTGCAGGTTAACAAGTTAAAAAAAACAAAAAACTTAGGCTATTTAGTAACGCGGAGACGCAGAGAACAAGGGCAAGAGCGTCGTATTTTTTAAACTTATGAACTTTCCCTCTGCGACCTTTGCGACTCTGCGTTAATCATAGTAGTTAAGAGAGGTATAAAAACGATTCTGTACCCACCAAACAAGAGATGCTTGCCACGAAGACACAAAGACACAAAAAAGGACAATATTCAGGGTTAAGATCGATTTGTCAGGCCAAGCAAGGGTGTTGCTTGTTAAGTAATACCAGAGATTGCTTCGTGTCTTGGTGTCTTTAGTGGCTAACCTTTGATAGGCCCGGATAAAAAAGCGCCATAATCCAGCACAAACTTCACCACGTGAATGCATAGCGAGGGCAAAACGGGAAAAATATTGTATTGCAGATTTTAAATAGTTTTTTGCTTGGTTTTCGACGCTTTTTATTACACCATGCGGTTCGCAAAATCTGCGGTCGATATGGTATGCTTCAGAATAAAAATGGGACGATAACCCAAACCAAGGCACAACAAAACTGAAGTCATTGACGACCGAAAAGACACAGAAACGCAGAGAGGAATACCAAGATCATGATAATTTTTAAGATTTATGCCCCCCCTCTGCGACCTTTGCGCCTCTGCGTTAAACAATTTTTAGATTGTAAACGCGTAAAAAACGGCAAGTGATCATCCCTGGCAAACTCATAAGAACAGCTACGGACAGGACAACCAACAAGGGCCAAGAGCGCCTTGTCCATAAGTTTTCGAGGTAAATGATGAGAGACTGGAGACACTACACGGAAATTTCCCGGATTGCTTATTTTTCCATGGAAATCGGCCTGACCACGGAAATCCCCACATACAGTGGCGGCCTGGGCGTACTGGCCGGCGACACGATCAAGAGCGCGGCCGATTTGAAACTGCCCCTGGTGGCGGTTACGCTCATCAGTCGCAAGGGTTATTTTCGCCAGACCTTCAGCGAGGCCGGTTGGCAGCAGGAGAGCGCGGTCGAATGGAGGCCGGAGGATTTACTTGAACTGTTGCCAGGCAAGGCACTGGTAAGCATAGAAAAGCGTGATGTTAAGGTCCAGGCCTGGATGTATCGTGTCAAAAGTCCGACCGGCGGTGAGCTGCCGGTCCTTTTTCTCGACACCGACATCCCTGGCAATCTGCCGGAGGACCGCAAGATTACCGATCAGCTTTACGGCGGCGACAGGGAGTACCGCCTCAAGCAGGAGATCGTCCTCGGCATCGGCGGTGCCCGTCTGTTGCAGATTCTCGGCTTCCAGGTCCGCAAGTATCACCTCAACGAAGGACATGCCAGCCTGCTGACCCTGGAACTGCTCAACCACCACCGGCTGCATGTCGAGGACACCTGGGACGAACGTGCCTCCTGGGATACCCGGCGCGTCCAGGAGAAATGCGTCTTCACGACCCACACCCCGGTGGAGGCGGGCCACGACCGGTTCCCATATGACATGGTGGAACGCGTCATGAGCGACGTAGTCCCCATAGACCTACTCAAGGAGCTGGGCGGCAAGGAAGAGCTCAACATGACTTTGCTGGCACTGAACCTGTCGCACTTCGTCAACGGCGTCGCCAAGAAGCACGGCGAGGTCTCCCAGGCCCTCTTTCCCGGCTTCGAGATCCACGCCATTACCAACGGTATCCACCCCTTCACCTGGGCATCACCCTACATGATGTCGCTGTACGACAAGTACCTGCCCGGTTGGGCGATCGAACCGGAGCTGCTGGTCAGGGTGGACAATATCCCAGACCAGGAACTCGATGACGCCCATGCCGGGGCCAAGGCCTACCTCTTCCAATATATCCAGGAGACGACCGGGGTCTCTCTCGACCCGGGCATTCTCACCATCGGCTTCGCCCGGCGGGCGACGGCATACAAGCGCGCCAACATGATCTTCAGCGACCCGCAACGCCTGCTTAAAATCGGCGGCGGCAAGCTGCAGCTGATCTTCGGCGGCAAAGCCCACCCCCACGACGATAATGGCAAAGAGATGATCCAGGAGATCCGCAAGCAGACGGAAGTTTTTGGCGACCAGCTGAAAATCGTTTATCTGACCAACTACAACATGGACGTGGCGAGCCGGATGATCCCCGGGGTTGACGTCTGGCTGAACAACCCCTTGCGACCCCTGGAGGCTTCCGGGACCAGCGGCATGAAAGCCGCGCTGAACGGCGTGCCGAATTTCAGTGTGCTGGACGGCTGGTGGATCGAAGGGCACATTGAAGGGGTGACCGGCTGGTCGATCGGCCCGCCCCCGATCGAAACAACCACCGACGTCAACCATACCGACGAAGACGTTCAGGACCTGTACAAGAAGCTCGAAGAGACGATCATACCACTCTACTACGGGGATCGCCCGGGGTGGCTCAGCGTGATGAAGAACGCGATCGGCAAGAACGCTTATTATTTCAACACGCACGTCATGATGCGTCGCTACGTTACCGACGCCTACCTCCGCTGAGCGGCCGTTTCACCTAGGCTGTCCAGCCATATCACGTCGTCCCCTGGTCCTGCCGTTCCTCCGGCAGGGCCGCCAGGATTCCCGGTACCCTCTGGCCGGTCGGCATCAGATCAGGATCCGGCCGGGTCTTGAACCGCACGAACGCCTCACGTCGCTTGCATACATCCTGAAAATCTCCGTGACAATAAAGGGTTACAAAATCATCCCAGTGCGGTTTCACCTGGGCGACGTAGTGCAGTACAAACTCGCACTCCTGAAAATACTGACATTCTTTCATGAGGAAGACCCTGCCCTTGAAATATTTATTTAATCATATATACAATTAGCAATATCTGTTCCAAGAAAACTTTGGTCAGGATTGAGAGGAAGGTTCAGGCAGGCAGATAGCAGCGACGTCGCTTAGGTTGGCAGCTATTTCTGAATCGTTTTGAGTGCGGCCTCAACGGCCGGCAGGATACGGGCAACGATCACGGCAACCCCGCGGGCGTTCGGATGAATGCCGTCGTCCTGGTTGAGCGCAGGATCAAGGGCAACGCCGTCGAGGAAGAAGGGATAGAGCATGATCCGGTGCTGTCGCGCCAGTTGCGGATAAATCCGGTTGAAGTCCTCCGTGTAGTGCGCCCCGAGGTTGCGTGGAGCCTGCATGCCGGCGAGGAGCGCCTTGACGCCGGCCTTGCCAATCCGCTCAAGGATGGCGTTCAGGTTGGCACGGGTCTCTTCCGGCGGCAAGCCGCGCAGGGCATCGTTGCCACCAAGCTCCACGAGCACCAGGTGAGGCTTGTCCGCCAGAGCCCATTCGAGCCTGGACAGGCCACCGGCCGTGGTGTCACCGGAGACTCCGGCATTGATGACTGCAACGTTATGCCCGGCCTGTCTCAGAGCCTTTTCGAGCTGCGCCGGGAAGGCTTCTTCCACCGCCAGGCCATAGCCTGCAGCCAGGCTGTCACCCAGTACCAGGAGACGTTTCTGCAATTGTGAGGTATCATTGGCCAGTAACGATTGTGTGCTGCAGCTCATAACAAGCAGCAGGAGCAGTGACAGTTTCAATAAGTGCATGGGTGAGCCTATGGTTGAAATCAAGAATCTTCATCTCAGTCTAGTCGGCGGAGCTGGTCCGGTCAATATCCTGCGCGGCGTGGACCTTAACGTCAGAGCGGGAGAGACGATCAGCATCCTCGGACCTTCAGGGGCCGGCAAGACCACCTTGCTGATGGCCCTTTCAGGGTTGGAGAACCCAACCTCCGGCCTGGTGCGGGTTGCCGGGGTCGACCTGACCGGCATCAATGAAGACGGCCTGGCCAGGTTCCGTCGCGCCCACATTGGCATCGTTTTCCAGTCATTTCATCTGGTGCCGACCATGACCGCGCTGGAGAATGTCGCACTGCCGCTCGAGTTCGCCGAGGCCGACGACCCTGCCGGACAAGCCCGGGCCGCTCTGCAAAAAACCGGGCTCGGCGACCGGCTCAATCATTTTCCCGGAGAGCTGTCCGGCGGCGAGCAGCAGCGCGTCGCCCTGGCCAGGGCTTTTGTTGTCAAACCGTCTCTTCTGCTGGCCGACGAACCGACCGGCAACCTCGATCGCGAGACCGGCCTGATCGTCATGGACCTGCTCTTCGACCTGCAGAAAGAACACGGGACCACTCTGGTCCTGGTGACTCACGACGAGGCCCTCGCAGAACGTTGCGACCGCTCCGTTCAGATGATTGACGGCAAGCTCCATGAAATGGACGGAGTCGTAACATGAGCGAGCACCGCATCCTGCTTCAGGCCTTGCGCCTGGCAAGACGCGAGATGCGCAGCGGTCTGCGCGGCTTCGGCGTTTTTCTCACCTGTCTGTTCCTCGGTGTCTTTGCAATCAGTGCCATCGGCTCATTCACCGAATCCGCTAAATCCGGCTTGCTGGCGGACGCCAGCGCCCTGCTGGGGGGGGACTTCGAAGTCCGTATCGCCCACCGTCAGCTGCCTGACGAGGCGCTCACTTACCTCGGCAAGCAGGGTGATCTGTCACACGTCGTGACCATGCGGACCATGGTTGCTGACCGCAGCGGCTCGAAGCGCGTCCTCAGCGAGTTGAAAGCCGTGGATGATGCATACCCGCTCTACGGGCAGCTCACCACGGACCCCCGTCTATCGCTCAGTGTGGCGCTGCAGGAGGATGGTCCGTATGGCGCCTTGGTCGAACAGCCGCTGCTGTCCCGGCTCGCGCTCAAAATCGGCGACCTGGTCAAGGTCGGAGCCGCGGAGTTTCAGGTACGCGGCATCATTAACTCGGAACCGGACCGGACGGTTCAGGCGTTCAGCCTCGGCCCACGCTTCATGACCAGTCTTGCCGGATTATCCGCCACCGGCCTGGTCCAGCCGGGCAGCCTGGTCTATCACGCCTACCGGCTGCGCCTGCCCGACCGGGAGACCGCGGAACGGCTCAAAGCAGAGCTAGAAACCCGCTTCCCCGATATCGGTTGGCGGCTGCGAACCTGGCGGGAAGCCGCCCCCAGGGTGCGTTTTTTCCTCGACCGCATGAACCTGAACCTGACCCTGATCGGACTGTGCGCTTTACTGGTCGGGGGCCTCGGTGTCTCAGGAGCTGTGCGTGGCTACCTGGCTGGCAAGATCACCCATATCGCAACCATGAAATGCCTGGGAGCCCCGGGCCGACTGGTTTTCACCACCTACCTGGTGCAAATCCTTTTCTTGGGAGGGATCGGTGCCTTCGCCGGAATGGCCTGCGGGGCGGCCCTGCCCTATCTGCTCGGCTGGTTATTCGCCGGCCAATTGCCGGTGCCTTTGGCGCCCACCGTTCATTGGCAGGTGTTGTGCACAGCGGCCCTCTTTGGGCTGCTGATCTCCCTGATCTTTTCTCTCAAAGCTCTCGGAATCGCCAGAAGGGTTTCTCCAGGGGTGCTGTTCCGTGGCTACAGCGACAGCGTCACCACTGATCCGGGTTTCGGTATCCGGCTGACCATCGCCATCGCCGCGCTGAGTCTGGCGGCACTTGCAGTCGTCACGAGTTCTGATCAGAGGCTTGCCTTCTGGTTCATTTGCGGGGCGGCCTTTTGTTTCGGCATCTTCCGACTCGCCGCCGCCGCAATGGTCAGGCTGGTCCGCCATCTGCCGAGGCCGGGGAACCCCTCGCTGCGCCTGGGTTTTGCCAACATTCACCGGCGCGGTTCACCATCGGCAAGCGCGCTCTTCTCCCTCGGGCTCGGTCTGACCGCCCTGGTCATCATCATGCTCGTTCAGGCCAACCTCGCCGACATGGTCACAGAAACCATCCCCGGTGAAGCGCCGTCCTTCTTCTTTCTCGATCTGCAAACCGATCAAGTCGAGCATTTTGACGAACTTGTCGCGAGCTTGCCCGGCATCGGCAAAACCGAGCGTTACCCCACCCTGCGCGGCCGCATCATGGCCATTGCCGGGACACCGGTCAGCAAAGCGCACATCGCCCAGTCGGTGCAATGGGCGGTGCGCGGCGACCGCTTCCTGAGCTACGCCGCAAAGATGCCGACTGACACCAAATTGGTGGCCGGCACGTGGTGGCCCGCTGATTATCATGGGGAGCCGCTGGTTTCATTGACTGCGGATATTGCCGAGGGCTTCGGCGTTGTGGTGGGTGACACCTTGACGGTTAACGTGCTTGGCCGTGAGGTCACGTCCAGAATCAGCAGTCTGAGAGAGGTGGACTGGTCAACCCTGGACCTGAACTTCGCCATCCTCTTCTCGCCAGGGGTCCTCGAGAATGCGCCCCAGACCTACATTGCAACGATCCAGGCAGCTCCCGACCAGGAAGAGGCCGCCTTTACCGCCATCACCAGGGAGTTCCCCAACGTTTCCGCCATCAGCACCCGGGAAATCCTCAAGAATGTCTCACTCACCCTCGAACGCATCGGCACGGCCTTCCGCAGCATGGCCGCCATTGCCCTGCTGACCGGCTTCCTGGTGCTGGCCGGCGCGGTTTCCGCGGACCAGCACCGGCGCATTCATGATGCGGTGATTTTCAAAGTCTGCGGAGCAACCCGTTTCGACATCCTCGGCGCATTTGCCGCCGAATTCCTGCTGCTCGGCCTGATTGCCGGCATGATCAGTGCGGTGATCGGCAGCCTGGCCGCTATGGGCATCCTGCACGGACTGATGAAGATGTCATTCAGCCTGCATCCGGCAACGGTCATGACGACCGTCCTCATAGGGATCGCCCTGACCCTGCTGCTGGGCCTGCTCGGCACCTGGAAGGCCCTGGGGCAGAAGCCGGCGAGTTATTTGAGAGGTGAGTAGCTGGAACCGCGAACTGAGCAGAGAGACGCGAGCACAAGCTTAAAGGTATTGTCTCGCTTCGCGCCTCACGCTACTAATTTTCTACTGAACCACCCGCCATTTTCCAGGCGTCGAAACCGCCCTCGATATGACAGACGTTTGTCAGCCCCATCTTCTGCGCGATATCGGCCGCCAGGGCGGAACGCCAGCCCAGGTTGCAATAGAAGATGAAACGCTTCTTCTCGGCAAAGACCGGCTTGTGGTAAGTGCACTCCGGGTCGATCCAGAACTCAAGAAGTCCGCGCGGGCAATGGAAAGCACCAGGGATTTTACCCTCGCGCTTCAATTCCCGGACGTCACGCAGGTCGACAAAAACCACGTCTGGAGAGGCGGCCTCACTGATGGCTGCTACGGCGGAAATCGTTTCGATGCGCGTTTCGGCATCGTCAACCAGCTCTTGGTAACCAATCGGCTTGGTCATAATGTTCCTCCAACTGGACATCGAATTTGGTGTCTGCAATGGTCATCATCATATCAGAAAAGTCTCTCCATGACAGGAGGACTTGCCGTATCAGCACTTTACTATGTTCTTTACGATTTATTGCGGCCCGAAGATTCATGAACATGATCAGGGTCAACCGCACCATGACATAACCTGTCCAGCGTGGTTATTTTCAGGAGGTTCTGGCGTCCGCAGCCCTTTTCCCCATCAGGGGCCAGACTTCGGCAAAGATCATGCCGGCAACGATCATGGCTCCGCCAAACCAGCCGAGAGAGGTCAAACGGTCGCCGGCCAGCCATACCGAGAAAATTGCCGCGAAAACCGGCTCGAGGGTATAGATGAGGGCAGCGCGGGTCGGCGTGGTGCGGTTCTGAAAGGTGGTCATGGCCCAGAAGGCATAGGCGGTGGCAAAGACCGAGGTGACGACGAAAGCGAAGATCAGCGAACCGGTCCAACTCTGCGGCCAGGAGACCGGCTCAAAGGCCAGGCTGCCGATGCAGCCGAGCACCGCCATGGTGGCGATCTGTACGAAAGTCAAAGCCCGGCCGTCATATCCCCTGGTGAAGGCATCAAGCCCGATGATATGCAACGCGACGAACAGCGAGCAGATCACGACCAGAAGGTCGCCGAGGTTGAGCGTCCACGGGGTATGCCAGGTCAGCAGGAAGAGTCCGGTCAGTGCAAGGCCAACGCCGATTTTCGAACCGAATGCGGCTGGTTTCTTCAGTATCGGACCGGCCATCAACGGCACCCAGATCACACCCAGGCCGGTCAGGAAGCCGGCGTTCGCAGAGGAGGTGCGTTCCAGGCCGAACGTCTGAAAGAGATAAGAGCAGAAGAGCAGCGTGCCAAGCAGGACCCCAAGTCGCCAACCCCGCCGGTCCAGAGAGGCAAAACCGGTGCGGCCGGCGATCAGTGCAAGCAGGGCGGCGGCTATGGCAAAACGCACCCAGAGGAATGCCATGACCGGCATCTCGTTGATGGCATCCTTGACAATCGGGAAGGTCGCCCCCCAGAAGAGCGTGACGCTGGCCAGCATGAATTCGGCAAACAATTGCCGTTTGCTCTTGTTATCCATGAAATCCTGCGAAAAAGAGATAGAGTCTTGTTTCGGACGAAGGCGCTATGGTATAAGCAGAGGTCTGCGAATTCAATTGTTTTTTCAGTCAATGCAGCGAGAGAGTTCAAGATGAAACGTGGCAAGCACGAACCGATCGAAGTCATCTGCCCAAAATGCCGTTATACTGAGATCATTTACCTGCCAGCTGAAGACCTGCCCCGCTGCCCCCGCTGCAAAATCCAAATGTCAATTTCCGAGCTTCTCGATGAAGGGAAGTCCTATTAACCGATAACCCGCCGAGATTTCGGCTTAACCAACGTTCGATTTCAAACAAGGAGGAACAACAATGAAACAAGTCAAACTTCTGCTCGCCTGCCTGCTGGCACTCTGTGTAGTCCTGCCCGGCATCGCTTCCGCGGACACCCTCGACGACATCCTGCAGCGCGGCAAACTGCGGGTTGGCATGGAACCGGGCTACATGCCTTTTGAAATGACCAACAAAAAAGGTGAAATCATCGGCTTCGACGTCGACATGGCCAAGCGCATGGCCAAAGCCATGGGCGTTGAACTGGAGCTGGTCAGCACCGCCTGGGACGGCATCATTCCGGCCCTGATCACCAATAAGTTCGACGTCATCATGAGCGGCATGACCCTGACGCAGGAACGCAACATGAAGATCAGCTTTGCCAGCCCCTACATTGTTATTGGTCAAAGCATCCTGATTGACAAGAAACTGTCCGGCAAGGTCAAGTCCTACAAGGAACTCAATGACAAGAAGTACAAGGTGGCTTCCAAGCTGGGCACCACCGGTGAGCAGGCGGTCAAGCGGATGATCCCGAACGCCACCTACATCTCCTTCGAAACGGAGCAGGAAGGCGTCATGGACCTGCTTAATGGCAAAGTCGATGCTTTCGTCTACGACCTGCCCTTCAACGCCATCGCTTACGCCCAAAAGGGCCAGGGCAAGGTCGAACTGCTTGACCACCCCTTTACCTACGAGCCGCTCGCCATGGCTGTCAACAAGGGGAACCCCGATTTTCTCAACTGGCTCAACAACTTCATGAACCAGATCAGGAACGACGGCACCTACGACAAGATTTACGCCAAGTGGTTCAAGAGCGACGAGTGGTTGAAAGAGCTCCAGTAACCTAACCTGATGATGGTGGAGCTGCCCCATAGCCGGGCAGCTCCACCATCTACCGTCAGCCAAGCGCAGGGATAGACACCTTGAAATCACGCAAGCAAATTTGGCTCTGGCACCTCCTTACAGTCTTCATTCTCTTGTTATTGGGCGCTGGTCTCTGGGTCGCCACCAAGAAAATTGACTATACGTGGCGCTGGAACCGCGTACCGCAATACTTCGCCTACGTTGACGAGACCCTGGTTCCGGCGCCATTCGACGCCCGGGTTGCCTCTCTGCAGAGGTCCGGGGGGTCCACCGCCGTCAAGCTGACCGGTGAAAATGGCGAGGAAAAGACTTTTGAAGTCGACAATGACTCCCTGAAGGTCAGTGAAAACGAGGAACTGTTCCAGGGTGACTACCTTGGCTCGGTATCCTCATGGCGCCTGGGTCCGCTATCGGTGGGATTATGGAATACGCTCTGGATTTCAGCGGTCTCGAGCGTAATCGGTCTGATCATCGGCCTGATCACAGGCCTTTGCCGGGTTTCCAATAATCCGACCCTGCGCAACCTCTCGGTCGCCTACATCGAGTTGATCCGCGGCACACCGCTGCTGGTGCAGCTTTTCATCTTTTACTTCTTCCTCGGCACAGTCCTCGATATCAGCCGGATTCTTGCCGGCATCAGCGCCCTGGCGATCTTTGCCGGCGCCTACGTCGCGGAAATCATCCGTGCGGGAATCCAGTCGATACCCAAAGGACAGATGGAAGCCGCCCGCTCTCTCGGCATGAGTGTCCCCCAGGCGATGACCCACATCATTTTGCCGCAGGCCTTCAAGCGCACCCTGCCGCCGCTGGCCGGTCAGTTCATCAGCCTGATCAAGGATTCGTCGCTGGTTTCAGTCATCGCCATCACCGACCTGACCAAAAGTGGCCGTGAGGTCATCACCTCGACTTTCGCCACTTTCGAGATCTGGTTTGTCGTCGCATTCCTCTATCTTTTGTTGACGTCGGTGCTGTCCCAGGTGATCTCCTGGGTGGAACGGAGGCTTGCAATCAGTGATTAAAACAGTCGATCTGAAAAAAACTTTTGTCGGCCGCGGTCAGACGGTGTATGCCGTCGACGGCGTAACATCGCATATCAAGCCCGCTGAGGTGGTGGTTATCATCGGCCCTTCCGGCTCAGGAAAGTCAACTTACCTGCGCTGCCTGAACGGCCTGGAGACCTTCACTTCCGGACATATCATGATCGACGGCGTCGATCTGGCCAACAAGAAGACCGACCTTAACCTGGTGCGCCGCGAAGTCGGCATGGTCTTCCAGCAGTTCAACCTGTTCCCGCACAAAACGGTTTTGGAAAACATCATCCTTGCCCAGCAGGTGGTGCGCAAGCGCAAGCGTGATGAGGCGGAGAAGAAGGCCCGCCAGCTGCTGAAGAAAGTCGGCATTGCCGAGAAAGAGAACGAATACCCGATTCGTCTCTCCGGTGGCCAGCAGCAGCGTGTTGCCATTGCCCGTGCGCTGGCCATGGACCCGAAGATCATGCTCTTCGACGAACCGACCAGCGCCCTCGATCCCGAGATGGTCGGTGAAGTACTCGAAGTCATGAAGCAGCTGGCCCGTGAGGGGATGACCATGGTGGTCGTCACCCACGAAATGGGCTTCGCCCGGGAAGTCGCTGATCGAGTCCTGTTCATGGATCAGGGGAAGTTGGTCGAAGAAGGGACCCCCGAACATTTCTTTACTGCCCCGCGTGAAGAACGCGCCAAGGCGTTTCTCAAGCAGGTCCTGTAAATGCATGATGGGCCGCTCATATGACGAGGGCGCCCCTGGGCGCCCTTTTTGTATCAACTGATGGGCCGAGGGATCCGGCAGCCATATCCTGTATTCTGGTTTCGGTCTCCTGGTATCGCTAACCCACTATGAATCCAGATCACGAGCACAAACGAACTCTCCGCCAGGGGGCGTCCGCCGCCTGGCCGATTTGCCTAGGCTACTTCCCCATTGGCCTGGCCCTGGGGGTTCTGGCGCAGAAAGCCGGCCTGCCCTGGTGGGCAGTGGCCTTGATGTCAGTGCTGGTTTTTGCCGGCAGCGCCCAGTTTATATGCGTCGCCATGCTCGCTGCCGGCGCTTCGACACCGGCGATCGTTCTGACCACCTTTGTCGTCAACCTGCGTCATGTCCTGATGAGCTCGGCCCTGGCAGTCTACCTGCAGCGGGTGAATCGGGCTTTCCTGGCACTTTACGCCTACGGCGTCACCGATGAGAGCTTCGCCGTCAACCTGACCCGCTTTCGTGAAGGTGGATGGGACCGCTGGCGTGCCCTGACCGTTAACCATCTGGCCAACGCCGTCTGGATTACGGCCACGATCTGCGGCGCTCTGGTCGGCCAGTTTGTTCCCCAGGGGGCCTTGGGAATCGACTACGCCCTCACCGGGATGTTCATCTGCCTGCTGGTCTTCCAGCTGCAGGGCCGGCTCTACATCGTCACCGGACTGTTGGCCGCGGCACTTTCCGTTGCCTGGTACCTGTTGATCCCCGGAGATTCCTATATCGTCGGTGCCTCGATGTGCGCCGCAACCATCGGTTACCTGCTGAAACGCCATTATCGGAGGGGCAGATGAGCTTCAGCGACTACCTGCTCCTGTTCGGCGGCATGGGCCTGGCCACCTACCTGCCCCGTGCCCTGCCGCTGCTCTACCTGGCTCACAGGAAGATGCCCCAGGGGCTGATCGACTGGCTGTCCCTGATCCCGGTGGCGATTCTCAGCGCCCTGCTCGCACCGTCGCTCTTTACCGAGAGCGCAACCCGCAGTTTGGCCTTCGGTAAACTGGAGCTGCTCGTGGCCGTGCCGACGTTGATCTTTGCACTGAAAACCCGCAGCCTCGGCGGGACGGTTCTGGTCGGGATGCTGCTGTACTGGCTGGGCGGGATGTTCTACTAACAACGTTGCAGAGTCAGTGGGTCCGTGGTTTGAGACCCCGGATGACCGAGAGGCAGTCTTTGTTTGCTCGAATGAACTGCCCCGCGGCAAGCCACGGGGTATCCAGAATTCAGTATCCAGTAGACAGAATAAACTCGTGAACCCATCTGGTGGAAGGAACTTATTCCGGATTCTGGATTCCGGGTACTGGATTCCCTCAATAAGGCATCAACCAAACGCAAATCAATGCATGGCGCAGCAAGCTGCGGGGAATCAACCCTCTCGTCGATTGAACGCTTGAAAACTCAGGAGGCCAGCTTTATTGAGGTGCCTCTGCTTGTCTTTTTGCCAGGACAGACTCGACCAGCAACCAATCATCGACCTTGTCGACATCGACCGCAGCCTCGGCAAAGGGCATCTGGACGGCCCCGGCCTGGAGATTCATTCTTTGCGACAACCGACTCAGAGCCTGGCCTAGAGTCAACTGTCCGAGCAGGTAGCGGAGCACGGCGACCCAACCAATAACCTTCACAACCCGCAGGGGTTTTTTGCGCTCCGTTTCCACCTTACGCCAGAAATCTGCAGCTTTGCGGGCTTGCGGGGTCATAAATGCGAACAGGTTGCAACCGCAGTAGCCTCCATCCTTGAGTCTGGTGACGGTCCTGCGGGTGCCTGGGAAAGCCTCTGCAACCAGTTCATGCCGGGCTACCCCGGCCAGGACATCGCAACCGCTGCTGCGGGCCATGGTGCAGAAATGATCGACCACAGCTGCTGACAACAGGGCATGATCGGCGGTCGTGAGCAGTACCGGGACATCGTTCGGCAAAGTCTGTAAAACACTGAAGGCGCTTGAACTCGGAGTGCTTTGCGGAGCAACCCACTGAACCTGGCCGGAGCGAACCAGACCGGCAAGTTCGTCATTCTGCTCGACCGAAGTCATCGCTGGGCCAACCAGAATCCGAACGCCGACTTCGCGGGCGTCCGCGAGGGCATCGAGAACACGCAAAACCATGGCCCGCCCGGAGACCGGCGCCAGGGCCTTGCAGCTCACCGCGGCAGCATTGGCGACCGGGTCGTTAATGTCACGGTCAGCGGCCAGAATGACCGCGCAATAAGGCTGGCCTGTCGATTTCATGCTGTGGTTAAATCCTTCTGGTAAATCCGGTAGCGCTTGTAGAGATCGCAGCCCACAGATTCGGTGATTTTGCGCATCCCCTGGTTCTGCTCGAGAATCCAGGACATATCCACTTCCATAATACCCTGTTTGCGCGCTTTCACGTGGAGCGGGGCAATCACCATAAGAGCGAGTGCCGCCCCCAGCAGGCCCCCTTGATGGCTGCGCCTGACGCCGAGCAGCGGGATTCTCGCCGACTTGAGACCAACGACTTTCAGGCGCCAGAGCAGCTTCAGCCAACCAAAAGGCAGCAGGCGGCCGTTCAAATCCCTGATGGCCTCGTTAATGTTGGGGAACATGACGATCATGGCCACCGGTTCTCCATCGAGCTCGGCAATCCTGACCGACTCTGAGTCCACCAGGAATTTGAGGTTTTTCCCAAGTTCAGCGAACTCGGCGGGCGTAAAGGGAATGAATCCCCAGTTTTCCGACCAGGCATCTTCAAAAATGTCACGGATGATCTCCAGCTCCTCATTGAAGCGATCACGCCGCATGGTACGAACCGTAACCCTTCCGGCCACCCGTTTGCTCAGGGCCTCGAGCTGACGAGGAGGGGCAATGTCGGGGTGAGCCCGATAAGCCAGGAGATCCTGCTCTCCGGCGTACCCCTGCTCTTCCACGCGCGGGCCATAATACGGAAGAGCGTGCCCCAGCATGATCGGAGGCGGGCTGTCAAAGCCTTCAACCAGCAAGCCGCATTCATCGTTGATTGAGAGGTTGAACGGCCCGCGGATTCGCTGCATACCTTTCTGGCGCAGCCATTCTTCAGCGGACTCGAACAAGCCACGGAAGGTTTCAGGATCGTCTTCTGCTTCCAGGAAACCAAAAAACCCGGTCGCGTCCTGGTATTTCTGCAAATGCATCTGATCGACCTGGGCGCTGATCCGCCCGACCATTCGCTCTCCACGATAGGCAATCCAGGCTTGGAAATCAGCGTGCTCAAAGTAGGGATTTTTCTTTGATAGGTGCCACTGTCTTTCAATAATCAACGGGGGGACCCAACAGGGATCGTCTGCATAGAGCGACCAGGGCATTTTAATAAAGTTGCGCATCGGACGGCGCCCGGCAACTGGGACAACCCGTAACGATTGCTGGTGGTGCTTTTCTGAATGTCCTCGACTTTGCATTGTATGGCTCGGCAGGTATATTAAGGTGAAGAGATTTCAAATCCTAAAGCGGCCAGAGAAAGGGTCCGTCTCTGCTGACCACAACATGCAATGGCCGCTTTGAATCATAACCGATCCTCTGCCTGTATGTAAGCCATTTATGCCTGCCCATTCGGGCCATTTTGAGTTTTTGAATCATGGGCAAGGCGCAACAGACCAATATTTTCAAAGAACACACGCAGGCCATTGTGAAGGCGACTATCATAACGATTCACATCGATCAGTATCATCAGCCAATCATCAGGCCGAAAAACGACCCCGCAATAGGATCCAGCAAACCGTAGCCAGCACCGGAGACAAACAACCGGTCACATTTAAGGAGGACGATCATGACGAATGCCACGATGAAAAAATTCGGCTACCCGGGAACATTGATCCAGGAGTATGAACATTGGGCCTTGTTACTGCGCCCCCAGCAGGCCACCCTGGGCGCACTGGTCCTGATCTGCAAAAACGAAGCGGACACCTTTTCCCGGATAAGTGCGGCCGCTTTTTCGGAACTAAAAGAGATAACCACAGCCATAGAAAACCATTTGAAGCGATGCTTCTCTTACGACAAAATCAATTATCTCATGTTGATGATGGTTGATCATGACGTTCATTTCCACGTATTGCCACGTTATGCGGCGTCACGCACTTTTGGCCGTCAGGAATTTATCGATCCTGGCTGGCCCGGCCCTCCGGACCTCTCTTACTCTAACGAAACCGGACAAAAGCTGGATCAGAGTCTGCACATGGCTTTGCAGCAGATTTTCACCGGGAAGTAGCACAAGAACGGCTGGACTCGTTTCGCCAGAGATCCTCTCAAGCGAACCGGTTCTGGATCCACAGGCCCGATATTCAGGAATAATTTTCCGTTTCTATAACCCACAAAAAGGTGATACTTGTCACGAATACACGAAGGCGCTAAAAAAAGGACGCGGGAATGAGCTACCCCACGGCAAGCCCTGGGGGATCCGGAATTCAGTATCCAGAAGACAGAAAAAACGCGCGGGGCTACCTGGCAATCGGGACTCATTCCGGATTCTGGATTATGGATACTGGATTTCTTTAATTTAAGGCGTGAACCAAAATGCACCCTATTCATTGCGCAGCTGGCTGCGGGGAATTAACCATCTCAACAATTCAGGTTAAGATCAATTGATCAGGCCAAGCAAGGGTGTATCTTGCTCTGCAATAACAGTGATTGCTTCGCGCCTTGGTGACTTAGTGGCTAACCTTTGTTTTGCTGAGAAGTCTGTGATTTTTCGAACACGACGCAACAGAAATTATGGCTTTGCACAGGAAGTTTTCTTTCTGGGTGCAATCTTTTCGGGAGCGCGGGTCTTAAGGTTCGATGTTGAATAGCCTCACAGAGGAGTTTTTAGAGCCCGATATCAAGGTTTGGCTGTTTGTTCAAGCACAAGATTCGTAACGACGACAATTTTCTTTTCATAGCGCAGCTTTTGTTTGACTTTTACTCTTCATTTCAGTAATTTGGCTTGGTTGAATAAGCCGCACGCTGTATTATTTTGCAGTTTGCAGATGCCGTATGTAGCAATAAATCCACAGTGATGTGGTGAAATTGTTGCACATTTGCACCTTATGCCGACCAGTAACTGAGGGCGACCCCATGTATACGCCCTTCTATATATTGGCATTATTATTGCTTTATCTCTAGGTCACGAATGAACCCTCTCAACCCGACATCGACCGAAAGCCAGGTTCCCCTTAGAACCGCCGACTTTCCCAATCTGGCAGAAGCGTTGGATTATGCTGCCCAGGGGACAAGTGGGTTTAATTTCTACAATGGGCGGGGAGAACTCCGCACTGTACTCACTTATTCGAAACTCCGCGAAGGGGCTCAGACCCTGGCAAAAAGACTACTTGGTCTCCACTTGGAAAGAGGCGCCCGGGTGGCCATAATCGCGGAGACCAATCCTGACTTTCCGCGATTCTTTTTTGCCTGCCAATATGCTGGATATACACCGGTACCGCTTCCGGCCTCGATTCACCTGGGTGGACACAAGGCCTATGTCGAACAGCTGCGTGGCTTGCTGATTAAGAGTCAGGCAGCGGTTGCCGTCGCACCTGCTGAATTTTTAACCTTCCTGCTTGAGGCGAGCAGCGGCTTGGGATTGAAGCTTGTCGGTCAGCCGGATGATTTTGATCAACTTGCCGAACAATCCGTCGAGCTGTTTCCATTGCAGCCGGAAGAGACCGCTTACCTCCAGTACACTTCGGGCAGCACCCGTTTCCCGAGGGGGGTGATGGTCAGCGAAGCCGCCGTGATGCATAACCTTGCTGGTATCACCAGGGACGGCCTCAAGGTCCGCAGTGGTGACAGGTGTGTTTCCTGGCTGCCTTATTACCATGATATGGGCCTGGTCGGATTCGTCCTGGCACCTCTGGCTTCACAGCTTTCCGTTGATTATCTATCGACCCGCGACTTCGCCATGCGGCCTCGCCTTTGGCTGAGCTTGATGACCCGGAATCGAAGCACTATTTCTTTCGGTCCTCCGTTTGGTTATGAATTGTGCACAAGACGGATTCGTTATGACGAAACCGTGCCACTCGATCTGAGCGCCTGGCGGGTTGCCGGAGTTGGGGCCGAAACGATCCGTGCCGAAATTTTAGAGGCATTCGCCGAAAAACTGGCCCCTTATGGATTCAACCACACGGCCTTTGTCGCCAGTTACGGCATGGCAGAATGTTCGCTGGCCATCAGTTTTGCTCAGCTGGACCAAGGGGCGATTGTCGACGAAATAGACGCTGACCACCTATCCGAACGGCAGGAAGCTCTCCCCGTCACCGAAACGCCTGACCGTAACGACCAAGCTCGCCGTACCAAAAAGCTGGTTAACTGCGGAGCTCCGCTACCCGGACACGAAGTCCTGGTCCGGGATGAGTATGGCCAAGCCCTGCCGGATCGGCAATGCGGCACAATTCACGTCCGCGGGCCGAGCGTAATGAGTGGCTATTTCGGTGACCCCGCCGCCACTGCCGAGATACTTTCCGTTGATGGCTGGCTGAACACAGGTGATATCGGGTACCTGGACCAAGGGACTCTGGTTATCACCGGACGTGAAAAGGACATGATCATCATCAACGGACGCAATATCTGGCCCCAGGACCTCGAGTTCTACGCCGAGCAGCAGCCGGAAATCAGGCCTGGCGATGCTTCGGCGATCTCTGTCCCGGCTGAAGATGGTTCAGAAAAAGCTGTCTTGGTGGTCCAGTACCGTGAGACGGAAGAAGGCAAACGCCGTGAGATGTCGAGCCGGATTGCCCGCATCGTACGCGAGGAACTGGGTATAGACTGCATCATCGAACTTGTCCCCGCACACACCCTCCCCCGGACTTCTTCTGGCAAGCTGTCCCGTGCAGGTACGCAGCGCGATTATCTGAAGCGTCAGGCAGAGAAGTCACTGCAGCAATTGGAATCCTCTGAGGATCCGTCCATGTTTGTGAATACGCCTGTTTTGCGTATTGCAGAGACCGGACAAAGGCGTGCGCAGTAGAATTGTCTCTATAATTTCTCCAAAACGATCGCCATCGTGACCACTGTAGCGCTCACAGGGGCAACAGGATTCATCGGTAGCACTCTGCTCACGCATTTGCTATCCCAAGGCGTACAGGTCAGAGCCTTATACCGCCCCACCTCTACATCTGCTCCCCATCCACTCGAATCAGTTGAATGGCAGCCCGGCAACCTTGAGGATGTAAACAGCCTGAGCGCCCTTGTCACCGGTGTTGATGCAATCGTGCACTGTGCCGGAGCCGTGCGCGGCATCACCCTGGAACAGTTCAAAAGGGTCAATACCACGGGTGTTTCTAACATGCTGAAGGCGGCGGCTGAGCATAAGGTCCCTCGCTTTCTGCTGGTGTCTTCACTGGCCGCCCGCGAGCCCTCACTGTCGGCCTATGCGGCAAGCAAGAAATTAGGTGAAGACGAGCTTCGCGCTTATCAAGGTAGGCTGTCCTGGGATATCTTGCGCCCACCGGCTGTTTATGGCCCTGGTGACCGGGAGATGCAGCCATTACTGCAGCTGATCAAGCGTGGTATCGTTCCCATCATCGGTGAAAAAAACGCCAGGTTCTCGCTGTTATACGTTGACGACCTGGCGGAAGCGGTGAGTTGCCTGCTGAGAGCGCCGCAGGGCGAGAATGGCCGATGTTTTGAGTTGCATGACGGGCGCCCGGATGGTTATACTTGGCCTCAAATCGCGACGATTGCTGCTCATCTCAATGGCAGAGAGCCCCGCTGTTTATCGATCCCCAAGCTATTGATGCAGATTGCCGGTTCGGCCAACGTTTCTCTGGGTCGGCTGTTTGGCTACCAGCCGATGCTGACTCCCGGGAAGGTCAGGGAAATCTTCCATCCAGACTGGGTTTGCGATAATACCGCGATCTCCAGGGCAATCGACTGGCAGCCGCAGGTTCAATTCCATGAGGGGATGAAACGCCTGTTTTCAAAGGGCCAATAACCAGGCCAGGGCTGTTGCCAACGGCTCTCGTTCAAGTTTGCAAAAAATATCTTCAGCAAATGGAGTGAGCACAATAATGACCAACTCGCAATATGAGACCATTTTCCAGAAAGTTGTCGTTCTGCTTCAGGAATATGCCCCTCAGCCGGGGCCGATTCAGGACGAGACCGAACTGATCAACGACCTGGGCTTCGACTCTTTGAGAGTCATGGAAATGTTGAACGATGTCGAAGATGTGTTCGATATCAGCTACCCGTTGAACTCATTGTCGGATTTAAGGACGGTAAAAGATTTTGTCACGCAAATTCAAGTAATTATTGGGGACCGTTAATGGGACTTCTCGACAAATTAAATACGATCGCTGAAACCCGGAAAACGTTGCTCCCACCAGGGGTCGACCCCTTCAATGTGGTCATCGACGAGATCTATTCTTCTACTGAGGCTTCAATTGGCGGACGCCGCGTCATTCTTGCCGGGACCAATAATTACCTTGGCCTGACCTTTGACCGACAGTGTATAGACGCCGCCCGTGAGACCTTGCTGATTGAAGGGACCGGCACGACCGGTTCACGCATGGCCAACGGCACTTTTGCCGGGCATCGTGAACTCGAGCGCGAGTTGGCCCAATTCTACGGATGCAGCAATGCGATTGTCTTCTCAACCGGTTTTGTCAGCAACCTCGGCGTCATATCCACCCTTGCCGGACCGGGCGACGTCATTGTACTGGACGCCGACTCTCATGCAAGCATCTACGATGCCTGCAGGATGAGCGGCGCAGAGATGATCCGCTTCCGCCACAACAACGTGGCCGATCTGGATAAGAAGATGCAGCGTCTGGGATCGCGTGCCGCCAATACCCTGATTATCGTCGAAGGGATTTACAGCATGTTGGGCGACTGTGCTCCTCTGGCGGATATTGCTGCCCTCAAGAGGCGTTACGGGGCCTGGCTGCTGGTCGACGAGGCCCACTCCATGGGTGTTTTGGGTGAACGGGGTCGTGGAATGGCCGAAGCTGCCGGTGTGGAACGGGATGTTGATTTCATCGTAGGCACATTCAGCAAAAGCCTGGGAGCCATTGGCGGCTATTGTGTCAGTAACCACCCGGAACTGGACCTGGTCCGCTACGTCAGTCGCTCTTATGTGTTTACCGCTTCGCCGTCACCCTCGACCATTGCCTCTGTTCGCCAGGCCTTGCGGGTCATTCAGTCGAGACCGGAACTGCGTACCAGGCTCTGGGAAAATGCGACGCGGATGTACCAGGGGCTCGAGAAGCTGGGTTATGAACTCGGTCCGGACCTCAGCCCGGTTGTCGCGGTTCGTGTCCCGACCCGGGAGAAGACGTTGTTCGCCTGGAAAGAACTTCTCGACCGGGGGGTCTACGTCAACCTGGTTTTCCCTCCTGCCGCGCCCGCAGGGATGAGTTTGCTGCGCTGCAGTATCAGCGCGGCCCATACGTCCGAGCAAGTGGACCGCATCCTGCAGATCTTTGCCGAGATCCAGCCGCTGATAACCGCCCCTGAACAAGCCTGAGTTCAATAAGGGAAAAAACTTTATGACACCATCACCCTCTGCACCGATGAGGGCGATGCCTGATTTAGGAAGCTCGTGAATGATCAAATGTGTCGTCTTTGATTTCGATGGAACCCTGGTAGATTCCAACGATATCAAGAGGGAAACTTTTTTTGAGATCGCTCAACCCTGGGACGCATCAGGCCAGGTTGTCGATGAAGTATTTCTGCGCTGGCCCACTGCCGATCGCTACGGGAAGACCCGTAAAATAGCCGAAGCGTTGATCAGCAGAAAGCTGCTTCCGGTAGACTCCTGTGTAGAGACATGGAGTCAGCGTTTGGCCGAGGACTACACCACGAGCTGTGAAAATGCTATCACCAGGTGCCCGGAAAGGCCCGGTGCCAGCCAGGCTCTCCGGGACCTGACCGCAATGGGACTGCTGCTGTACGTCAACTCGGGGACACCAGCCGGACCACTGCGTCGCATACTGGAACTTCGTAACTGGAGTCACTTTTTTCAGACCGTATACGGTGCGGAAGGCTCCAAGGCGGGAAATCTTGAGGATATTGCCAGTGCCTGCGGTGCCGCCAGACACGAAATGGTCCATGTCGGCGACCAGCTTGACGACTTGCGGGGAGCGCAACAGTTCGGCTGTCATTTCGTAGCCATAGTCGCCAGGGGAACGGCACCTGAAGTCATGGAGAATGACCTGCTTGTAGAAGATCTGCGCGGTCTTTCCGCTCTGGTGGCCAGTTTGTCTTGAGCGACTCGATCTTTCCGCTGCGGCCCGTGCCGTTTTCGGCAGCAGCGCATATTTTTTCACGTCCCCTGTCATTGGCATGTGCCCTGAGTTTCCGGGCTTTCGAATTGCCGTGGCAACACAAGGATATCGATGCGACTGATTCTTAAATACGCCCGTTCCTACCCCAGGCAAAGCCTGACCATGCTGTTAGCGCTGGTCATGGCCGGGATTATCGAAGGGGTCGGTTTGACGGCTCTCCTGCCCCTTCTAAAAAAAGCCATCAATCTGCCTTTGGGCGCCGCTGCGGCAAAACCTGCAGCCGCCTCGGTCTCAGCCTCGGACAAGGTGATCGACACGGTCCTGGCCTTTTTCGGCATTCCCTCGACGATCGGCTGGCTGCTGGTGGTTATCATGGTCGGGGCCGTCCTGAGAAGCCTCCTGATTCTGGTTGCCGACCGCAAGATCGGTTATACAGTCGCTCATGTGGCCACCGATCTGCGCCTGGCCCTGTTACGCGCCCTGCTGTCAACCCGTTGGGGATATTTACTCGGCCAGCAGGTAGGCAGTATGGCCAATGCCGCCGGAACAGAGGTGATGAGGTCAGCGAATGGCTACCTCCACGCGGCCACGGCCGTGGCCATGATTATCCAGGCTTTTGCCTATTTCATCGTCGCCCTATTGGTCTCATGGCAAACGACCCTGATCTTCATCAGCATTGGCGCCCTGATTCTGCTCATGCTGTACAAGATGGTCGCCAAGTCGCGACGCGCTGGTAAGAAGCAGACCCGCCTCCTGAAATCGCTGCTCGCCAGACTGTCGGACAGCCTCAATTCCTTGAAGGCCTACAAGGCGATGGGGCGGGAGTACCTTGCCGAAGAGCTTCTGTCGACCAACACAACACAGCTGAGGAAAGCCCTGCGCCGACAGGTTTTCAGTAAAGCCGCCCTGCGAGGCATCCAGGAGCCTTTACTGACCCTGGTCGTGATCATCGGGCTCTATGTGATGCTCATTCAAATGAAAATGGACCCGCCCAAGGCCATGATGCTGATCTTTCTCATGTCGCGCATGCTAAACGAGGCCGGCAAGGTCCAGCGCAAAATGCAGGAAGTCGCGATTTGTGAAAGCGCCTACTGGTCGCTTCAGGAAAAGATCACCACAGCCCAGAAGTACAAGGAACCACCGGGAGGGGGGATCAAGGCGACCCTGGAACAGGCGATCACCTTCGACCAGGTTGATTTCGGCTATGGTGATGACCACCTGGTTCTGAAAAATGTTTCTCTCGAAATTCCAAGCCGAACCTTTACGTCCATTATCGGCCCGTCCGGCGCCGGGAAAACTACCCTGGTCGACCTGATAACAGGCCTTTTCCATCCCCAGAAGGGCGCGGTCCTGATCGATGGCATCCCCCTTCCCGAGCTTGACCTGCGCTACTGGCGACACATGATCGGCTATGTTCCCCAGGACACCATCCTGCTGCACGACAGCATTTTTATTAACGTGACCCTGGGCGAGCCTTCCCTGACGGTGGACGATGTGGAATATGCCCTTAAAGCTTCTGGAGCATGGGACTTTGTGTCTGAAATGGCCGAGGGAGTACACACAACAGTTGGTGAGCGGGGGGCAAAGCTTTCGGGAGGGCAACGTCAACGAATTGCGATTGCCAGGGCATTGATCCACCGGCCACAGTTATTAATCCTCGACGAAGCAACCAGCGCCCTCGACCCGAAAACGGAAGCGGCGATCTGCCTGACATTGAAGGAGCTGCGCAAACATTTGACGATACTGGCAATCAGCCACCAGACGGCTCTGGTCGATGTTGCCGATCGTGTTTTCCAGATTTCTGACGGAAACATCGTGCAGGTGCCTACTCGATCCGCATCAAAAGCATCAGTATCCTCCTGAACCGGCAGCTTTGATCATCATGGATCAATGGACATGAAGGTTTTCTGTAAGATAGCCACATTGGCCACAATACTACTCGCCCTTCAGGGCCTGGGTAGTTCGTCATGCCAGGCATCTTGTGAGACGATCTGCCAAAGGGTCGATCAACTGCTGGCCCTCGGCGAGAACCAGCAGGCCTGGGATCTTCTCCAGGAGAACACCGAGAATAGCGAAGATCAAGAAGAGCTCCTTTGGCGAATGGCCCGAACCCGTTACGAGATGGGTCGCCTGGCTGACCCCGAAGAAAAGGCTCTGGAGCTGTTCCAGGAGGCGGAGCAATTCGCCCGTGCCGCCATGCATGCAGCCCCCGAGAAAAGTGACGGCTACAAATGGTTGGCAATAGCACTGGGAGGCCAAGCCAAATATACCGACACGGAAACCCAGGTCCGACAGTCAAGGGAGATCAAGGATAATATCGAAAAAGCCATCGCCCTTGCTCCTGACGACGACATTGCCTATCTCGTGCTGAGCCGCTGGCATTACAAGATCTCTGACCTGAGCTTTTTTGCCCGGACCTTTGCCAATATCGTTTACGGCGGGTTACCCGAGGCGTCGCTTGATGAGGCGGAAAAACTTCTACTGCACGCCATTGAGTTGCACGACCGTATCGCGCACCGTTACAACCTGGCCAAGGTTTATGACCGAATGGACCGCCGCGAAGACGCCGAGGTTCAATATGGCCGTGCCGTCCTCCTGTCGGTGACCTTCCCTGAAGAAGCCGAGGAGCTGGAAAAGGCCAACATCAAATTGCAGAAGTGGCGATCGCGGTCCATGACAAACCATCCTTGATCAACAGACGGTTCATAACATAACAGGCGCCGCTTAATGAAAAGCGCCGCCTGTTGACAGAACCCTTACTCTCAAGGGCTGGCCCAATTAATACTATTTTCCCTCCGTTTAAAATGCAATCGCATGGGCGAGAGCCTTCTTGTAATCATAGCTCGTCATTTCATCCAAAACTTGCAGATCTTCTGAGGTTAGAGATTTGTATCTGGACAGGGCACTGGTCATAATCCCTGGTTTTTCCAAGTTGAAACTTGTATTGGCCTCGATCGGGAATTTATTGAAGGTGGGTGTCAGTAAAATAGCGTCGAATTCGATATCAAGGAAACCGGCGAGGTAACGCATCACGGCTTCAGTGTTGCTGATCAAATCTTCAAACCTGACAATGCAAACTCGCTGTCCATACTTTTCTTTGTTCCAAGCCGCCGCTTGTGCACTTTCTGACCATTGACTCAGCGCCTTTCTCATGTCGTCATATTTGTTCTTCTTATTTTCGTGCCGAAGGGCTGAAGGATACCAGTTCCTGGGATCTCTGATCACGGATATCAAACGACCGTCCGGGTAGGTCTGGAAAAACGTGTCCATACTGTCTCTACACATTGCCAACCTTGGCGTGAAGGCTGTTATGATTTTTTTCCGCCCGCAAATATTCTGGTTGTTCAACCAGGCATAAAAATAGGACGTCATGTAGGCGTCGAAGATATTTCTGGGCTTTATCGGATCTTTAACTGAGGCGACACAGTTTAGGAAGATCCTTTTTTGCAGAGACGGCAAAAAAATGAAAGGGAAGACTTCATTAGACTTGTCCCCCTTTTTATAGCCATTCCTGAAATGCTGGATGACATCGTCTTCGAAAAGAAATTCGAACCAATGCTGAGGACTGTCGCTAAGGTCAAGTTCGGGCCAGATGTGCTTCTTGGGATAGCCGATCTTCAATTCATGGGGGTGAGCATGGACTTCCTGATGCCCATCGAAAAGCTGACTTAAAAAGGACCCGCCGGAACGTTGGATCTGTGAAATCAGCACAATCGGAACCGTCGCAAGGGGGACATGCTCAATACACCGGTCGTGAAAATTTCTCAGGACGGCAGTGTTTTCCCCAGACTCCTTTCTGAGCATTTTTATGCGCTCTCTGATGCGACGATATTTTTTGAATGTAAATTCACCCTTATACCCTATCATTGAGTTGGCAACACTCTTGCCCAACATTAGCCTTGCCAGGCTCTCTGTGGTCTTTTTATAGCTCATCGTAATTGCTCTCCCTGAACAAGGCGGCATTAGCCCAGAGATGATAGTTCAAGCTACACGGGGCCCGAAACCGGACAGCGGTCCAAGATTGACCAAGTCACATAGTAAACTAGGATTAAAAAAATATGCCCTGAGGGGCTTTGACCAACTGCTTGCGGGCCGGTTGGTTGTACAGGATGGATTTTCCTGTAGCGAGGCGCCAACCTTGAGCAGACAGAGGTTTACTTTGGGTGTGCGCCTGGGTGAGGCCACTTTTGCTGGACAATGGAGAGCAACTCACCGGCCATCAAACGATTTCCCAACGGGGACAGATGAGCATGATCACTGTAGAGTGCAAACCTGGAGAAAATGGTCTTTTCCTGCATCATAAAATTTTGCACGACATCCGACCAATCGTAGTATGCGAATCCAAGCTCATCGGTTATTTCCGGAA
>JAHEDT010000115.1 GCA_024641085.1 Geobacteraceae bacterium | reverse complement strand
TTGACAATTTTTTGATAAGGTTATAGGTTGTCGCGTTTCCGGGCAGCGGGTAGAAGTTGCCTTTCCGGGAGCAGAATGGGATTGACAATTTTGCATATCATGGTAAGATTTTAGTTTCCCCTTTTGTGAAGGGACAGAGCGCAGATTGCGCTGTATTAAGGAGACTCTGGCAGCATCGGGTTTCCGGCTTGGCATTAGTAACGGCTTGGCAGCATTGATCTTTGAAAACTGAATAGCAGAAAGAAAGACAAACGGGTCTTTTGTAATTTTTTTAATTTTATTCTTAGCAAAAAGAACCAGCTTTAGCCGGCTGGTTCCAGGATATCAAACTGGAGAGTTTGATCCTGGCTCAGAACGAACGCTGGCGGCGTGCTTAACACATGCAAGTCGAACGAGAAAGGGGTCTTCGGACCCTGAGTAGAGTGGCGCACGGGTGAGTAACGCGTAGGTAATCTACCCTTATGACTGGGATAACATCGGGAAACTGGTGCTAATACCGGATACACTTCTTTGCTGCGGGGTAAAGGAGGAAAGGTGGCCTCTTCATGAAAGCTACCGTATAGGGATGAGCCTGCGTACCATTAGCTAGTAGGCGGGGTAACGGCCCACCTAGGCAACGATGGTTAGCGGGTCTGAGAGGATGATCCGCCACACTGGAACTGGAACACGGACCAGACTCCTACGGGAGGCAGCAGTGAGGAATATTGCGCAATGGGGGAAACCCTGACGCAGCGACGCCGCGTGAGTGAGGAAGGCCTTCGGGTCGTAAAGCTCTGTCAGAAGGGAAGAAGTGTTATATGGTTAATACCCGTATAATTTGACGGTACCTTCAGAGGAAGCACCGGCTAACTCCGTGCCAGCAGCCGCGGTAATACGGAGGGTGCAAGCGTTGTTCGGAATTACTGGGCGTAAAGGGCGCGTAGGCGGCCGGATAAGTCAGATGTGAAAGTCCACGGCTCAACCGTGGAAGTGCATTTGAAACTGTCAGGCTTGAGTATCGGAGGGGAAAGTGGAATTCCCGGTGTAGAGGTGAAATTCGTAGAGATCGGGAGGAACACCGGTGGCGAAGGCGACTCTCTGGACGAATACTGACGCTGAGGCGCGAAAGCGTGGGGAGCAAACAGGATTAGATACCCTGGTAGTCCACGCCGTAAACGATGTGAACTAGGGATAGGGGGTGTTGATCCCTCCTGTCCCGCAGCTAACGCATTAAGTTCACCGCCTGGGGAGTACGGTCGCAAGATTAAAACTCAAAGGAATTGACGGGGGCCCGCACAAGCGGTGGAGTATGTGGTTTAATTCGACGCAACGCGAAGAACCTTACCTGGGCTTGACATCCCGAGAATCTCCTGGAAACAGGAGAGTGCGTCATTAGATGAACTTGGTGACAGGTGCTGCATGGCTGTCGTCAGCTCGTGTCGTGAGATGTTGGGTTAAGTCCCGCAACGAGCGCAACCCCTGCCTTTAGTTGCCAGCAGTTCGGCTGGGCACTCTAGAGGGACTGCCGGTGTCAAACCGGAGGAAGGTGGGGATGACGTCAAGTCCTCATGGCCTTTATGCCCAGGGCTACACACGTACTACAATGGTCGGTACAAAGGGCAGCGACTTAGCGATGAGAAGCTAATCCCATAAAACCGGTCTCAGTCCGGATTGGAGTCTGCAACTCGACTCCATGAAGTTGGAATCGCTAGTAATCGCGGATCAGCATGCCGCGGTGAATACGTTCCCGGGCCTTGTACACACCGCCCGTCACACCACGAAAGTCGGTTGTTCCAGAAGTAGTTGAGCTAACCTTCGGGAGGCAGGCTACCAAGGAATGATCGGTAATTGGGGTGAAGTCGTAACAAGGTATCCGTAGGGGAACCTGCGGATGGATCACCTCCTTTTAAAGGATGAATAGCCAGTTCATACTGGTTCATACCTAGATCAACCCCGTTTGTTTATCTGCTGTTCAGTTTTGAGAGATCGATGCAATTTGATCTTTAAGAGTATAGGAGAAAGAACGGGCCTATAGCTCAGTTCTGGTTAGAGCGCACGCCTGATAAGCGTGAGGTCGATGGTTCAAGTCCATCTAGGCCCACCATTCAGGCATTGAAGATTAAAGATTGAAGATTTTTTTCAATATTCAATCTCAAATCTTCACTTAGAGAGTGGGGGTGTAGCTCAGCTGGGAGAGCGCCTGCCTTGCACGCAGGAGGTCATCGGTTCGATCCCGTTCACCTCCACCACTTTTACATTGAAGACTGAAGATTAAAGATTGCTATTTTCAGTACCCCCTTGCGGGGTGAAAATTTTCGGTATTTAAT
Organism: Geobacteraceae bacterium; assembly: GCA_024641085.1. GTDB lineage: Bacteria > Desulfobacterota > Desulfuromonadia > Desulfuromonadales > BM103 > JAHEDT01. The sequence goes on along the minus strand of JAHEDT010000115.1, from coordinate 961 downwards.
CTTCAGCTTTCAAAAGAAGTTGAAGGGAGACTTTGGCAGCATCAAGTTTCCGGCCGCGATTACAGTTTTAACTGGTCCGGTGTTGTTTTTGATCTTTGTCTGCACGTCACTTCGTGACTGCGCGGACGGTTTGGGGGCTCTGGCAGTATTAAGCCCTCGGCCAGCTAGGTGATTTATCTAGTTTTGGATCTTTGATCTTTGATAATTGAATAGTAGGGTAAAAAAATATTAGAAGCGTTTGGCTTTTAGCGCATAACCGGTTGCAAGACCACTATGCATAAGCTTTAAGCTGATAGCTTTTAACGATATACAGTAGCTGAGTTAAAGATTTGATCAGGCTTATGGTTAAGCTACTAAGGGCAGACGGCGGATGCCTTGGTATCGGTAGGCGAAGAAGGACGCGGAAAGCTGCGATAAGCTTCGGGGAGCCGCTAACAGGCTTTGATCCGGAGATTTCCGAATGGGGGAACCCAGCCGGGGTAATACCCGGTTATCATGCATTGAATACATAGGTGCATGAGGCGAACGCAGGGAATTGAAACATCTAAGTACCTGCAGGAAAAGAAAATAATAATGATTCCGTTAGTAGCGGCGAGCGAACGCGGAAGAGCCCAAACCGTATACTTTTCGGAGTATGCGGGGTTGTGGGGCCCCGATGTGGGATTGTGGAAGGATAGTGGAACGGTATGGAAAGGCCGGCCATAGACGGTGATAGCCCGGTACGCGAAATTCTGAAGCACCCTAGGGGAACCCCGAGTACCACGGGACACGTGAAACCCTGTGGGAATCCGGGAGGACCATCTCCCAAGGCTAAATACTAACCGATAACCGATAGTGAACTAGTACCGTGAGGGAAAGGTGAAAAGTACGGGGGGACCCGAGTGAAATAGTACCTGAAACCGTCTGCTTACAAGCAGTGGGAGCACTATGTTGCTTGCAACAGTGTGACCGCGTGCCTTTT
>JAHEDT010000028.1 GCA_024641085.1 Geobacteraceae bacterium | reverse complement strand
GATGACATCGGCTGGCAGGCCGCTTTCAGGTTGATTTCGGCGGCAGCTGGTGGTAACCATTGAGCGTGTGCCTTACCCAGAACGATAGTTCTGGAGCGGTCGTATCGACAACCCCAAGGCACCGAAAAGCTTAAGCCTTCTGCACTGCAGAGACGCAGAGAACAATGCCAGTGTCGAAATAGCAACTTGAGATTTATGAGTTTTCCCTTCGCGATCTTTGCGCCTCTGCGTTACATTTTCGCAGGTTATAGAACCGCTCTGCAATGAGCCTTGAGTCGGTGACCATGAAAATCAACGTCAAACTGGTCGGCCTCTTTCAGACGGGACGCTTCAAGCAGGCAGATTGTGATTATCCTCAGGACACCAGGGTCCATGAGGTGGTTGAGGATCTGCAGTTGCCACGGCAGCACTTCGGCATTGTCCTGATCAACGGTGTGCATGCCGACAGAGAGGCGGTTCTCAACGAAGGGGACCAACTGGTCCTGATGCCGATAGTGGACGGCGGCTAGCGAGTGCTTTACACGTATGAACGATGGTGAGGAAACCATGAAATTCCAAACGACTGATCCGGCAGCAAATCCATCAAAAGTTTTCTACAAGCGCTCTACCGTCGATCTTACGAGCGGCGCGATAACCTTCGCCGACGTCCCCTGCCGCAATCTCGAGGATGTCCTCGGCGGGTTCGGCCGTTCCTTCCAGGACCTGGCCGCTCGCCGGATCATAGAGGCCTACTGCGACGAGAACCCGCTGATCGTCAACACCGGGCTGCTCACCGGCAGTACCGCCATGACCGGGCTGCGTACCTATTTTTCCGGCTACAGTCCGATCAAGGGGTCGCTGGCCGGCCTGCCGGCGGCCATGTGGTCGACGGGCAGCGGCAAGTTCGGCGCCAAGTTCAAGTGGACCGGACTGGACGAACTGGTATTCGAAGGCCGTTCGTCGCAACCGGTCTACGTGGTGATCAGCGAGAGCGACTCCGGGCCGCAGGTCACCTTGAAGCCTGCCGCACATCTGCTGGGCCTCTCGACTCACGCAAAGATCATGGCTCTCCAGAAGGACTACGACAACGCCCATTTTGCGGCTATCGGTCCAGCCGGGGAGAACTGGCGCGAGAACTTCATGGGGGCTGTGGCCCTGTCCACCGAGAACCAGCTCAAGTCAGGTGATGACAAGTGCCGTTTCGCCGGCCGCGGCGGCATGGGCAGCCTGATGGGCTATAAGAATATCCTGGCCCTGGTAGCGCAGAGCAGCGACAAGCTCAAGGCCGTCTCCGAAGCGGTCAAAAAGGTCAACATCAATGTCGTCAAGGGGGGCGGGTCGGCCCGCATCCAACCCTTGAGCCGTGGTGGAGGCGGGGGTACCTGGGCCGCCTACGACGTGCTGCAGGAGTTCAACGCCGTGCCGCTCAACAATTTCCGCCCACAGGGCAACGACCTGCCGGAGCGGTTGTTTCGCTCCAACGTCGAGAAGAACTATGACATCAAGTCGGAGGCCTGCTATCGCTGCGGCATCACCTGCCACAACAACGTCGCGGAGAAGAACGCCGACGGCAACCGGGGAGAGTTCCTGGCCAAGTTCGATTACGAACCGCTCAATCTGCTCGGCACCAATCTCGGCGTCCACGACGCCGGCCAGGCCGCCCGCCTGATCCAGCTCGGGGACAACTACGGGATGGATGCCATTTCCCTGGGCGTCACCATTGCCTACGCCCTGTCGTACAACGCCAGACACCCGGAGCAGCCGATTCTCAACGGGGCGACGTTCGGTGATTACGAAAAAATCCGGGATCTGGTCAGTGAGGCCGGTGAGGGGCGTCTTCCGGAGATCGGCAAGGGCTCCATGCGCTTGTCGCACAGCCTCGGCGAACCCGGCTACGCCTACCATGTCAAGGGCCTCGAGATTCCCGCTTATCAGCCGGAGACCAATCCTGGCTATGCCTGGGCAATCGCCGGCGGTCACATGTCGATGGGGACCTACGGGCTGCTGACCCGGGAAGGGAAGTCGGACCTCGAATCCTGGGTGACCGGGATTACCGTGGACAAGCTGCAGATCGTTGGCTTTGATATGATCGGCCTGTGCAAGTTCTTCGACATTGCCAAGGGGATCGGTACCCAGATGGTGGTCGACTGCCTGAAGAGCGAGTTCAATCTCGACGTGAGCATCGACGAACTCCGTGCGGCGGTGCGCCGGGCCTTCCTGCGCGGTATGGCACTGGAGTTTCGGCAGGGTTACACGAAGGCGGAATACTGCCTGCCCGCAGAGGCGTCCGATGACCCGAATCCGCACATCAAGCTGCCCAACCTGGCCAGCCCGGAGTTTACCGGTCCGCTGGCACAGCGGGTCTGGGCAGTCTTCGAGCCTGAGCTTAACGGGCTGCTGGAGTCAACGTGACACGATGTTCTCAACTCCCCGGCTACCGTTTCCTGGATAGCTTTTGACCAAAGGGGCACTCAAAAAAGCCACTTAATATTGAGTGGCTTTTTTGAGTGCCCCTGAAGCCGCCGCGCGTATTCTGACACGCCCCTGCGACATCCTCTATGTTGGAATTGCCATCGGCCCTCTGAACGGACAGCCCGTGTCGGGTAAAGCCCTTTACACCCTCGGCCTATTCGGCTAGACTGCCACTTCAATCCAATGCAATGGAGGTGATCACATGTCAGTCAACAAAGCGATTTTGGTTGGCAACGTAGGGAAAGACCCTGAACTGCGCTATACGCCCTCGGGCACGGCGGTCTGTACATTTTCCCTGGCGACCAGCGAACGCTTCAAGAACAAGCAGGGTGAGCAGCAGGAGCGGACCGAGTGGCACAATATCGTGGTCTGGTCAGGGCTCGCCGAGATCTGTGGCAAGTACCTGACCAAGGGGAAACAGATTTACATCGAGGGCCGCATCCAGAACCGCAGCTACGACGACAAGGACGGCAACAAACGCTACATTTCTGAAGTCGTCGCCAACGAAATGCAGATGCTCGGGCGCGCCGGCGACCAGGGTGGCGGCAGTGGCGGTGGCGGCCGGCCGGCCTCCCAGGGCTATGAGCCTGCCGGGGACTCGCAGGAGCCGCCTTTCAATCCTGATGACGATATCCCGTTCTGAGCGATAAACCCTGTCAAACGGTTGGCGGGCAAGGCTGATCGGCCTTGCCCGCTTTAAGTTTTTCCCTGTCTTTTCCTGTTTGCGCAGACCCCTTGTTTCTGATAACTTTGGTGCTGTTGATTTAACGTGATGGGGAATCTCATGACTCTCGAGCAAAGACGCAGCCTGCTCATTGAATTGCTGAGCGATTCCGAGGAGTCGGTTTGCGCTGCCGCCGCGGCGGCTCTCGAACGCCTCGAGTCGCTCCAGGACCTGGAACAGGTCATCAGCGATCTCAAGTCCGAAAAACGCGGCCAGCGGGTCAAGGCGATCTACGCCATGGAGAACATCCAGTCCGCGGAAGTCTTCCCTCACCTGATCAACCTGCTCAAGGATCCCGATGCCGATATCCGAGGGGCTGCGATCCAGGTCCTGGGCGCCAAGGCCCACCCGAAGTCCCTCAACAGCCTGGTCAAGCATCTCAAGGATCCATCGCCTGCGGTACGCGTGCACACCGCCGAGGCGCTCGGTCATTTCAGTGATGTGCGCCTGGCCCCTTACCTGATCTCTCTTCTGGAAGACGCTGATGAACAGCTGGTGGTCAGTGCCGCACGTTCGCTCGGCTTGCTCGGCGCTCCCGACAGCGTCGCCCCTCTGGCGAAACTGACCAGGGATCGCCGGACAACGGTTCGGGTTGCTGCCGTAGAGGCCTTCAGCAAGTTGCCCCTCAAGGGCTAGGCCGATTTGTCCAGGGCTGCTTTTGGGAAGTCCGCCGCCAAGGTTCTGGCGTAAAGACCGGACAATATGACGAAAGGCCGGAATAATTTCCGGCCTTTTGCTTTTTCACGGGGTTGTCATCAAGGTCCCAGGTCGAAAAAGTCGGTGACGTCAAGCCCCTTGGTTTGCGGGTCAACCTCGGCAACAATGCGGCGAGGCTGGTTGGGGCGCAGCTCAAGCATGTACGGCTCTTCGAGGAGTTTTCCGGCGGGATTGAAGAGTACCTTGAGGTCGACCATGCTGGTGTCCCGGGTGTCGACCTTGGTGACCAGCGCGATGGTATTGTTGTCGAGGCGAACCAGACTGCCCACCGGGTAGGCCCCCAGCGAGTCGATGAAGAGCCCGACATATCCAGGATGCAGAAAAGACCCGGCGATTTCCCTGAGCCGGTTGATCGCCTTGCGTGGTGTGAAGGGACGCTGGTAGGAGCGCAGGGTGGTCATGGCATCATAGGCATCGGCAATGGCGGCCATCTCAACCAGTGGCGAGACGATTTCGCCGGCACGGTCGGCCGGGTAGCCGCTGCGATCGTAACGCAGGTGATGGCCAAGAACGATCTGCATGATTTCGGGGGTGACATCTTCCATCTCTTGAATGATGTTGGCGCCGAAACCGGGATGTTCCTTGATCGCTTCGAATTCTTCTTCGGTCAAACGCCCCGGCTTGGTGATGATGTTGACATCGACGCGCAGCTTGCCGAGATCGTGCAGCAGGCCGCCCAGACCGAGGGTTTTCAACTGCTCATCGGTGACATTGCAGGCACGGCCGACGGCGAGGGAAATTACCGAAACATTCACTGAGTGAGTGAAGGTGTAGTTGTCATAATCCTTGAGCATCGACAGGGCCAGCATGGCGTGCGGCTCGTTGATGGTCAACTGGGCCATGCTTTTGACGACCTTGATCGCTTCGGCCGACGAGGGGATCTCGCCCATGCGCACATCGTGGAAGATCTGGTCAACAACCTTAAGAGCCTTGCGATACACCTTACGTGGCTTCTGGTCGTTGTCATCATCATCTTCAGCGGCTACGGCGCGAATCCTTTTCACCCCTTGTGACACCAGTGAGTCGGCGAAGTCCTGTCCTTTCGTGTCACTGGAGTGGATCAGGTACAGAAGCGTATGAATCTCCCCGGCGGAGAGCCCTGCCGTGAATTCGATGCCGAGCAGTTCGCGGGACTCAAGCAGCTTGGCAAGTTCAGTGGCGGCCGGGAACTCCTGCATGAAGAGATGGTCTTCAACGAATAGCGTCCCCTCGAGAATCCCCATTTTGATTTTCTTCTTGTGATGCAGCAGGCTAAACAGGCCATTCTGCAGGGCTTCAACCTGCTTGGTCGTCGCCGGGTGTTCAACAGCGTATAGCCGCAGTCCCTTGATGGCAGCCGCCAGGACCTGAACGACCTGTTTGATCTCGTCAACGTTCATGGTTTCGCCTTGTCCAGCTGTTTGATGGCCTGGGCTGCAGCCCGGGCGACCGCTGCAGTGCGGTCGTGGGTGACTTTCTCAAGCACCTTGAGCGTGCTCTGCTCACCCATGTCGCCAAGGGCGGTGGCGGCGGCGATGCGCAATTCGTCATTGAGCTTGCGGCGCAGCCAGCGCTTATTGCCGACAATTCTGACTAACTCGGCAGTCGCAGCAGGGTCACGAATTTCGCCGAGGGCTCGGATAGCGTCTTTTTTCAGGTCGATAGCGCGCTGACTCCAATCCGATTTCTTGAGGAGCGCCAGCAGGGTCGGTACGGCAATGGTCGCACGCACGGCTCCCAGCGAAAGGATTGCCTGGCGTTGTGTATCATGATCATGGTTGACAGCAACCTGCAGCAAAATGTTGACCGCCCGCTGGCCGCTGATTTTGGTCAGGGCGCGAATCGCTTCTCGGCGAACGCGGATTTCATCGTGTTGCAGCAGTGGCGTCAAGTGGCTCAGGGCCTCCTGATTACGGATGTCACCCAGAATCGCGACCGCGTTGCGCACCACGTACCAGCGCTCATCGGCGAGGTATTCATAGAGGATCGGCAGGGCCGTGGCGCCGCTGCGCACCAGAATATTGCCCAGGACCTTGCGCTTGCCGCTCATGCGCTCATCGGCCAGCATTTCCATCAAACGACGGCCAATCCTGTCTCCCATAAAAGCGAGAATCTTGCCCAGGATGTCGCGGATCCCCTGCTCCGAGGCTGTTGCGAACAGGTAGGCGACCAGGTAGTTGGCCATTTCATCGGTGGCCAACTGGTCAATGGCCAGCTGGGCGTTTCGCCTGCGTTCCAGAGAATACTGCTTGCCGGTGGCACAGCGACAAAGCAGCAGCAAGGCGCGCAGCACCAATGCACGGCGGTCCTCTATGAGTTGCAGACGCAGCAGAGGGATCAGTTCCTGCAATAAATGGTGGAAGCGGGTATCGTCCTCCTCCTTTTCAAGCTTGGCAACCAGGGCCGCCAAATCCAGGGCCTCAGCCTGATCGCCCTGTGTGTCTTCTTTGACTTCGTTCAGGATCTTGGCAGGATCGAAGTTCGGCTCCTCGGGCAGGTTTTCAATCGTATGCTTGCGCTGCAGAATCTCGTCAAGGTCGCGAATGTTGGTCCAGATCGTGGTTATCCGGGCTTTCTCCAGGATCACCTGGAAGCCTCCCTGTTTCTGGATAATTTGTGGATCGAGCAGCAGAAAGTGAACAAAGTGGTGCAGGTCAGCGCTGTTGAGGTCGGCCAGAAATGTCAGGTGCTGGATTCGCCGGGCGAAACAGAAGTTGGCAAGCTGTACGAGGACCTGATTGCTCTTGGCAACCGGGCCGTTGTCAAGCAGGAAGCCTTCTTTACGCACAGTCAGGGCCAGCTGAGATTCATCGGCGAGGACCGGCGCAAAGCCACGCAGGCTTTCCGCGGCCGCGGCCTTGAGCGCCGGGTGATCAAGGGGATAGTATTTGATGGCCTTGATCTGCTTGACGACCCCGATGAGGGCGGCTGCAATCTGATTATGGCGTACGCTGGAATTCTGCATGTCCTGGTTCCCGGTGCCTGCACTTTGCATCACGGCTCTGATCTGGAGTCAAAACTTCAGAGCATTCTAAATGATTATAAACATTTTGACCAGAGCTGAGGTCGTTTCGACAGGGGCCTTTTTGCGCCGCTTGCTCACTTGCCATGATCCGGTTCGTCGACAATGCAGAAACCGTGGTCGTGGATGCCGTGATCCTGTTGCATGTACATGCTCTCGACGATCTGGTGAAATTTTTTTGCGATCGCTTTACGCTTGATTTTCATGGTCTGTGTCAACTCACCGCTTTCTGCCAGGAAGTCCCGCGAGAGCAAGGTGAAGCGCTTGATCTGCATGAACCCGGGCTGGCCGTGCTGCAGAGCTTCCACCCGGCGACGCATCAATGCCAGAATCTGCGGATGGTTGATCAGGTCGCAATGAGTCAGAAAATCGATCTTCTTAATATGGGCGTACCGGCTCAAGTTGTCAAAGTTGGGAACCAACAGGGCGGTCAGGAATGGCCGGCGATCGCCATAGACCAGGGCGTTGGCGATGAACTTGTCTGTTTTCAAGAGCTTTTCCAGGATCTGCGGGGCAACATTTTCACCCCCGGCGGTGACGATCAGGTCTTTCTTGCGATCGGTGATCGCCAAAAAATCCTCGGCGTCCAGTTCGCCGATGTCGCCGGTGTGAAACCAGCCCCCCTGAAGGGCTTCGCGGGTCTGTTCCGGGCTCTCCCAGTAACCCTGGAAAACCCCTGGCCCCGATACCAGAATCTCTCCGTCGGCAGCGATTTTAACCTGTGTGCCTGGCAAGACCTGCCCGACAGTCCCCGGACGCTGAGCCCGGGGTGTATTGACGGCGATGACCGGCGAGGTTTCGGTCAGGCCGTAGCCTTCGTAGATCGGTATCCCGACTGCAAGGAAAAACTCGGCGATGTCACGCGCCAGGGGTGCGCCTCCGGAAACGAAAAACCTTAGGCGCCCGCCCAGGGAGGTCCGCAGACGGCCGAATATTCTGCTCCGCAGGATGTCGGTCAATTTCCTGTGCAGCGGGGCGACTGGCTGGTGGGCCAGTTCACGGGTAATGCGCACTGTACACAGGTCCAGGATTCTAAAGAAGATTTTGCGTTTGAGCCACGGGCCTGACACCACCTTGTCCATGACCCGGGCATACACCTTTTCGTAAAGCCGCGGTACGCTGATTACCACGGTCGGTTGTACCTCGAGCAGGTTGACCGGTAGGGAATCGATGCTTTCGGCGTAAGCGATGGTCACACCCTGGTGAATCATCAGGTAATATCCAGCCATGCGTTCGAAGACGTGGGACAGAGGGAGGAACGACAAGCAGGAATCCTGCGGGCCAAGCTGGAAAAGCTGCGCACATGCCCGGACATTGGAGAGGAAGTTGCGGTGGGTCAGCATGGCTCCCTTGGGGGGGCCGGTGGTCCCCGAGGTATAGACGATTGACGCCAGGTCTTCTTCTCCGGCACTGTCAAGCCGCCGCATCAACTCTCGGTCCAGGTCAGGATTTTCATCAATCAGAAAATCCTTTAACATAACCACCTGCCGGTGGTCCAATTCCCCTCGCAGCAAGATGAAGGTCTCAAGTTGTGGCAGGTCCTCAAGGTGCTGCAATAGCTCGGTGGCAATCAGGGGAGACCAGATAAACAGGGTGCGGCAGGTCGAATTTTTGAGGATATAGAGAGTGTTGGTCAGACTTTCCGTATGGTAGACTGGCACACTGATGCCACCACAGGCCTGGATGGCGATATCCGCCCAGACCCAGTTCGGTCCGTTGGGTGCCATGATGGCGGCCCGGTCGCCAGGGCTGAAGCCAGCGGCCAGCAGACCTCTGGCGTGGTCATGGAGCCCTTTTGCAAAGTCCGGCCAGGTGATATCATGATACTTGCCGCTGGATTTGGTTCGGCAGATGGGATGTCCACCGTACCTCTCTTTTCCGGAGAGGACCATGCGTGGGATCGTGTCAGGCAAGCAGGGCGCAGCGCGATCGGTTGCAGGAGAAGTCTTTGCCATGATTCTTGGCCTTACTGGAGGCATTGCCTCAGGTAAAAGTTCCGTTGCCGACTTTTTTGTCGAGTGTGGTGCCCTGTTGGTCAGCGCAGACCTCCTCGCACGGGAGGTCGTCAATCCAGGCAGTCCGACGCTGATGAAGCTGGCCGAGGTTTTTGGTGACGATATCCTGACACCTGGCGGCTGCCTCGATCGTGAGGCCCTGGCGCAAAGGGTTTTTGCTGACCCCGCGGCCCGGCGACGTCTCGAGTCGATCACGCATCCGGCGATTGCCCACCTGGCCGATTGCCGCCTGGCCTCATTGAAAGCGGCTCCCCATGACCTGATCGTTTATGAAGCCCCTCTGCTTTTCGAGGCCGGGGCAGAGAGCCGGGTCGATCTGGTGTTGGTGATTGTGGTTGACCCGGCCACCCAGTTGGCTCGATTGCAGCAGCGCGATCGCCTCAGCGCGGAAGAGGCGGGGCAACGCATCAACTCTCAATGGCCGCAGGCGGATAAGGTGCAGAAGGCCGATTTCGTGATCGACAATTCCGGGCCGCTGGTGCAGACCCGCGTCATGGTTGATGCGCTTTATGATTACCTCACCCGGACAATGGCCCCCGGGTTCTCCAGCTCCTGAACGAACCTGGTCGCCTGGGCGAACATTGCCTGGTGATAGGGGTTTTCTTCCCTGGTCAGAACGTGTGGTACGTCAGGTCCGTACTTCAGGTGAATTCTGACCGCGCTGCCCAGCGAATCAACCAGGTGGCGTCCACTGGCAATGTCAACGGTTTCATCTCCTTCGCCATTGAAAGCCAGCACCGGGCAGTTGACCTGGGACAGTTGACCTCGCACAACGCGCAGCAACCGGTTGATCTGGTGGATGCCGGCAATCGGTCTGCGGTTGTAGTAGTGCTTGTCCCGCCTGTCTCCTTCTGCTTTGACCTGGTAGGAGCGAACCCACCGCAGCACACCGGCATAAGGCGCGAGCCAGTGCTGAGTGCGCAGGTAAGGGGAAAAGAGAGCCAGGCCGCTCAGCGGGTTGGCTCTCGCCATGGCCAGCAATACCAGGCAGCCGGTGCTCATGCCCATGCCATAGATTGACGGGAACTCCCCGGCCAAAACCTGGTAGCCTTCAAATGCTGCATCGTACCACTCCTCCCAACGACGCCCGGCAAGGTCTTCAGGCGAGGTCCCGTGTCCGGGCAGACGCACAGCCAGGCTGGCGATCCCGGATTTCGCCAGGTGTTCCCCAAGCAGGCGCATCTCCCAGGGCGTGCCGGTGAAACCATGAACCAGCAAGGCCGCGGTCTTGGCCCCTGGCGGACAGAGCATGAATGGCAGATTATCCGGTTCGCCAACGCCTTGACGGCTTGAGGTGCGGCGCAGTTCCAGGGCGCCGGGGTGGATTTTAGAGCAGTCGATGCGACTGTTGTTCTGCGCCATTAATAACCTCTTAAGTGCTTTGATTTATTGGGGAAAAGATTAATAGTAGCATACCATTTCAAGCCTGGGTGTCAATCTTTCCGGTAAGCTTGAAGTGCTACCGCATAGTTTTCCCATTACCCGGGTGGATACAGCCGTCGTGAGACCGTCACAGGTGCGCTGTATCGGACCCTCATAATTTAATCGACATGAGGGTTCATTCCCCGCAGATTACTGCGCCGTGCATTGCTTGCCGCTTGGTTCACGCCTTATTGAGGGGATCCAGCACCCGGAATAAGTCTCGACAGCCGGGTGGGACCGCGAGTTTCTTCTGACTACTGGAAACTGAATTCTGGATGCCCCGTGGCTTGCCGCGGGCCAGTTCATTGGCCTATCCACCGAACACAAGTGAACCGCTAATGTGCAAAACATGCAAAAAAACCCATTTTTTAAAAATCAAATCTTTGCTTTAAAAAGGTCTTTTAACAAACCTTCTTTTCCGGGTCTGGACTCTAAGCAAAAAGCCCCTACCGTAAGGCAGGGGCTTTTTACGTTGCATCAGGCCGCAGGGTTACTTGTGATAACCAAGCCGGGTCGAGAGTTCTTCGGAAGCCTTCTGAACCAACGGCACCAGCTCATTGGCAATGCGTTCTTCACTGAGACGCATGGTCGGTCCGGAGATGCTGATCGAGCCGACGATCCGGCGCGTGTAATCGCGAATCGGTGCCGCAACGCAGTGGACGCCCAGGTCAAGTTCCTCTTTGTCGATAGAGTAACCCTGCTCGGCGATCTTCAGTAACTCCTCTTTAAGCTGCTTGCGGTTTTTGATCGTCGTGGCTGTGTAGGTCCGGAACTCTTCGTTCGGCAGGATTTCGCTGATCTCGTCTTCAGACATATGGGCCAGGTAAACTTTTCCGGCCGCCGTGCAGTAGGATGGCAGCCGGGATCCGACCCTGGAGACCACGCGCACGGTCATGTCGGTTTCCACCGTGTCGAGGTAAACCACGTGGCCTTCTTTGAAGATTGCGACATAGCAGGTCTCGTTGCAGTCGGCGACCATCTTCTCGAGAATCGGTTTGGCCTGGCGCAAGAGGCCCATCTGCTTGATGAAGGTCTGCCCAAGTTCCAGTGCCTTGAGGCCGAGGCGGTAGTTTTCCGTGGCCTTGTTCTGCTCGATATAGCCGCGCGACTCGAGGGTGGCCAAGAGGCGAAATACGTTGTTTTTGTGCAGCTTAAGGCGTTTGCTGAGTTCGGTCACACCGAGTTCGTCAACTTCGTCATGGAACTGCTCGAGCAGGTCCAGAGCGTGTGAAACCGCCTGAATGATATATTCGGACTTTTCTTTCCTGGCCATTGTCTGAAAATCCTTAATTAAAAATTAATAAGATAAAAATTATTCAAAGGATAATTTCTAACCAAACGGGCATAACCTGTCAAGTTAGAATGGAAATTTTAGTGATAAATAGTCCGGGTCCGTAAGCGACGAGGGCTTTTCACTTGTGGCTTCTCAGGTGAATTTTAAAATAGTGTTTTACAGATGTCAAACAGATTAGTTTCTTTTTTAAATATCTCTGGCAGTTGACACGTTGGTGGCCGGCAGGTAAATTCAGGCTAATGAGTGTCCATTCGAAAATTCAATGTGGACGCGACGCCGTTTCCAGATGGAAACTCATGAACTTTGGGAGAGCCCGGCATGCTGACGCTCAGAAAAAAAATTATCGTTGCCATCGATGGTTCGCCCCAATCAGACAAGGCTGCCGAGGAGGCGGTCCGGCTGGCCTCGATATCCGGAAGCAAGTTCAAAAGTCAACTCTATGCTGTCATGGTTCTTCCCAGCATGAAGACCCCTTCCTATACCGATTTCTTCCCCGACAAGCCTGCCACTGAAATGCCCGGTTGGCAGGAAAAGCGCGACCGGCTCTTTTATGTGGTCGAAAAAGCCGCGACTGAAGCCGACGTGCAACTGGAGTCTCTGGTCGTGTATGGCGACCCCGCCGAGGAGTTGATGCTCATGGCCGAGGAGAAGAATTGTGACGTGATCGTGGTCGGCTCTTCTGGAAAAGGGCGCATGAAGCGTACTCTGCTCGGCAGCGTTTCTACCAAAATCTCTCTACACGCCCACTGTTCGGTTTATATCGTGCGTTAAAGATATTGCCATCTGTCCCACCTCGCACAGCCTCCTGCGACTTGATGTTACAAGCAGGATTCAGCCTTCAGAATCCAGGATCGACAACCTCCTCCTCCCGGCTGGTTTATTGCGCCTTTATCGGTGTCCGGCACGCGTAGCCGGGTTCCCGTTGGCTTGACTTCGCACGTTACCTGCCTGAAATAATTGATGTGTCCCTGGGCTTTAGCCTGTCTCGGTTGCAGGGGCTCTGGTCTCCTTGCACAAATAAGCGAGGATTTCGCCCAGGGACTCCTTGATCAACTCCGGCTCCTTGGGGAATTCATAAGGGGAGAGTTCCAGGACCAGGGTATGGTCATAGTCGGTTTCCCGCAGATGGTTGAGGAATCGGGTCAATGGGAGGCCACCGTGACCGGGCAGAAGATGCTCCCGGCCGTTGCCGTAGTCGGAAAAATGGATATTGCGCATACGTCCGGAGTCATAGAACTGGTGAAAATCACCGAGGAAATCGGTATGCATCGAGCCGCAGTGAGCTGTGTCAAAGGTCAGGTAAAGATTGCGCTCATCCATGAAGCGGACCAGGTTGTCGATTTTCGACAGCATGTACGGATTCATCTTGAACTGCGGCAGGCAGGGCATGTTCTCTATGGTGATCAGGACGCTGTTCTGACCAATCTCTGACTGGAAGTCCTTGATGTTTTTCAGCCAGCGCCAGAATTTGAATTCACAGGAGAGCCAGTTGGGCGGGTGGAAGTTGATCAGGGGGACTCCTGCATCGAGGGCCAGTTGAGCGCAACGTTTCAACTGGTCGACCTTATTGCCCCAGCCATCGATTTCAAAGAAGGGCGCATGAATCGAGAGGACCGGGAGAATGCCTTGCAGGCTCTGCAGATGTTCAAGGGAATGCGAGCCGGCGAAGTCATGGTTGATGATGACTTCCATGCCGTCAAAACCGACATCCCTGGCCATTTCGAAAACCAGGGGCGACGGTAAAGTGAAAAGACTTCCTGCAGATAAGATCAACTTCATTTATGAAATCGTAGGCGAATTATAAAACGATATTTTAATCCCCGGCACCTTACAGCCAGGCGGCCGAGACGGTCAATGTCGTTGCCCATGCAAGCCCCGGGTCAGGGGCTGTGAACTTTTTCAACCAGGAAGCGCCTCAACGATTCCGGTGGCGGTGGTGTCAGGCGCGACACGACAATCATCGTCAGGATCACGACCGGCGCGCCGATCAGGGCCGATGACGTCGGCGGCAAAATGGCACGCAGGGTCGGCAGCAGGTGCCCGAACAAGATCGGCGCAAAGGTGATGACGGTACCAACCAGCATGCCGGCGATCGCCCCGTATTTATTGGTCCGATCCCACCAGATGCCGAGCAGGAAGACTGGAAAGAGAGTATTTCCGGCCAGGGCAAAAGCGACGGCGGTGATCTGGGCGATCATGCCGGGTGGGTTGACGGCGATCACCAGGACCAGCAGCGCCAGGACCAGCAGTGCGCCCTTGGCAACCAGCAAAAGGTGGCGTTCATTGGCCCTGGGGTTGATCAGGCGGTAGTAGATGTCATAGGAAATTGCCCCGGCGCCGGTGACCAGGAGACCGGTGATGGTGCTGATGGCCGCGAGGATACCGCCGATGGCAAGGACGCTGACCAGGATCTCGTTGAGCCCAACCCACTCGGCGGTCTTGATGACGATTATGTCGGCCAGAGCCTGAGCCGTTGCCGGATCCAGTTCGGTCCCCGAAGTCGCCAGCCAGGAGCGGGCAAAGGCACCGAATGCCGGCGCGCTCCAGTAGAGCAGGCCGATGAAGAACAGACCCCAGACCACACCCCAGCGGGCGTCGCGATTGTTCGGTACGGTGTAAAAACGTGACAGGACATGGGGTAACCCGGCAGTGCCGACCATCAGGGTGAAGCAGAGCGCGATCCATTCGTAAGGCGTTCCGAAGGTCCAGGGGAACAGGTAGGTGCTGGATATGTCGGCTGGCAGGTCGCGCAGTGCACTACCGTAGCTGAATTGTGGGAAGAGCCAGTTGTAACCGAGTTTTTTTGCAATTACCATCAGCGGAATCACAAAAGAGAGGATCAGTATCAGGTAGTGCATCTGCTGGTTGCGCGAGACCTTCAAAGCACCTGCTGTCATCAGGAAGAGCAGCGTCACCACGGTGCCTAAAAAGAGGGCCTGGGTGTAGTCGATACCGAACATCCAGGCGAAGACCAGCCCGATTCCCTTGTACTGTGCGACGCAGTAGATCAGCGAGATGATGATCGCGATGACGGCGGAGCAAACCCTGGCGACCGAGGAATTGTAGCGAGCCTCGACGAAGTCGGGGGCCGTATATTTGCCGAACCGGCGGATCTGGCTGCCCATCAGGACCAGCAGCAAAACATAGCCGCCGGTCCAACCGAGGATGTAGGCGAAGGCGAAGTAGCCGTTCAGAAAGAATACTCCGGCGATGCCGAGAAAAGATGCGGCACTCATCCAGTTGGAAGCGATGGCTGCACCGATCTTGGCATGGCCGATCGAATGGACCTGGACGCCGTAGCCGCCCTGGTCATGGCGCCGGGTCAGCAGGCCGACCAGCAGTGAGATGATCAGGACACAGCCAAGCAGGAAAAACGGTGTTAACTTGAGTGAGTGCTCCATGATGCTCGCCTCCTAGCGACGTCTGCGGTAACTGGAGGTCAGCCAGTCGATCAGGACATTGAAGACAAAGCAGAGAAAGATGAACCAGAGAATCAAGAATTGGCCGCTGAACCAGAAGTAGGCTGGGATACCGAAGACATAGGGCACTTCGGTCATGGTGCGGACTGGATCGCTGTGGGTCAATGCCATATGGATCGGCATGCCGAAGGTCATGATCGCCCAGGCGGCCAGTGTGAACCAGATGATTCTGACTTCCTTGCGCATGAACCCGGCGCGTGGGCGGAAGAAGTTGATGCGCAGTTCTTCTCTGCTGGGTTGAGCCTGTCCATCGGGTTGCGGCATGGCCTTCTTCTCCTGTCGTGAGCGATCAAGGTCCAACGGCAAAGATAATGTCACTGCACCTGCTGGCGTCGCATCTTGTTGCGCTTCACCAGCCAGCCTGGACACCTGTCGGACCACGCATGATCGACAGTTTCCAAAACAATTCGGTGCAAGGGTTTTGCCAATGTCAGGGCATTATCCCTGTTTTCATGACTTCAGCAAGCACGGTCGTTGCAAAACTGCCTTTAGGCAGGGAAAAACTGAGCATCAGGTCCCCCTCTGCCATGACACATTCCGGTCTCTGGATCGGCACCCGCAGGGGCCGTCGCTCGCCTTCCATGGCCAGGCCGCCCGGGAGCCGAAACGACTCCAGGGTGAGACCCTCCTTGTCGAGCAGGCTCTGTTCGAGCAGGCCCGCAGGCCCTTCGGCAAGCCTGGCCTTGTATCCGTACAGTGGTGCCGTCGCGCTGATCTCGAAAATATCGGCGCGCAGTTGCTCGGCCGCGGCATTGGCAACCAGGAAGCAGGCGCCGTTGCTGTGCTTGTAAGCCAGGTCACCGGCCCAGATGCTCTCAAGGCTGGCCAGGCGCATGTCGAGCAGGCGGTCAAAGAGGCTCGACTGGTATGCCGAAAGGTAGAGTCTCAGCAGTTTGCGGGGCATACCCAGGACCGCCCGCTGCGGGTTCCTGCCATCCCTGATCATTTCGAGCAGACCGCGCTCCGGCCTGCAGTGGCGCGGCAGTTTCTCGATTGCGGTTGTGAGGTCGCCTTTGTGATAGGCGCCTGCTGCCAGTTGCCAGCCGGAATGGTTTATCTCTGCCGGGTCACCGATAATTTCGTCTACGGCGCCGCTGAAGTCCTCGCGCAGGATCGCCCGGCCAACCCGGTGGGAATTGCCCAGTGCGCCGTAGCGTTGCTCGCCGAAGCGGTTTGGGACTCCGAGGTCCTCCAGTACGCCGAGGACGGCCTCGGCACGCTGGAGAGCTTCTTCAACCGGTTGATGGATGCGAATCCTGAAGTGGTTGCCCGCCAGATGTCCGGGGCGCAATTTGTTGCGATGCAGCACTGCCGAGAGAATGGTGACCCCCGGGATATGCAGTCTTTTAACGTCTTCGGGTTGGCGTAATGGCACGGAGATCGACTGGCGAGTGATTGCCCGTGCGTCCTTGAGACCGGCATACCCGAGGTCCCGTTCGTTGCATTCAAGGGCGCTGGCCAACTCCCTCAGCAGGTCATAGGTCGTCAAGCCGCACTTCTCGACCCTCAGGTAAAGGTGGTCACCTTCGCCGCAGGGCTCGTAAAGTGGGATCTCGTCAACCTGGAAATCTTCTGGGTGCTGACGGATGACGCCTCCCGTCCCCGGGAGCTGCGCGGTAAGGAACTCAGTCATTTTCCGCCTTTTGCCAGTCGATGCGGAAGCCGCGATGTACTGTGAGCGCGGGCAGCTCCTGACGGGAAACCACCTGGTCGCGCTGATGATGAATGAAATAAATCGGCTGGCCCCTGTCGAGGAACCGCTGCATGTACTTCGAGATCGGGTATCCGGTCAGGGCATGCTCCCAGTCAGACTGCAGCATGTTGCGGTAACCGATCAGGTTTCGGATCTGTTCGGCGACATCTTCCGCATAATCATCGAAGTCGGTGCTGAAGAAGAAATCGCCGCCCGGCACCAGGTAATGGGCCAGAGAGGTCATGAAGTCCCTGTTGACCAGGCGCCGGCGCCGGTGGCGCTTCTTCGGCCAGGGGTCCGGGCAGTTGATGTAAACGGCGGCGAGACTCTCTGTTTGCAGCCCCCGTTCCATCAACCAGCGGGCTTCAACGCGCATGACGCGAACGTTCTGTATCCCGGCGTCGTCGATTTTGGCGCAGGTCTTGAGACAGCCCTTGTTGTAGATATCGATGGCCACGAAATTGATCTCCGGATGCTTGAGGGCCTGTTCGAGGATGAAGTGGCCGGTGCCGCAGCCGATCTCAAGGGCCAGGGGGTGGGTGTTGCCGAAGATGGCCGTCCAGTCCAGGGGGGTGTCCAGGTCCCTGTCGGCGATGAAGTTGGCTGAAGTAATCGGGATGATGCGTTGGGTCATCGGTTTTTCCAGTTGTGGGTGGTCCATTCTGCTGTTCACGGCAACGGACGCATGGCCGAAGCACAGGTTTCAGGGTCAATTCATGCGGGTCTCTTTGTGCGTGATTGCGAATTATTCAGGTTCCGGCTGGATGAAATTGACCAGGGCATCGATCTCTTCATCGGACAGGTGACTGAAGTCCGGGATTTTACCGTTACCGTGTCGATGTTCCTGGTTGACCAGCTGCCAGCGGACCTCCGTGCGGGAGCGCTTGGCGCGAACCTCCTCGAAGCTGGGAGCTGACTTTCCGCCGTCGCCTTCCAGTGAATGACAGGCCTTGCAGCCTTGGGAGTTCATCAGCTTGCGGGCTTCGGCATCGTCCATGGCGACGCTGCTGGTGTTAAGGACCGCCAGGCCGAGCAGGGATGTGATGCCGACAGTCAGCAATGTGCGGGCCATGGGTTCTCCTTGACAGCGCTTCCAGGATACCCGGACAGCATAGCGAAAATTATCTTCCACGCCAAGCCGGGAAACCGGGAAAGAGCTTGAAATCATCCCTTTGCCCAAGTAATCTGATCCAATTGTGCCAAACGGCGTTGCAACGGGCACCAATAGCACCCTGCTCTTCTAAAGGAGTCCCCTAATTATGTTGATTGTGATGCATCATTCGGCAACGAATGAGCAGCTCAAGGCAGTTACCGATGCTGTTGAAGCGATGGGGTTGGTCGCTGAGCCGATTCCCGGCAGTTTAAGGACCGCAATCGGCGTTCTCGGTAATCAGGGCTACGTTGACGATACGTCGATTCGCGAACTCCCCGGGGTGCGTGAAGTAATCCACGTCAGCAAGCCTTACAAGCTGGTTTCCCGAGATTTCCATCCCGCTTCTTCGATTGTCGATGCCGCAGGCGTCAAGTTCGGCGATGGTCAGCCGCCGGTGCTGATCGCCGGCCCCTGCACTGTGGAGAGTGAGGAGCAGATGCTCGCCGCGGCGCGCCTGGTGAAAAATAGCGGCGCACAGATGTTGCGCGGCGGCGCTTTCAAGCCGCGTACCGGACCGCATACGTTCCAGGGTCTGGGGGTCGAAGGGTTGAAATTCCTCCGCCAGGCCGGTGATGCCGAAGGGTTGCCGGTGATCACCGAAGTCATGCGCATAGAGCAGCTCGAGACAATATGCCGTTATGCGGACGTCCTGCAGGTCGGAGCCCGCAACATGCAGAACTTCGATCTGCTCAAGGAGGTCGGCAAATGCGGTCACCCGGTTCTGCTCAAGCGAGGGATGAGCGCCACGCTCGAGGAGTTCCTCTCTGCAGCCGAATATATCATCGCGGAAGGCAACCCGCGCGTGATCCTCTGTGAACGGGGAATCCGGACTTTCGAGCAGGCGACCCGCAACACTCTCGACCTGAGCATCGTTCCCCTGGTTCGCGAAATGAGCCATCTGCCGATCGTCGTCGACCCAAGCCATGCCACCGGACGGCGCAATCTGGTCGGGCCAATGGCCAAGGCGGCTATCGTGGTCGGTGCCCACGGGGTGATGATCGAAGTCCATCCCGACCCGGACCGGGCCCTGTGCGACGGGGCGCAAAGTCTCACCCCTGAAGGCTTCGGCAAACTGGCCCTCGAACTCAAATGCCTGCGGAGCTTTTTGGAGACCCTGTAGCGGGCCCTGTTGCCCAGTGGTCTCCACCTTTGAGCAGTGTCCGGGGGCTGCCCGGTCAGTGCTTTTGCCATGCATGCGGCAGTGGCTTGGGGTATACTTGAACAGCGGAAATAATCAGCCCGCTAACCCGAACCAAGCCTGGCCACGATCACTCGAACCTCACTGGGCAGACCTATGGCCGGGGACTGAAAGTGTCTGCCCGGTGAAAGACATGCCAGGCGGCTGTCGCGGATTGTGGTGGATCGTAGTTTTTTGTAATCAGACAGCTCTAAAGAAAAGAGTTCAGCTTATGGCGAAGCCCAACTCCCCGATCAGGCTGCACGTCCCGGAACCGGCATTCCGCCCCGGCGATACGCCTGACTTCTCCTCTCTCGACATCCCTGCGGCCGGCAGCGTGCGCCGCCCAACGGTCGATGTTTCCCCGGAAGAGATCCGCGACCTGGCCTACGGTATCATACGGGTATTGGATGATGCCGGCGCCGCCGTCGGCCCCTGGGATGAGGCTCTCGACAGCGCAACCGCCATCCGCGGGCTGCGCTACATGATGAAGACCCGGGTCTACGACCAGCGCATGGTCATGGCCCAGCGACAGGGCAAGACCTCCTTCTACATGCAGTGTACCGGGGAGGAGGCGGTGGCCGTTGCCCAGCAGATGGCCTTGCAGCTGGGCGACATGCATTTCCCCACCTATCGTCAACAGGGCCTGCTGATTGCCGCGGAACATCCCCTCGAGGAGTTGGCTTGCCAGGTCTTCTCCAATCCTGGTGACGTGCTCCAGGGCCGCCAGCTGCCGGTTATGTACTCTTTCCGTGACTCCGGGTTCTTCTCCATTTCCGGCAATCTTGGTACCCAGTACGTGCAGGCGGTCGGTTGGGCCATGGCTTCGGCAATCAAAGGTGACAGCAAGATCGCTGCAGGCTGGATCGGCGAAGGCGCGACGGCTGAGAACGACTTCCACTCGGCGCTGCTCTACGCGTCGGTCTATAACCCGCCGGTGATCCTCAACGTGGTCAACAACCAGTGGGCGATCTCCACCTTCCAGGGGCTCGCGGCCGGCGATTCGGCGACCTTCGCCTCACGTGCCCACGGCTACGGCCTTGCCTCGCTACGGGCCGACGGCAATGACTTCCTGGCCGTGCACGCAGTCTCCCGCTGGGCGGCCGAGCGGGCTCGCTGCGGTTTCGGCCCGACCCTGATCGAATGGGTCACCTACCGTGTCGCCGCCCACTCCACGTCGGACGATCCCTCTCAATACCGGCCGCAGGGAGAGGCCTCGGCCTGGCCCCTGGGCGACCCGGTCGAGCGGTTCAAACAGCACCTGATCGGCCGCGGCGTCTGGTCCGAGGAACTCCATGCCAAAGCTCAGGAGCAGATCGAGACCGAGGTGCGCCAGGCGGTGCGCCGGGCCGAGTCCCTTGGCACCCTGAACAGCGGCTCAAAGCCGAGCATCAAAGAGATGTTCGAGGATGTCTACAAGGAGATGCCGCCGCATCTTCGCAAGCAGCGCCAGCAGTTGGGGGTGTGAGCATGGCACGCATGAACATGATCGAAGCGATTCGCGATGCAATGGACATCATGCTGGCGCAGGACAACAATGTGGTGGTCTTCGGAGAGGATGTCGGTTATTTCGGCGGAGTCTTCCGCTGCACGGCCGGCCTGCAGGCCAAGCATGGCAAGCACCGGGTGTTCGATACGCCGATCAACGAGAGCGGCATCGTTGGTGTGGCCATCGGCATGGGAGCCTACGGGCTGCGCCCCTGCGTGGAGATCCAGTTCGCCGACTACGTCTATCCTGCCTATGACCAGATTGCCTCCGAGGCCGCCCGTCTGCGCCACCGTTCCAATGGCCAGTTCTACGCGCCGCTGGTCATCCGCATGCCCACCGGCGGCGGCATTTTCGGCGGCCAGACCCATTCGCAGAGTCCCGAGGCTCTTTTTACCCACGTCTCCGGACTGAAAACGGTAGTGCCTTCCAATCCCTACGATGCCAAGGGTCTGTTGATTTCGTCCATCGAGGACGACGACCCGGTGATCTTTCTCGAGCCGAAGCGCCTCTACAACGGGCCATTCGATGGCCACCACGAGCGGCCTTCGATCCCCTGGTCCAAGCACCCGTTGGGTGAGGTCCCGGAGCATCATTACCACGTCCCGCTCGGCGAAGCCGCGGTTCGTCGCCAGGGCTCGGCGGTCACCATCCTGGCCTACGGCACCATGGTCTACGTGGCCGAAGCCGCAGTGGCCGAGACCGGCATCGACGCCGAAATCATCGATCTGCGGACTCTGTTGCCGCTGGACATGGCAACCATCGAAACATCGGTCAAGAAGACCGGCCGCTGCATGGTGATCCACGAAGCGACGCTGACTTCGGGCTTCGGCGCGGAACTCTGCGCCCTGGTGCAGGAGAGTTGCTTCTATCACCTCGAGGCACCGATCGAACGGGTGACCGGGTGGGACACTCCCTATCCGCATGCCCTGGAATGGGAGTACTTCCCCGGCCCTGCGCGGGTCGGCAGTGCCCTGAAACGCATGATGGAGGCCTGAGATGGGTGAGTTTGTCATCAAGCTGCCTGATGTGGGCGAAGGCATTGCCGAGGCCGAGATCGTAGAATGGAATGTCAAGGTCGGCGACCTGGTCAACGAGGACGACCCGCTGGTCTCGGTCATGACCGACAAGGCGACTGTGGAGCTGCCGTCGCCGGTGGCCGGCAAGGTGCTTTGGCTGGGGGCCACGGTCGGTGATGTGTTGGCCATCGGTTCCGACCTGGTCCGCCTCGAGATCGAGGGGGAGGGCAACGTCACCAGCGTGGCACCGGCCGTCGAATCACCGGTCGGGCCAGAAGAGTTCTCGCCGGCTGACGAGTCTGAGCCCGGAACCGAGCCGGAAAAGGCTGCGCCGCCGAAGTCGGTGCCTCGGTCCCGTTCTTCCGCAGCGGCCCCGTCGAGCCTGCAGGGGGGGAAACCGATTGCTGCGCCCTCGGTGCGCGGTCGGGCCCGCACCTTGGGAGTGGACCTGCGCTACGTGCATGGCAGCGGTCCGGCGGGACGCATCACCCACGAAGACCTGGACGATTTCGCCGCCCGCGGCGGCGGACCGGCGCCGCATGGCCTGTACACCGATCATTCGGTGGAAGAGATCCGGGTCATCGGTCTGCGCCGCCGCATCGCCAAGAAGATGCAGGACGCCAAACGGCGCATTCCGCATTTCAGTTACGTCGAGGAAGTAGACGTCAGTGAATTGGAGACGTTGCGGGCCCAGCTCAATGGCCTGCGGCGTGAGGACCAACCACGCCTGACCCTGCTCCCCTTCCTGGTGCGCGCCCTGGTCAAGGCGCTACGCGACTACCCGATGATGAACGCCCGCTATGATGACGACGCCGAGATCATCTATCGCTACGGCGGCGTCCACGTCGGCATTGCCGCTCAGACACCGCACGGTCTGATGGTGCCGGTGCTGCGGCATGCCGAGTCCATTGACCTGTGGAACTGTGCCTTGGAGATCCAGCGCCTGGCCGAGGCCGCCCGGGCCGGTCGGGCCAAGGCGGAGGAGCTCAAGGGATCAACCATTTCGATCTCCAGTCTCGGTCCGCTTGGCGGCATTGTCAGTACCCCGGTTATCAATGCTCCCGAGGTTGCCATTATCGGCGTCAACAAGATCGCGGTGCGTCCGGTCTATGACCATGGCGCCTGGTTGCCGCGCAAGATCATGAACCTCTCTTCGTCCTTCGACCACCGTGTGATCGACGGGGCGCACGCTGCCGAGTTCGTGCAGCGGCTCAAGGCCCTGCTCGAGCACCCGGCCCTGCTGAACATGGATTTGTAAATGAAACCGATCACGACCAAAGTACTGGTGCTGGGCGGCGGCCCCGGCGGCTACGTGGCCGCCATCAAGGCCGGGCAACTTGGCATGGAGACCGTGCTGGTGGAGAGTGACCAGCTCGGAGGCACCTGTCTCAATGTCGGCTGTATCCCCTCCAAGGCCCTGATCCACGCCGCTGACGAGTTCCAGGCGGTCCTGCACCATGCTTCGGGCGAGAGCCCAATCGGCATCTCGCTGGGGCGGCCCTCGATTGACCTGAAGCGCACGATTGCCTGGAAGGACGGCATCGTCAGCCGACTCAACAGCGGGGTTGCCGGCCTGCTGAAGAAAGCCAGGGTCACGGTGATCAAGGGCTGGGGTGTCCTTCAGGACGGCCGCACCTGTGAGGTGGAAACGGCGCGGGGCGTGCAGCGCATCGTTGCCGAGCACGTTGTCCTGGCGACCGGCTCCGAACCGGTGGAACTGCCGTTTTTGCCCTTCGGAGGAGCGGTTATCTCCTCGAGCACGGCGCTCTCGCTGACCACCCTGCCCAAACGTCTGTGCGTCGTGGGCGGGGGCTACATCGGCCTGGAACTCGGGATGGCTTTCGCCAAAATCGGCTCCCTGGTCACCGTGGTCGAAGCCGAGGAGCGCATCCTCCCCCATTACGATGCCGACCTGACCCGGCCGATTGCCGAGCGCCTGAAGATGATGGATGTGCAGGTTCTGACCGGGGCCAGGGCCCAGGGGCTTACGGAGAAGGGCAATGCCCTGCGGGTGACAGCTGATGGCGGTGCCGAGATCGAGATCAAGGCCGACAAGGTGCTGGTCACCGTGGGCCGGCGGCCGCGTACTGCCGGCTGGGGGATCGACAACCTGGTCCTGGATATGGATGGCTCATTCATCCGTATCGACGATCGCTGCCAGACTTCGATGAAAAACGTCTGGGCTGTCGGCGATGTCACTGGTGGCGCCCTGCTCGCCCACCGCGCACTGGCACAAGGGGAGATGGTTGCCCAGATCATTGCCGGCACGCCGCGCTCCTTCGACAAGATCTGCATCCCCGCCGTGTGCTTCACCGATCCCGAGGTGGTGGTCGCTGGTCTGCTTCCCGAGCAGGCCAGGGCGGCCGGTTTCCAGGTCAAGCTAGGCCAGTTTCCCTTTGCCGCCAGCGGCAGGGCCATGACCATGGAAGCAGGGGAGGGTTTCGTGCGGGTGGTGGCTCGGGCCGACAATCACTTGCTGCTCGGCATCCAGGCTGTCGGCCGTGGCGTCGCCGAACTCTCCAGCTGTTTCGCGTTGGCCCTGGAGATGGGCGCGCGCCTTGAAGATATCGCCGGTACGGTGCATGTTCATCCCACTTTGGGTGAAGCGTTTCAGGAGGCCGCACTCAAAGCGCTCGGCCAGGCCCTGCACACCTGAGCAGGAACCGGGCTGTTCATCAGCCTTGCGCACGAGCCTGGGACCATTTGAGTTTTGAACACGAAGGTGAGCTGCTGGAAGCACTGCCTCCAGTCGCCTACACCAATTCAAAGAGGCCAATTTCAGGACGGCAGAGAAATCTCAGGGGGAGGACGCTGGTGCCCACCCCACGGCTGACGTAGAGCGGTATGCGATGAGGGCTGACCTGGTAGAACCCGGCCACGAATCGGCCGGAATAGCGCGGCAGGTATAAGGGGGGCAGGTAAGGCAGGCGGATCTGGCCGCCGTGGGTGTGCCCGCTCAGGACCAGGTCGATCTGTTCGTGAAGCTGTTCGTGGGCAAAAGCCGGGACATGGGACAGGAGCAGGTTGAAACGCTGGGGATCGATGTCCTGCTGCAGTTGTTGGAGATGGTCCGTCGATGACGGGTAATCCAGGCCGAAGATCGACAGGGCGCGGCCGTTGATTTCCAGGTCAGCACGTTCGTTGATCAACAGCTTCACCCCGACCCCGGAAAAATGCCGGCGCAGGTTTTCGCCCTCGAGCCGCGACCAGTATTCCCAGTTGCCCTGCACCGCATAAATGCCGTGATTGGCGCGCAGCTGCTTGAGAAAATTCAGGACCCCCCGGATGTTGCGTTCTTCTTCGAGATAGTCTCCGGTAAGAACGATCAGGTCCGGCTGCAGACTGGCAACTTCGCTGGCGACCTTGCCAAAATAGCTGTTGAAACTGCTCAGGTGGAGGTCGCTGATCTGCACCAGACGAACCTTCCCTCCGGGGGAATGGGTCGGTAGAATAGTGCTCTCTACCTGCAGGGCCTGCGGCTCATACCAGGCGGTGTCCGCTGCCAGCGCGCCGGCGATGCCGAACATGCCGAGTGACAGGAAGCGCCGCCTGCTCACCCCGGGTCGCCGACGGGAAGAAAAGCTCATGGGAACCTGCCATGGGAATGCGGGCGGTGGTTGTCAGGAGCGGCGGGTTGTATTATCTTTAGGCCTTGCATGATAGGCAATTATAGAGGAAACCATACCGAAAAGGAAAGGCGATACACATTATGGATCAATCCCAGGAGGTTGCTGGCAATGTTTTCTGGGTCGGTGTCAGGCACCCCGACCTGAAAATTTTCGATGAGCTTTTTCCGACGCATAACGGCACCACCTATAATGCGTACATTGTCCGTGGGGAACAGAAAACCGCCCTGATCGATACGGTCAAGGCGCCCTTTACCGATGAATTCTTTGCCAAGATCGAAGAGGTCATCGGTCTCGACAAGATCGACCTGGTGGTGATCAACCACACCGAGCCGGACCATTCCGGGGCGTTGGGTCGTCTGCTCGAAAAACGCCCGGACCTGCCGGTCTACTGTACCCGGCCCGCCCAGAATTTTCTGGGCCAACTGCTGAATGGGCCGTTCAACCCCCATGTGGTCAGCGACGGCGAAGAGGTCGACCTGGGCGGCCGGACCCTGCGGTTTGTCCTTGCCCCTTACCTGCACTGGCCTGATACCATGTTCACCTACCTGGTCGAAGATGCCGTGCTTTTCCCCTGTGACGCCTTTGGTGCCCATTACTGTGCCAGTAAGCTCTTCGATGACGAAATTCCTGACTTCTCAAAGGATTTCCATTTCTATTTCGATTGCATCATGCGCCCTTTCAAGGACAAGGTGCGTGATGCCGTTGCCAAGGTGGACGCCTTGGAGGTGAAGATGATCTGCCCCTCGCACGGTCCGATCCGGCGCATCGATCCCCGTGCGGTCATCGATTCCTACCGGCGCTGGTCGGCGTTGCCGCCGAAGCAGCCGAACCCCCGTGCCCTGATGTTGACTTTGTCCTCCCATGGCAACACCCACAGCATGGCGGACAACATCAAGCAGGAGCTGGAAGCGCAAAACTTCAACGTTGTCGTCATGCGCATGTGCGAGATGCGTGATAACGATCTGCGCGATGAACTGGAATTGGCTGATCTGATTCTGGTCGGGACCTCGACGATCAATCGGGATGCCCCACCACAGGTCTGGCACGCATTGTCCCTCTTCTCCCTGGTGACACCCAAGGCGAAGGTTGCCGCTGCGTTTGGGTCCTTTGGCTGGAGCGGTGAAGCGATCAAACTGGTCGAAGAACGCCTGAAAGGGCTGCGTTTCAAACTGCCGGTCCCGGGGTTGACGCTGCGCTTCACGCCGACCGAGGACAATAACCGTGAATGCAGGGAGTTTGCCCGCCAGCTGGCGGCACAGATCCTCGGCCCGGAGGCCTTTTAGAACAGCAGCCAGGGTGTGGCGCTTGCTGGACGAGCATTTCAGGAAAAACTGGCGGAAAGGCTCCAAGTCAGGCAAGCAGGGCCGCAGCTGACCATCCCGGTTGACAGTTCCCCTTTGCGTTTTTGGTGTTCGATTGCCAGGCCGTGAACCCCGGATATCGACAGGGTCGTGCAAAGATCGGAAAAGCTCTCTAGTGAGCAGCGAAGTGTTTTCGCGGGCCGCCTGCCTGGCGCGGTTGAATACAGGTCGAATGTATGGACAAACCTCGGTTTGAGCTTTGATTCACGAGTTCATGGCCGCAGTTTGCGTCGTTTGTTTGCGTCCCCCTCTTGTTGAACTTGGTGCACCCCTGAAGTGACGTCATCACCAGAAAAGAAGCAGGCCGCAGAGATCGCAGTTGTTGCGCCTCTCGACAAGATCCTGAGTTACGCAATCCCGGCCGCCCTGGCGACGCAGGTCCAGGTCGGCAGCCGTGTGCGGGTTCCTCTGGGTCGCCGCCAGGTTGTCGGCTACATCATGAACTGGGCTGAGCCTGGTGACACCCCCCTCAAGGAGATCCTCGAAGTTATCGATCCCCACCCGCTGTTTCACGCCCGGCACGCCGACTTCTACCTGCGCGCAGCACGCTACTACCTCTATCCTCCCGGAGAAGCGGTCCGCACGGCGTTGCCAGCCGGGCTGTCGGCCCTGGACAGCAAACCGGCAGTCCTGCATGACAGGCTCTACCGGGCAACCACCAGCGCAGGAGACCCGCGCGGGGTTCGCCAGCGTGAACTCCTGCAGTTCATTCGGGCCGCCGGCCAGGTCGGTCTGAGCCAGCTGCGCCAGCAGTTTGCGGTGCCGTACGCCGCCTTGCAGCGGCTGGTTGAACTGGGATTCCTGGAGTTCGTTGAGGTTGAGCGCTGCCGCGACCCTTTTGCCGAGATGGCTGTGGACGTCCACCATGCGCTTGAACTCAACCCTGCCCAGCAGCAGGCCGTCAACCATGTGACCAGGCTGCTGAATGCGCCACCGGCCTTTCATCCCTGCCTGTTGCACGGGGTTACCGGCAGCGGCAAAACCGAGGTCTACCTGCGGGCGATCGCCGCAGCCCTCGAACAGGGGCGAAAAGCACTGGTTCTGGTTCCGGAAATCGCCCTGACACCGCAACTGGTCGGCCGTTTTCGCAGCTGGTTCCGGGACCACGGCGTGCACCTGGCCGTGCTGCATTCCGGATTGTCCGACGGCGAGCGCTACGATGCCTGGCGGCAGGTAGCGAAAGGCGACATCGACGTGGTGATCGGCGCCCGTTCTGCAGTGTTTGCGCCCCTTGCCGGGCTCGGCCTGATTGTCGTCGATGAAGAGCATGACGGCAGCTATAAGCAGTCGGAAGGTTTCCGCTATAACGCCCGCGACCTGGCGCTGATGCGGGGGCAGATGGATGAGGCCGTGGTCCTGCTGGGTAGCGCAACTCCGGTACTGACGACCTATCAGCGCGCCATGGACGGCCAACTGGCATATCTGCCGCTGCCGGAGCGGACTGCAGAGCGGCCGCTGCCCGGGGTCGAACTGGTCGACCTGGCCCAACATGATGGGGAAGGGCTTCTGAGTGAGCCGCTGCAGGTTGCGCTCGGCGCAACCCTGCAGGCCGGCGAGCAGGCCCTGCTGCTACTCAACCGCAGGGGCTATGCACCGTTTCTGCTCTGCCACGATTGCGGCGCAACGCTGCGCTGTCCGAACTGTGACATCACGCTGACTTATTCCCAGGTGCAGCGCTCGCTGCGCTGTCATTACTGTGATTTCCGCCAGCGGCCGCCGGAGAGCTGTGCTCGCTGCAGCGGGGCCCGCATGCTCCCCGAAGGGATGGGCACCGAGCGCCTCGAAGAAGAGATTCGACACAAGTTTCCCGGGGCGCGGGTGGCGCGCATGGACCGCGATACCACCAGCCGCAAGGGCTCTCATCATCGTTTGGTGACGCAGATGGCGGCCCGAGAGATCGATGTATTGATCGGCACCCAGATGATTGCCAAGGGGCATGATTTTCCTGCCGTGACCCTGGTCGGGGTGCTCAACGCCGATACGGCGCTGAACCTGCCGGATTTTCGCAGCGCCGAACGGGTCTTCTCACTGCTCAGCCAGGTTGCTGGACGGGCCGGGCGTGGTGACCGATCCGGCCGGGTCCTGATCCAGACCTACGCGGTTGACAACTATGCGCTCGCTTTTGTTGCCCGCCACGATTACCAGGGCTTCGCTGCTCTGGAGCTTGCCCAGCGCCAGGCCCTGGATTATCCTCCCTTCGGTCACCTGGTCAACCTGGTGTTGAGCGGCAATGACGAAACCAAGGTCTGCAATGCCGCTAACCGGCTCTCGGCCGGGCTGATGGCCGGGCCCCCGGACGTGGAAGTCCTTGGCCCGGCGCCCTGCCTGCTGGCACGCCTGCGCAACAAGCACCGGATGCAGATTCTGCTCAAAGGGCGGCAGCGTGAACCACTGCGCCGCCGGCTCGCGCAATTGACCCCCTTGCGGATGCATATACCGGCCGGGGTCGTTCTCACGGTTGATGTCGACCCGGTCGATATGTTCTGAACGTGAAATCAGCCATTGACTTGGAGACTGTCAGGCTGAATGCTTAGAGCTGTTAGCTGTTAGCTGTTAGCTGTTAGCTGTTAGCTGTTAGCTGTTAGCTGTTAGCTGTTAGCTGTAAGCTGTAAGCTGTAAGCTGTAGGCTGTAGGCTGTAGGCTGTAAGCTGTAGGCTAAGCGCTTAGCGGATAATTCTGATCGAACCTGAACTGGAAATAAAGGGATTATGAAGAAACGATGCTGGTTGATGATTGTCAGTCTGGTGGTCCTCGCCGCCTGCGCACGGCCGCCGAAAGTTCCGGTCGTCGAAGGACCGGTCCTTGAAGAGCCGGTCGTAGAGGTGCCGGCCGTGGAGGAGGTCCCGACGCTGCAGGCGGTGACCTGGCAAGAGGTTCCCGGTTGGCTGGAAGATGACCCGAGCCTGGCTTTTGGCGCTTTTCTTCAGAGCTGCTCGGCACTGCGCTGGCGTCCGCAATGGCAGGCTGCCTGCCAGGAGGCCCTTGCCATGGACAATGCTCCCGGAGCGGAGGTGCGCGCTTTCTTTGAACGCAACTTCGTGCCGCACCAGGTCCGACAGGCGAACGGTTCCAGCGAAGGTCTGCTGACCGGCTACTACGTCCCCGACCTGCACGGCAGCCGGACTCCTTCGGGCACCTACCGGTATCCGATCTATAGCCGCCCGGATGACCTGCTGGTGGTCGACCTGAGTGAAGTCTATCCGGAGCTTGGTAACTACCGGTTGCGGGGCAGGGTCGAAGGCCAACGGGTGATTGCCTACTGGGACCGGAGCAAAATTGACGGCCAGGGACAGCCGCTGGCCGGCAAGGAACTCTTCTGGGTCGCTGACCCTGTCGAGCTGTTTTTCCTGCATGTCCAAGGGTCGGGGCGCATCCTGCTTGATAACGGTGAGCGGGCCATGGTCAACTACGCCGATCAGAATGGCCATCCTTACAAGTCGATCGGCAAGTTCCTGATCGATCGCGGTGCCATGACCCGCGACCAGATGTCGATGCAGAACATCCGGGAGTGGGCCAGGAAAAATCCTCAAGAGGTTGACAAACTGCTGAACCAGAACCCGAGTTACGTCTTCTTCAGAGAGCTGGGCGGCGATGTCCAGAGCCCACCCGGGGCCCTGGGCGTGCCCCTGACGCCAGGCCGCAGCATGGCTGTCGACCGGCGTTATATCCCGCTCGGCGCTCCGGTGTTTATCGAGACCACCTGGCCGAACAGCGATCGGCCATTGCAGCGCCTGATGATGGCGCAGGATACCGGCGGTGCGATCAAGGGCAAGGTGCGGGGCGATTTTTTCTGGGGAATGGGTGACCAGGCAGGCGCCCTGGCCGGGCGCATGAAACAGGCCGCCAAGTTCTGGGTGCTTTTGCCGCGGGAGGAAAAAACACAATGATTTCGAGCTGGCGACGGTTTTGTTTATTCCTTCCGCTGTTGCTGATCTGTCTGGCCTGGACGCAGACCGCGCAAGCCTTTGCCCCGGACAAGGGGGTGTTTCTGGTCGCGGCGGAGAGGCTCGTTGATCCGCGATTCCACCAAGGGGTGATCCTCTTGATCCAGCATGATGCACAGGGCTCGGCCGGCCTGGTCGTCAATCGGACCAGCCGCCTGGCGCTGTCGCAAGTTCTCCCGGAGGGGTCGAAGCTCGTCGGGCAGGGCGCCCGCCTCTCGTATGGCGGCCCGGTTGAACCGCAGACCCTGCTGGCCCTGGTCAAAGTCCGCAACGATCCGCCGGAGCCGGCCGATGAAGTCCTCGGCGGCCTTTATCTGACCGGGGTTGGCGTGCTTGAAGAATGGTCTGATTTTGCCGAAGGCGTGTTGGTCTCCCGGATCTTTGCCGGCTATACCGGTTGGGCTCCAGGACAATTGGAACTGGAAATCCGGCGCGGCGACTGGCGGGTCTTGCCTGCGGATGAACAGAGCGTGTTTACCGGCGACGGAGTACTGCTCTGGGAGCATTTGCATAAAATGCTCCCAGAGCAGCCATGAGTGTCATGCTTCGCCGGTGCCTCCCAGACGATCAATCAGCATTTTGACCACCCCATCGATCCGGGCCTGGTCTTGTTCGAGAATATTCAGGAACCGCAGGCCGATCATCTGTGTGCCGTCGTCCTTGGCCTGGTCGACCCAGATCGTTTCAGCCAGTGCACAGATGATCCCCTGCTTGTCACCGATCGAGAGGTAGACCAGGACCCGCTCTGCCATCTCGACCGGAGCCGGCAACGTCAGGCGCAAACCGCCCCCGGCAAGGTTGACCAGGTGTTTCTTGAATTCGGTCAGCTCGGCGGCAGAGACTCCTGATTTAATCTTCTGCAGATGTTCCTCCCAGAGACGGCGCATCTCCGCCAGGTTGCCCTGGCCACGTTGAATCCCCACCCAGGCGTTGACATCCACCCGTTTATAGAGCCGGCGCGAAATAAACTCCAGGTTCCCCTCGAACTGCAGGCGGATATCCTGGCTGCTGATACGATCGCTGAATGAGGCCACCAGGCGCAGGCCCATTCCTTTGTGGTCGGTCGAAATCTCAAACTTCATTCCCGATTCAAAAGGGTAGGAATCTGCAGCATCGCAACCGTAGGGGAGGGCCAGGTCGAGCTGCATCGACTGGCTGCGCATGGCATAGCCGGTGATGCTGTCCAGGGCGGTTCTTTCCTCATCGGTGAAGATCCGTTTGATGAAAACTTTCTGGCCTTTGTTGAAATATTTACTGTAGGACATGGCGGTTCAATTAATCCAAGTCGTGGGATTGCTCACAGACCTGCTGCTCAACAGCCGCGGCGACAGCCTCGACCGTCAGCCCGCCACCGGCAATCGTCACCTCGGCGTACTTTCTGTAGAGCGGCAGGCGTTCGTCATAGAGGTGCTGATAGGTTTCATCCGGACCGATCACCAGTCCACGGCTGTCCATATCGTTGACCCTGGTGAGCAGTTCCTCCAGAGGGATATCGATAAAGACCAGCTGCCCGAGTTGTCTCAAGTGGGCCATGGCCCGCTCACTGTACACGGCCGAGCCGCCGGTGGCAACCACGCTGTGCGATATGGCGAGACTGCACAGGACGTCCTCCTCGATCCGTTTGAAGGCCGCCAGTCCTTCCCGGGCAATGATCTGCTGCAGACGGCAATGATGACGGGTCTGGAGCAGCAGGTCGGTATCGACAAACTGGTAGCCGAGACGTTTGGCCAGCAGTACGCCGACCGTGCTTTTCCCGGCGCCAGGCATGCCGATCAGGATGATGTTGAGGGCGCAGTCTTCTCTCATGACAGGTGCTCGGCTGGTCGTATCAGATCAGCTGATTTTGAGGACGATCTTGCCGAAGTGCTGGTCTTCTTCCATCATCCGGTGAGCGTCGACAACATCTTCTATGGCGAAGGCCTTTTCGATGATCGGCACGATGGTTTGATCGGCAAATTTCGGCAGGGCGCGCCGGGTGAATTCGGCGACGATCTCGGCTTTTTCGGAAACCGGTCGCGAGCGCAGCACCGAACCGATGATCTGCTGGCGTTTGACCATCATCAGGGCGAGATTGAGTTCGGCCTTGATGCCCGAGATGACACCGATGATGACCAGCGTACCCTTGTAGCCGAGCGAGTTCATGTTCGGGGCGAGGTACTTGGCGCCGACATGGTCGAGGATCAGGTCGACCCCTTTTTTCCCGGTGTACTCCTTGACAATGTCCGTAAAGTCCGGGTTCTCGAGATAGTTGATCACCAGGTCAGCGCCCAGGTCGCTGACCCGTTCCATCTTCGAGGGGTGGGCGGTAACGATCAACCTGCTGTTCGGGGTGAGCGCCTTGCAAAGCTGGAGGGCTGCCGTATTGACGCCACCCCCCCCGCCATGCAGGATGGCCGTCTGGCCGTCCTGGAAGCCGCCGATCATAAAGACATTGAGAAACGCTGTGATGTAGGACTCGCAGATGCAGGCAGCTTCTTCGAAGCTCATGCTGTCTGGAATGCGCATCAAGTGGTTGGCGTAGGCTACTGCGTACTCGGCGTAACCGCCGCCACCGACCAGGGAAATGACCCGATCGCCGACGGCCCAGCCTTTAACGCCCGGACCGAGTTCTGCGATGGTTCCGGATACTTCGAGTCCGAGAATCTCCGAATCGCCTGGGGGGGGCGGGTACTTGCCTGCACGCTGCACCAGGTCGGGGCGGTTGACAGAGGTGGCCGCCACCATGACCAGAACCTGCCCTTCCTGCGGTGCGGGTTTATCGATTTCACCGACCTTCAGAACGTCGAGGCCGCCGAAGCCTTCCATCAAGACAGCTTTCATGTCTGTCCTCCTCAAGGGGTTGAACGTTGTTATCAGTCATTGTTGTCTCTGGTTTGGTAAAGATTGAGACCAGACTCTAACGCAAAGACGCAAAGGGTTCAAGCAAGGCGCAACGCTTTGGGCGTTCTTAAATGCCTCACCAATCTCAACAAGGTTTTTCTGGATGCTTTTGCTTGAGAATCTAATTATCCCGATTCCTTGATAAAGCGGTAGCCCCGACCACGCACGGTCAGGAAATGTTGAGGGTGGGCCGGGTTGTCCTCGAAGTACCTGCGCAACCGGACGATGAAATTGTCGAGGGTGCGGGTTTCAGTGTCTGCGGCCATCCCCCAGGCCGACTCGAGCAGTTCGGCCCGGGTGAGGGTTTCGCCCTCTTTGGCGAAGAAAATTGCCAGCATGCGCCCCTCCAGCTCGGTGAGGCGGATGTTGCCGTGTGCGGTGGTGGCCTGCAGGTTCTTCAGGTCGACGCGGTTGCTGCCGAAGTTGTAGACCTCTTCCTTGTTGTACGCCGGTTGATACCAGGCGGAACGGCGCAGCATGCCGTGCAGACGCAAGAGGAATTCATCGAGGCTGAAAGGTTTGGTGAGATAGTCGTCGGCGCCTGCCTTCAGTCCGCTGATGCGGTCCAGCTCTTTACCCAAAGCGGTCAGTATGAGGATCGGCAGTTTGGGCGCCAACTGCCGCATCTCGCTGCACAGGTCAATCCCATGGCTGTCGGGCAGCATCAGGTCGAGTACGACGAGATCAAACGTTTGGCTGCGGAAGGCTTGCCTCGCCGCCGCTCCGGTCTCGACGTGGGTGACCCGGAAGCCTTCGAGCTCCAGGTTGAAGATCAGCCCCTGGGCGATGTGTGTTTCGTCTTCGATGAGCAGGATGTGCGGTCGCTTCATGACGTCGACTCCCCAGCGGCCACTTGCGTGACCGGGAGGATGATGCGGAACGTCGTCCCCTGCCCTTTCCCCTTGCTCTCCACCGTAACCTGGCCGCGGTGGCGGCGAATCGTCGCATGTACGATGAAGAGCCCAAGCCCGGTGCCACGGATGTTTTCATTGCTGCGGCGAATCCGGTAGAACATGTTGAAGATTTTTTTCTGCTCGTTGCGGTCTATGCCGCGGCCGCGGTCGGCGAAAGCCAGGCAGCACTTGTCATGGTCCCTGTCCAGGGTCACGCTGATGTCAGGGGGAGCGTCGGAATAGAGCACGGCATTTTCCAGCAGGTTGCGCAAAACCGTCTCCATTGCATCATGGTCCATGGCGACATAAATACCGGGCGTGATGTCGAGAGCCAACTTGCCGGCCTTGGGCAGGGCGAACTGGCGGGCACGGAAATATTTTTCAACGAAGGCACTGAAGTCGGTTGTCTGCAGATTGAGACCCCAATGCTTCTGACCGACCCGGTTGGCCGAGAGCAGATTGTCAATCAGGCTGTTGAGACGGCCGGTGTCGCTCATCATGGTCTCGACGAAGGCCGCCTGGCGCTCGGGAGAGGGCTGATGGCGACGCAGTGTTTCCAGGTGGAGCTGCAGCGAGGCCAGGGGGGATTTCAGCTCATGCGTGACCTGGGCGATAAACTGGCGCTGTTCGCGGACCAACGCCGACTGCCTCTTCCAGTAGAGAAAGATCACATAGACCCCGACCAGTATCGAGATCAGCAGCAGCAGCCCTTCGGTCAGAATCAGCCAGTCCGGTCCGCCGACCAGCAGTTCCGGACTGTACTTCTCTGCCAGTTCCCTCAACTTGCGATGGTTGCCTAGGAACCAGTTCAGCCAGACGATCACCACCAGCACCCAGGCCAGCTGGATGCCGATAAAAGCCATGAGCGGATTGAAAATGCGTTTCAGCCAGTTCATAAGACCCATCTTTACCATTACCGGCGGCAGGCGGCAAGGGGGAGAAGATCACGCTTTTACAGAAGTATTACAAAATGATGGCGGCCAATTTGCTAAATTATAATTGATCTTGGTATATCCAGAGGAGAATCTATGCGTATTGGCAAACACGAAGTTCGCTTTCCCCTGATTCAAGGCGGCATGGCCGTTCGCATCTCCGGTCACCGGCTGGCCGGCAACGTGGCGCGTTGCGGTGGTATCGGCCTGGTGGCTACGGCGGGGATCGGCCTGAATTCGCCGCGCTTCAAGGGTGACAACTATTTTGCCGCTGAGCCTCTGGCGCTCAAGGACGAGTTGGCCAAGGCATACGCGATTGCTCCGGACGGGGTCATCGGCACCAACTGCATGGTGGCGGTCACCGATTATGCCGAGCTGGTCAAGGCCTCCTGCGAAGGTGGCGCCAAGTTGATTGTCAGTGGTGCCGGGCTGCCGATGAACCTCCCTGAACTGACCGCCGACTGGCCGGACGTGGCCTTGGTGCCGATCGTCTCCTCGGTCAAGGCGGCCGAGTTGATCGCCCGCAAGTGGCACAAAGCCTACAATCGCTTCCCTGATGCCATCGTGGTCGAGGATCCTGATACCGCAGGTGGCCACCTGGGTGACAAGTTCGAGAATATCGGGACCGGCCAGTATGATCAATACGCGACGGTTCGTGGCGTCAAGGCTTATTTCCGCGAGACCTGGAACCTCGACATACCGGTTATCGCCGCCGGTGGCATCTGGGATCGCAATGACCTCATGCACGCCCTTGAGCAAGGCGCCGACGGTGTGCAGATGGGCACGCGTTTCGTCTGTACCGAGGAGTGCGATGCCGATGATGCTTTCAAACAGGCTTACCTTGACTGTAAAAAGGAGGACATCGGCCTGCTCATGAGTCCGGCCGGCCTGCCGGGCAGGGCCCTGATCGCCAACGTGGAGGAAATTCGGGAACGCGACCTGGAAATGACGCCCACCTGTCCGACCGGTTGTTTGCGCAAGTGTACTTACAAGTCGGAAGGGGAACGGTTCTGTATTGTCCACGCTCTTGATCGAGCCCAGCGCGGCGATACGGAGACCGGCTTGGTTTTCTGTGGTTCCAATGCATGGAAGGCGACGCGCATCGAGACGGTCGCGGAGATTTTCGAGGAGCTTTTCCATGATGAAGTGCCGCTTGCCCAGTGCGGTTGACCATCCCCATGTTTCATTTTCTGACCAGGGCAGCCCGAAGGCTGCCTTTTTTTATTGCTAAAATGATCTTTGGATGGCCTAACTTATTGACAGGGGAAATGGTTTTTGTTTCACTGTCCGCGGTTAAAAGGCCCCGCTGGATGCTGAACAACAAGCGCCTTTCCCTGCCTGACCGCAGGCAATCCCGTGAGACGGCAGACCCTTAAAACTTGTCAGACCAGCGAGTTCTGTTGTACACTGCTCTCAGTGGTTCGGGGGTAACCCCGAACCTCATTCTTTTGTCGAGATTATGTTTCCCAAGGAGGTACCGGAATGGTGCCAAAAGCAGAATTTATTCCGAAATGGATTGCCTGGGAGTCGACCCAGCGCTGTAATCTGAACTGTGTCCACTGTCGCTGCTCATCGGACATGGACGCGGCCATCGGTGATTTCAATACCCAGGAAGCCTTCAAGCTGATCGACGATATCTGCGAGGTCAGTCAACCGGTCATGGTCCTGTCCGGTGGCGAGCCGCTGCTGCGCAAGGACATTTTCGAGATCGCCCGCTACGGCACCGGCAAGGGGCTGCGCATGTGCATGGCGACCAACGGCACCCTGATCACCGATGAAGTCTGCGCGCAGATGATGGCCGCCGACATCAAGATGGTCTCACTCTCCCTTGATGGCTCGACCGCCGAGATCCACGACGACTTCCGCTCCTGCCCGGGGGCGTTCGAGGGGGTGGTGCGCGGTGCCGAAACCCTCAAGCGCAACGGCATCAAGTTCCTGATCAACTCCTCCTTCACCAAGCGCAACCAGCATGATATCGGCGCTACCTTCAAAGTCTCAAAGGCCCTTGGTGCCACCGCCTGGTACATGTTCATGATCGTGCCGACCGGCCGCGGCGAGGAGATCATGAACGAACTGATCTCCAAGGAGGACTACGAGGAGATTCTCACCTGGCACTATGAACAGGAGAAGGGCGAAGACGAGATTCTCATGCGGCCGACCTGTGCGCCGCACTACTATCGTGTCGTGCCGCAGATGGCCAAGGCGGAAGGCGTCGATTTCAAGCGCCGCAGCCTGACCTTCTCCACCGGCGGCGGCAAGGGCTGCATCGCCGCCCAGACCATCTGCCTGATTGACTGTTTCGGCAATCTCAAGCCCTG
Organism: Geobacteraceae bacterium; assembly: GCA_024641085.1. Classification (GTDB taxonomy): domain Bacteria; phylum Desulfobacterota; class Desulfuromonadia; order Desulfuromonadales; family BM103; genus JAHEDT01. The sequence continues at coordinate 2,283 of JAHEDT010000028.1, read as the reverse complement.
CTCGTACTTCCATTCCTCGGTCGGCAACGTCAAGCAGGTACCGTTCAAGGACCTCTGGTTCAACAGCAAGACCTTCAACGACCTGCGCGACTTCAAAAAATACAAGGGCAAGTGCGGCGAGTGCGAGTTCATCAACGTCTGCGGTGGTTGCCGGGCCCGCGCCGATGCTGTTTATGGCGACTACATGGAAGAAGAGCCGTTCTGCAACTATATCCCCCATCGCACCCGCAAGCGCATGGAACAGGAAGCGGCCCAAAACGCACCCAAATGATTGGTTGCTGGTGGAGCGGGCCTCGGGGCTGACAATACCAGTCTCCAGCACCCAGCCCCTAGTATCGAATGTGCATCATTACAGGAGGCAACAACACGATGTCTACAGACTACACGTTTTTAAAAGCTTGTCGCGGTGAGGCCACCGACTATACCCCCGTCTGGCTGATGCGTCAGGCCGGCCGTTACCTGCCCCAGTACATGGCGGTCCGCAAGAAGGTCACGTTTCTCGAACTGTGCAAGACGCCGGAACTGGCCGCCGAGGTGACCATCCAGCCGATCGATTACCTGAACGCTGATGCGGCGATTCTCTTCTCCGATATTCTGACCCCGGTAGAACCGATGGGGCTGAAGCTCGACTTCGTACCGGGCCCGGTTTTTGAAAACCCGGTTCGCACCGAGGCCGATATTGATGCACTGCGCATCCCGGTCATGGAAGAGGACGTCCCTTACGTCCTCGAAACGATCAGAATCCTGCGTCGTGAGTTCGAGGGCCGGGTGCCGTTGATCGGCTTTGGCGGAGCGCCCTTCACCCTGGCCTGCTACATGGTCGAGGGGAAGGGGAGCAAGGATTTCGCCCAGATCAAGCGCATGATGTACGGTGCTCCGGACCTGTTCGCCAAGTTGATGGACAAGATCACCGAGATGGACCGCCAGTATCTCAACGCCCAGATCAAGGCCGGTGCCCAGGCGATCCAGATCTTCGATACCTGGGGTGGTATTGTTTCGCCGCTTGACTACGAGAAGTACATTCTCCCCTACACCCAGAAGCTGATCAACGGCCTCGACCGCTCGGTTCCGATCATCCATTTCGTCAAGGGTGCCGGCACCATGCTCGACATCGTCGCCAAGGCCGGCTCGGATGTCATGGGTCTCGACTGGCACGTCAACCTCGGCAAGGCCCGGGACATCATCGGCCCCAGGATTGCCGTGCAGGGCAACCTCGATCCGACCGTGCTGTATGCGCCCAAGGCGCACATCGAACGCGAGGTCAAACGGATCCTCGACGAGAACGCCGGTCGCCCGGGGCACATCTTCAACCTCGGTCACGGCATCCTGCCGACCGTCGATCCGGAGCATGCCCGGTTCATGGTCGAGTGTGTGCACAAGCACAGCGGCAAATAGGGAGCGCGGAACGAGGAAACCTGTCAATCATGAACCTCGACAAGCCAACCGGACTGGTGTTTCTGAATATGGGCGGACCCGACTCGTTACGAGCGGTCCGCCCGTTTCTCTATAATCTCTTCGCCGATCGCGACCTGATCCAGTTGCCGGCCGGTGCCCTGTTGCAGAAGCCGTTCGCGTTCCTGATCAGCCGGTTGCGGGCGCCGAAAGTCAAGTTGAACTATGCCTCGATCGGCGGCAAGTCGCCGCTGCTCGAATGGACCGTCAAGCAGGCTGCAGGCACGGCCCGCGAATTGGGCGAGCAGGTCAAACCCTTCGTGGCGATGCGCTACTGGCGGCCCCGCGCCGAGGAGTGCCTGAGGCGGATGAAGCAGGAGGGGGTCGAGCAGGCGGTGGTGCTCTCTCTGTACCCGCACTACACCAACGCGACCACCGGCAGCAGTCTCAAGGATTTCGAGGCGACTGCCGCACGGGTCTACCCTGAACTCAAGTACACGGTCATACGCGATTGGTATGATTGGCCTGCCTACCTCGACGCCCTGGCCAACCGGGTGCGTGAAGGGCTGGAAAAATTCCACGAACTGGTGCGCGATGAGATTCCCATCCTTTTCTCAGCGCATGCCCTGCCGCAGAAGTTTATCGATGAAGGAGACCCCTACCTGGATCATGTCCTCTGCACTGTCCGGGGGGTGATGGCACGGTTCGGAGATCGCCCCTGGCGGCTCGGTTTCCAGAGCCGCTCCGGCCCGGTGCAGTGGATGGAGCCCGATACCCTTGAGGTGATCGACCAGCTCGGCGCAGAGCATGCGCCCGGTGCGCTGATCGTGCCGGTCTCCTTCGTGTCCGACCACATCGAGACGCTCCAGGAGATCGATTTCGAGATGCGCA